>CAVPMI010000025.1:0-99428 GCA_963705975.1 uncultured Pseudomonadota bacterium
CCGATCCGGCATCACAAAGGCATTGCCTTTGTCTGCCCAGCCGGTATGCGTGGCTGCGGTGATCACTTTTTCCGGGAGATTAGATTGCAGATAATCAGCCAGTTTATGACGATGCTTCCATTCTATCTCCACACCGGCAGCCAACAGTTCTCCGCGTAATTCTTCGCAGGAACCACGCAGCAATTCCATCGGCATGGCCCATTGCCGCCAACGGCCAAAGGTATCGCGGAAACGTAACAAGCGGCCAAAATACTGACCATCCTCGGTATTGGTAACAGCCTCTATGTACAGTGGTGAGCAAATCCGTATGGCATGCTGTGCAGCAGGACTTTTCTGGTTGCCTTCGGTATAATAGCAATACCAGACGCCTGGCTGACGCTTGCCACCCAAATCGAAAAAGTGTTCTTCAACGATATAACAGGGTAAATCCAAGTTGGCAAAGGATAATTGCCTGATCTCGGTTGTATTGGAAAGGACGCTTTTTTCCAGGCTAGTCAATTCAGCATCGTCCAGTTCTATGACTTCAGGCAGAAACATCGCTATCTCTCTGCTTGAGCCCCGGATAAATCATGATCTGTTCCCTGACCTGAACCCAGCGATCACCCGCAGGCCTTGAAACATCATACTCGACTGCCGGTTGACTGACATCGACCCAGCAAGGGCGAACCGTCACCTGCTCTGCTCCAGCTACCAGCAGAATTTTCACCAATTGAATTATTTGATTGTGGGTTGGCCCTAGATCCCAGTCTACAAGGACATATAGCGCCGAAACCTGCCAGAAATAGACAAGTGGCGATTCTGACGCAGGCATCACCAATGCCCAGACGGTCGGGTTTTTCTGCCAGTGTTTAGCGCGTTGCCAACAGTCACGTCCTATGCAGACAATTACCAGCCACGGCGGATTGGCCGATTTCAATTTCTCCGATAATATTCTGCCGAAAGGTGGCAGTTTTTTTCTAGGCGCTGACTGCATCTTGAAAGAGTTTTTTGATCAATTCCCGAATATCTTCCACGCGCCAGGCGGTAATGCGTGGACCGAGTTTGACAGGCGCTGGATATCGTCCGGATTTAACACCTTCCCACCAGGTTGATTTACTGACAGGAATTAAGGCTGGTATGGCAGGATCGGCTTTGGGATTACCAATGATTTGCGCTAATCGCAGATAACCGGTTTCAGGTAGTTTGGACATAGAGGTACGCCTTGATCCAGAGAAGGGTAATATTTGAGTTAATTGAAATTGTGCAACAAAAACAAATTATCCATCACTTCGAAAAACGCCGAATTTCGAACTGTCTAGAAGTAGAAAAAAATCATTAAATGTGGTAACTGCACATAGCCATGAGCCTTAAATTGATGAAAGGCGAAGAGTTTTGTCAGTCCCTTGGGTGGGCTATAACCTCCAATTTCCGGATACTGTGCTGGCGCTAGAAAGATGTTTCCCATGCGTAAGAAAGTTCTTGGTGTGAAGTCGATTGTGCTGGGGGATGGGAAGTTTACTGCCCTTGCGTGACGATCTGATGCGGCGGCGTTTTACCCGGCAATTCTATTAGGCTTGGCGCGGTAGGGGGCGACGATATAAAACCGCCCGTGCCTGCCGCACTGTTGTAACCATTTACACCGGTACAAACCGCGCTAACAGTATTCTCGATGATCGATCAGGATTGGTTCGCAACGGAAGCGAACGCCACCCATTTAAGCCATTTTTTTCTGAAAGATAGAGGTGCGCGATCTACCTTAATGTATCCTTGTTACTTTGGTGCTATTCTCTCCAATAAAGCCACATTCTGTTCATAGGTTGCCGACAATTTACCGGCCAATTCCGCCGCATATTCACGCGCATCCTCTGCCGACTTAAGCGCCTGATCGCGCTGCTCAGTCAGCTTGGCAAGCTCTTGGGTGGCGGCGTTACATTGTTCCCGATGAGTTTCCGACATTGCCTCAGCGGTCGCAAGTATCCTGGTCAGCTCAGATTTGGCCGCGTCACGCTCGACGGTGATGGATGCTGTTAATTTTTGGTGATCCGCTAAAACACACCGCGCTTGATCAATATCCTCATGTGCTCTATCCAATTCGCCGCGAAGGTCGTTAGCCCGGCGCTCAATCTCGCCAACTTGAGCTTCCGCTCTTTCCGCTCGGGTCAATGCTTGAGCTAATTCTGTCCGGACGCTAGCCAAATCACTAGCGGCCTGCTTCGCGGCTTCCTGGTGAGCCAGCTCCTTATCGGCGGTCTGAGTTTTAAATAGCTCAAACTCGGCGGCCTGTGTCTCATAGGCATTAGCTAATTCCTGTCGCATTTCGTCTAGCTCGTTTCTCTCTGCATTCCACGCGGATTGTGCCGTCTTAAGACTTTCGTTCGCCAACTCCTGGGCTTGAGTCCATAAAGCAACCAATACCTGGTTATTTGCATTAACTACTGCGTCCGGCACATGAACAGCAACCGGCGCGGCCTGAACAGTTTGGCTGCGGCGCCATTCTCGCATAATAGCCGAAGCTGCATTCATATCAACACGGGCATGCCGCCTGACCTGATCAACCGTTGGAAAGGTTTGCCGGTCGGCTTGTCTGTATAAATCATTGGCAGCCTGAATGATGCGTTCTCGAATATCGGCGGGTATAGTGATGACTAACTGATTCATGGCGGCGGCCTCGCTGTAAATAACATAATAATCATAATTATATTATTCTTATTATGTGAAGTCAAAAAATACCCGCCAAATAAAGATAAATATTGGACATTATTAGACGGTTAAAAACTCATAACCCCAATGAGTCGTTTGTTAGTTAAGTTGCGCAGCTACAGCTACATGGTATGTAAAGCTTCCTGAAGCATCAGGTGCACTTTACGCCCGGCGTTACCATGCATCTAGTCGAGCTGGATATCCGGCATGACCTAAACCTGTTTAACGCTGTGCCGGCACAAGGCGAAAAAACCGAATCAGTTACAAGGGAGGGGTAGCAGATGAAAGCAAGCAGGTTTGATGTGCAGATTAAGAATAACATTAAGCCGAAAGGTCGGTGGTCACCGTTTACCTCTGTTTAGAGTCATACAAATAAAAATAGTGACCGCTAAGTCCTATTTTTTATTTGCATGGAAAAGGCTATTTCTCGAAAAGATGTTTAAAAGTTATTGGATCAGCTTAGTTAAGGATGATTCGTCCAGTTTATCGAGAACGTCAGAGAGCTTATCAGTATCTTTAAGCTTTGGTGCAAAATCTTGACCATAGGTTTTACGTAAAGTACTAATTAACGAATTGCCATGTTTTTTACTTATTTCACCATCTTTATCGCGATGACGACCATCAAGTCCTGGTTGTTTCATGGGTATTTCTCCAAATAGATAGCTCTCGCTGAAAATTCTGGATGAATTTTTAGTCCCAGTTAGACGTAGCGCCGGGCGGTTTTCCGAGTAGGAAAACTGCAAGGCATCGCGAAACGGCGTAGAGTCATTGTGGCACAAAGTGAAGACCCCTTGTTGGGTCTGAACGAGTGCCGCAGGACGGAACTGGGCCGCCGCAGGCATGCACATGTCGGTGTAGGCGCGATTGCTAGCAAGGGATGGCTAGCAATCTTTACCGCCGGAAGCCGACACTCGCCGAACAATGAATTAAGGATAGGCTGGAGTGTTTGTAGATGAGTGATCTTACAACGTAATTTCTCATAAAGCGACTAATTTATTTTTTAAATATTAAAGCATTATAATTCGAATGTATATAACTCATTGTTATTTATTGGTTTATTTATATTGACATGACCATGATAATCTGATAAATTTGCACCAGCACATCATAACCGATTGCTATATAAAGTTTTTTTAAAAAAAGAATTCAAGGAATTAATATGAAAACAATAAAATTCAAAAAAGTGTTTCGTCCTGTAGATGGAAAAGCTCCAATGGCTTGCACTTTACAAGGCGGCTATGCTCGTTAATATCAAGTAAGCCTGTAGTAAAAATATAGGCGCCTAGTGCGCCTATATTTTTTATTTTAACTAAAGATAAGAGCATAAAAATGAGTGAAGATAATTTGTTAAGACTTAAATCTGACTCAGGTGGTATGTATGTTTTCGATGCACTTACAAATAACATTTTTTTAATTGAATGTGAAAATGACTTTGATTCAGTTAGCATGTTAGACTTAGGGCATCAAAGCGATAAACGCCAAAACACATTAGATTTTAATGAAATTGGTAAAGAAACCACTTCGAATGCCAAAACTCTTATTCTTGAAATAACCGACGAATGCAATCTTCGCTGTACTTATTGCGTTTTTGATGAAAGTAATCAGGGAGAACGCAATCATAGCAATAAAACAATGACTCTTGATACGGCCCGTGAGGCTGTGCAAAGCTTTTACGCCAGAACTAATCAAAATGAAGGCTACGTTGTTTTTTATGGTGGTGAACCATTATTAGCCTATGAGACTATTAAAGAAATAGTTAGTTACGCCAATGAATTATCAAATAATAAATTGAAGTTCTCATTAACAACTAATGGGCTTGGTTTATCAGAAAGTAAATTTGATTTTCTAATAAGTAATGATTTCTTGATTACTGTTAGTATTGATGGTGACAAAAACACGCATGATAAGCGACGCATTACAAAATCTGGAAAAGGTACGTTTGATGCGATTATTGCAAATTTAAAAAAACTTCAACTATACAACGATAGTTATCTGAAAAATAACGTTATAATTAACTGCGTTATATCTGACACTGATGATATAAAAAGTATAAATAATTTTTTTGATATTTTTGCATTGCCGCAACAATCCTTGAGGTTTTCGCCAGCTATACAAAATAGCGTTTCTATTGATGATAATATCCTGAAAAGAATTTCTTTGAATTCAGTCAAGAACGCCTTACACACACATAAAGAAATAACACTTGAGCCAGTGGAAAAAAGCTTTATAAGCGATATTCTAAAAAAAATAGCATTTAGAAAGTTAGATGCTGAAGCTAAAATGGGAAAAAAAATTTGCATCCCTTTTGCAAATAGAACCTATGTGCGAGTCGATGGTTCAATCCAATTTTGTGAACGCATTGAAAGTTACGGTAAATTGTCCGATAAACCAGTAAATTTAGCTAAAATAGCTGATGAATATTATAGAGAATTCAAGGAATTTAAACAGGAATCTTGTAGTAAATGTCATGCTTATAACTTTTGTGAAATGTGTCCAGCCTCTTTTATAAGAGAAAGTAAATTTGATATTGAATTAGCCAATATTAAATGCAATCTTTACAGAAATAGTGTAGAACAAGCATTACTTATATATATTAACAGAATGGAAAATGGTTTTGAGGCGGTTTAATGCTTAATTCTAAAGATTTTTCAGAAAAACATTATCACATCTGGAATACATTAAATCAATTATTCAACTCAAAAGAATCTGGTTTTCCGTGTCTATATGCAATTAGCTCTTTTAATAAAGGTGAAATGTATTTTGGTGTGTCAAATAAAACCGCATCATGTGCAAACACGATAGCTAATGATCTAAAAGAAATGACACATTTGTTGGATGGCGATCTTACAAATGAGTCGAAATCGCTAATTACTTATGTAAACATAATTTCAAAAGACGATATTTCTGATGTTGAATCATTTCTAGTAGGCTTGTTACGGGATATACATAAACTCGATAACAAAGAATGGCCTGATTCTGTGACAAAAAATATGAGTGATCATGATTTTGAGTTCTATTACAATGGTTGTGCTTGGTTTCCTGTGTTACTTTCGCCAAGCCATCCATCTACAATTCGTCGTAGTCCATATATCTTGATCGCCTTTCAGCCTGGCGTCACTTTTGATTATAATAAAAATATCAGAACAGAGTTTTATCAGCGCATGAGAGCGTCCATTCATAATAGAATAGACAGTTTTTATAAAAATGAAAGACCATATTATTTATCAGATAAATCAAGCGGCAAAAACTTTTTTCAATATGTTGGTTTTGACTATTCAGGCAACACAAACAATGATTTATTTATTAATAATACCAATTTATTAACAATACAAAATGAAGATGAATAGTGTTGTAAAATTTGTTCAAAACTCTTTAAACATGGGCGCTATATTACATTTTAAACTACCCAATTATCACAGGCATCTATTACATCATTTATCTCGAAGGTGAGAGCAGGACGTTGTTTGATTATGGTGACGACTACAGGTTTCAAGAAAAAGTTGGCCATTGCACGGCGTTGATTACCGGCCGCAAACAGTACCTCCAGTGTTTTCTGACTGATGACTGTATTTAGGTTGGTGTTGAGGTTATCGATCTCTTCGGCGGTCAGCATGAAAGTGATGGCCAAATACTCCATCTGTACCTGAAGAATGCGCAACATCTTCACCCTATCTTCTTCTATAAGTTTGTTGGCAATTTTGTTCGAAACTGCTGATGCAATTATACCGCCAATGACTCCACCTGCTGTTCGTCCAAAGAAAACTCCTACTGGCCCCATTGGGCTGAATAGGAAGCCTCCTGCGACTGAACCGATGACTCCTCCGGCCATGCCAGAGGAGACGACGACAAGATTCTTGAAAAACTGTGCTTGGGAAATACGCCCACGTATCAATTTTATCATATCAGGCCCTGTGGTAACCGCTATTACTGCAACCGAGGTCACCAAGGTTCCTCTCAGTGCTTTATTTATACCTGTCGATGAGACACCCATACCTTTTTGGAGAACGTCGCTAATGGTTGGGGAGAGTTTGCCAACTTCAACATGTTCAAGTACGCTCTGTATGGCTGACAACCGATGTAACTGTTGCGTAGTAATAGAGATGGCAAGTGTTTTACCGAATGTATTCCCTGCTTGGATTACTGCGACCCGGAAAGCCTCCTCTTCATCCTTGGTGTTGAGATAGAAAATCAAAGAAGTAATCCCGAAGCTAATACCTCCAGCAACAGCACCAACCACTACACCTTCGGAAATATCATAAACGATCGATTCAACGGTACCAAACTTAGTGATGTTTTGGGCTTGTGCATAAGTGAGGTGACCTTTGCGAATAAGTTTTTCGGCATCATTGGGGTCGGTTATTCCGGGAACCTTACCATTCCGGATTTTATTTTCCATGGTCTCAATTGCTTTATTGTACTGATCTCTGGGTACTTCCAACTGCATGGGTTTACCTGTATTATCCAAATACCTATACATCCCTTGCTGACCATCGAAGGCATTACCCACACTTTTTGCGCCTGTGGCACAGTATTTCGTCTGAATCTGTTGCCCTTGTACAATTCGATCTGCACCGTTTTTGGCATTGTCACCGCCGATGATTTGTGCATCTCTTCTCATTAAACGATCAATTTTGTTGTTCCCCTGCTCTGCAGCAAAACCATGCCCCTGACCACCAGTCGCGAATATCTTATGGTTCTCGTTCCAGGCGTTGGCACCTCCCATCAATACAAAACCATTCGTGGCCGCTTCCGCCATGAAATTGTCAATAGGCTTATTCTTGATCGTCAAACATACATCTTCTGTTTCCTTGCAAACGGTGGAACAATGCCATTCACCGCTGCTACGCTTGTCTACTACCACAGTCATGCCGCAAGAAACGCATGTGTCTAACTGGTCTACATGGCGATAAACGACAAAGTAACGACCATCATCAAAGTGGTAAAAACCTCCAAAATCTAGATTGTGATCTAGGAAATCCTGTATTTCTGTATTTGGTAAGCCTAGCCAGTTTTCGATGATTGTTTTCAACCCATCTTCGTTATGTCGTAAGCTTTCCGATAGTATGAAATATAGTTTGTTCATTCGTGTTTGATACCAAGACGTATTGAAAAGCCAATGGTTTTCATTCAATACGATTTCTTTTATAGTTCCCTCATTAATTAACTTGGCGGCGATGCCTTGAAATACGGTCTTGACTTCCTCTTCGTTTAGTATGTTTTCTTTCGTAATTTCCTGTAGATAGGCGCTAGCGTTTAGCTTTTCGCTGTTGTTGATCTTGTCATGTATCGACTTACTCAGGGTTTTTATGCCTTTTTCTTGCGATATAGCATAAAACTGCACAAGAATGGCTACGGCATAGTAAGCCAATCCGGTGTACCACGCGATTCTCGACGACCAGTCTAAATAGTTAAAAATTCGCCCCATACTTGCGGATACTACTAGCAAAAAGAATCCGGAGAAAACGTACATATAAAACTCTGAGCGTTTCTTATGGAATAGCTCTAGGGGTTCACTTCTGACCTTAATCTCATTCTGAGTACTGTGACAGTAAAGCATACTGACGAACAAACAGGCTGGCAGAGCGAACTTCCAGCTATCAAAGCTGTAACTATCCATATAGGGATTAAAATCGAAGTCAAAGGCACTTATTTCAGTTTGAATATCTAAGAATCCCCAAATAAAAAACAAAGCCCAAGTCATGATGGTTAAGAAAATGCTAATCAATGCACGTATATGAAGTGCGGCACAGAATCTTTCAAAAATGAAGCCTAAGAGTATTAGTGGTCCCACACTAATACCTAAAGCTATGAAAGGTATAGCTTTAATAAAAGTAAATATGAGTTTGGCAAGTTTTTTGATAATAGCGATAGCAATAATGATCACTATAATAGTTAAGATAATCCATAACATGCTGAAATATTTATGTAGTATGCAACGATGGTAATAATGTTCGTTATCGGAACTAAAAGCATAGCAGAAATAGCCAGACGGTGACATTGAAAGGTTTTTGACGTTCATTCAACGTAATTGACCTATCTCTGATTGTCATTGACCCCACACTGAACGTCAATGCCTTTCATAGACCATACAACCCCATCCCATCCCATCCCAACCCAACCCAACCCAACCCAACCTTTAATTTTAATTCGAAAACTTCAATTTTAAATCAATTTAACGGGTTGACAAAAATGAAAACTCAAAATAGAATTTTTGCCAGTTTAACCGTTGCAAGTTGCGGCTCACTTGTAGTGCCAGTTCAGCACTTAAAATAAGGAACCTGTTAAGCGCTACGGCGTGATTATTTTTAACAGCTTGCCGTGTTGTTATTTTTTAGGGCTATTCGCACATGCGTGGATTACCCCATTATCTAGGCTGAGACTATGCTCTCTACAGGCCTAGCTTTAAGCAATTCTGGTATACCACCAGACCTCACCCCGCGTGCCTTGGTGCGCATTCAAAAAATTTTCGCTAGAGCGCGTTAGTAAGTGGTGTCCGAACAGCGCTATTGGTATTGCATTTTATCCCTAAAATGTCGAATGTTTGCCGGAACCAGCTTCCGCAAACAGGATTCCGTTTTTTGTTTTTAAAAATCGGTTGTGCCAATTCTCAACTATCGAATACTCCCTCCCAACGTCTGCCTTTGGCTTAATCGAGAAACGGTTTTTAAGCTTCTCACAAAGAGACGTTTTATCTGAACCGCTACAGCCCTTTAGTTCTGCCAGCTTCCGTTAAAGAATGCCGGGGCAAAAAGGGTCTTTTATCTTCCCTGTACGGAAAAATCCCTTTGGAAACGGTAAGTACCGGCGTTGTATTGGAACGCTGGAACGATTGACACACACCGTCTAGAAAGGAATTCCAAATGATCTCGCTTGCGCGCGGCGAGTATTAAAACGCGCATTGATCCTTGTTCATCACACATATCTGCCGGGCGTATGGCCTGCGCAAATTCGCTCAACTATCGTGAGAATGTGTCCTGTGTGAAAAAGAGGGTTTGGGCGGGAGGCCCCTGCTCACGATAAAAAATAATTTTTGGACAACTCCCGCCCTATCTCAAATCGATTTCGCCGAGACCGCTTTGAGATAGGGCAAACAATACGCTGGAAACAGGAGGAATAATAATGGCAAAGGGCAAAACTTCATACAGCCGCAACTACAGCATCGGCAGCCGGGACATGGCGACAGCCGGTCAGATGGTGGTCGATCAACGCTTTCATGGCGGATTTCAGTCCAAGCGCGATATTGGCCAGCGCTGGGCTTATTTCTGTAAATGGGCCGAGCCGCAGGGCATCATACGCATGGAGAAAATTAGCAAGGAACTGGTGATTGAATACGGCCAATCGCTGCAGCAGGAATTGGATGCCGGCGAACGCAAATCGCCGTCTTCGCCAAAGAATTATGTCAGTGCGGTAAACACCGTACTGCGGCTCGCCACCCAGGGTGAATGGAAAACCGTCAAGCCGGGGAAAGATTGCGGCATTCAAGCCAGGTCGTATATCCCGACAGAAAGCAAAGCCATGAGTATGGCAACCCACCAAACGGCACAGCGAGCGGTCGATGACAGAATTTCCAGCTTACTGGGTTTACAACGCGCATTCGGTTTGCGGTTTAAGGAAAGCTGTTTGCTCAATCCCAAACTGGCGCTTAAAGAAGCGCTCAAAGACGGACGCATTACCCTTCGTGCCGGCACCAAAGGCGGAAAACTTCGCCACGTTCCCTGTAGACCCTGTGGAATAACAGCGCTTGAACAAGCCATAGCTGTCCAGGATGGAAAATCGCTTATTCCAAAAAACATGTCGTATGCGAATTTCCAAAAAGAATGCTACGAACAAGCGCGACTCGCCGAGATTAACTTTCATAGCGAACGCCATTTTTACGCCCAAGACCGCTATCGTGAAATAACCGGCGCACCGTCTCCGGTAGAAGCGGGCTGGTCAAGAAAAGAAAGAATTTTTCAATTAGCAATCTTTCTCAATATTTCCGAAGAAGAAGCGCAAAAAATAGATACCGATGCCAGATTACAAATTTCGGTCGAATTAGGCCATAACCGCGTGGAGATAAGCAATGCATACCTTGGCTAAACAGGCAGAGAAATTCTTTATGGAATATTTGCGCGGCGGCGGCAAACAAAATAGAAAAAAGCAGGTTGTCAGAATCATTGAATTTCTTGACTGGATAGAATCCACAGAGAAAGTGAAATCGCTGCACGGGATTGGAAAAAATCACGTCATTGGTTTCTGGAAATCGCACCGGGATTTATCCGACGCTACGGCATACAAATATTGGCTTGGGCTTTGTAAGCTTTGGGAATGGCTGGGCAAGCACGAAGAACCACCCAAACCCTTTAAACAAAGCGCTGAGCCTGAAATCAAGAAACCGACAGAATATCCAGTTATTCAGGAGCTTTCAGTTGCGATTAAAACGGTTCGTGAAAAACGGGAGTTATCCATTCATAAACTCGCAAATTTGACGGGTTGCGAGCCTTGGTTAATTGAAGCAATCGAATCCGGAAAATTAGATATTTCTTTTGTGGACATTGATATTCTTGTAAAGACGCTGGGCATTCGATTTACTTATTAAACAGAAACACAACCTCAGAGAAAGTGGTACCTGTTCGACATTGCTATCAATGGCCGCTTTCTTTCCATAAATAATAGTTCACCCAAGTTCCCCCAATAAATCGCAAATAGAACCCCCTACAAGCCGCTATTTTCCTGAAGGTTCCCTCAGTTCTCTAGTTCCTTCTTAAGTTTTATATAGTATAATTTGATTTCTTTTTTTCTATGATGGCTTTATAGGTACGCTGTAGGGCAAGCCTTTTTTATCAGTCAATATCGACTGATTACCGGTAAATTTTGAGTCACAATAAAATAATACAGTAACATTTACAGTAACTTGGTTTTGTATGATTACTTGTTGCTTGATTTAATTGATTTTTATGTGTTGATTCGATTCCGGTCTGAGCACCATTATAAAATAAGGACTTAGGTTTTTGACCGAGTCCTTTTTTTATGCCAATTAGATTTGATAGAGTACTCTTGGGACATTACAAAACTAAAACACTCTTGAATTTTATTGGCGCATGAGACTGATTACTGAAATATAATACTACAATTTTTTCAGAGCATGCAGAGGCTTTGCGATTTAAAGGAGCATATCAATGGCAACTCCAGTAAAAGAAACGCTGGTATTGTCCGGCAAAGATGCGCGAAATTTTGATGCTTGGATGAAAGAAAACCAAGAGAAAAAAGTAAGCCCGGAGGCATATCAACGTATCAAAGCTGCATCGAAAAAATTCAAAGTGGTAAATGACTGATTACCTTATTCGCCGCTTATCTCCAAGCGATGTGCGACCTGCCTTTGATTGTAATGATGATGATTTAAACGAATTTTTGAAAAAGATTCTATTATTGCGGGTCTAGAGTTGCTATCAGTAACATATTCAGTTGAGCATGAAGGAGTACTCATAGCATTTTTCAGCCTTTCAAATGACGCTGTAAAAATTGCTTAGAAGCCATATTCTCCCAAGCACAAACTATATCGGCCTCCATGTCTGATTCCTCGCCGTTATTTCATTGATACGGGTTTTCAACTTCTCCAACGCTTTTTCCCTTGGTTGAACATGCGGGTATCGCTTGCCTTTTGCGCTGGATTTAATCTCCAACGCAAACTGATTTCAGTCCTGTTTTCACAAAAGTCGAGCTGATTGACCTTGCGCAGTGAGAAGCGCAACGGCCTTTTTGTCGAATGAAACGAAGGTTTCCCCACCGAGCCAGTTCCCCTCGAAGGCAATGACGCCATCTGCAAAATCTCCACCAGCTTCGAGAACCGACAGGCCTGCCTCTACGGCAGGTCTGTTCACTTCCACGTTTGCGACGGCAATTAGAGCGCGAATCGCGCTGGCCGCATCGGCAGGTTGGAAGCCGTAAACTCTGCACAGTACCCACACAAACTCACACAGGCAAGGCAGAGCGACCGCGATCAATTCTGCATCGGCTAAAACCTTGGCGGCAGCCCTTGCTTGCGCGGGGTCATCACCCACGACAGCGCGAACCAGGACATTGGTATCAACTGCGACCTTCATTCTTTACCAGACCAACTTTGCGCAGTCGCCTCGTTGATTTCTTCTATGGTGGCGACTTTCTTTGTCCGGCCAGCCAGCAGTCCGACGAAGCCTTCAATCGTTCCGGAAGGCCGGGCTGCTTTAAGTATTCCCCGGCCATCCGGCAGTAAATCCAGCACAATCTTATCCCCTGGCTTAATGCCGAGGTGTTGCAAAACATCTTTTCTAAAAGTCACTTGCCCCCTTGCGGTAACTGTCAATGTGGTCATGGTGATATTCTCGTAGTCACTTGATAAATTACAGTGTAATGCAAATTCACATTACCATCAATGCCTGTTGTCACTTTTATGCGAAACGCCCACTTTGACGGTGTCATTCGCATCGGCAGGGGAAATATTTATCCCCATTGTCATCATTAATAGGACTGCGCTAGCCAGTGTTCTTATAACTCGGATATACGTGTGTTTATTTTTCATAATCCACTCCTCTTATTTAGTTAAAAGCGATGTATCCTAATAAATAAGTGACAACTTTAAGTTTGATGCTAAGCACACCATGATTTTTACCTGCGTTGTCCAGCGTTAACTTATGAAATGCTCAATATCTGGATACCCCTGCAAATGCATCGATTTACAGTAAACACTAGAAAGTAAACAGGGGACAGACCAGAATGACACTTACTTAAGTATAAAAGCATAATTAATTCAATGCCATATAGATATATGTGGCATATGCAGTAGGCTGGGTAGAACGAAGTAAAAACCAGCATGGCGGCCTAAATCGCTGGGTTTCGCGTTGCTCTACCCAGCCTACGCCTTAACCTTTGATATGACAAAGATGCTCCTAAGCTATTGATAATAAAAAATATTTACTCTTAAGTAAGTGCCATTCGGGACAGACCACGTTTATTGGTATTTCTTTACCTAAATCGTGGCCTTTCTCCTGTTTTATGCAAATGGTAAGGTAAAGTGCAAACTTAGGCCGTTGCCGACGTTTAGCTCAGCCCACATACTTCCTCCATGAGCTTGAACTAAGGCGCGGCTAATGACCAGCCCCATACCTAGTCCAGACGGCTTCGTCGAATGGAAGGGTTGGAATAGGGTTTTAAGCGCAGCGGCATCCGCCAAGCCTTTACCGCTATCGCAGACAGTCACTAAGGCCATATTTGTGTCACACGTGTAACGACTGGTTGTTACAGATAAGATTTCAGCGTGATGACTGTTTTCCAGCATCGATTCCAAACCGTTGCGGATCAGATTGACTAATACCTTTTGGATTTGTAGCTCATTGACCAAAACCGGCGGCAAGTCGTGAGCCAGAGCCAACTCTATTTTAAAGCCTTCCAGCGCTTTGTCCTGTTTGATAAAATCAAGCGCCAGACTCACCATAAGATTGATATTTATTGGCTCGTTGCTGGTTTCAGTCTGCTGCAATTGGTTAAATAATTGCCGTATCACCCGATCGGCACGGTGAACTTGTTCAACGCATTTTTCCATAACATGGGAAATTTTTTGGGGATCCGGGTTGCCGGCTTTATAGAGCTGCATAGCTACATCGGCATACGAGGAAATGGCGGCCAACGGCTGATTCAGTTCATGAGCGATAGCAGCTATCGTCTGCGTAGCTAGGGATAGCTGGAAAGCTTGCTCCATCTTGTCGCGCCGCTCACTAATATCCGTAGTTTGTTTAGAGTCTGTTATATCGAAATTAATGCCTAGCAGCCTATAAGGACGGTTAGCGTCATCAAGCAATAAGCTACCACGAGTATGTATCCAACGATAGGAGCCATCCTTGTGCCGCAAGCGAAACTCCAATTCATAGGCCGGCAAACGGCCAGCGATATAGTCTTTAAAATTTGCTAAGACCACTGCCCTATCATCTGGATGCAGACGAGACTCCCATTCTTCCCATTGGTTAAGCAACTCTTGGTCTTCAAAACCGATTTGTCGTTTCCATTCCGGCGACAGTAATAGTTTTTGAGACAATAAGTCCCAGTCCCAATAGCCCGCTTTAACCTCTTCGATAATCAGCTTCAGGCGGGCTTCTCTCTCACGCAGCTCGGTATTGGTACGCTTGAGATCGGTAATATCCAGGAAGGCGCCAACTGCCCCGCGAGGCTGACCATCATCATCAACTAAAGGTGAAGCATTACAGAGTAAAGAGATGGCTTTTCCGTCCGGGCGAACCAGATCCAAGATTTGATCAACCACCGCTTGGCCACGACAAGCGCGTTGAATAGGCAGGTCCTCAACAGCCAACGGGCATCCGTTTTGGCTGACTGTCAAGGCGGGAGCCTTCTCGTTGCCAAGTGAAAGTTCTGAGTTTGTGATTAAGCCGAACATCCGTTCAATTGCAGGATTCCCACGAATACACAACCCGCTGCTATCATCGGAGATAGCCAGTCCAATGGGTACCGTGTTGTAAATAACCTGCATTTCCTCCAGTCGGTGTTGCAACCGTTGGTTCAACAGCGCAATTTTTAGCTCAGCCATTTTTCGCTCGGTAATATCTTGCAGATAACCATGCCACAACATGCTGCCATCCTGCTCCCGGACCGGCATGGAATGGCCTTCTATCCAAATTTCGCCTTTACTGGGATGCTGGTAGCGGAAGGTGGCTCGCCAAGGTTGTAGGCTACATGCGGATTCGGCGATGGTTTCATGGATATAGTTGATATCGTTCGGATGGATTCTTGCAAACACCGGACTAAAATCGTCGACCACCTCCTCGGGAGTACCCCCCGCGTCAGAATAGTTGTCGTCTCAAATTTTTAAATAAAATTAAATTTGAGATTAGAAATGAAAACCTATACAAGGCATTCAGAAGACTTTAAAGAGCAAGCGCTGGCAAAAGTATACAATCGTGGAAATGAGCAATCGATTCAGGGCGTCGCGGACGACTTGAACATCAGTTTACAAACCTTAAAAACATGGATGAGAAGAAGCAAATTGGGCAAAAATCCTGTTCTACCGTTGAAATCGAAACGCCCAGAAGATTGGCGTCCTGAAGAGCGTCTTGATGCCTTAAATCAAGCGTATGGATTGAGCGGTGAGGCTTTAAACGCCTGGTGCCGAGAGCAAGGAGTATTTGTCCATCAACTGGAGCAATGGAAAGCCGATTTCTGTTCCCAGAGCGGTACATCTGATAAGCGTGAGGTAGCGATTCTCAAAACAGAAGTTCATAGCTTAGAGCGCCAAATATTACGCAAAGACAAAGCCTTAGCAGAAGCCGCCGCGCTGTTGGTTCTGCAAAAAAAGTTCCGAGCGCTCTTGGGGGGAGAGGTCGAATGACGTCCCTTGAAGAGCGCGAGCAAGTGATTTTTTTACTCAATGAATCAAAAACAGCCGGCGCACGACAAGCACAAGCCTGTGAAGTATTGGGTTTGAGCGAACGCACCTTACAACGCTGGCAGACGGGCGAGACTATCCATTGCGATCAACGCCCCTTACGCGACTACCAGCCGCCGCATAAGCTCACGGAAATTGAGCGAACCAAGGTATTGGCTGTAGCCAATTCAGACGAATTTGGGCATCTGCCGCCGAGTCAGATCGTGCCTCGACTTGCGGATCAAGGTAGCTATTTGGCCTCTGAATCGACTTTTTATCGCATACTGGAAGCAGAAAACCAACTGGCGCACCGTCGCAGTGAGCGGCCATCTCAGCCCCGTACTAAACCTCGCGCGATCTGCACCACAGCGCCTAATCAACTCTATAGCTGGGATATCACGTATCTGCCATCGGCAATCTGTGGGCAGTTTTTCTATCTTTACCTGTTTATGGATATTTTTAGCCGAAAAATTGTGGGTTGGCAGGTGTATGCAGAGGAAAGCAGCGCCTTGGCAGGCGAGCTGTTACGCGATCTGTGCTATCGTGAAGGTATACAGTCAAACCAGCTTATACTGCACTCTGACAACGGTAGCCCAATGAAAGGAGCTACGATGCTGTCTACATTGCAACAACTCGGCGTGATGCCCTCGTTGAGTAGACCTTCGGTAAGCAACGACAATCCTTACTCAGAATCGCTCTTTAAGACCTTAAAATATCGACCAAAATATCCGCTAAAGCCATTTGCCAAGGTAACGGATGCGCGTGATTGGGTATCGGGCCTGGTGGATTGGTACAACAACGAGCATCGCCATAGCGCCATCCAGTTCGTTACGCCTACACAACGCCATGAAGGCTTGGACAAGGACTTGCTGGTTAAGCGTAAAGCTGTCTATGAGGCTGCTCGTGATCGAAACCCGAAGCGATGGACTGGTGACACGCGGAATTGGGAAAGCATTCAAGCAGTCCACCTTAATCCTGACAAGCCTGAGGCTAATAGTAAACCTAGTATTGAGAAGGCAACTCAAAACAAAAAAGCCGCTTAAGATTTAACCGTCGAGGCGACAACTACTCTGAAAATTTCCGAGTAATTCCATACAAGGATTCAAGCGCCGGACTGGCGTAAGGCATGCTTGCTGAGCCATCTGAACCCAAGCGGAAAGAGCAAATAACCCCTGGTACAGCTGCAGCCACCTTAAAAAGCTGATCCCGCAAATTAAATTGATTCTGTAAGAGATTATCTATGCGGGCTGGTTCGTCTTGCTTTTGTTGACTGATATCGGTGAGCGCAACGCGTAATTCAGACTTGTTGATACTTCCAGTAAAGAGTTGATAGTCCAGCTTGGCATAGAACGTCGAATTATCGCTACGCCGCATTTCCAATTCGCAGGCGTGATTTCCCCCACTCTGTTGTATAAGCATAAAATGGCGATGCCAGAATTCACGGTACTCAATGACGACCAAGCTTTGAAAATGCACGCCGAGCAACTGGTTGCGGTCAACACCTAGTAATTTGGCGGCGGTAAGGTTGGCGTCAGTTATTAAATTGTCTCTGGTGAGGGTTAGATAGCCAATGGGGGCGAAATCAAATAGCTCACGGTAGCGGTCACGCGATGCCTCAATGTTTTGTTGCGCCTGCTTTAAAGACTCATTCTGCATCTCCAATTCAATTTGATGCACCAGTAATTCGTGTAAAGGTGTCTCCGGAGTATTCAGGTCATAATCAGTTTTTGTGGAATTAGCAACTCTTTTCTCCGCTTCTTGCCGAAAAGGGCTTTCGAAGTGAACGGTCTGGTAGGGTTTATCAGTCATGGGACATCTTCCAAAGAAAACAGACGTAACAATGGATTTTAAGCTTTTCTTTGCGGCGACGCACATCAAGAACGCCGCACCATAATCTCATCCCTGCACAAGTTGATAGTATGACGACGAAAAACTAACCTTGTCAACATAGCCTTATCGGCCGCTCCAACACTTTGCGGCAGCCACTAACTTAAGCACTTCATTCCGATTATGTTCCTTGGATAAATCCGATGTTTGTTCCCGTTCGGAGGCTTTAAGCAATAAACCTTCGGCACGCAACAAAGGCAATAAAATTGCATCTGCTGGTTTTAAGTCGTTCATTGCGAACCTTGATGAAATGACCCCACACCAAGGGCAAAATTTTGCGGTGGAAATTTCAGCTATGATTTATAGTTCCACTGTCAACACAACAAGTGACAGCACCTCAACAAGTAACTCAGGATATGCTAACGTGACCATAATTATACGAGCAATAGTTTTAATAATATCAACGGCTTTTACTGTGTCTAATGCTGATCAACTTTTACAAGAGGATACATTTGACAAGCTATATCATAGTGATATTTATTCAATAAATAATACTATTTTTGATACGGCAGAATCCTCAAATGGAAATGCCATGAGAAAACTTAAAGTAGCAGATATTGAAAATAATACTGCACAAACTTCGACTAACAATTCCGGTTTCTTAAATCATAAAAAGCTATCTTCCAGAGCAAAATACTCAGTGGAAAATTCTATCTCAGATAGATTTTCCGCCACTGTTAGTGGCGTTAAGCCGACACAAATTAATTCTAAAGTTTCTGATCATGGCGCTAATCTTGAGCTATGGCAAACTGGAACTCAAGATATTCTGTCCTACCAGAATTGGGGTACTAACATCTATACCAGAAACATTAACAATGTTCTTCAAGCAGCCGGTGTTAATTTAACAGGCATATCTGTACCATCCTGGATGGTCTCATTAAATCAGCAACAACTTTATGCTACTGCTATTTCGCCGTTGCACATCCTATCCTCTGCACATTGGCACCCGTCAATAGGCCAATCTCTCTATTTTATTGACGAATCTAATCATTCGGTTTTCAGACAAGTTGTTTCTGAGCAGCAGATTATAGACCAAAATGGCGGAATAACTGATCTTTGGTTGGCAAAGTTGTCATCTGCTCTACCAGAGCAGATTAAGCCTTTTAAAGTATTATCTAGCAATTACAAGTCAATTTTGCAGAATATACAATCAGGAATTCCTGCATGGATTTGTCAAGGAGGGGTAATATTACAATCAAGTCTATGGACAGCTACAAATGTTGATGATTTGGCTGGCTATCAGCCAAATCCATCGAAAGGGTTTGATGTGAGTTTCACAAGGCATACCGGCGCTTATTCCGGTTGGAATCCTATTACGCAAGGCGGTTCCGGAAGTCCTATGTTTATAGTGATTAATAATGAACCCGTATTAATTTCAGTTCTGCACTACATGCGTGGCATTGAAGCTTTAGGCGGGCCTTCTGTAGCAGACTTGACGGTTCAAATTAACTCAGCAATGGCAACTTTGCAAGGTGGCCGTTCACCTTATCAATTAACTGCAATGCATTTTAGAAAATAAAGCGCCACCACCTTGACCATATTGATCATCCCTCGGCGGGTAATCAGGTCCGCATCAATGGTAGCAAAAATAAGTGCATGAAATTTTTGGCGTAATTATTGCTTTATTCAAGAAAAGAAATATATCTACAAAAGCAACCATAGAACAGTAAAAAAATGACAAATTTTTGACAATTTGGTCGTGTAGATGGCTTACCAATGGACTTAAAATTTCAATACATCACTCTTAAAAAATATTTAGGTTTGTTATGCACAAGTTAATGACTATCTGCACGTTGACGCTTTTTATCTCAGTCTGCCAAGCCAACAGTGACGCCATTAAGCGAAGCGAACTAAAGTTAATAACTGACAACAGCGGCCACGTTTTCATTAAGGGCTCGAAAACGCCTTTTACCGGAAAAGACACTTCTTATTTTGCTAACGGCTTGGAATTTGAGCAAAAAACCTATGTAGACGGTGTATTACTCAAAGAATTTAGTTGGGATAAGCTGGGTAGAAAAAAGCAGGTCAAACTCTTCACAGCCGCTGGCAGCCTGAAAGATTACATCATCTGGTATAGCAACGGCGAGAAACAATTTGAAGAGTATTTTTCAGACGATAAGAAGAACGCAGTCATCGCCGGTTGGAATGCGCAAGGAAATAGACTGTTTGAAAAGCATTTAGCCGATGGCGTGTTAAATGGTGCGATGACGGAATGGTATGACAATGGCCAAAAAATGCTGCAAGAAAACCGCGTGGACGGCAAGCGAGTCGGGTTGATTCTGCGCTGGGATAAAACCGGAAACAGAATAGAGAATAAGTAGATGTTAGTGCTGACAGCCATACCCAATCGGCATAGCTGTCCTAATACCACTTATTTGGTTTCAATCGGCAATAATTCAACAGTAGCTTTTTTTTCCTTAGCAGGGGCTGCCGTGTTGCCGTGAACATTGTTGACATCGCCACTATCAACGTCAAGAGAGTTTAAAGGATCCTCTTCACCGGAGGTTTTACCATCTTTAATCAGATATTCTCGATTTTGCAGATACGAGTTTTTGATAAAATCGTAACGGTCGCCCACAGCGCCTTCATTGATGACTTTTTCTGCGGGTATCAGGTTTGCGCGTGTATCAGTCACATTGACGACCCCGGCGCCGGCAGTTGCTGCCGAGCCGGCAAAGCCGCCGAATACTGAAACATAGGTCAATGGATTCAGTAAGGCGTCGCCAATCAAGCCAACGGTGTCTCTGGGTGTACTGGGACCAAAAAACGGCAATACCCAATAAGGACCAGACGGCACACCCCAAAAACCCAGGGTTTGACCAAAATCCTCATGATGCTTTGGCAAGTCTATCTCGCTGGCTACATCGAAAATCCCGCCCACCCCCACCGTGGTATTGATCAAAAAACGGCTCAAATCCATGCCGCCATTCAAGAATTTTAGCTGAAAAACATCGTTGACAGTCACGCCTACGTCTTTGATATTACTAAAAAAATTACTAACACCTTGATCGACAGTGCTATTAGTGACATCCAAATAGGCTTGCGCGACCGGTTTAACGACATGTTTATCCAAGCCATCGTTAAACGTCTGCATAGGTTTATTCCAGCCTTGCCAAGGATCTCCGGCGCCGCCTTTCGGTCCGGTACCGGCACACCCATTCAGACCCAAAGCTGCAATAACGTGAGTTAATAATAACCATCGTCCACTGATGGATAATTTCCGATTCATGGTTAAATTTTTGATGATGATAACGTTGGCAAACTAGGCCGATAAATTTCAAAAGGGCATAATTATGCCCAGGATAACAGCGAATGCAAGAAAAATCCGCAAGCATTGCTAACCACGTATTATAAACATCGGCAACGAAACTCGCTCACGATTCTTCAGCCGCTGAAACCGAAGGCCTATGATTGAAACTGCGCTTGCGGAAAGGTCTTGAATACAGCGCTATCGAAATCCGATTCGAGTTGCTTTGCTGTCACCGGCCGGCTATAGATATAACCCTGTAACAAATCGGATTTATAGAATTTAAGAAAATCCAATTGCGCTTCAGTTTCTATGCCCTCGGTAATAACATCCATCTTAAGTTCATGGGCTAGCCCGATAATAGCCCGTACCAAGGTCATACTACCTTCATCGCTGGGAATATCTTGTACGAAAGATTTATCTATTTTAACACTTTGCACCGGAAATTGTCTTAAATAGGTCAAACTGGAATAGCCGGTACCAAAATCATCTATGCTGATCCTGACGCCAAGCGCTTGCAATTGGCGCAAAATACCCAGAGTTCGCACCGGATTTTGCATGACTGCCGACTCGGTGATTTCCAGCTCAAGCAAATTGGGTTTAAGCCCGGTATCGTCCAACACGTTTTTGATGGATTGAAATATATTCTGTTCTAGAAATTGCCGGGGGGATAAGTTCACCGCCACCGCTCCGCAAGGCCCATCATTATCTTGCCATGCCTTAGCTTGTAAACAAGCCGTGCGCAACACCCACAGGCCTATGGGCACAATCAGGCCGGTTTCTTCTGCTATGCCGATAAAACGATCAGGATACACCAACCCCCATTCCGGATGCTCCCAACGCACTAAGGCTTCCACACTCACCAAGCGGCCTGAGGCCGCATTAATCTGCGGCTGATAGTGTACTCTTAATTGAAAATTCTTTAGCGCATGCCGTAATCCGCGCTCAATAGTCATGCGCTCCAGCGATCTGGCTGTCATTTCTGCGGTATAAAACTGATAGTTATTCTTACCGTGATCCTTAGCCAAATACATTGCTGAATCGGCATTCATCAGCAAATTTTGGCTATCATCGCCATCGTCAGGGTAAACGCTGATGCCGACGCTGGCGGTTATGACAATATCATGACCTTCGACAGTAAAGGGTTCCGACAGCGTATCAATGACTTTTTGGGCAATCCTGGCAACATCGTCTATCAGTTCTATGTGGCTAAGCAACACAATAAACTCATCGCCGCCCAAGCGGGCCAGCAAATCATTACTGCGCACGGAGGCTTTTAAACGCTCGCTGACCTGTTGTAATAATAAATCCCCTAAACGATGACCTAAGGTATCGTTTATTAGCTTGAAACGATCTAAATCAAGAAACATCACCGCTAGTTTGGTATTAAAGCGGTGAGCAGCAGCTAATGTCTGGGTAAGTCGATTATGAAATTGCAAACGGTTCAGTAATCCGGTTAAGGGATCGTGATTGGCGACATAGACCAATTGCTGCTCGGCGTATTTACGATCTGTAATGTCCTGGATTTGGAAAATGAAATATTGTGGATTGCCGCTGATATCGCGAACTAACGATGCGCTAAGCAAAGTCCACACCATTTTACCAATGATCTTGTGAAAGCATTCGACCTCAACCTGAAAGGCAGGCAACTCATCTGACAACAATTGGTGTAAATGATATTCAAGCACCCTATCGTGATCTTTTTGATGAGTCAAAGTTTTCAAACTTGCGGACAATAGTTCTTGCCGTGTATACCCGAAAATAGCGCACAGCGAATTATTAACTTGCAAGAAACGGCCATCAATGGCGACTAAGGCCATACCGATGGCCGCCTGATCAAATGCACTATGAAAGCGCTCTTCGCTTTCCCGCAATAAATTTTCAATTTTACGCCTGGCGGAAATGTCCCGGAACACTAGCACGGCGCCTAGCAATTTGCCATTATCATCAATAATGGGCGCCGCACCGTCATCAATCGGCCGTTCTGCACCGGATTTCGAAACCAAAAGGGTTGCGAGGCTTGGACTTGAAACCGCTTGCCTATCTAAAGCTTCCAGTATGGGATTATCGATATTGAGACGCTTGGCTTCATCCAAAAATGTTATCACCTTACTGACGGTCGCACCTTTAGCATCTGTCAGGCGCCAGCCGGTCACCTCTTCCGCAACTGGATTCATAAACTCAATTTTGCCTTCCACATCGGTAGCAACCACTGCGTCACTAATACAATGCAAGGTTTTAGCGAACCATTGCTCGCTTTCTTTTAACTTACTCTCCAATTGATGCTTATAAAGTGCAACTTCTATCGAAGCATGCAACTCGTCCGGGCGAAAGGGCTTAACTAGATAACCATAGGCTCCGGTCGCTTTCGCGCGAGTTAATGTAGCCATATCGCTGTAAGCGGTCAAAAAAATTACCGGAATATGCAGTGAATCCGAAATGCACTGTGCTGCGCTGATACCGTCCATTTGACCTTTCAGCACAATATCCATGATCACCAAATCGGGCAAATGCTCTGTTGCCAAGGTAATCGCTTGCCCCCCTGAAAAAGCTGTGCCGACCACTTCGTAACCAAAGCCTTCCAACTGGTTACGAATATCCATGGCAATAATACCTTCGTCTTCAACAATCAAAATTTTACTGGCTAACATAAGCGTCTCTCCAGACTAAATAGAATTTGCAAAGCGCAAGCTAAACGCCGCCCCCTCCGCCCGATCAAGCGTCATGCAGCCCATAAGTTGATTTGCCAAGGTATTGACTAACTGCAGACCGAGAGATGGGCATTTTTTAAAATCCAACTCAGCCGGCAAGCCTATGCCGTTATCGGCTATCATCAGCACAAACTCCTCCTGCTCTTTACTGAAACTAATGCTAATAACACCTTGCCTCTCATCGGGAAAAGCATACTTAATTGCATTTGAAATGAGTTCATTAACAATTAATCCACAAGAAATAGCGGTATCCACATCCAGAAATACATTATCAATATGAAAGTTGACTTGAATTTTTCCGGGCGGTGCGCCATAGCCAAACAGCAAATAATCGACGAGACTTCGAATATAGACATTGAAGTCAATCTTTGATAAATCTTTGGACTGATAGAGCTTTTCATGCAATAACGCCATCGCCTTTATACGGTCTGCACTTTGCTTGAGTTGATCCGCAGCGACTTGATTTTTAACATTTCTGGCTTGTAAATTAATCAGGCTGGAGACCACCTGCAGATTATTCTTTACCCGATGATAAACCTCTTTTAATAGCATTTCTTTCTCTTTCAACGCATCTTTAAGCTTATCACTCGCGTTTTTTCTCTCAGTGATATCGATGATAGAACTGAGTACAATAGGACCGCTTTCATCATCGATCAAACCTAGGCCGATTTCAACTGGAAACTCCGTGCCGTCTTTGCGTAGTCCGTAGAGATCTCGCCCGGCGCCCATGGGTCTTGACACCGGATGCGCCAAGTAAGCTTGGCGATAGTCAATATGCGCCTCGCGAAAACGCTCAGGCACCAACATTTCTACCGTCTGGCCAATTAATTCACTCCGAGCATAGCCAAATGAGGTCTCGGTGAGTAAATTCACCATCAGTATCTCGCCACTCTGATTAATCATCACAATAGCGTAGGGCGCCGACTCTACCGCTTGCCGAAACTGATGTTCCAGGCGCTTGTGCTCCGACCTATCGACGATAGAACTAAGCACTAAAACCTCATGCTCGCCCTCAATAGGCCCAAGACCTATTTCCACCGGGAATTCGGTACCGTTTTTGCGTAGCCCATAAAGTTCTCTACCCACGCCCATTGGCCTGGAGACGGGATCCTTCGAATAGGCTTGGCGGTATCCCACATGCGCATGCCGAAATCGCTCTGGCACTAACATTTCCACTTTACTTCCGACCAGCTCAGTGCGGGTGTAACCAAAAGCTAATTCTGTTTGTTGATTCACTGTCAGGATAGTGCCGGATTCATTAATCAATACCACGGCATTAGGCATAGCTTCGACAGTTTGCCGATAGCGCTGCTCCAAGCGTTTATGCTCTGTAATATTTTCATGAGAGATAATGATACAGCCCTGCTCCAGTTCCGGAATAGGGACAGCTTTACCGATAAACCATTGTTCAACTGACTGTAGCATAACTGAATATTGCATTGCAAAACTCGGTGTTTCTCCCTGCAAAACTGAGCGCACACCATCAGTAAAAGCAACTCCACCGCTGTACTCTGCCAGTCCGGCTTCCAAAAGCAGAAGATAATTTCCGCCTATGGCAAGGCCTTGCGTATTCCCAAGCATTTCATGCACAAAATCCAGCCATGACTGATTAATGGCTAAAATATTACCGTTTGTATCCAGAAAGCAAATTTGCTTACTTAATTTATCCAACACTAAACAGGCAAATTTTTCCAGGTCCTTCATGACTGCTGCAGAGTCTTCGCTGAACATGGTTTTCTTCATAAGTAACTGTATAGTAGATATTTAACTCTGAGTTAAATCAAAACACTTAAGTATATTCAGCTGTCATTTTTAGCACAAAGAATGCTGCACAGATATAAGTGTAATTACGTATAAGATCAGGCAAGTCCTGAAAAGTTTAGAAGCTCACTTGCTTGAGGGGTAGGCCTATCTCTCTCTGCCGGAAAAAACGGCCTTATGATCAAGGTTTACATAATCTGACAAAGTATAACTAAGCAGCTTTATTAGGATGGTGATTTAGCGAATAAGCGGTGAATGATTAGTCAAGATGGGACTGATCAATAGTTTCGTTAGGGCATAAGTGTGCAGTGCGCTTTTCTACGTTGATGACAGCTTTGTTTAATAATTGTAATTGTTTTTCTTCAAGGAACTGTAGGCCCAATACATAAAAAATCGGCATCCAGAAGGGATTAATCAGCAAAGCGCCGAGTGCACTCTTAAGTGTACGCCGCAGATTTTTTAAAGGATTAAAACCATCTGCCAAAGTATGCTTAGGGTGCTCGGCAAACACATCCGTGATAGGTCTGAGCGCTGACAGATCTTGTGTTTGGGAGGCGGTCATAGCGGTTAATAATTTTTCTTGTATGCTATGAAAATTTCTCCGCGCCATACAGACCGAAGCTACAAAGGCTATCGCCATTAAAGGCAATAAGACATGCGGTGGGGCAATCGGCGCAAAAATCGGCGCCATTAATACCAAAGCATAACCCAGCATTAACATATCTTCCCCGCGTTCTACATCCTGATCAACCGCTTTTACCATGGAGACCACTGGATGCTTTGCCAAATCCAAATACGTGCTTACAGGCGACATGAAAAAACCTCCAAATATTTCTTTAGGCTCACATATCTTATTACCACATTGCATGCAAAAGTCAAATACCCAGACAGAAAAACTAAAAGTTTTTTAGTCCGGATGGTTTTTGCGGTTAATGTTGATATTGCTGGCTACCGTGGTAGCGGCCAATAAGGCCGACGAAATGATGAATTCACCGGAGAAAAAACCAATCAACCCCGTAACGAAAGTGATGCCAGTCAAAATATCCTTCTGCAAATTAGTCATAAAATTACTCGAAAATCGATGCCAGCATGAATATAGGCTCAAATAATCGTAACAACAATAGCCTAAACAGGAGATAAATTATTTACTAAAATGAAATAATTACAGCTAAGCTAAGCGGCAAATTGCCCAAAATGCCGCATGCTCGGTCTTTTACAGCAGCGCGGATAACTATCGACAAAACTGCTTAAAAGCACATAGAATGGATTTAGAAATAAGCAATCCGCATTGGGAGGCAGTCTATGCATAGGTCGTCTAGTTGGACCCGGATCAAAACCGGCCTGGTATTGATTATTTTAATGCTGACCAGCGTGGTGCCATTTCCAATTACCAGCAGCCTCTGTTTGTATGTGGTGATTTTTCGGCCGGATTGGTTTAAAAATTTGGTGGAAAATATCTATGCGGATAAAAAATTCTGAATGGCGGCTTATAGCGCTAAGCTAACCCGCCGGAGCTTGCACGTCTTGACGGGTTACGCTACGGGCGGTGCTTGGCTGAAAAAAGGAAAGTTATACCGCGCAGCTAACCAGCCTGGCTTCCCACCCAAGTTTTAGCGGATGCCGCCTTAACGCAGCTTAGCAACCTCCGCAACGCTTAAACCGGTTTTCGCGGCTATCGTTGCGTCATCCAAGACATCCAACAATTGTTTGGCAACGGCTATTAATGTTTCATTTCTGCCAATTTTCTTGCCGTCATCCAGCGCTTTCTCTATCCAGCCTTTTTGTAACCAGATAAAATCGAAGCGCTTATGTTGCGCCTCCAACTCCTCCGGCGTTAAACCCGCCTGATTGGCAATTTCAAAAGCCTGTTGAATATGCGGTTCTTTCCCCAGACTTTCCGGAATAAACTGTAACGAACCGGCATTTTTCACAAAATACAGCCAGCGGTCTTTGGCGCTCAGTAATTCCGTTTCCTCCAGTTTGAATTTTGGCAATTCGATAAAAATCAGTTCAATATCGTCGCTGTATTCAATTAAATGCTGTTTTTCGAGCAGCTTAAAGCGGCTGGTTAAATCCGGCGTATCGAACATTGGAAAGTCGGTGAGGGTCAACGCAATGACCGGATTCAGCAAAGTAAACTCTTGGCCGATTTGTAATTGCAGCGAATAGGATTTCGCCGCATTGTAAAGAATCCGTTGCTCAATACCTTGCACATTCAGCACCTGCATTTCGATAATGACTTGCTTGCCATTGGCCAAGCGGGCTTTGACATCCACATAGGTGTCTTTCATGCCTTTAAGCATGGGAATTTGGTAAGGATCAACGATAGTCAAATCCTCTATCGCCAGTTCCGGCGGATATTCCAGCACGGCGTTGAGAAAGTCGATCAAAATCGCGGTGCTTTGCTCGCTGCCAAAGACTTTTTTAAAGGCAAAATCGGTTCTTACGTCTAAAAAGCGCATAGCCGGTTAAGAATGAGTCACAATAATGCCTAACATTATGCCATATCCGCCAATAAAGCGGGTGAAAATTGCCTGCCGCGGGCTATAAAACGCCGCTACCAGTCGTCAACAACTTCGCCAACACCAATAGCCAAACCCTGGCGATCACCGGCGCAGCCTACAATTACGCTAGCGCCGGCCTGCAAGCCACGGCAGGCGCTGCCACTCTGAGCGGTAGCAGCCTAAATTACACGGTGGATTTCGGCAGCCTGAGCCAGCACAACGGCGTCATCACCGAAACCCTGCAACTCAGCAACCTGGGGCCGGCTTCCGCGTATACCGACTTGCTGGACGGCAGTTTCAGCGCCAACTTGGGCGGCGCGTTCACCACCAGCGCTGCCAGTTTCAGCAATCTGGCAGGCGGCAACGGCCTTACGCTGGACATCGGCTTCAACGCCGCCGACGCCGGCAGCTTTAACGGCGACTTGCAATTTAACCTGTTAGGCCACGACGCCGGCGGCTATAGCGGCGGCTTGGGAACGCTGAACATCAATCTAGCCGGCAACATAGCCGCCGTGCCGGAGCCGGAGCAATGGTTTATGCTGGTGGTTGGCATGGGGATGTTGGGTTGGCGGGTGCGGACAACTTAAAGGGTAAGCTCCGCGAGAAAAGCCTGCATATCATCGTTTTGCACGCGATGATAAAGCTCAGCTACCCGCACATTTAGGCCAATAACTTCCAGCGTAAACTCGTCGCCTAAAAAGTAATGGCTAGGCAGCCAACCCTGGCTCCGGCGACAGACTTCAATATCCACAAAGTCTTGCTCGATTAAAATGTATTCCTGCAAACTGGGAATAGTTTGATAGGCCAGGCGTTTAATAGTTTCATCCAGACGCCGCGTCGATTTCGAGAGTACTTCAACTATGATGCTCGGCGATTCGGTGTAATTGTCATTCTCAGTTTGCTCATTACAGACTACCATCAAGTCGGGGTAAAAAAAATCATGACCGACTTTGACTTTTATGTCAGAGGAAAAAGTATCACAAGCCGAGCTGAGCAAATGCGGCTGTAGCTTCGCAGACAGATTGACAATTATGCGCTCGTGTTTTTTGCTGGCGCCGGCCATCGCAAAAACCTCGCCGGCTATCAACTCATGCTTTATTTCGGCAAGCAATTCGCCCTGCAAGTATTCTGCTGCGGAAATTTGGCGTTTTAGTACAACATTCATAGCCGTAATTTAACTTGTTCGCCGGCTTCTGTGTTAAGGTTCGGCGGCAATGCTCAGCCTACAATTAGCTGTTTATGCGTGCAAATCGCCCTGCTCTGCCGCGGCTTTTTCCGCTTCGAATTTTAATCTTTTATCGCATTTGGTGGAGCAAATGCAGTTACCGGTCCCGCCGCAGGAACCTTTGATGGCGTTTCTGCCGAAGATTACCCCGACTGCCATAATCCCCAACACCACCAGCATGACCAAAAAAGTGACTATAAAGTAACCCATACATTTATCCTTGACTTTGAATTGCTGAAATCACTCAGCGTGGAATAATTTTAAAATTATAGTAACTATCAGTCCCCGATTATACCGTTAAGTTAAGGCTTAACCGTTCGCCCTGAGCTTGTCGAAGGGTGAAGGGTTAAGCCGATCATGGTTCGACAAGCTCACCACGAACGGCTTAACTCTGCGCTATTGAGAGGTGACTTTGCCTGGAACGCTGAAGTTGCACTAATTATATACCCAAAACAAAAAACGAGGAGCAATCGTCAGACTGCTCCCCGTTACATGTCAGCATGCCTTCGAATTAACCGCCGAAATCGTCCAGTGCGATATTTTCCGGATCGACGCCGTTTGCCAATAGCATATTGATAACTGAAGTATTCATGATTGGTGGTCCGCACATGTAATATTCACAATCTTCCGGTGCTTGGTGTTTTTTGATAAATTCTTCATACAACACATTGTGGATAAAGCCTTTGTAGCCATCCCAGTTGTCTTCCGGCAAGGCGTCGGAAAGCGCCACATGCCATTCGAAATTAGGATTTTCTCTGGCTAACATATCAAAATCTTCTACATAGAACATTTCGCGTTTGCTCCGTGCGCCGTACCAGAAAGTAATTTTCCGTTGCGATTTCAACCTGCGCAACAAATCAAAGATATGTGAACGCATTGGCGCCATACCCGCGCCACCGCCGATAAACACCATTTCATTATCGGTTTCCTTAGCGTAGAACTCACCATACGGTCCGGAAACAAATACTTTATCACCTGGCTTCAGGTTAAAAATAAATGAAGACATGATCCCGGGTGGAATGTCATCCGCCGCACCAGGCGGCGGCGTAGCAATCCGCACGTTCAACATGATTTCCTTTTCTTCCGGATACGAAGCCATTGAATAAGCACGTAAAGTCGGTTCGGTTACCGTAGACACATAACGCCACAGATTGAATTTATCCCAATCCGGTCTATATTCCTCCGCAATATCCATATCCGCATATTTAGAGACATGTGGCGGACATTCGATTTGAATATAACCGCCGGCCCGGTAATGAATCGCTTCACCTTCCGGCAAGGACAATACCAATTCCTTGATAAAGGTAGCTACGTTATCGTTGGATTTAACGGTACATTCCCATTTTTTTACGCCAAAAACACTGTCTTCAACTTCAATATCCATATTTTGTTTCACGGACACCTGGCAAGCCAGACGCTCGCCGTGCGCAGCTTCGCGTTTGCTAATGTGGGATAGCTCAGTAGGCAGAATATCGCCGCCGCCGCTATGCACTTTCACTTTGCACTGTCCGCAAGTCCCGCCGCCGCCACAGGCAGAGGAGACGAACAAGTGATTTTCAGACAACGCGGTTAATAATTTGGAACCGGACGGCACACGGATTTTCTTTTCATGATTGATCAGAATTTCCACATCACCGGCGGCCACCAGCTTGCTTTTTGCGCCGATGATTAAAAACACCAGCGCAATCACGATACCCGTGAAAAAAATAACACCTAATGCAATTTCCAGCATTACGACACCCTTATAATTGAATTCCAGAGAAAGCCATAAAGCCCAAAGACATCAAGCCGGCTGTAATAAAAGTGATGCCCAAGCCTTGAAGAGCTGCCGGAATATCACTGTATTTTAATTTCTCGCGCACGCCGGCCATTACGGTAATGGCCAAAGCCCAGCCAAAACCACTGCCTACACCGTATACCACGCTTTCACCGAAATTGTAGTCACGTTCTATCATGAACAAACTACCGGCTAAAATCGCGCAGTTAACAGTAATCAACGGTAGAAAGATGCCCAAGGCTTGATACAAAGCCGGCACGTATTTATCCAGAAACATCTCTAGAATCTGCACTATCGCCGCGATCATGCCGATACAGCTCAACAAGCTCAAAAAGCTCAGGTCCACGCCGTGTATGCCTATCCAGGCCAAAGCATCTTCTTTCAATAAAGTTTGATAGATGAAGTTATTGGCCGGCACAGTCAAGGTTTGCACCACCATCACCGCGATGCCCAAACCCATTGCCGTGGAAATTTTCTTGGAAACCGCTAGGAATGTACACATTCCCAAGAAAAACGACAGCGCCAGGTTTTCGATGAAAACCGCTTTAACAAATAAACTGATATAGTTTTCCATTAGTGATGCCCGCCTTCGCCGTGAGAAATCGCCAAGATTTTGAACTCGTTATGTTCAACCTGTTTTGGTTTCCAGGTACGGAAAGCCCAGATGATGATACCGATGATAAAAAACGCGCTGGGCGGCAACAACATCATACCGTTAGGCACATACCAACCGCCGTCTTTAACCAAAGGCAACACATCGAAGCCCAGCAATTTGCCGGAGCCCAAGGTTTCTCTAAAGAACGCGACCATAACCAGAATTAAGCTATAACCCAAACCATTGCCTATGCCGTCAATAAAGCTTTTCATCGGCGGGTTTTTCATCGCATAAGCCTCAGCGCGGCCCATTACGATACAGTTGGTGATAATTAGACCGACGAATACCGACAGTTTTTTACTGATGTCAAACGCGAAAGCCCGCAACAACTGATCAACAACGATCACCAAGGAGGCGATAATGATCATCTGCACGATAATCCTGATGCTGCCTGGCGTGTGCTCACGCACGGCGCTGATGGCCGCGCTGGAGCAGGCAGTCACCGAAGTCAGCGCCAAAGCCATGATTAACGAAGTTGACATCTGCGAAGTTACCGCCAATGCCGAACAGACGCCAAGCACCTGTAAGGTGATGGGATTATTATCTACCAGTGGTTCAAATAATATTTTTTTAGTTTCTTTATCCATGATGTAGCCCCCTAACCGTTGGTTCTTAGTTTGTTTAGGTACGCAGCGAAACCTTCCGTTCCCATCCAGTATTGGATCAGATTGCTGACACCGCGGCTGGTTAATGTGGCTCCCGCCAGACCGTCTACTTTATAAGCGGCGTCCGGACGGCTTTCATCGACGCTGCCTTTAACCAAAGTCAAAGCCACTTCGCCTTTATCGCCATACACTTTCTTACCTTTCCATAAAGCGCGCCAGTTGGGATTAACCACCTCGCCTCCCAGACCTGGTGTTTCCGCCTGATCATAGAGATTGATGCTTTGTACGGTTTGCGCATCCGGCTCTAGCGCCAAAAAGCCATACATGGTTGACCACAAGCCATAACCGTTGATAGGCAAAATAATGGATTGCAGTTGATCACCGTTTTTCACCAAATAAATTTTGGTATATTTGGCTTTAAAGCGGATGCTGGCTATGTCTTTATCGGCAGGAATCGCTTCGTTTTGCGCCGGATCTTTTGCGGCTTTGCGCTGATCATATTCATCAGCATCAATAGTATCCACATAATCACCGGTTTTCAGATCCACAATCTTGCTTTCAATTCTTTCTTTGAAAGCCTGATCGATATTGGTACCCTCGTCCAGCAAGCCGGCGACATCCAGAATATTTTTCTTCATGTCCAGGGCTTTATTGTGGACTTGCAAAGGCCGCAACACCACAAACGCCAAGGAGACCAGCACCGCGCAGACCAGGCACAAGGCCAGGGCGACATTGATGGTTTTTTCCAGGCTGTCGTTGCTTAAAGCCAGTATCCGCTGGGCGTAAACCTTAAACTGTTCATAATACCTGCAAAGGTGCTCGTTGTATTTGCAGGTTTTTTTCTCGGCATTAAGCATGGCGTTTAATCCTTCTTCTGATATTTGCTTGAACAACAAAGTAATCAATCAATGGTGCAAACATGTTGGAGAAAAGAATGGCAAGCATGACACCTTCCGGGAAAGCCGGATTGATAACCCGAATAATAATGATCATCACTCCGATCATTCCGCCGTAAATCCAACGGCCGGTATCGGTATTAGCAGCGGAAACCGGATCGGTCGCCATGTACACCGTACCGAAAGCAAAGCCGCCAACCACCAAATGCCAGTACCAAGGAATAGCGAACATCGGATTGGTATCGCTGCCAATGATATTCAGCAAAGTTGAAAAACCTATCATGCCGATCAATACGCCGCCCATAATCCGGTAAGACGCTACTTTGGTGTACAGCAGGAAAGCCGCGCCCAACAAGCAGGCCAAAGTAGAGGTTTCACCCATGGAGCCGGGAATAAAGCCAAAGAACGCTTGGAACCAGCCGTAAGTGCTTTGAATAGCGTCTAAACCACCCATAGAGGCCAAGGACAACGCGGTAGCGCCGGTAAAACCGTCCACCGGCACCCATGCCGCATCCCCGGAAATTGAAGCCGGATAAGCAAAGAACAGGAATGCCCGGCCGGTCAAAGCCGGATTCAGGAAGTTTTTCCCGGTGCCGCCGAAGACTTCTTTACCCAAGACAATACCGAAAGAGATGCCTAAGGCGACCTGCCATAAAGGCATTTCCGCCGGCAAAATCAAGGTATACAGCATCGAAGACACCAAAAAGCCTTCGTTAACTTCATGTTTGCGCACTGTAGCAAACAACACTTCCCAAATCCCGCCTACGGCTAAGGTTGTGATGTAAATCGGAAAAAAATACAACATGCCGTGCACTATGCAGGAAAACGGGTTGTAAGGGTTATAACCTAACAGCGCCATAGGCAAACTGCGCCAACCAGTAGTTTCTGCGACACCCATGGCTTTCATCGCCAAGTTTGCCTGGTAGCCGGTGTTGTACCATGCCATAAATACGCAAAACACCGTTGCAATCACCACAAAAGTCATGGTGCGCTTCAGGTCGTTGCCGTCGCGAATATGCGTAGTGCCGCGTGTTACATCGGATGGCGTGTAGATGAAAGTATCGACCATTTCGTACAGGCCGTAATACTTCTCAAGCTTGCCGCCCTTTGTAAAATGCGGCTCTATGCTATCTAAAATTTCTCTAGCCGACATTTATCCTTCCTTCTCAATTTTATTTAAGTTAGCTCTGAGCACAGGCGCAAAATCATGCTTGCCCGGATCGACAAAGGTAAACAAGGAAACGTCTTCTTCGTCCAATTCCAGACAACCCAAGGCCTGGGCCGTATCGGTATCGCCAACAACGATGGCTTTCAATAAAGGCGTCGCCAATATATCCAGCGGCATCACTGCCTCATACACGCCAACCGGCACGATAGCCCTATTACTGCCGTTTTTATCGGTAGTCAGCGGGAACTCGCGTCCGGCTTTACGATCTTTGCTCGAAACATAAACATTCAAAGCAGAATATTTATTCGCGCCAGGCAAGATCCAGCCGAACAATTCGCGATCCCGGCCTTCTTTCAACGCTGAAACCTGCAAACTATAAGCGCTCAAAAACGCTGCCGGCCCACTGGCTTGGTGACCGTACAGCACGGAACCGGAGATGACCCGACTTTCCACATCCTGCAACTCGCCGGCGGTCAAATCTTCAAGATTTGCGCCGACTCGGGTCCGCACCAGACGTGGATTTTTAACGGTAGGGCCGGCTAAAGACACCACTCTTTCAACGCTCAGTTTACCGGTAGTAAACAATGCGCCAATCGCGATGACGGCTTGATAATCGATATGCCAGACAAATTTTTTGATATTGACCGGATCGATGAAATGGATATGCGTACTTGGCAAACCCGCTGGATGCGGTCCGGAAAACTCCGCTACCTTCACCGCCGGACTCGTAGCGACGTTAGCGCCACTGGCCTTGCATAAATAGGTTTTTCCGGCGCTGAGTTTTGAAATCACCGTCAAACCGTTGGCAAAATCTTCAGCCCGGTCTTGGATAATCACAGCCGGATCCGCCGCCAGCGGCCGGGTGTCTATCGCAGTGACGAAAATCGAACTCGGCGTAGCCCCAACTTCGGGCACCTTGCCGTAAGGCCGCGTCACAAAAGAGGTCCACAAGCCGGAGAGCAGCAAGTTTTCCTTAACTTGCTCCGGCGACAAACCGGCCAATTCCGCTGGTCCGTATTGGGTAAACGACTCTTGTTGCTCACCCTGCAATTCGATCACCACCGACAACAAGGCGCGCTTGTCGCCTCGGTTAATACTCTTGATAACCCCCGCACCCGGCGCGGTGAAATTAACACCTGGATTTTTCTTGTCGGAAAACAGGATTTGGCCCAATTTGACTTTATCCCCTTCTACGACGGCCATTTTTGGTTTTAGGCCAACATAATCGCCGCCCAAAATGGCGACCGATTTTACGCTGTTCCCATCGGTTATTTTCTGTTCGGGCCTGCCCGTAATGGGCACATCCAAACCTTTCTTAATAGTAAATTGCATAGTTGATACGCCTGCTCTCCAGCCTAATTGCACGAAAAAGCCCCCTGAGAAACACCACACCCAGCGAACAGTTCAAGACATAAAACTTTGCAATTAAATCACAACTTTCCAGCTTTCTCAATGTCCAATCTCTTAAGTCAGTAAGCACCAAATAGGAGCACAGCCCAAAATACAATAGGTGTTTATACTGATTTGCAAGCAAAACTTGCCGGAATGCATTGCAAAAATTGCCCTTAAATTTCCACGATTTTATTAATATCGAAACCAGAAACCAGCCGCCGGCCTATATAACCACGGGTATTACTCAAAATTCTGGCATCGGCAATCCGATAGTCGCCCATATTATGCACATGTCCATGAAACCAGGCGGCTATCTCATATTCGTGAAATAAAGGCTTTAAGTCATTGCAATACGCCAATTTTTTAATGGCGTTCGGGGTTTTGATCCAACTCCACTCTGTCGGCGCATGATGCGTAACGACGACGGTTTTACCGGGGAAAGGTTGCGCCAGTTGTTTCTGTAGCCAGGCTTTAGATTCCTGAAATAATCTGGTAAATTGCTGAGGATTAAACAGTTGACCGGCATACATGATTCTATGAAAATCATTCACCGCATGCCCTAAAATGTCGGCTTTTTTTTCGCCTTCAGCATACAAGTCGGCCCATAAAGTACACCCCAAAAATCGCACCCCTTGATAAATAAACTTATCTTTTTCCAAAAAATGTATCCGCGTGCCGGCGCACTCCTCGCGCAACACCCTCAATACCTTTTGATACTCATAGCTATAAAACTCATGATTGCCGGCCACGTAAATCACCGGCTTGTTCAGTGCTTTCAACCATTCCACGCCCTGATTGAACACGCCTATATCGCCTGCGGCTATAATAATATCCGCATTGGTTTCCGGCAAGATTTGCTCGCCGAACTCTAAATGCAAATCAGAAAAGTAATTTATCCGCACAATTTGCTCTTTCGTCTCACGCCTATGGGGGTATAATCTATATCCTAAGTGATTTACTTGGTATTTTCTGCTATTTTGATTTTTTGCACATTTAAAATTCTATGTCTATAAGCTCCAGAAAACTCACGCAACCGGTTTTAGTCGGCAATATCCAGGTTGGGGGCGGTGCGCCCATCGTGGTGCAGTCCATGACCAACACCGACACCACAGACATTGCAGGAAGCGTAAAACAGATTATGGAATTATCAATGGCCGGTTCTGAATTAGTCAGAATCACAGTCAACACCGAAGAAGCCGCCAAGGCGGTGCCGGAGATCGTCAACCAACTCGAACGCCAAGGTTATCCGGTGCCGATTATCGGCGATTTTCATTTCAACGGGCATAAATTACTGGAAAAATACCCTGAATGCGCCGAGGCGCTGGCCAAATACCGGATCAATCCCGGCAATGTCGGCAAAGGCAAAGCCCGCGATCCGCAATTCCAGCAAATGATCGAATTCGCCGTCCGCTACAATAAACCGGTACGCATCGGCGTTAACGGCGGTAGTTTGGATCAAGCTGTATTAACCCGTTTGCTGGATGAAAACCGCGCACTGGCGGAACCCAAGGAACTGCCGGCCATTACCCGCGAAGCCATCGTCCTCTCGGCGCTGGAAAGCGCCGCCAAAGCCCAGGAACTGGGTTTAGGCAAAGATAAAATCATCCTATCCTGCAAAATCAGCAATGTGCAGGAGCTGATCAAAATTTACGAAGACCTGTCCAAGCGTTGCGATTATGCGTTGCACTTAGGCTTAACCGAAGCCGGCATGGGCTCGAAAGGCATCGTGGCGTCTTCGGCGGCGTTGGGCGTCCTTATGCAGCAAGGCATAGGCGACACCATCCGCATCTCCTTGACGCCGGAACCCGGCGCGGCGCGTACCAAGGAAGTCATCGTCGCCCAAGAAATCCTGCAAACCATGGGTTTCCGCTCCTTTACGCCCATGGTGATCGCCTGTCCCGGCTGCGGCCGCACTACCAGCGATTATTTCCAAAAGCTGGCGCAGGAAATCCAGGAATATCTGCGCGACCAAATGCCGGTTTGGAGAGACAAGTACAAAGGCGTGGAGAATATGGAAGTCGCGGTGATGGGTTGCGTCGTCAACGGCCCCGGCGAAAGCAAAAACGCCAACATCGGCATTAGCCTGCCCGGCACCGGCGAGTCACCGGTAGCGCCGGTGTTTGAAGACGGCGTAAAAACCGTGACGCTGAAAGGCGATAATATCGCCGGCGAATTTCATCAACTGGTTGAGCGGTATATTGAGACACATTATAGCGCCCAGTAAATCAGCCATTTAGCGCTTACTGTACAAATCTGAATAACTCGAAGGATGTGCCAACCAACGGGCGGTGCATCATTCGCGAGTGCCATAACAAAGTTTTAGCCGCTAATCAGGGGGTATATAAACCTCCTGTGGACAAAGGAATAATTTCACTCGACTGATGCGCCGCCCGTTGTTTGGCTCATCTTACTTGTGAATCACAAGTCTCTCGTTGCTCCGGCTTTATGTTCGTCCAACGCTGCATTAATCAGAAAATCAAGTTTTCCAGCGTTGGAGTCGATTTCTATTTGTTTATCCCACCGATTCTGATCATACTCCAGAAACCAGTCGCGGAGCTTTGCAAAAGAAATATCGTCCAATTCGGTGATATGCTGTTCTAATAGTTCTATTTGTGTCATAAATGTATCTCTATATTAATGTTATGCTGAATTACTTTCTGCACTAGCAGCTTGATTTCGTAAATATTCCACCAACATCATATCTCTTTTAAAAAAATGCTCGAATAACCAGCGCTGCATGCGCTGTTTTATTTCATCAACACCCAATTCGTTGGTGAGGATTTCCGTGCCAATATCATCCAACTGTCTAAGCAAATCAGCGTGCTCAGCGGCATGCGCCGAATAATCTGGAAAATTGCACTGCTGCATTATTTTTTCTTCTGTATCAAAATGCTCTTTTACATAATGTTGCAGCGCAAGTAGATTAAGATGCGTCTTTTGCGGATCGTTGTTCGGATCAACAACAACTTTAGCCAGTTCAAATAGCTTTTCATGTTGCTGATCAAGTATTTTGTTGCCGGTTTTATAACTATCAAGCCAAATAAGGTTATTTTCCATTATAAGTTTATTCTGTGATTAGCGATGAGCAAAAAGTTAGCGGGCATTATCAGACAAATCCTTAGCCAATTCTACTGATACGTATGCTGATTACCCGGGATAAAAGCCTTTTTGTAATCAGCCATTGTTGACCCCTACCCTTGTTGAGCTAAAAACGCGACATGGAATTTTATCGTTAGCTTTTTATAAAGCGTTGCAATATTTGGCGGTTGATGGCTTTTGCTTGATAATTCTCTAAACTTAGCCGCAGCAATCACTTATCAGGAGCAAGCCCAAAATGCCCGTCTTTACCGTCACAGGCGACATCGACCCGTTTCTTCATGTATCCCTAAGGAAAAATGAAATCATTTACTGTGAATCCGACGCCATGGTAATGATGGAAGACACGCTGGATCTCAGCGGCGTGGTGCAGGGCGGACTGTTTCAGGCCGCCATGCGCCGGCTTACCAATGGCGAATCCTTCTTCCAGCAATGTATCGAAGCCAAACGCGGCGACGGTGATTGCTTGCTCTCGCCTACCCTGCCAGGCGCTATTCAAGTGATAGATGTCGGCCCCAAGCAATATAAATTGAGTGACGGCGCTTATGTCGCCGCTTCTGCCAATGTGCAAGTCACCGCTCATATGCAAAGTGTCGGTAATGCATTATTTGCGGGTTCCGGCGGCTTTTTCATAGGCCAAACCAGCGGCGTCGGACAAGTGGTGGTGGGCGGTTTCGGTTCCATATTCATGCTGGAAGTCGTACCGAATAAAGAACTGGTCGTGGATAACGGCCACGTCATTGCCTGGGATAGTTCCTTACATTACGAAATAGCGGTTTCCACTAAACGTAACCAAGGCTTGTTTGGCAACTTGGTCAATAGCGTGACGACAGGCGAAGGCGTGGTGCTGCGTTTTTCCGGCGCAGGGAATGTATTGGTGTGTTCCAGAAATAAAGACGACTTTCTGGGTTGGATAAATGAAAAGCTGAAAGGATCGCATTAGTTTTGCGTCATTATGGTTTTTACTATCTACTTCGCATCGTAACCCGCCATAGCAACTAAATGGGCCGCGACTTTGCTTATTCTGGAACAGGTGCTGGATGAGTGCAGTCTAGACGGGTTACGATGCGCAGCTAGTTTTTGGATAAATCTAAAGCAATCAAGCGCATCTAACCCGCCCTACAGCACTTTGCTTGGCAATTTAATGAATATGCATTTCCCGCGTTTTATAGACATCGCTTCTTTTCAAAGTATAGTCATCCTGGTCGCCCTGCAACGGCGCACCACTATTTCCGAGCAGTATCAGCGAACCCTCGTCTTTAATGGTAAATAGCTTTTTACCGGCATCTTTGTTGGATGTTAAGGAAAGCGTATGGGTTTTATCATCCCAAGCGTATTTTCCTTTATCGTAAAATTCTCTATTGGAAGCCTTTGCAGGTTGCGAGACTAAGAGGTAATTGTTCTTTTGCTTCAAAGATAAAGTCATTTTTAAACCATCGCAACCCTTTTCCTTACAGGGTAAATAACCGTAAAACACGCCATGAAAGCCGCCGGTTTGGTCTTCGGCATTCATATGCTCCGCATGATCCACCTCTCCAAGCCGCGTCATTTCCCGCGCCTTCAGGGCTTTTTCTTGGAGTTGCTTATCAGAGTCCGCCCAGGCGCTGTGCAGTGTGGTCAGTATTGCGCCAAAAAAAATCAAAGTCAGCTGTTTTTTAATTTTTATTATTGATGTTTGCATAAAAGATTTTTTGATTCTGAACGTAATGTTAAGGACTATAGCACCTAAATACTCGCCGGAAAGCGAAAATTTACTGCCAAAAAGCGACGTTCGGCTGCTCTTAAAAGCCCATCCGCCAACCTGCCGGGCAAGCAAAATGTTACAGTCACAAGACAGCTAACGCGATTTGGCTAAATGTACCAGAATAATTCTTGATGGCAATAGTAGGTTAATGCAATTTTACAATTTTTACTCATCATGCTCATGATGATGGTGTTCATGCAACTCTTCTTCCGGCTCAAGCGCCTCTACAGCCTGCACCGCTACACCATAATGGTAAACCATTAATCCTCCCAAATCGGCGGCGAATACCAGTAAGATACATAACACAGCGGCAAGCAGTAGATAAACAACATTATATATTCCGTGCAACAATGACTTGCCAAGCAAGCGCCAAACCGACAACAGGCATGCCAGAGAGAAAATGGTCACACCAAGATGTTCGTGGGTTTCCATAATTGCATGGACATTCTCACCGTGGGGAACGGTAGCGGCAGCCTGAAAGCCGGCCAGCATCGTCAAGCCGGCAAACACCACGCCCAGATATAAAAACCAAGCAGCCGTGGTGCGCCAAGCCGGCTTCTGCAAAATGCCGGCGCTTAAATCCAACAGAAAAAACAAACTCAACAAAGCTATCGGAAAATGCACCAACAAGGGATGGATATTCTCCATAGCCGCTATGCCGGGTAAAAATACATTAAAGCTTTCATGTATGGGCGTGCTGAATAAACTCTCCAAGCCGCGCAAAAAGCCGTCCAGCACCCCCGCCAAGCCATCGCCGTCCCCACCGCCATGCACCGAAAACCGCAGATTTTCGCTTAAGTCAACCATAGCCCCTCCCCCACTCTTGTTATTAATTGTTGCATACGCTCTTGCACTCCATGCCTTGAATATTCAACAAGCTTGGATTTTGGCGTCGATTCTTGCTGACTGAGGCGCCGCCGGCATGGATGCAATCACTGCACCGTCAGATCGTTTGCCACTCTCAGCGCATCGCTTTGCGTTTCCAATAATTCACTATCCTGCTGGCGGATAAAAATGGCTTTAATTTTTTCGCTATTCGCCAGTTGCAGTCCTTCCTGCTGCCCAAGACACAATAACGCCGTTGACCAGGCATCGGCTACCGTGGGATTTTCATCTAAAACCGTCACCGCCACTAAATCATGCGTGACGGGTTTGCCGGTACGGGCATCGAAAATATGACTGTAACGCCGGCCATTGACATCGAAATAATGCCGATAGGTCCCGGAGGTCATCACCGACATCGGTAAGTCCCTAGGCATGGTGACAATTTTGTCGATGCTGCGCTCACCGGCCAGCGGTTTTTCCACAGCAACCCGCCAAGCCTGCCCATCCGGTTTATGACCATAAGTTTTAAGTTCGCCGCCGATTTCGACCAAATAATTTGCCACGCCTAATTGTTCCAGTGCCTCGCTGATTCTACCGACACTATAACCTTGAGCAACCGCCGAGACATCGACTCGCATATTGGGTAACTTCTTCCGCAAATGCGTATCGTCAACCACCTCCAACTTATCCATGCCAACCTGGGTTAAACCTTGATCAATTGCAGCTTGATCCGGAATAGTCAATTGGTCGCCCTTAAAGCCCCACAAATCGAACAAGGGTTTGATAGTTAGATCGAAACAACCATGACTGAGTTGATAAACAGTGCTCGATACGCGCACCAAACCGATAATTTCCGGACCCATTTCCTGGCTGGCAGTGGATGAAGTGGAATTAAAGGTTTCAATCAACGAATCAGACCTGTAGTTAGATAAGGTCTTATCTATGCTATCGAAAACTTTCAAAATCTCGGCTTCTATGGCCTTATTGTCGACAGACTGGGACGACCAATAACTTATATGATAAGTGGTGCCTTGCGCCGCGCCTTCTATTTTTTGCAACTGCAACTGCGGCTCTTTAGAACACCCTGACATTAACGTCAAGATCAATAAACCAAACCTAACCCACATCGACAAACTCCCTGCTGTTAGCTAACGTATTAAAGAAGATATAACCTTAAAATCCGGATGCTTGGCGCCTCTCAGCCATTCGAACAACACCGATTCATGATTTAAAACCGTGCCGCCTTGCTGCCGTATACGTTGCAAAGCGCTAAATTTATGCTCCAACTGCCTTGAACACACCGCATCTTCCAGCACGTAAACCTGATAAGACTCATGCAACAATTCCAGTGCGGTCTGCAGTACGCAGACATGGGCTTCCTGACCCAACAATATCACCTGGCGGCGCTCAGTTCTTGCCAAAGCACTATTAAAACCTTCCGCAGCGCAGCAGGAAAAACCTGTCTTCTCGAAAATTTCTATGCCCGGCGGCAAATTTCGAATGATAACCGGCTCTGTTGACCCTAGGCCTTTGGGATACTGCTCGGTCACCAATACCGGCACAGCCAGATTCGTTGCCGCCTGCAACAGTTTGTGGCAGTTGCTCAGCATTTCTTTAGCCTGGGTTTCAGGCATCGCCGCCAATAACCTGGTTTGCATATCCACCAGCACCAAAATGCTGTGATCGCTATCGAGAAGATTGGGATGAGTTGACCGCTTAAGCATGTTTCATAATCCTGGCTTTGTCGCGTTGCCAATCCTTATCCTTGGCGGCTGCACGTTTGTCGTGTAATTTTTTGCCTTTCGCCAAGCCGATTTTTAATTTTGCCCGACCTTTAACCCAATACATTGCCAGCGGAATTAAGGTATAACCTTTACGCTCAACTGAGCCGATGAGCTTATTCAACTCCCGGCGATGCAACAATAATTTTTTTCTGCGCACGGCGATGGGATTAATATGCGTGGATGCCGACAGCATGGGGGAAATATGTGCCCCGCACAACCAAGCCTCGCCGCGATGTATGTCCACATAGCTTTCTTTGAGCTGCGCCCTACCGTCGCGCAAACTTTTTACTTCCCAACCCTCCAGAACTAAGCCCGCCTCGAACTGTTCTTCGATATAATATTCGTGCCCCGCCTGGCGGTTAAGAGCTATTGTATTGTCGGTTTGCTTGCCGTCCTTATTAGTTTTTTTAGCTGCCATGGCCTTGCATTAATATATTTTGACTGACTGATCACAGGAATTTTGCTATTTTACCCAAATCTGCCAAGCAGACTGCAAAATTCGGCGCAGGTTTATGGGCTGCGTGTTTCGACACACTCACCCGCCGCTAAAATTGACAGCGCCAAGCTTAGACAAACCAGCAGCTGAATAATAACAACTTATAACAGAAAAGGCCCAGCACATGACCGTTAATATCCCACCTACCCATAGCGAGTGGTCATCCCGCTTCGCATTCATTCTAGCTGCGACCGGTTCAGCGGTTGGCTTGGGCAATATCTGGAAATTTCCTTACATCACCGGCGAAAACGGCGGCGGCGCCTTTGTGCTGATTTATTTATTCTGCGTCGTAGCACTGGGCATACCTATCATGATAGCTGAAATCATGCTGGGCCGGCGAGGCCGGCAAAATCCGATTAACACCATGCAAAACCTTGCCGCAGAAGCCGGCGCTCACCCACGCTGGCAGTATTTGGGTTGGCTGGGCATAATTGCCGGCTTTTTAATCCTGGCCTATTACAGCGTGATTGCCGGCTGGGCAATGGCGTATATCGCCAAAGCCTTTTTCGGCAGCTTCTTCAGTATTCACGCTAACGATGTCAAAGCGCATTTCGATAGTTTAATGGCCAGCCCGATCCAGCAAATATTCTGGCACACCTTATTTATGCTGATTACTATGCAAGTTGTAATGCGCGGCGTCAATGAAGGCTTGGAAAAAGCTGTGCGGTTTTTTATGCCGGCATTATTTGTCATTTTACTGTTACTGGTCGCATATGCGATGGCTTCCGGCTCCTATCAAGAAGGAGTGGAATTTTTGTTTGCTCCGGATTTCAGCAAAATCACCGGCAAAGCCGTGCTCACAGCTATGGGCCATGCCTTTTTTACGCTCAGCTTGGGGATGGGTTCAATTATGGTATACGGCTCTTATCTTCCGCATAATGTCTCCATCGCCAAAACCACCTTATTCATCGCCGGCGCAGATACGGTAGTCGCCTTACTGGCCGGCATAGCCATTTTTCCATTGGTCTTCGCTAACCACCTGGAAGTGAGCGCCGGCCCCGGTCTGATATTCCAAACCCTGCCACTGGCTTTCGGCCATATGTCGGGCGGCTGGCTATTCGGAGTGCTGTTCTTTGTGTTGTTATTTATCGCCGCCCTCACCTCCTCAATTTCTTTGATTGAACCGGCTGTCGCTTGGTTAGTGGAAAATAAAGCCCAAGACAGACGGCAGGCATGTATTTGGTCTGGGGTAGCCTGCTGGCTGCTGGGTGTCGGCGTAGTGCTTTCCTTTAATGTTTGGTCCAGCCATAAAATCTTCGGTAAAAACCTCTTCGAATTGCTGGACTATCTCACCGCAAATTTGATGCTGCCGCTCGGCGGCCTGGCTATAGCTGTGTTCGCCGGCTGGATCATGCACACCAAAGATAGCGAGCAAGAATTGGAACTGCCTGAGCAACCATTTAAAATCTGGCTATTTTTACTCAAATACATCTCTGCGCCGGCAGTATTTTTAGTGTTTTTACACGTTTTGGGAGTGTTTTAATGATCAGCGTGGTGCAAAAAAGCGCTCTGGTAAAATTCTCCGCCCAACAAATGTTCGATTTGGTCGACGACATAGAGTCTTACCCCAAGTTTTTACCCTGGTGTAGCGGCAGCCGCATTTTGCGCCGCGAAAACGATATTGTGGAAGGAGAAATCCAGATCGCCAAAGCCGGTTTCCACAAATCCTTCGCTACCCGAAATCGTATAGATCGCGGCGGCAAAATCTATATGAGCTTACTGGAGGGTCCATTTTCCAAGCTGGAAGGCGTCTGGAATTTCATGCCGCTCCGCGAAGACGCCAGCAAAATATCACTGGATCTGGAATTCGAAATCTCTGGCAAATTGGCCGCGTTGGCCTTCGGTCCGGTGTTCAATGGCATTTGCAATACTATGGTCAGCTCCTTCACCCAGCGGGCTAAAATGATATATGGCGGCTGAGTTGATCGCTATCGAAGTGGCATACGCAGACACTCAGCAACAAAGCGTGATTCAGCTGAGTGTGCCGCTCTGTATTACCGTGGCGGAGGCGATCAATGCTTCCGGGATACTTAGCCAGTTTCCGGACATTGATCTAGTAGAGCAGAAAGTTGGGATTTTTGGTCAGCTCTGCGGCTTGGATACTACGCTTAATGCAGGGGATAGGGTGGAGATTTATCGGCCCTTGTTGCAGGATCCGATGCAGGCTAGGCGGGGGCGCTTGCGGAAGTAACTTCCTTAAGGTATTGAATTTAATAATTATACAAAAATAGGATCAGTTTCCGTAATTCCAACCTATTCGTAGCTGCTACTAAAGCCGGTTAAACCCATCCACTTAACACCTGTCGATAAAACTCTTTTTCGCGCACGGTTGCACCCCTTCGTCCAACAATAGCCGAAGCAAAGCTTTGCGCCCTTTGCATAGTGAGTATCAATGGCCATGCCTGCTGCATTCCCAGCAGCAAAACCGCCGCAAAGGCATCACCAGCCCCGACCGTATCCACCACCGCTAATTCCGCTTCCGGCTCAATCCCTAGCAGCTCGCCATCAGCCTGCATGGCTAGCGCCCCCTGCGCCCCACAGGTCACGACCAAACCTTCTAAACTATATTGCCCCAGCATAGCCTGCATTTTGGCTTCGACACTCTGCCCGCCTGGTTGCAGCAAAGATAATTCATCCGCATTGAGTTTCAGCCAATCAGCTTCCAGCATGGCAGTTTCAAGCAATAGCAATTCCCACCAGGGCGGCCGCAAATTAACATCCAAAAAGACTTTTACTTGCTGACGGCTTTTAATGGTCGCCAACGCTTGTCTCGACAGCGAGTGCCGCAAGGCCAAACTGCCGTGATAGAGCACCGAACAGTTAAATACCGGCAATTCGGTTGGATTGATAAAATCATAAGCTTGTCTATCCAAGATTTCGTAACTTGGTTCGCCATCCCGGAAGCTTACAGCCACTGCTCCAGTGGCATGCTCAAGATCGCTTTGTAAACCGGTCGTATGCATACCCCATTCCAGCATCGCCGTTCTAATCTCATCGCCGGCGGCATCTAACCCGATACGGCTGACGAACAAGGGATTCTGGCCAAAAGCCTGCAAATGCCAGGCGACGTTAAATGGGGCCCCGCCCAGCACCTGAGCGCCATCTGGAAAGCGATCGAACAACACTTCGCCGAAAACAGCAATATTTAGGTCTTGCATAGCCCTTAACGCAACCAGCCTTTGCGTTTAAAGAACAGATAAGGCAACAATACCGAAACTACCATTAAGCCTAGAGCAAACGGATAACCCATCATCCATTTTAATTCCGGTATGTTTTCGAAATTCATGCCGTAGATGCTGGCGATTAAGGTCGGCGGCAGCAATGCCACGGCGGCTACGGAAAAGATTTTAATCACATTGTTCTGGTTGATATTGATAAAACCGACTGTGGCATCCATCAAAAAGTTGATTTTGCCGAATAAAAACGCTGTGTGGCTGTTCAGCGACTCAATATCGCGCATGATTTGCTGCGCGTCTTCCAATTGTGTGGGGGTTAACAGTTTCCGTCGCAACAGAAAGGACACTGCCCGCTGCGTATCAAGAATATTCCGGCGAATGCGACCGTTTAAGTCTTCCTGTTCGGCGATGTCCGCCAGAATTCGCGCAGCGTCTTCATCGCTCATCGTCGAGCTCAGCACGTTTTTACTGACTATTTCCAACTCAGCATAGATATTTTCCAGCGAGTCGGCGGAATATTCCGCTTCTGCGCCGTACAAATCCAGCAACATATCACGACTATCGGAAACAAAGCCAGGCTGAGTGCGAGCCCGAAGTCTTTGCAGACGAAATACCGGCAACTCTTCGTCACGCACCGAAAAGAGAATATCGCCGCGTAGCACAAACGCTACCGACACACTTCGGGCTTGCCCTTCCCTATCCAGCAGGAAGTCGGAATGAATATGAATTTCATCCTGCTCCACATAAAACCGGGCGCTGGCCTCTAAGTCACTCAAGTCGCGCGGGTCAGGCAACTCCAGGCCGAAATGTTGACCAATGAGTAAACGTTGCGCCTTGGTAGGGGCTAATAAGTCTATCCAGATAGGCTTTATAGAATTCAGGTCGTGACGGCAGGTAATAGCCACCTTCGACAAACGACCATCAACTAGTTCGAAGGCGCTCATCTGCCCTTCACCGCAATGCGGCTCCCTATCACCGACGAGTTCTTCGCGTAAGGTATCGGGAATTTCCCAAAGCACATCATCTTGACGTTCTTTTGCTACTTGTTCCCAAACCAGATGCGCATCGTCGAAATCCAAGACCGAGAGTATCGCGCCAATTTCAATTGCCGATAAGCGCTGCAATAATGTATGCAACTCGACCATATGCTGTTTCTGCACAAGAGTAGTCACCAGCTTTCGTCGATGCGCGGGCTGATTACTCAACATGCTCTCAACTAGCCGGTGCTTTTTTAGCAGGTCGTTGACGGTTTGCAGGGACAAGGGAAACTCCTGGATTAAAAGGTAAGCTTAGCCGAAAAGCGTAATAATAACCGACTTTACCTTTTCTTTCGCCACCCAGGACCTGAGTTCAACCTGTTTTTTTGCTTAAAGCGTTGCTGTGGCATGAATAACGGCATTATCTCACTTGACGAACATATTTGCCTTCAAGCATATAAATCATATATTCGGCAATATTTCGGCAATGTTCGCCGCAATATTCCAGAGACTTCATCATTTGCATGATATCCAACACTCGCCCGACCATACGCCCGTCCCTTACCACCAAACTCAGTTGATGGGTAATCCCCGCTTGTAATTCAGACTCGCATGAATGATCATAGTCTAATAGTTTATAGCCAATTTTAAGATCATTGGCTTCGATCAACTGGATTAAATTGTCCAACATCACCCTAACGAGATGACCAATTTTAACAATATCAGTCAAGAGCTTTGGATTGGGGTCACTGGTTTTCGGATCAAATAACACCATGACCCGTTTGGCAAATTCGACGATTTCAGCTCCAATTTTTTCGAGTTCTACTGCAATTTTAGACGTTGAAATAACCGTCCGCAGATCATTGGCTACCGGACATTGCCTAGCAAGCACCGTAATCACTTCAGCATCTATCTCGACTGCAAAGCCCTTAACCGATTTATGCCTGTCTATAACAAGATTTGCCAGTTCCATATCTCCATCATCCAAGGCCAGCATGGACTGGTTTAACTGCAACACTATCAGCTTTACCATGTCCAGCAACAAACTGTGCAATTGATTGAGTTCGCCTTCGAATAACTTCAGGATGTGTTGGCTGTGATTTTGATCGGCTTGATTATTCATGGAGTCATCACACGTTAAATTAACGTAAAAAATTTATAAAATATAACCGATCAGGATTACAGCTTAATGACAATCAAAACAATATATGACTAAATGGGCGTAAGAACGGACCAAGCCTGCGATAATTCCTTATCGGCCTTATCGCAGGCGTAACCCGCTCCTACACGCACTTAATCGCTATATTGTTATGCTTAACTTCACTCAGCTTACGTTAAATCCGGCCATATTGGTCTTGAAAGCGGACAATGTCGTCCTCGCCCAGATAACTGCCTGATTGCACTTCAACCATTTCCAAAGAAATTACGCCGGGATTTTCCAAGCTATGCACCGCGCCTAAAGGAATATAGATGGATTCATTTTCTGTGACCAAAATACTTTCGCCATTCTTAGTCACCATAGCCGTACCTCTAACCACCACCCAATGTTCAGCGCGATGATGATGTTTTTGGACTGACAACTTGGCGCCTGGTTTCACAACGATGCGTTTGGTTTGATGGCGGTCGCCGGAATCTACCAGATCATAATGACCCCATGGCCGGTATACCTTGCGATGCAATTGCGCCTCACTCCGCTGCTGGCTTTTTAATTGGTCAACGATAAATTTTACATCCTGAACCCTATCTTTTGCAGCAATCATTACCGCATCGTCGGTTTCCACTACCACCAGGTTTTGCAGACCAATCACTGCCACTAGTTTGCTGCCCGCATGAATAAATGAATTTTTGGTATCGACGGTCAGAACATCGCCTTTAATGGCATTGCCAGAGGCGTCTTTTGCAGTAACATCCCATAATGCCGACCAAGAGCCAACATCGTTCCAACCGGCATCCAGCGGGATTACTACCGCAGCATCGGTTTTTTCCATCACCGCGTAGTCGATTGAATCGGAGGGACAGGTAGCAAAAATGTCTTTATCCAGCCTGACAAAATCCACGTCTGTTTTCGCTGCAGTTAAGGCCGCACGGCATATTTCCAACATCTGGGGGTTGAATTTCTCAAGTTCACGGAGAAAACATCCCGCTTTAAAGGTAAAAATGCCGCTATTCCAAAAATAATCGCCACAGGCTAAATAGGCTTCAGCTGTGCGCAAATCCGGTTTTTCCACAAACGCCGCAACTGAAAATCCGGCGCCCTGAGTTGTTTGGCCCGCTTTGATATAACCGTAACCGGTTTCCGGCTCTGTTGGCACAATTCCAAAGGTGACCAACAGATCTTGCTCAGCTAATTTTCGAGCTTCCTCAACAGCTAGGTGAAACGCCGCCTTATCGGCGACCACATGATCCGCCGGTAGTATCAGTAAAATATCGTCTGCAGATTGCGCGCTTAAGGCCGCCATCGCGACTGCCGGCGCAGTATTTTTGCCTATCGGCTCAAGAATTATGGCTTTTGGTTTAATGCCGATCTCCCAAAGCTGCTCTGCTAGCATAAAACGATGATCTTCATTGCAGACAGCGATAGGCGGCTGTAAGCCTTTTAAACCATCCAGCCTAAGAATGGTTTCCTGCAGCATGGTGTTGCCGGAAACCAAAGGCAAAAATTGTTTCGGGTACTGCCCGCGCGACAATGGCCACAGTCGCGTCCCGGCGCCGCCGGATAAAATTACGGGTATCATTTTACTGTTTCCTTTTTGTTTGCTGAATCATCTAGTGTATCACTGATGCGACAAGCTGCATCAAGACCAACACTCTATCGCTAAAATTTCTTACTTTCCGCAGCACTCCTCTGCAAATTTTTGTAAATTTGCGCGGGCTTGCCGATATTCGCCCGGTTCGCTAGGTGTATACAACAGTATCATCAATTCCGGCCCGGTATCGAATGACAAGCGTTTCACCAATTGCAACCATTTGACAAAGTATTTATTCGCAGTATTGCGAGAGCCCACTTTATACCAACGGAAGACCAATATATCCGTTGCTGCGCCACGCAAAACAGACTCCTCAACAGTTGCCTGCTGAGCGGACAAATTGACTAAGCTACTAGCCACATGCATGATACTCCAAATTTTATTATTACTATTTACCAGAACATTTTGCGAATTAACCAATTCACCTTGAGTTTCTGCGCCGAAATTAGCGACTGTCATGCCTACTACGGTGTCGCCGTTGCGGAAATAATGTTGAAATTCAGCAGCGACACCTTTAAATTTAGGTGTCCAATCCCAGCCTGGGGCAGTAGCCACTGGTTGCCATTCACTCGGCAGCAAATACTCGGAGATCTCCAGCGACGCCGCCTGCCTGCCGCTTAACCAGGCAGAGCTTGGCGGCCATATCAACAAGGCCAGTAGGAGCGCAGATAAAATCGGCCAGTAATGCGGGTAATTAATGCTGATCTTACGTGTGGTTTCCGGGATAGTTATGACCTCCGGCAGCGGATCCTGCCAAAATGAACCGATATAAAACAGCAACAGCATGACCAGTCCGAAAAACACCCAACCATAAATGATATGATCGATACCGGTCGCCAATTGCATATCGCTTAAATGACCTATCATCACGATCATATAGGCTCGGAAACCATTCGCCACAATCGGCACCAATATAGCCGCCAAAATTAAGACTAAGCGTTTTCTAAAATGCGTGTAATTTAAATAGGCATAGACCATGCCCAGCGTTATTGAAGCGATTAAATACCGAATACCGCTACACGCTTCTATCACCGACCAGTTGCCGGAGGTAAGAGTAAAATGCAAGCCTTCCCGATAAACGCTGATGCCGGTCAGTCTTAACATGGTCACGACAAAAGTCGCGGTATATTCCATCAACGGTGGCACAAAATCGTCGCCGAACGGCGCCATTAAAAACAAAAAAAGCAGTGGAAATAAAGCCTTGGAGCTTACTTTATTACCCAAAATCGTCCAAAAAGCACAAACCAGCATGCCGATCACTGCAAACTGCTGAATCACCAAGGTATGGATCAAATCAGCGCTAAGCCAAAGGAATCCGCAAATAACCATCATCAACAAGCCCAGCATGCTGATTTCAGCCTGTAAATAGCGAAATTGTTCTTTTCTCGCCCAAATTAACCATAAACTAATTGGCGCCACCACAAAGCCATGCGTAAAGGTGTCGGAAGTTTGCCAAGTTATCACCATTGAACGCCAGGTTTCCCAAAATACGCTCACATTAGAAAGCGTAATCAGCAATAAACCAAGTAACGGTTTTTGCCAATGTACGGGTAATTGCAGAGCCTTAAACATTTTAAATCCTTAATTTTTAATCTGGAATGACGATCAGCTAGCTATCCAGCAACAACGAAAACTGGAAAATATCGAAAATCCCCAAAATTGCCTTATACAATTGTAGAAAATAAATGCCGTTCACGACGGATTATTTGCTGACTGCTCAGATCAAGACTAAATAGCTTGCTGCTTGTAATGGAGTTGTCATATAGGCAGATGACAATAGAGCGCCTTGGGAAGAACTACTCATTATAACTTTGCCTATGAACAGCCCTCAATACCGTACGATTTGGATTTCCGATCTGCACATTGGCTCAACTCAATGTCAAGCCGACACTTTACTGGATTTTTTAAAGCATAATGAGAGTGAAAAGCTTTATTTGGTTGGTGATATTATCGATTTCTGGTCTCTCTCAAAAAAAATGTATTGGCCGCAGACACACAATACCATTATTCAGAAATTCTTACGCAAAGCACGACACGGCACCCAGATTATCTATATTCCGGGTAACCATGACGAAAATATTCGCGAGTATGATAATTACATTTTTGGCGACATTGTTGTCAAAATTTCCGATATTCACACGACTTTGCAGGGCAAACGCTTTTTAATCGTGCATGGCGATGAATACGATACCATAGCCAAACATCATCAGTGGCTAGCCAAAGTCGGCAGCGTTGGTTACGACGTCTTAATAGACATTAATCGGATTTTACGTCTGGTGAGAAATTTTTTAGGCGTCAGGTCAAATTTTTCTTTAGCCGCTTTTGTTAAGTATAAAGTCAAAAATGTCGTGCAGTTCATTTCCGATTACGAAACCAGCATCGTTCATACCCTGAAAAACGCCCATCTAGACGGCGTGATTTGCGGGCATATCCATCATGCCGAAATGAAAATTATCGACGGTTTTCTGTATGTGAACACCGGTGATTTTGTAGAAAGTTGCACGGCAGTGGTCGAACACCATAATGGTGAATTGGAGCTGATAAATTGGCTTCCGGCAGAGCTTGAGTTTATACCTCCGCCTACCTTAAGTTCAACACCGCATTTAGAATGAGTTTCTATGTCGTAATTATTAATAAAAAAGCCCGCACTGTGCAGGCTTCGTCCGATATTATATTTTGTGTTTTTTGGACTTCTGCCATAAACCAACAACAGCAGTTAAAATTATTCCTTATATAATTATTATTTACCGCCTGAACGGTTGCGCTCCTACCCCCGAATTGATTGAGCTCCCTCAATCATCTTGAATAAATCTTAATCCATAAATTTGCATCTGTCCAGTGCCCGCATAAACCGCTTAGGATGCGGCAATTGGTCACATTTTAATAGCCAGCGACGACTGATAGAATAACTTCCAGCATCTAATCAATGCAAGATATTGTCCTTCCTTCTCTTTACAATCCGGCCCAACCCCCTTGAGCCGGATTTTTTTTGTCTGTAGGTTAGAGATGACAGGATTTTCATCCGCCAGCCATATCTATTTATTATACCTTCGCTAACGGAAACGTTAATACAGCTTCAATAGTCCGAGCACCGCTACAAATCATCAGCAACCTATCCACACCGACCGCCACGCCACTGCAATCCGGTAACCCAGCCTGCAGGGCCGCCAAGAAAAGCTGATCCATTGCGACTGGCTTCAAGCCGCGCCGGCTACGTAAAGCAATTTCCTTAACAAAGCGCGCTTCCTGTTCCTTAGCATCGGCCAATTCATAAAAGCCGTTACCCAATTCAACACCGTTGACAAACACCTCAAAACGTTCAGTAACCCTGGTATCTAGCGTATTAATGCGTGCTAACGAGGAGAGAACGGCAGGATAATCGTGCAATAGAAAAATACAGTCCGGCGGCATTTTTGGCTGCACGCAATGGCTGAATAAAAAATCCAGCCATAACACATGATCATCACCACAAAGAGAATCTGCTTCGGCAAAACCATTGGCGCACGAAAAGTCGCGAAAAACCTGCCGTCCAAAATCCAGTGCATCCAGACCGGTGACTTCCTGAAAAAAATATTGATAGCTCACTTGTCTAACGCTGAGTTGCTTACCAACAAGCGCCAACAAGTGCTGCAATAATGTCAACACCTCGTCCATTAGTTGCTGTAAATTAAACCCCACCCGATACCATTCCAGGATCGTAAATTCGGGATTATGAAAACGCCCGCTTTCACCATTTCTAAATGCTTTGCAAATTTGATAGATGCTGCTGCTACCGGCCGCCAGCAAGCGTTTCATGGCAAACTCCGGGGAGGTTTGCAAAAACAATTGCGTATGATTTGGCGGCGAATCCAGCGTTGTCGCAAAGAAATCCAATTGCGGATCGGTGCCGGTAGTCCGGCACAACAGCGGAGTTTCCACTTCCATTACCTGGCGTTGCAGAAAGAAAGCTCTAATCTCAGCCAAAATTTGCGCCCGCAAGCGCAAATTCTCAAGCTCGCAAGCAGGAAGCCAGCTTTCAGTCATTATTCTTTAACGCGCGATACGTATTCGCCGGTACGGGTGTCCACTTTTATGACTTCGCCGATTTGCACGAACAGCGGCACGCGTACTACCGCGCCGGTTTCCAGTGTCGCCGGCTTGCCACCGCCACCCGAAGTATCGCCTTTTAAACCAGGATCGGTTTCGGTGATCGCCAACTCTACGAAATTCGGCGGCGAGACCGATAACGGCGAGTCGTTCCATAAGGTCACGGTACATACATCCTGTTCTTTCAGCCATTTACTGGCGTCAGCGACAGCGTTTTTATCAGACTGATATTGATCGAAGCTGGCAGGCACCATAAAATGCCAAAATTCGCCGTCACTGTACAGATATTGCATTTCCACATCGACCACATCCGCGCTTTCTACCGTATCCCCGGATTTGAAGGTGCGTTCGATGACTCGGCCGTTTTTTAAGTTCCTGATTTTAACCCGATTAAAGGCCTGTCCTTTGCCGGGTTTAACAATCTCGTTCTCGATAATCGAGCACGGATCGTTATCCAGCATAATTTTTAAACCGCCCTTAAATTCGTTGGTGCTGTAAATAGCCATTTTTTCCTCGTGAAACAAACAATAGTCAGACGATTATAATGGATAAGAATTTTATTCGGAAACCGGAGCAACATTGGAACCTAAAAATACCGCCTGGCAGCAAGCCTTAGCCGAGGCATTTACCCAAGTCGAAGACCTGTGTAGGCATCTACAGATAGACCCAGACGAACTACAATTGCTACCCGATTTCAAACAGTTTCCATTACGCGTACCGCGTGGTTTTGTAGCTTGCATGGAATCCGGCAATCCGCACGATCCCTTGCTGAGACAAGTGTTGCCGCTCCAGGCCGAGTTATTGGACTACCCCGGCTATAGCCACGATCCGGTCGGAGATTTGCCGGCAATGGCGACCGCCGGCGTGATTCATAAATATCATGGACGGGTATTATTCATCGTCACCGGCGGCTGCGCCATCCATTGCCGCTATTGTTTTCGCCGCAATTTTCCATATCAAGAACTGCAACTTTCCACGCATAAAACTCAACAAGCGATCGATTTTATCGCTGAACGCAAAGACATTAGCGAAATTATCCTCAGCGGCGGCGATCCCTTACTGTTAAATGACGACAAATTGGGGCGTTTGCTGCAACAACTCAGCCGGATACCACATCTAAAACGCATCCGCATCCACAGCCGAATTCCGTTGGTTCTGCCTGAGCGCATCACACAGGCGTTGCTGGACAATTTGAGCGCTTGCAAGCAGCAAATCGTATTGGTTATCCATGCTAATCACGCAAATGAGCTAAGCGCAGCAGTCGGCAAAAGCTGCGCGCTATTAAGAGCAAGCAACATCATATTGCTCAATCAAAGCGTATTACTGAAAGGCGTCAACGATTCCGGACCCACACTTTGCCAACTTAGCGAGCAATTGTTTACCTTTGGCGTGCTGCCTTATTACCTGCATTTATTGGATAAAGCCAGTGGGGTCGGGCATTTTGAAGTAGCCGAAAGTCAGGCTTTAGACATTATGCAGCAGCTGCGAGGGAAATTGCCGGGTTATCTGGTGCCTAAGTTGGTTAAGGAAGTGGCTGGGGCTGAGCATAAGATCGCTATTTGACTTGACGAACGGGTTAGCTAAAGCAGACAATCTGTATGGGCAAAGCCAAAGTGTATTTCGTTTTAACTAAAGTATAACCCTACAACTATTTAATAAACCTTAGCTGTAATTTAAGTTAACGGTAACCGACGATTTTGGAATTGGCAAAGGTTTCAGAGGCCGCAGCAAGTACCTCCTTGTATGCTAGGCACCGGCATCCATGCCGGTGACACCTCTGAAACCTTCGCCAATCCCAAAATCTCAGGACTTAGCCTTCGAAAACTCTCATTAGATGAATGAAGCGCTCAAACAGTTTGCCCACGGTTTAACGCTGACCGACATGGTGCGCGAAACTATTAAGCAAGAACTGCATAAGGTTGTTTAAGCCGATATTTTTGGTCAAAAGCTTAGTTGACTGTAATAAATGTTTGTGGTTAAACCAATGCTGCACAAGGGTAAGATTTTTGCAAGATCATCAGGCGCACCCTACGGCATTTATCAGTTTTCCAGTTTGTTCTGGATACGAATGCACTAAAGTAAGATCAATACTTAAACCGCCTAACCCCCTCGGGCAGCTTCCCAAACACCGGATGTTTGCTTAAGCCAAACTCTTCCGGATACAACACCCCGCCCAAATGCAAACCCTCAGGCGGCGCAGTCATGCCGCCTTGCGCCCTATCTTTAATTTTCAGCAAACTTTGTGTCCAAGTCACCGGCTGCTTCCCCATGCCAATGGCCATCAACACCCCGGCAATATTCCGCACCATATGATGCAAAAACGCATTCGCGCAAATATCGATAATCACCAATTCCTCTTGCCGATACACATCAATAAAATGCATTTGCCGTTGCGGACTCTTCGACTGGCAACTTTGCGCCCTAAAACTGCTAAAATCATGTTCGCCGACTAAAAACTGCGCTGCCTGATGCATAATTTTCGCATCCAGCGGCTGATAACACCAAGTCGTTTGCTGTCTATGCAACGCCGATTTCATCGAGCGATTGATAATCACATAACGATAAAAACGGGCGATGGCGCTATAACGGGCATGAAAACCCTCCCCTGCCTCCTTAACCCAAAGAATACGGATATCGCCAGGCAATTGACTATTGCCACCCATCAACCAAGCATGTACGTCGCGGGCTTTTTCAGTATCGAAATGCACTACCTGCTCCAAAGCATGCACACCGGTATCGGTACGGCCTGCACATATCACCGTGATAGGTTTATTGGCAATCACGCTCAACGCAGCTTGTAATTTCCCTTGCACAGTAGGCAAGTCGTTTTGCCATTGCCAACCGGCATAGGCGCTACCGTCGTATTCGACGCCTAAAATAATTCGTGTCATACGGATAAAACAAACTTCGTGAACATTATTCGTGAATCAACACGCGGCAACCTGGCGTCACCCAATCATATAAGGCGATCACATCGGCATTGCCCATGCGGATGCAACCATGCGACTCGGGCTTGCCCTGCATTAATGCATCAGGGCAACCGTGAATATAGATATACCGCCAAGTGCTATCCACAGTGCCATACCGGTTTTTGCCAGGCTCCAAGCCGCCCAACCAAAGAATACGGCTGAGTATCCAGTCGCGTTGCGGCTGCACTGCAGCCAATTGCGGCGTATAGATTTCGCCAGTTGGACGCCTGCCGACAAACACCGCGTTCTGCGGCTGGCCGCCGCCGATTTTGGCACGGATGCGATGCCAGCCCAGCGGCGTACACATGCTGCCCTTTTGCTCACCGGGACCATTTTTAGCCGTCGACACCGGAAAAACTCGACTTATTGCGCCATTTTCCATCACCAGCATCTGTTGTTCGGCGATGGAAATATCCAGATAAACAGGAAATTCCGTTTCCATCATTTCACAAACAAGGCAATCGACTCAACATGCGCGGTTTGCGGAAACATATCCATCACCCCGGCTTTGACCAATGTATACCCCAACTCATTGACTAAAATTCCGGCATCCCGCGCCAAGGTAGACGGATTGCAAGACACATACACAATACGTTCCGGCTGCCAGTGCTTGAAGTTATGCAAAATTTCCGAGGCGCCGGCCCGCGAAGGATCAAGCAGTATTTTCGTGAACTTTTGTTGACTCCAGGGCATTTCTCTTACATCTTTGGTCAAATCGGCGACATGAAATTCGACATTGTCCAAATTGTTTAAGCGGGCGTTTTCGCGGGCGTGTTTTACCAAAGGTAGATCGCCCTCTATCCCGACCACCTGCCCGGCTAACGTTGCCAAGGGCAAAGTAAAATTACCCAAGCCGCAAAACAGATCCAAAACCCGATCTTCCTTAGTTAATTCCAGCGCTGCCAATGCCCGGCTCACCATTTTTCGATTAATCTCGTAATTGACCTGGGTAAACATCGCCGGCCGAAAATTAAATGTCAAACCCTGCTCAGGTAAGGCATAGCTAGGAATCTCTTCCGGCTCGCCATCCAGCGGCACGATGCTGTCCGGCCCTTTAGGTTGCAAACAAATACTAATATTAGCTTGCCGGGCAAAGTCGCGCAGCACCTGTTTATCGTCAACGGTCGGCGGTTCCAGTACCCGAAATGCCAGCACGCACGCCTTATCGCCGATGGCGACCTCGATTTGCGGAATTTTATCTTTAATGCTGAGTTTGGCAATCATCTCACCCAGCGCCAGCAAGTTTTCCCCCACCAGGGGATGCATAACTTTGCAACTATCGATTTCAGCCAAATAAGGATGGCGGCGTTCACGAAAACCGACCAGCACCCTGCCCTTTTTCTCTACATACTTGACGCCCATCCGGGCTTTAGTGCGATAACCCCAGTGCGGACCGGTCAGGGCTTCCCATATTTGCGGAATCTCCAGCTTGCCGATACGCTTAAATTGCTCTGTTAACAGCATTTCCTTGATATTGATCTGTTCGGCGTCGGCGACATGCTGAAAACTACAGCCGCCGCAACTGCCGAAATGTGCACAGCCAGGGTCTACCCGTTGCGCGGATCGCGTCAATAAATTGACAACCTTGCCTTCAGCGTAATCCTTGCGGCTATCGGTATAAGCAAATTCCAAAGTTTCGCCAGGCAAGGCTTCGTCGATGAACACGACTTTGCCGTTGACATGGGCCACGCCGCGGCCATCGTGCGAGAGCGATTCAATCGTAACGGTAACGCTTTCTTGCGGTAATTTTTTCTTATGTCTCATCTTATTATTAGCTAGGGAAAATGCCGGTAGAAAGATAACGGTCGCCACGATCGCAAATAATCACTACGATCAAGGCGTTTTCCACCTCTTTAGCCAATTGCAAAGCAGCATACACAGCGCCACCGGAAGAAACCCCGGCAAAAATGCCTTCTTCCGCCGCCAAAGCGCGCGTAGTTTTTTCGGCAGCAAGTTGCTCGACATCTATAATGCGGTCCACTCTGGCAACATCATAAATTTTTGGTAGATATTCTTTTGGCCAGCGGCGAATACCGGGGATTTTTGATTGCCCTTCCGGTTGCACGCCGACAATTTGCACCGCCGGATTTTGTTCCTTCAAAAACCGGGAGGTGCCCATAATGGTGCCGGTAGTACCCATGGAACTGACAAAATGCGTGATTTTGCCCTGGGTGTCGCGCCAAATCTCAGGTCCGGTGCCTTCATAATGCGCGAGGGGATTATCCGGATTGGCAAATTGATCAAGTATCCGGCCTTGGCCTTCGGCTTCCATTTTTCGGGCCAAATCTATAGCCGCTTCCATGCTGCCTTCCGCCGGAGTAAGAATAATCTCGGCGCCATAGGCTTTCATGGAGGCAATGCGTTCCGCACTCATATTCGCCGGCATAATCAAGGTCATTTTGTAACCCTTAATCGCCGCCGCCATTGCCAAAGCGATACCGGTGTTGCCGCTGGTCGCCTCTATCAGCCGGTCGCCGGGCTTGATTTCACTCCTGGCTTCAGCATGCTGAATCATGCTCAAGGCCGGCCGATCTTTTACCGAACCGGCTGGATTATTTCCTTCTAATTTTGCAAGGATGGTATTGCTGCCGGCGTCCGGTAAGCGCTGCAAGCGCACTAAGGGCGTGTTGCCGACAAACGATTCGATGGTGGGAAAATTCATACTGGGCGAAGGTGATAGCTATGCAATGAGATTATTTTATCATCACTGTCCGGTTAAGCAGGAGGTGAAATCGCAACAGGCCTTATTTATAGCAAAGTTGACATATAGGATTACAGCTATACAATTTAGTTGGAGAGTGTCATTAAGAACTATTTCGGCACCGGCTCAGGTGGACGCTACGACCTCCCCTGGCTCAACACAGAGTTTGACTACGCACTTGATCGGACAACGCACAGGGGACAGGTTTCACATTGCAACAAATTTAATTGAATCAGTAAACTCAGCCGCTTAAACCCTCATTCAATCCAGATGGTGCAACTACTTATTATAAAATCAGCCAAAACATTGCTTTTGGTCCCACCTTGCCGACGATAACTAACGTATGCCTTACCCGCTAGGAATAGCGCTGGACGGGGTGTCTCGATTACCTTCAAGCCAAGCCCACTCATGGTGTCGTCTAACACTTCTACTGTCGAAAAGGTTACAGACAATTTCTATGGCTTCGATAACCAGGATATATCAATCGTCCTGTGCTGTTGCACACAATCACGAAGATACAAGTTAATTAAACTCTGATAGGGAACGCCAGTACCCTCAGCCATACTTTTAAAATACCCAACCACATCCTCGCCTAATCTTATAGTCACAGATTTTTTCAATTTTGAGGCATAAGGATTTTTTCGTGATTTCATTTGGGAAAGATTGTATTCTGCTTTCATGATGCGCTGCCTTTATAGAAAACGGATTCATTTTTTGTTGCTTTACGTGCTGATATGATTCGAATAGTTTTACCTGCGTCCCTTTCGCAGTGACAGACAAGCAGCATCCTGGTTTCACAACTAAACCCAAGCATTAAAAACCGGTGTTCTGCTTCAGAATGCTGAGCATCATAAAATTGTACGGCAAACTCATCGTAAAACACGGATTTGGCTTCCTCGAAAGAAACACCATGCTTTTTCTGGTTGGCAGTAGCCTTAATTGCATCCCATTCAAACTTAATCATAACTACATTGTATGTACAAAAATACGAATGTCAATCAATAGTCCACAGACGCTTGCTTAAGCCCCATAACTCAGTTTAATTAACATCGATAATTGTCATTTGACAACTAATGACTGCACTATTAGCATGTTACAAATTGTAGAGATCGGCAATGCCACACCCAAGAAAAAGAGATTGCCGCTGCTTTAGAATACGCGGCAAGTAAAGTAATAAGCCAATTTTCCCGCGCCTATCCATGAGGGAAGTACAACTATTTGGCATCTGGCTAAAGTGCTTACTTGGTTCAAGGCAAAAGAAAGCTATAAGATGGCAGACAATTTACTGGAAGTTTCAACAGCCAACATGAAAATCAATCTTGAGCGCCAAATTTTCGATGCAGCTTAAGGGCGGTGACAGAGTTTCAAAAATGAAGCAAAACAATATTTCTGTTAACTGCTGACACAATTTTTTAAAATTTTGAATTAACTTAATCTCTTGCTGTTACAAGGTCATTACATCAGTACAAATTCTGTGGCTCACGATCATGACCACTTTATATATCCGATTGCCCGACGATATGGCGGAAAGACTAAAAAATATCGCCAAAGTTAGGGACATTTAGCGTAAACAAACTTATGTTTGAGCTATCTGCACAGGTGTTAGCGGAAGAAGAATCAAAGCAACGCTTCATTGCCGCTCAACCTAAAGGATACCCACAGTGGGCTATGCTACTTTGATTTATTAGGAAAAACTTAAAAATGCACATCGTGTGGCTGTAAAAGAGATCACCATTGCTGTTGGCACCGAGTTAACAGTTGAGTTTTAACTCTGATGTGTTATTGCAAAACCATGTACCTACTTTTTTGCCATCCAGGAATCTTGCGGCGCGAAAGGTTAACGCTTTCACAAAAAGCACTAACCGACTGTCGAAGCAATGACTTATAATAATTTCTAAAAAATTGATTGTACATGCCAAAATTATATGAGTATTTTGGTTAAATTATTATGTTCTATGCCAATGAACATGAGCCAGTTCATGTGCATGGCAAGTGCCAGGGCCGTGAATCCAAAGCCGAAATTTTTGTCTTAGATAGTTTAATCGTTGAAATCCTCTACCAGGATGTCGCTGGGCGAGAACCTTTGACGCTACGTGAGATGCAATATTTTCAAGAACTAGTCAGTGATCGAGCTGATGATATTGTAAAAAAATGGATTGATTTCTTTGTGTTGCATAAATCTATAAAACCAGAACGCATAAACAAGAGGTTAAAATGAGCCGAACACTTAACATCATAAGCGCCGAACAGGTAGGCGACTATCGCTTACATTTAATATTTGATGATGGCCTTGAGCAGCTAGTGGATTTCAAACCATTTTTGACTCGTTCGCGCCATCCAGATATTCGTAGCTATCTAGAACCAGAAAAATTTGCCGGATTTCGTATCGAATACGGGGAATTGATCTGGGGAGAATATGATTTATGCTTTCCTATCATGCACTTGTATAAAAATCAGATTGATAGCAGTCGACATTCAACTGTTGCAGCTTAAAGATTTGCCCTCTCAATAGCGTACAGACACGACGTTGTTGAAGTGCGTTATGAATTAACCAAACTTGCACGGATATGGACTCAATCGATCTTACTAGCCCCAAACTTTATATTAACCGCGAAATCAGTCTGCTGGAATTTAATGTCCGCGTCTTAGCCCAAACCTTAGACGAAAAGCTCCCCCTACTGGAGCGGCTGAATTATTTATGCATTTCCTGCTCGAATCTGGACGAATTTTACGAAGTCCGCGTCGCCAGTTTATTGCAAATGGCGGAAATGGATCCCAACCTGGTCAGCGTCGACGGCTTAACCATAAACGAGCAACTGGAAAAAATTTCCATTAAAGCCCATCAGTTGGTTGCCGAGCAGTACCGGATTTTAAACGAAATCCTCATCCCGAAGCTGGAAGAGGAAAATATCCGTTTCTTGCGCCGCAACCGTTGGAACGAGGCGCAAAAAAACTGGCTGGAAAAATATTTTAATGAAGAATTGTTACCGATTCTGACGCCAGTAGGTCTGGATTCAGCCCACCCGTTCCCGCGCATCTTGAATAAAAGCTTAAATTTCATCATTTCTTTGACCGGCAAAGACGCGTTTGGGCGTAATAGCGGCCGGGCGATCATTCAAGCGCCGCGCGCTTTACCACGCATCATCAAATTACCGCCCAGCGAATGCGACTGCGGACCGCATGATTTTGTGTTTTTATCCTCGATTATTCACGCATTTATCAACGACTTGTTTAACGGCATGACGGTAAAAGGCTGCTACCAGTTCCGCGTGACCCGCAACAGCGACTTCTTCGTAGATGACGACGCAATAGACGATTTAATGTTAGCCGTGGAAGGCGAGTTGGCTATGCGCAATTATGGCGATGAGGTGCGCCTGGAAATTGACGCCAATTGCCCGGATGAAACCGTCAATTTTCTGCTGTCACGTTTCGAATTGACAGCCGATAGACTGTTCAAAGCGGATGGACCCGTAAACTTGAGTCGTATCCAGGCGCTGTATAATTTAATCGAACGTCCGGAATTAAAATTTCCGGCGTTGAAAACCAGTACCCCCTCAGTGTTCAGCCGGAATAAGGATTTTTTTGCCAGTATCCGCAAACAGGATGTTTTGTTGCACCACCCCTATGAGTCATTCACCCCAGTCGTGGATTTTATCCGACAGGCGGCTGCCGACCCCGATGTAATAGCCATCAAGCAAACTTTATACCGCACCGGCGTCAATTCTCCAGTCGTCGCGGCCCTAATCAAAGCCGCGCGAGCCGGCAAGGAAGTGACCGTAATTATCGAGTTGCGGGCGCGTTTCGACGAAAAAGATAATATCGGGCTGGCTTCCAAGCTACAAGAAGCCGCAGCGCATGTAGTGTACGGCGTCGTAGGCTATAAAACCCATGCCAAAATGTGTCTGGTGTTGCGCAAGGAAGGTGATACGTTACGGAACTACGTACATTTGAGCACGGGTAATTATCATCCGCGCACCGCTAGGCTGTATACCGATTACGCCTTGTTTTCCAGTGAAAAACAGCTGGGTGACGATGTGCGGCGCATCTTCATGCAACTCACCAGTCTCGGCAAAGTCAGCAAATTGAACAAATTGCTGCAATCGCCGTTTACGTTGCATCATGGTTTGCTGCAAATGATCGAACGGGAAATCGAACAGGCAAAAAAAGGCAAACCGGCCAAAATTATTTTTAAAGTAAACGCAGTAGTTGAGGAACAAGCCATTCAGGCGCTGTATCGCGCTTCGCAAGCCGGGGTCGAAATAAAAATGATCGTGCGCGGCGTCTGTTGTATCCGCCCCGGCGTGCCTGGCGTCTCCGACAACATAGAAGTACGCTCCATAGTCGGCCGTTTTTTAGAACATACCCGCGTTTATGCCTTTATGAATGGCGGTGACTGGGCGGTTTATGCCGCCAGCGCCGATTTAATGAACCGGAATATGTTCCGGCGCGTAGAAATTTGCTTCCCGATCTCCGACAAAAAATTGTCCGAACGTATTCTGGGTGAGTTGGACGGTTATTTAAAAGACAATTCCCAAGCTTGGCTGCTACAGACGGACGGTAGTTACCTGCAGGCTACTCCAGGGGAGTGGCCGGTATATCAAGTGCAATCCGAACTGATGAAAATCTATGCTAATAGAGAACTTTAAATCATGCAAAAAGCGCCCATAGCCCGGCAAGTAGTTTTAGATACTGAAACCACCGGGATTAATCCCAAGGAAGGTCATAGAATCATCGAAATTGGCTGCGTGGAAATGGTCAACCGGCGGTTTACGCAAAACCGGTTTCACGTTTATTTAAATCCGGAACGGGAAATAGACGCCGGTGCGATAGAAGTGCATGGCATCACTAATGAGTTCTTGCGGGATAAGCCAAAATTTAAAGATGTCGTGGACGATTTTATGGCGTTTACCCGCGATGCGGAATTAATTATCCATAACGCCCCTTTCGATGTCGGCTTTATTAATAATGAATTATCGCTCTTAGCAACTGAATCACGCACGGTAGAAAGCAATAGCAGCGTGTTCGACACCCTGGCTTTTGCCCGCAAGAAACATCCCGGCGCTAGAAATAGTCTGGATGCGTTATGCAAACGTTACGGTATTGATAATAGTCATCGTGAATTGCATGGTGCGCTATTAGATGCGGAAATTCTGGCCGATGTTTATCTGCTGATGACCGGTGGACAGGCGTCATTGTTGGACGATGCCGACGCACATGAGGGTGATGAACAAACTATCATACGCCTGTCAGCAGATAGACCGCCCTTAAGAGTGATCGCTTGTACTGAAGAGGAACTGGCAGAGCATGAAAAACGTTTGGATAAGCTTACCAAGGCCGGCGGCGGAACTTGTGTCTGGCGCCAGTAAGGGCAAGAAAACGTCCCCGCATCCCGCAAGCTTAAGCACACCTCAATGCGAACTTAAGCTTGCACGCTAACCCTAAATCCCTAGGTTAAAAGAATGTGATTTAGTTAAAGATAGACTCAAAGGTATAACCGCTGGTTTCCAAAATCTCTTTCAAGCGTTTCAAGCCGTCCATTTGAATCTGTCTAACCCGTTCTCTGGTGACGCCCAATTCCAAAGCCACTTGCTCCAGCGTAGCGCTTTCAAAACCGCATAAGCCGTAACGGCGACAAATGACTTGACGTTGTTTATCCGCCAGTTGATTCAACCAATGGGCGACATTGTTTTGAATAAAGTCATCCTGCAAAACTTCCGCCGGCGAACGGCATTCTTCTTCCTGAATGGTTTCCAGCAAAGGTTTGTCAAAATCTTTGCCTGCAGGTATATCGACAGAAGAAACGCGCTCATTTAGCTTGAGCATTTTACTGACTGTTTGCACCGGTTTATCCAAAAATTTGGCAATATCTTCGGCGGTAGGCTCGTGATCCAGGGTTTGCGCCAAAGTCCGTTGCGCTTTCAGGTAGATATTCATTTCTTTCACAATATGGATCGGTAACCGGATAGTCCGGGTCTGATTCATAATCGCTCTTTCGATGGTTTGTCTAATCCACCAGGTTGCATAAGTAGAAAATCTAAAACCACGATCAGGATCAAATTTTTCCACAGCTCTGATCAAGCCAAGATTCCCTTCCTCTATTAAATCCAAAAGTGGCAGACCACGATTTAGATAACGTCTGGATATTTTTACCACTAAACGCAAATTACTTTCTATCATGATTTTACGGGCTTCCTGATCGCCATTTAGGGCGCGTTTTCCGTAAAACTTTTCTTCGTCTGGGGTTAATAAATGCGATTTGCTCAGTTCATTAAGATATGCACGAGTCGCATCGAAACTGGACTCATTATGTGAATCCACGGTATCGACATCAACCAGTTTGAATGTTTCGCTTACATCGGTCTCCGGGCCTTCATCTTCCTCGTCTTCGAAAGAAATAAAATCGGGAATGTCCAGTTCTTTTGCTACATCTATCGCTTCTTCCATCATGAGTAGTCTCCAAGTAATGGGCTTACTAAAAAAAGTTTGCTTTAAAATAAAGTAATTATTTGCCGGTTTGTCCCGGCTTCTTCCTAGCTCAGTAACGTGTCAATTGTTTGACTATTCAAGCCATCGCATTAATTTATGCATTATCTTTGCCAATATTTGCAGATTCACTCACAGTCCGCTCGACATCTTACCTATAAAATCTAACCTACAAACACAAAGTGTGGAATTTTACACGGCCTGTTTGTTAGATAGTGTTTGAATCGCCTGATTAAACAGTAATTTTTGCAAAAACAAAAACAATTTATCCTTGTACTATCAATAAGTTATTATTTAAGCTACCTACCTAAAATGTCGGGTCCAGTATAGCTTTAACATAAGTTCGTTATCAATTGAAATAGTTACAATATTTGCGGAGAACTTCACTATTTTGACAAATTTAAATAGTGCTACTCAGCATTATTAACTTATCCTTTTGAAAAACAATATATTTTATAATTTATACACCATCATTCACAAAAAACTCAGCCTGAACATTTTTGCAAACAAGGTGAGAAATAGTCAAAATACGACAAAGCAACTGATCTTAAATAACAGTGTTTGAGTTGACATTCCCTTATCGGCACTTTATTTAAAAGCTTTAGTAAATCGATGACGCCAGGACTGGCAACAACTTAAATTGCGCAAGCACGGCAGTGTGTTAGCTGAGGATATGCTGCGAAAAGAAGCTAAGTTTGTTTGCAGAATAGTCGGGGTAGCTCTGGAAGAGCCGGGATCTGACGAGACGGACTGAATTATCGTTCCAATAATACTTTTTTAGCCAAGTTGATCTGCGCGGCCAAATAATCCGAACCACCTTTATCCGGATGCATGCGAGAGATTAATTTACGATGCGCCTCCAATATTTCCGCTTTGCCCGCGCCTGGCTTAAGTCCGAGTATCGCCAGCGCTTCAGCCTTACTGAGCGCCGCGCCCCGGCCAGGTTGCGATGCTTGGCGATCCTGGTTTTTTGCGGAATTGAACTGGGTCCATAATTTATGCAGTTGCGGACCTAAACTTAACATCACCGGCATTAAGCGCAACATAAAGGCAATCGTGACGCCGAACACGGCGAACAACCAGTTCAGCTTGCCGGTGAGCGCCAAAAAGCCCACCATTAGCAGAGCCGCCAGCCAGGCCGTTTTTTTCAACAAGCGCAGCACTGTCTCCACAGGCATTTTTTTTAACCAATTTTTGGTTAAATACGCCGCCAGCATTATGACCAACAACAACAGTATGTAAACTCTTACCATACGCACTCCTTCCCAAGCCAACATGCACAATGCTGCATAATATCTTAGAATGCTTATTAATGATTAACTTGCGAGCAGTTAAATGTTGAACAATCAACCGCCGGTGCTTGGCTTTGCGGCTTATAGCGGGACCGGCAAAACCAGTTTGCTTAGCCGTTTAATCCCTATATTCAAGGAAAATGGCTTACGCGTGGGTGTTATTAAATACAGCCATCATGATGTTGAAATCGACAAACCCGGTAAAGACAGCTATCAACTTAGGCTAGCCGGCGCTACGCCGGTGATGTTGGTCTCACCGTATCGACGCGCGATAATTAGCGAATTCCAGCCACCACGCGAAATTAAGCTGCAAGAGCAATTGGCGCAGTTTCCCACTGAGGAAGTAGATTTAATTTTGGTGGAAGGTTTTAGAGACGAAGCCTTTAGTAAAATTGAATTGCACAGGCCTTTGCTGGGAAAGCCGCTGCTTTATCCACTGGATAACTCCATAATTGCGCTGGCGAGTGACCAAGCCTTAACCACTCCGAATTATCTACCTTGCCTGGATTTAAACGATCCACCGGCGATTGCCAAATTTATTATCCAGGATTTTATAGGCAAATTCCCTAGCTGATGCTCAAAGCTTAACCACTGGCTCAGCCACGCAATCATCGCCTACGCAGCCATTGACTTCGATGGTGATATGATCGAGCTGAATGAAATTGGCCAGCATTGTTTTATAGTGATTAGGCGGCTTTGGGAAACGCGTGACGATACCTATGATCGCCGCATGGTGCGAGACGCCCAAACGCCAAATATGCAAGTCGCTGACCAGGCATTCGCCGTCCTGTTCCAAAGTGTCCTGAATCGCTTGTTTATAGTGCTGGTCCACGCTTTGATCAAGCAACACCGGCGCTGTTTCCTTGATCAAACCTCTGGCCCAAACTAGAATCACCACCGCACCGACAAAGCCCATCACTATATCCAGCCAATTCCAGCCGTAATACTTACCGGCCAATAAGGCAATGATCGCCAATACCGAGGTTAAGGCATCCGCCAGCACATGCATATAAGCAGCTACCAGATTATGATCGCGGTGATGGTGGTGGTCATGGTGTTCAAGAGCATGACTGTCATGAGCATGATCGTGAGCTTTATGCTTACGCGCGGTATGTGCAAGCGGTTTTTGCTGCGCATGATGGTCATGATGATCGCTGAGCAATAACACGCTGAGCAAATTAACCACCAACCCAACCACAGCGACAATAATGGCTTCATCAAACTGGATATTTTCCGGCAGCGCAAGCCTTTTAGCGGATTCCGCCACCATCATCAGCGCCACCATGCCTAGCGCTATTGAACTGGCAAAACCACCCAGCACGCTGGCTTTGGCCGGACTAAAGGCAAAGGTTTCATCCGACTCGTGCAGTCGGCTGTAGCGGTAGGCAAAGATAGCGATCAGGAAAGCCACAACATGTGTCGCCATATGCCAACCATCGGCTAACAAAGCCATAGAGTGGAACTGCATGCCGGCGGCTATTTCCACCAGCATCGTAGTAAAAGTAAGCAACAATACCCATTTGGTGCGGGTTTCACCCTTACGATTTATTCTGCCGAAATCATGGGGATGTCGCCAGTTATGAAGTTGATGTTCGTGCATTTGGGTTCTCGTTCTTTAAAGCCTATGCCTTAGGTACAGGTGTAATATTATACTCATCATGCTTAATATCCGTTTTTTACTATTAAGATGCTTTTAGCGAACGTAATTTAAACAGTGCCTCAATTCTGCAAACAAATCGCTAGCCAACAAGCCGCGTTCGCCTTGTGCGGCAGCCAACCGGTCCGCAGCTTCGCCATGCACGTAAACCCCAAGCTTCAACGCTTCAGCGAAAGACCAACCTTGGGCCAATAAACCAGCGACAATGCCTGACAATACATCCCCCATGCCACCACTCGCCATGCCGGGATTGCCAGTAGTGGAGACATAAATATCCTCGCCGTCTGCTATTAGGCTGCCGGCGCCTTTTAAAAGGCAGACGCCGCCGTAATCCTGTTGGAGCGCAGCAAGGGCCGCGTAACGATCAGCGGCAATATCGTCGGTGCGGCAAGCCAGCAATCTGGCCGCTTCGCCGGGATGCGGCGTTAAAATCCAGTTTTGGCGTTTCAGCGGTTGCCGCGCTAATAAATTTAGGCCATCTGCGTCCACCACCAACGGTTTGCCACTAGCCAGCACAGCTGCAAACAAACTTTCCGCCCAGTCATCTTGCCCAAGGCCCGGCCCAATCACCACTACCCCGGCTTTGGTGAGTAATTGTGTCAACTCGGAAGCTTCTTCCACGCCATGGCACATTAGCTCAGGTCTGCCGATATTCAGCAGCGAAATATGAGCGGCGCGACTGGCGATACTCACCAACCCCGCTCCACTGCGCAAGGCCGCCTCCCCCGCCAACCGGATCGCGCCGCTGTAACCCAAATTTCCGCCAATCAATAACACATGCCCGAATTTGCCTTTGTGGGCACAACGCGCGCGTGGCGGCAGCAAAATTTTTTTAAGCAATTTTGCAGCGGGTTTAATAGCTGCAAACACCTTTTTTGGCGCATTTAAATCCGCAAGCACGATTTGTCCGCAATAATCGGCTGCTTCGCCGGTAAACAGCCCGCATTTCAAACCGATAAATGTCACTGTCGCCTCGGCTTGCACAGCGCAACCCATCACACAACCGGTATCAGCGTGCAAACCGGAGGGAATGTCAACAGCCAATACCGGGCAAATTGAACTATTGATAGCGGCTATCGCCGGTGCATAGTTAGCGCCAACTTGCCGGTTAAGCCCGGTACCCAGCAAGGCGTCGACAATAATACCCTCGGCAGGTAGCGGCTGATTGCCGGAAAATTTTTCGACTACGCCGCCGGCATGCAGATATGCTTGTCCGGCAGTCAGAGCGTCGCCTTTGAGTACGGATACATCATTTATTGCGTAAACTTTTACCTGATAACCGGCTTGCAGCGCTAACGTGGCCACAATATAGCCGTCGCCGCCATTATTTCCGACGCCGCAGTATATCGTCAGGGATTGCCGTTCCGGCCAACGCCGCTGAAGTTCGGTAAAGGCCGCCTGCCCGGCGTTACTCATTAGTTGCCAGCCGGGTATTTGCAGTTCTTCTATGGCAATACGCTCCGCTTCGCGGATTTGTGCGCCGCGGTATAAGGCCTCGGTTAAATCGTTCATAGCTTTTTGTAGTATAAGATTGCCTATTAAGTATCAGTATAAGACAACACCTTTATGCCTCCAACCAAAGCCATTGATTACCAGCAATTAACCGCCAAAATTAAACACTGGGGCTTAGATCTCGGCTTTCAACAAATCGGCGTCAGCGACATTGATTTGAGCGTTGCCGAGGCGCATTTGCAGCGCTGGCTAGCCTTGGAACGCCACGGCGAAATGCAGTATATGGCGGCGCATGGCTTAAAACGCAGCCGCCCGGCTTTATTGCAAGCCGGAACCGGCAGCATCATCAGCGCCAGAATGGATTATCTGCCGGAAGCACTAGCTAACAGCCAAAAATTACTTGATGATCCCAGCGCTGCCTTTATTTCCCGCTATGCATTAGGCCGCGATTATCATAAATTGCTGCGCAACCGCTTGCAAAAGCTGGCTAACAAAATCAGCGCAGAAATTGGTCCGTTCGGCTATCGCACCTTTGTTGACAGCGCCCCGGTGCTGGAAAAAGCCATTGCCGAAAAAGCCGGCCTGGGCTGGATAGGCAAGCACAGCAATGTCATCAATCGCCGCGCCGGTTCCTGGTTTTTTCTTGGGGAAATCTATACAGACCTGCCCTTGCCTGCTAATCAGCCAGCTGACAATCACTGCGGCTCTTGCAGCGCCTGTCTGGATATTTGCCCAACCCAAGCCATCGTCGCCCCCTATCAAGTCGACGCCCGATTGTGCATTTCCTATTTGACGATAGAACTGCACGGTAGTATTCCAGAAACATTGCGGCCTTTGCTGGGTAATCGCATTTACGGCTGTGACGACTGCCAACTGATTTGCCCCTGGAACCGCTTTGCGAAACTCAGCGTGGAACAAGACTTTAAACCCCGATATAACCTCGATAGCCGCACTTTGCTGGAACTGTTTCAATGGGATGAAACCGAATTTTTACAAAAAACGGAAGGCTCGGCGATCCGCCGTATCGGCCATGAACGTTGGCTGCGGAATATTGCAGTGGCTTTAGGCAACGGTAAATTAGATACTCAAGTAAACCAAGCATTACAAGACAAATTGCTTCATGCCTCGGAATTGGTGCGGGAACATTCGCAATGGGCGCTCGCGCAACTACACATGCTCCCAGTTGGCCGGAATTAAGCTGTTTTATCAGTATTAAATACAGGTGTTCCGGCCTATGCATCAGTTTTCTGCATAGCAATCTAAATCTTAAAACCTCATCTGGCTTTGCACATAGAAATAATCAACGTCCTGTTGAGCGGGAGCACTAACCCCTTCTTTGGCAAACTGGCCTTTAAACAAACGATACCAGCCGGTTTCAAAATTCAAGCTGCTGTTAAAATCGTAACGCGCAGTAAACCCAAGCATATCACCAACATAACTACCGCTGGTTTTAGTTGGCAGCATAATTTGATTGGTTCCGGACGTGCAGTTGGACATACCCCAGCAATCGCTGGCCGACGCCAGCCAAATCAAACGCTGCTGCATGGATAGCAATACATCGGGACGTGGCGAAACAGCCACCCGATAACCTGGAGTGTTGATATTACTGCGCACAAACGGTTGGAAAATTCCGGCTGGGCCAAAATCGATGGGAGAAGCGCCGTAAAGCGGATCGAAGCGTTGATCTGTGTTACCGCCGGGTTTGTTGGTACCGGTGGCATAGTCGTATTCCATCGAAAGGCGCGGCTTCCAAGGCATGTCAATGGTATATCCGGCTTCGACATGCGAAGACCAGGCCTCGTGTTGAAGATTCTGGGTGGATAATGCTGTTGCTCTCACTGTACCGAACTGCCCCATGCCTTCGGCCTGGAAGTCGAAATTTCCCAAGCTAGGCTTGAGGTAAAAACGTAAGCCTGGGGTAAAATACTGCCGCTTTCGAGTTGGATTATTAAAACTGTCATTTTCATCCAAATTATAAAGATACAGTTCGCTATTGATATGCGCGGCCAAGTTGTAACCTTCGAGTATGAAACCGGAAAACCAGGTGCGTGTAGCTTCCTGATCAAATTGGGTAACATTATTATTAATGGCAGTTGCTGAAGTTGGGAACTGTACTACCGGCATGGTGGCAAATGCATTTAATTGCCATTGCGCATTTTCGAGCACCCGCAGGCGGACACCGGTAAATCTAGGGGCGGTATTACGATAAACAATTCTTGACACTAAACGTCCGCTACCATAATCCATAGTTTGCCGCCCGGCTTTCACCTCAGCACCGAGACCGGTATCCAAAACATTTTTGTCGGCCCAAGAAACATAAGCTTGCACAAAGTCAAGCGTATCTACAGCATAGTTAGTCACGTTATTGGCATTATTTCCGGGGCCGACATTTCCGCCTGACTCACGAGCGTCTTGAAATTCCGTACCTATACGAAATTTACCAAAATGAGCCGCCAACCATAGATCGGTTTGTAATGGAATTTGTTGGTCTCCACCTTTTGCTCCGGCTCTAAATTGGCCGTCCATATCCTCATACCGGGTACGCTGATCGACCGTAAGCTCAAGCCAATCAGGCAAGCCTAAGATATCATGCACACTCCAGACTGGCTTTTCGTATTTAGTGCCTGAAAGAAAACTCGGTTTTTTCATAGCGCCGTAGCCAATTTGTTCCCGTACGCCGCGATTTTTCGTACCCAGATGAAGTATTTTGTTTGCTGAACGATGCCGATTGAGAATCGCTCTCATTTATAGCGTTCTCAGGGTGCACCTATCCTGACAACGTTTAAAATCGTTGTCAATCTGCGTTATTTTTATGCGGCTTTTTTGTATGGTCCTCGTCGCCGCTCTTCTTGTAGCTTTTCTTGCTCACGCAGTACCGCGCCTAAACGCTGGATATTTCGGGCCACTACGGCAAGGCTCACATAACGCTTGAAGCCATCAATACCATGATCGGGGCATTGATCCAAACCATGCGCTTCCAAAGCATTGATGGCCGATTCTACCGCTGAGTGTTGACGGCGCAGGCCGACAAATTCTGAGTCTGATTCGCGCACTTTATCCGCTTCTGACAACCGGCCTTTTTTCGGCAGCACGATAAGTTCCAGCATTTCTTTGAGTTGGGTCTGATTGCTCGGACTGTGGAAACCCTTATCCATGCTGACGGCTTTTAAGGATGGAAATCGCGTTTGAGCTTGTTTGACAATGGAAACGGCTATTTGATCGTCCGTTGTTTTTTCCATGACTTGATGATGTAGGATAAAGCGGTATTGATCTTCGACGACACAAACCCGCAGCCCTAACTCAACCGGCACACCGGCTTTGCCTTTGCTTATCCACTCGGTATGGGGCTGAAAAATGGAAAATACTTTCTCTTCGTGAGGGATGTTTTCGCCTTGAAGTACCCGGCGACGTATTTGATCGATTTGCCGTTCGGCATGTTTCAGGTAGCCGTCAAGCTCAGCTAGTAGTATTGATGGAACACCGTAATCTTTGTTCAGCCGTTGACGGGTAGCATGAACACGTTGCACAAAGAGTTCGGCTTGGTCGATATAAACTCGATGGGCTTCCTTGATTTCTTCTTTTTTGGCCTCGCGCTTGTCTTCATCTTTGGAGGTGGAATGTTTGAGCCTCTGAATCTGGCGATAGTTTTTCTTGAACGTACGCAGGAGATAGGCGCTCTGACGCCATTCGGTTAAGTCATGAGCATCGCAAAGTTGAGCGCTGGTTTGGATGGCTTTGCGGATGGCGTCCCACAAAAGGTTAACGTCGGTCGGGAAATGCACATCCGTCTCGACCACAAATGAGTCACAACGGGCTCTTAGGCTTTCTTCGATGTTTTTTTTTAACGTTTGATGCCCGGCGCGTACCACTTCCTGATTGATCCGATCCAAAATTTCGGGTGTGAACAAGCTGATATTGTCCTTGATCGTTTGCAATTCATAACGATTCTCGTCCATCCAATCACTATGACCCAACATCTGCCTGATTGTATTGTGTTGGTTGGCTAATTCCTGAATACGATCATAATCGGCATTCAGTCCTAACCGCAGCACCCCAAGCACCAGTATTTTCCATTGTTCCATACCAGGGCGACCGGTCTTTGTACTCGCTTTACCCTCAGCGCCTACCCGCTCAGGCAACACTTCTTCGAGAATGGCGAAAACCCTTTCGCGTAAAGCGACCTCAGTATAAATGTACTGAAGTCCGCGTAGTAACTGAGGAATATCATCCCGGGATTTTGGATCGAGATAGATGGCTGCGATATCCGTTTCGCCGAGCTTCATTTGAGGTTGGATGATTGTGCGCATGATTTTTCAATTGGCGAAGATTTTTAGATCTCATTTGCTCATTGGTTGCTTTCAAGCTATTTGTAAGTAACAATAGCTCTAGATAAACAACAAATCAACAGGTTAGCGATGTCGACTAATTGTGCATGTAAACATCTTCTTCCTACTGAAATAATTATAACACATTGAATTATATGGCGTTAACCAATTTTCTTTCAGGCACTATTTAGTATTTCCCAGCAAGGGATCATCCATCTGACTCCCCCAGGACATCATGGGCGTTCTGGTATAAGTTGGGGGCGGCTGGTCGGCATAAACAGTTTCGCTACTGCCAATAAAAAATCCGCTGGCTATTGCCAAATTCAGAGCTTGAGCTATGGTTTTCTTAGTCATTGCATTTTTTTTCATAAATAAATACCTAAATGTTTAAATAAATCTGCTTATCCGTGTCTATGAAATAACATCACCATTCGCCGTCATACTGCAAAAAACTCAATACATCGCCAAACCAACATGTATTGGGTAATCTAAGCAGGATAAATATTGATTTTGACTATTTAATCGCAGTGCTCTTTGTAATTAAACAGTCTTATAAATCCCCTGGAAATGTGTAATTTATGGTGGGTTAAAATTAATGTGTGTGATCGCATTCGGACAGAAAGCTAAGCAAGCATTCTCTATATTTGTAATAATCCGGGTGTTCCAACAGTGCCTTCCGCGAGCGGGGTCGAGGCAGATCGATTTCCAATATCTTGCCGATTTTGGCTCTAGGGCCATTAGTCATCATCACCACCCGATCTGCAAGCAAAATGGCTTCATCAACATCATGGGTAACCACAATGGCGGTGACATGGGTGCGTTCCCAAACCTCCATCAACACTTCCTGTAGTTCCCAGCGTGTTAGGGAATCCAGCATGCCGAAGGGTTCATCTAACAACAACAATTTGGGCGACAAAGCAAATGCCCTGGCGATGCCGACCCTCTGCCGCATGCCATTAGACATGTCAGCAGCTTTCTTATGCAGCGCATGCGCCAAACCGACTCGGGTCAAATAATATTCAACGATATCATCGCGTTCTTCCGGCGAGGCATGCGGATACACCTTATCGACGCCGAGCATGACGTTTTCAAACGCCGTCAGCCAAGGAAACAAACTTGGCGCCTGAAACACTACGCCGCGATCCGGTCCGGCGCCGTTGATTTCGCGATTGTCCAGCACGATGCCGCCATCGGAAATCTCATTCAGACCTGCTGTCATGGATAACACCGTGGATTTGCCGCAGCCGGAGTGGCCAATAATGGAGATAAATTCACCTTTCTGCATTTTCAGATCGAATCCGTCTACCACTCTGATGGTGCTATTTCCATCCGAGGTAGGATAGTCTTTCGACAAATTTGCAAATTCCAGATAGCGTGATTTGCCCAGATTAGTTAGGGTGGGTTTCAGCGCCGATCTATCCAGCTTCCAATCGTTACTGGTGTTGGGCCTAACATCTGGAAGTTTAATCTTTTCACCAATCTCGGTTTGGCTTTTTTCCATACCGATAGCCATTAGATAACGGGTAATTTCCGCCCGCAAGCGCTTGAATTCCGGGTTATGATTCAGCTCGGTTCTATCCCTTGGCCGCTCTAAATCAATAGTAAAAGCTGGACCAAAACAGGCATCCGGACCTGGTTGCAATGGAATCACCCGATCCGCCATATAAATGGCTTCATCAACATCATTCGTGATCAGGATGACGGTTTTTTTGTCCTGCTCCCAAATCTGTAAAATCTCGTCCTGCAAATTGCCGCGCGTTAATGCATCCAAAGCACTCAAAGGCTCATCCAGCAATAGAATATCCGGATTAGCGGCTAACGCTCTAGCAACATTTACACGTTGCCGCATGCCACCCGACAATTCAGCCGGCTTTTTAGCCATCGCCCGGCCTAAATTCACCATTTTTACGTATTTCTCGGTATGCGCACTGCGTTGGGCCGGCGTCCAATCCTTAAAGATGGCGTCTACAGCCAGCGCTACGTTTTCGTAAACCGTCAACCACGGCATTAATGAATAGTTTTGGAACACCACGCCGCGATCAGGTCCCGGCACGGTAATCGCCTGTCCTTCTTTTAACAACTCGCCGCTATCCGCCTGAGTCAGGCCGGCTATCATTGAAATCAACGTGGTTTTACCGCTACCGGAAAAGCCGACGATAGCCACAAATTCGCCAGCCCGAATATCCAGATTGATATTTTTCAGGATTGAAGTGCGGTCTTTACCGTCGCCGTAAGATTTACAGACGTTTTTCAATTCCAATAAAGGCGTGTAGGCGTCGTTAGCCGGCATAATGCGATTTTTCTTAATTTTGGAAAGTTCAATGATGTTGGTTTGGGCGGCGTGCATGGTCATCATCCTAATTTTTGAAACGAGAAGACGTTTTGCAAGGACTGCATAACCCTATCCAAAATGAAGCCAATAATACCGATAGTGAATACCGCTACCATGATGCGGCTTAAGGAATTAGCGCTACCATTTTGAAACTCATCCCAGATGAATTTCCCTAAGCCAGGATTTTGCGCCAGCATTTCCGCAGCGATAAGCACCATCCAGCCCACCCCCAGCGACAAACGCATGCCGGTAAATATATAAGGCAAGGCGGAAGGCAGGATAATGCGTCTGATCTGCGTGCCCCAATCCAGACGCAACACTTTACCGACGTTGACCAAATCGCGGTCTATGGAAGATACGCCGACAGCAGTATTAATTAAAGTCGGCCACAGCGAACACAAAGTGACAGTAATCGCTGAGGTAACGAAGGACTTGGCGAACCAGGAATCATCGCTGGTCACATAAACCGCACTGACCACCAAGGTCACTATCGGCAACCAAGCCAGTGGCGATACTGGTTTAAATATCTGAATCAGCGGGTTCAGCGCAGTATTCAGCAAGGAGCTCATGCCGCAGAGGATGCCTAAAGGCACAGCAAACAGCGTAGCGATCATAAAACCGGCAAAGACGGTGCGTAGACTGGTAAAAATCTGGTCCAGATAGGTTGGCTTACCCGTATACGGCCGGAATTTAATTTCAGCTTTCGGATCAACCGCGAGTTTTTCCTGATTGCGGACTGCTTGACGTTGATAAAATTCGGCCCGCTTGCCGGTTTCCAAAATATGTTCATTGACTAGTCCGCCCACTTCAGCCCAGACCGCAACCGGACCGGGAATCGCCCCCAGACTGGTATTTACGCCTGCTGCGGTCACGCTCCAAAAGCCCAGAAACAGTATAAAGGCAATAATAGGCACGCCCATGATTAACCATAACTGTTTAATTTGCTGCTTAGGGTTTTCACCGGCGGCGATTTTTGCTAACGGCACAAACCACGTCAGTCCGGTGATATTTAAGAATTTAATGAGTTTATGTGTCATGGCTTATACCTATGGATATCTATGCTAGTTATTCGGCGATTTTGCCGCCGGCCAGACTTTGCTTGCCTTTTAAACCAATAGCGAATTTAGTCAGGTAATCGTTGGGTTTATTCGCGTCAAAAGTCACTTTATCGATAAAAAAGCTGTTTGCCGGTTTAAGACCGGTGTCGGCTGGAAAATCTTCGGCTTTGGCTTTGCCTTCGGCCACCAGTTCTCGTGCTGCCGCCAGATAAATATCCGGACGATAGACTTTTTTCGCGGTTTCCAAATACCAGGCATCCGGTTTAAATTCGTTGATTTGTCCCCAGCGGCGCATCTGCGTCAAATACCAGATGGCGCTGTCGTAAGAAGGGAAACTGGCGCCATGCCGGAAGAAGGTATTAAAATCCGGCAAATTGCGTTTGTCGCCTTTTTCGTATTCAAAGGCGCCGTTCATGCTATTGGACAGTACTTCGACATCGGCGCCGACATATTGCTTCTGAGCAAGCAGATTAATCGCTTCCTTACGGTTTTTATTATTCTCGGCGTCCAGCCATAGCGAGGCGCGAATCAGGGCCTTAACGACAGCTATATGCGTATTGGGATATTTATCTGCCCAATCCTGAGTGACGCCAAAAACTTTTTCCGGCGTGTTCTTCCATAACTCCTCATCAGTAATGACCGGCACGCCAATGCCTTTAATCACAGCTTGCTGGTTCCAGGGTTCACCCACGCAATAACCGAAAATGGTGCCGGCTTCCATAGTGGCGGGCATTTGTGGCGGCGGTGTGACAGACAGCAAGGCATCGGCGTTGATCTGACCGGAAATATCCAACGGTGGAGCATAAAAGCCTGGATTAATACCGCCAGCCGCCAGCCAGTAGCGCAATTTTAAATTATGGGTACCCGCTGGAAAAGTCATCGCCATATTAAACGGCTTGCCTTCGCTCTTATATTTTTCAATGACAGGTTTCAAGTAGTCTGCTTTTATCGGATGCACTGGCTTACCCTCTGCCATTGGCAGACCTGGTTTCATTTGTTTCCAAATAGCGTTGGATACCGTAATGGCGTTGCCGTTGAAACCCATGCTGAAGGCCGTGACTATATCGGCCTTGGTGCCGAAACCGATATTCGCGGCCAAAGGCGCCGGCGCCAACATATGCGAGCCATCCAACTCGCCGTTAACCACCCGGTCCATGACCACTTTCCAGTTGGCTTGCGCCTCAAGCTGCACAAACAAGCCCTCATCCTCAAAATAGCGTTTTTCCGCCGCTACCGCCAGCGGAGCCATATCCGTAAGTTTGATAAAACCGAATTTCAAATCTTCTTTTTCCAATTTACCAGCGGCGGACAATTGGCCGGAGAAACCCAAACTACTGATGATAAGTGTCTTAAGTAGCTGTTTTGCTAAAAATGTCTTATGAATTTTCATGGTATAACCCTGTCGATGAAAAAGATTTAGGCCAAAAAAAAGGCGTCTTCGCAGATGGGGTAAGCCATATACGAAAGACGCCATTGTCCGGTGTGCTCAACATTGAGCGAAACTGTGAACTCCAGCTATGGAGTTTTTCTTAAGCTTTTTGCAAGTTTAGTGCCAATCAAGAACGAGCAACAGTAAGTAGATTAAATTATCTGATTTATTTCAATATCATACATTCAAATTGGCCGTTCATGAATTTCCGGATACTTGTTTTGGCAAGTTGTTAAAACATAATTCTGATGTACGTTTGCACTTATTAGGTGCAAGTAAGCGACATGACTTGGTGCAAACTGCTTCAATGCCGCATGGTCAGGCATGCTTTAGTTACCCGATGCCAATCAACTCAGAAGCTTCGAAAAATTGTCACCAAATTTGTATAAATAATTGGTTAAGATCTATTATATAGTCTACTATACTTAGGCCTATGTAATTACCATGCATAGTCTACGCAACATAGCCACAAGCTTTATACTTGCAATTTCAGTATTAACCAATAACTAACACAATGAAAATTATGAAAAAATTATCATTAGCAGCTTTATTAACATTTGCAGCTATGTTCAGCACCAACAGCCAAGCAGATTTGACCCAATATACCGAAACCGATTCTGACAACTCAGGCGATTCGTTTAATATTACGTTTCAATGGGACACTGTAAATAAAACCATTACCCAGGTGATGTCCGGTAGCTTCATAGACGCCGGCGGCCTTTATCAAAACGTTACGGAATTAGATGCTTCTATAGCAACCACAAACGGCACAATTAACGCCTTGATCTCGGATGCAAATTTTAATGGCATAACCTTATATTTGACCGCCGGAGCCGTTCCTAGCCCAAGCATGGTTGATATAGGCTTGTATGCGGTTACTTCCAGCAGCAACCCGGGAAACATTGCAACATTCTATTCCAACCCGCCAACTTTAGTCCCGGAACCGGCGGAATGGGTAATGCTATTGCTGGGGCTGCCGCTTGTTAGCTGGGTGGTGAGGAAAAATTCAGCCAAGCAAATGTGGATCCAAATCCTAAGAGGTTGTTTGCTATGTTTTCAGCTGCGTTTATTTGTATGGGTAATCTGTTAGCCGCCCACGGCGAAACCATTCTAAACTTCTTGACATTATTCCCTCAATATAACTTTTTTAGAATTCTCTGTCATTTGTAGGTAGTCGAATACAAGCCTTACATTGCGCTTAAGCTTTTCGCTGATTGCTGAAACGCTGTCTTTGCTTATGGATTTAATCAGCCCAGTGGCAAATCTTCTTAGACAGGTTATGTTTTTAGGCCTATGACTTTGCGTATCGTGCAACAATCTTCATTCCAATTCCAATTCCAATTCCAATTCCAATTCCAATCGAGTATGTAATGATGACTCCTCTCTACTCCGCAATGGTCTCTATTGAACTTGAGCACTTGTTCGGCGTTGGCGCACATAGGCGAGTGACTTGTTATACCGTAAGTCATTTCATATTTAGTTGTTTTTTAAGGGAAGGTTATAGAGAGCTGTTCCGTCGTGAATCAAATACACTCTCGATAGCATTAATCGAAAAAACTGATATAACAAGTTATTTCTTTTTTAAACCATTACTGGGAGGAAGTGTGGTACTGCTGTTTAAAGCAGCGCTTTGTTTGCCGATTAACGAAGCGCAACGATACGTCATTGCCGCACGGGTATCCACGCGTAATTTCGCGAATATTCTGCGTAGATAGCTTGCCACGGTCCATTCGCTGATCCGTAATTTATCGGCTACCTGCTTATTCGGACAGCCCAAGGCCACCAGCGAGGCGATTTGTAATTCGCGGTTGCTTAATAAATTGCTCAAATTCAGTTCATCATCCATCGCGTTGGGCGCTATTTTAACGATGACACAAACGCAGTCATTGACGTTAAAACGGCAAATCTCGGTAAACGAATAGCCCCTATAACCAGAAAATAACTCCTCAAAATCGTCGTCCTCGCATATTTTCAGGGCTAAAAATTCTTGATCCTCAAAACTGAATTCGCATAATCTTACAGACGCGTCTAAGTTAGGATCAATTCCTGAACTTGCGGTATTTGAGCCTATTTTGAAATTATTAACCATCTTGGCGCCCTGTGTTAATTCAAATTTGAATTTCTAATCTGTAAGACTTTGCTAACTTTATTTCTATGCTACCCTAAAAGTCAACACGTGAAATTACCTAGTGGGGATGCGTCTTTTCGAAGTATCGGTAAAACCAGAATATATCTGTCTTGTTTTTGAATTTTCGGCTAATTTTTTAAAATTCCTTGGCGACGTTACCGACCTTACGCCAAAAATTTGCGCCAAATTCGCCTCATTTTCATGAAAGGCGCGCAATCTCAATGCTGGGCCGCACAACAACGGAGTTACGCCGGGCCCATGCCCACTGACCGTGCTGTCGCCATGAACGATCACCCCGAAGGTAATATAGCCTCGGCGATAACTGGGGCCAAAGCGGGTATCGGCATCGACTATGGCCACCATATCCCCAAAGCGAAGGCTGCCCAGCCTATAGCGATTTCGGATTTCGTCATCAAATAATTGAATATCGTAATCGCCACGCCAAACCGAGTTTTTACCCAGGCCTGAGCCCATTATCGCCGCCGGAACCAGGTGGGTAACCGGAACCTCTATCCGTCCATCGTGCTCCACCAATCCCCAACGCTTTAATAGGTCCGGTGCGCAATTAAACACCGACACATCAGGAAAATCAGTCAACTCCATTCCCAAACCATGGCTATAAACCTGCATTCGGTCGCCGATAGCTAATTGATGCAAAACCTTAGTGGGGAAATCCACTATGGTATGATCCACGCCGCCATGTTTACCGGTAACCAGGCCCCATTTTCCCCGGCACTGCCCGCTGATGACCTTAACCCGGTTGCCAATGCAGGCATAGGTAATCAACGCCCGGTTAGGTCCGCTTTTGCCGCCGGTTACTTCTTTCTGATTATTATGCAAGGAAACGCCTGGCTCTATATGGTCGCCGGCTAGGCCGATACAGCGGTCGCCGATACGCCGATTAAGCGCTATGCCGCCGGTGCCCGGCAACACCCGCGCCACGCCGTCGTTACCTATCCGGTAGGGGTTAGCTGCGCCCACCGGATTAGTGATTTGTCCGGCGACGGCCACTATAACCAAATCGTTACCGTTAAACCTTGGACCACGCTCAGGGATTAATTCAGTACTAATACGCATAATCGGGCCTAAATTCCCTTACAAAAAAAACGGTTAGCCTAGATCGAGAGCTATCCTTTTCGTCAATCAAAAGGCGGCGGCGGTATTTTGTTTTACAACGCATACCAAAACACTTTTGCGTCTTGCCAATAATCCAAAGCCAAACGCTTATAATCAAACCCTTCCATACCGATAAGCTCAGCCGAAAAGGCTTCAAAGTCATCAGCGGCGTTGGTAGGGGTAAACAATGCAACCGGCGCCAGCACATGCAGCACGGCTAGCCTTAACCCTGACCAACTCAACTTGGCAAGGCCCGCCAAAACCATTTTCTGGCGAAAATAATCGCGTTCTAGGGGCAGCCATGCATCGTTGCCTGCTATTTGTTGATTATCCAACCCCCATTCCTGCGCTACTTTGCAAATGGCGGGCTGCGTGACAGCGCCGCTGGACGTGGACAATTGGGTAAGAATAATTGCTGAGCGCAAGGTTGCGGACAACGCAATAGCGTCACGAAAAGCCCACGTCAACAGATTTTCGGAAGTCAGACGTTTGTCGAGGCAGTTGCTGAAGGTTTCGAATCGCGCGACGATCGAAGCCTCGAACTCTTCCGGAAGTATGGATTCACTCGGCCCCTCGGCAATCCAGAATAGTTTCAGGCTGGCTGGATCGGTGGTCGCGCGTATTTTTTCCCACTCCCGCAAGGTGCTCAAAATGGCTTCCGAATTTGGCCACACCGGCGTTTCGCCGATGAGCAGATCAATATTGAAAGCATCCGGGCTACTCAGATAGAAATGGGTGTTGTCGAGCATTTGCCAAAAACTTCTCGGGACCCAAAGATCCATGCATTCGGCCAAGGATCTAATCAGGGGAATGCCATAGGGGGAAAGCGCCAGTGCTGGATCGAGTATGGCGGCTTGGCGCTTTTGGCGTATGTTGACCGAAAAATCGGGAAATATAGCGACCATAATTTTGGCGGACTCCTGTTTATCTTAACGTAACTAGCCTCGTGGCTGGAACAAGAAACTCAACTCCAGGGATCAACGCAGTCTTTTACGCCTCGGCGGCTTCCTGGATTCCCAAAACATTGCGCAATGTCGAAGTTACCCCGGCAAAGTTACGGCCTTCCGGCGTCATCCGGTAGGCGGCTACCCAGGCCTCGGCATGCGAGCCCATCGGCCGCACGGTGGATTGGAACAGAATCGGATCAATCGCTGTTTTAAAATCGTTATCGGCGATGAATTGCAGTATCCGCCTGCCGCTTTCCGCCATTTTCGCCCGCTGGGACGGTTCGGCGACGCCGCCTAAATGCCGGTTGGAAACGATTTCCACCACATCCCACTTGGTGTTGGCGTCGAAAGCTTTTTTAATATCAGGCGCATCCAGCAGTTTCAGCACCTGTTTCAGATAATGCCCGGTTTCCATGGTCAGCGAGAAAATATTACCATAGGTCGAACGGTCCAACGCATAGCGCAAATCCAGGCCGATGCGCTGCACGGTGGCGACCGAGCCGAAGGGCCGCTGTTCGATCAACTGACCGCCGCGAATGACTTCGCCAATCAATAAATCACGGAAATATTGCGATAAAGCAACCATGAAACCCACCAGTTGCCGGTGGAAGCCCCGGTTAACCACCGCGCCGGACGGCGCCTGCGCCGTGCCGTAATTAAACGCGCGCCGGTAGGCCGACATCCGGTGCCGCGGGGAATAGCGCAAGGGTTTCCATTTTTCCAGCAAATATAAGCCGTGGGCGCCTGGTCCACGGTGGGTACGCAGTTTGCCGAGATGAAACAGCCGCAACAGCACTTCGACAACCTGGAAAATTTTCATGCGTTCGTGCTGATAAATGTAATACAGTTCCGCCGCCGCGTGCAGTTGGCTTGGCGCCACCGAATCGTCGAAATCCGGCTGGATATAGGGATAGGCCATATCCCCAAACTCCACCGCGCCCTTGCCGCCGAAGCCGATCAAATCAAGAAAACCGTCGCCTCCGGAAGCGCTATCCGCGGCGTTTTTCAACAAATCGCCGTAGCGGTCCTCAAATTGCTGTTCGTATTGCTGCCGCTCCTCGGGCGGCAAAGCCGACAACTGCTCGCGGAGGAAAGTTTCCCAAAGCCTTTGGATGGTTTCTGTGGTGTTAAAACTCATGGTAGCTCTCCTTTATGCGGGGATGTTAAGGCGGGACGGCGAATAAAATATTCGAAAATTCTGCCGCTCAGGCTGTAACACAGCGCCAAGCGGGCAATGATCGCAGGTTCTAATTCTATACCGTGTAATTCTTCATCGAAATCTTCCACAGCCCTCGTTAAATCCTCTATCATTAATTCGATATGCTCTTTTGCTATTTTATTTTCCTGCAAATCGTTTATTAATTTTTCTATATGAGCCGGCAGTTGTTCGCGGATGCTCAGGATAAGTTTTTTGAACACATGTGTTTTTATATGATCATAAGCAGAAATGGCCGCTGTGATTTGACAGATAAGTTTTAAATACTGCAGGGCGTATGCGCTAACCGAATCAACATGCATTTGAGCGTATTCGTACTTCCTTATCAGCATAAGATTAGTATTTTCTCTAATTATGTCTGTTGTATTTTTAACTTCATATAATGCAAATGCGCATTTTTCGACCCCCGCTCTAGAGTTTTTAACTTCGGCTTTATTCTCATCCATCACTTTTCCTAAATGTTGCATGGAGTTTTCAATATGTTGCAGACGATTAGTGATGCCGGTTAATTCAAATTCCAGCTCTTTATGGAAGGATACAGCCTGCTGGGCGGTGTCACTTAGCTTATCAATTAAATTTTTAATCGATATGTTGATTTTTTCGGTGGAAAAATTAATGCCATCCATGGTTTTATTCTGATTATCTTTTACTTCAGCCAAAAGAACTTGCACGCCATCGCTGATTTTTTGAGTTCGGCTAGCGTTTTCCTCAAGATAGCCTTTTGCTTCAAGAGTTGATTTTTCATAAAACTCAGATTGTATTTCTTGGTTTTCTAACGTCTTAGTCGTCTTGGTTGCTTGGGTAGCCGCTGCTATAGTTAGTTGAGAAAGAGTTTCAGAATTTTCATTCAGTTTGGATGATATTGCCGCATAATTATCCTTAACTGCACGGCTAGCTTCATTTATAGCCGCCTGAGCGGCGGCAATTCCCGCGCTATTTGCATTCAGTTCGTCGTATTCGGCTTGGGCAGCCGCTATTTGTTGCGCTCGCCACTGGTGAAACACAGTTCTCTGGCTTTTAGAGTTTGCATCGTGTGAAATAGACATAACATGACCTCAATTATTTCCAATATTCGTCCGAGAGTAAGCTCAACAGCCGAAAAACATTTTGTGTTAAACCCGTCTCATCCCGCTTATCATCATTCGTGAGACTAGCGCCCTCTGCCCATTCTATCCACATCATCGACAATCGAATCCAGACTGGTTTCAAAATTAGGTGGTATTGTAGGTCTAAAGCGGCGGCATTCATCACCGGCAACGCTTGTTAGCGCGGCATCTAAAACTGTATGGATGCCATCTAAAACATACTTAATACCGACGCTACTTGGAGACATGCTGCGCACCAGATTTTCCCAATGGCTTTCAATGTCTTTTTGTACGCAAAGCTCCTGACCCAGCAAGCCGAAAAAATGCTCGGCGGACTTTGGCATTTCAATGTAATGAGGATTAGGCTGCTTTCTTAAGTCAAATATTGCCTGTTTTGTCAGCTTATAAAGCAATACCCAATCATAAAACAAGTGATCTTCATCGACTTTTGGAATATTATGAACATCCATGGCACCTGGAGCAAGAAATAATGCATCAGTATAAGTGTTAGCAAACCCTATGAATCCAACGATTCTAGAGGCGGTATGATATAGGTCAAGCATAACTCTATGCATTTCAGCATTTCGTTGATCCATATTCGGCATAATATTAGTTTTAATGTTATTCAAAATAATATATAAATCTAATGGTACTCCTGGCGCAATATCTAAGGCTGGTGGTAAAGCCTCGATTACATAATAATATGCCGCCGCCCGCCGTTCCGGCTGACCGCATTCGTGTTGCCCCATCGCATATAAATCGATGGCGCGATCCACGTCGTACAGAATTTTATCCAGCACCACAAGTTTTCTTACCGAAGTATCGCCAACAGGTGTTAACCCAATATCATACCCAGCCAAGGAATCCAAGCGGTCGGCCAAGCGCCCCCGATAAATGATCAGTTGCAGCATGCGGTTATCCGATTCATCCATTTCGGAGTTGCCGTAAAGGCCATAAAACAGGATGGGCGGACGCGAGCAACGCACCAGCCGGAAGCCGCCGGATTGTTTAAAGGCATCATTGAACAACTGCAACGCTTCCAGAAACGTGGTCAGCGGCGGCGATTCCGGACTGACTGAATACTGGCCGAGATAAACCAGGCGGCGGAAACGCTCTAGATCGATTAGCGCCGTGGCGCCCAACGCCCGCAGGCCTTCCGCCGTGCCGTGCGCCGAACGCTCGATCAGTTCATCCATCGCGCGCGCCAGTTCCTGTTCGGACAACAGACTGCGTAAGTCGCCCTGCCCCTGATCCTCCAGAAAGCGGAACAAGGTGCGGTAAGCGTCCAGACCGCGCGGCCAGGTATTTTGATCGTAGGTCTGCTGGGTTGAGCCCACCAGATTCCGCAGTGCGTAAATCACCGCATCCCGCCGCACCTGTAATTCGCCATAGGGCGCCTGCAACAAAAACCGCCCGCCGTTATAACCGACGTTGGACAGAGATTCGCCCATCAGCACCAGAAAAACCGCCGCTACCTCATCCAAACTCAGCGCCAGTTTGCGGTAATAGGAATTCATCGCCGGCGTCATCGCCCCCACCAGCCTGGCCATCCGGGCGTAATCGCCCAATTGGCGGCGCATGGCGAAGGCCTTGTCCCGCTGGGTGGCGTCCAGCGCGAAGCGCGCGGCGTTGGCGCCTTCCTGTATCGTAGAGCGGATTGCCTGCGCCCAGCCTTGGATCTCCGGCTGAATATCCTTAACCAAGGCGTCGCTCAACAATTCCTGCAGATCCCGCTCTACATCGTTTTTTGCTTGTTGCAACTCCATATTGGTCGAGGTTGGCGACTGCGTCAGCGCCGTGGGCGCCGCCGAATGCAGAAACGGCAAGCCCTTGGCCTCCATGGCGATGGCGTTGGCCCGGGGATCGTGCTGATATTTATTCAACAAAGCCTGGGCAATCTGCGCAGGATCGGAAGGGTCGCCGACCTTCAGCTCCCGCCGCAAAAGATTGTCCAATGCCAGCCGTTGTTGACTGCCTTTGCCCGGCGCACCGCTAGCCGAGCCGCCTAAAAATGCATTAGAGTTTGGATATGCCATAGCTTTTTCCTCAGCTTTTAATCTAAAGTTCTGTTAAGCCGCAAGTGGCGTAAACGTGGAGCGTTGCACGTTTGCGGGTAATTTTCTCGATTCATTCAGACGGGCGATGACCCGCGCCGACAATTCCCGCGGCTTTATTTTTCCCGCAGCCAATGCATAACTCGCGGCGCTGACCAGCCAGCGGGGCGGTAGATCGCTTGGCATCGCGCCCCGGCTTAGAGCTTTAGCGCCGGCGACAATTTCCCGCTGATCGTCCGGGGTGATCCGGATAATGTCCGCCAGCGCCCGTTGCGCCAGATTCCGCCGGGTCTGGAAGGCGATTTCATCCACCACTTCCGGAATTAACCTTTGCGAACTGCTCAACAGACGCGCCGGCAGGCGGTTGAAGCGTTTCGGGTCATACAAATCGTCCCAGACGCGGGCCAATTTGCCGGCCTCATCCTCAAAACCCAGCCGCCGTAACATTTCCGCCAATATATGAATCCGGAGATAGGCAGTCGGATGGACGCCGCCAGGGCGGAAAGTCAAGGTTTTGGGTACCGGATGCGACAAGAAAATCGCCATGCCCCAGGCGGACGCCGGCCCACCCAGCAGAATCGCGGCCAAATCGGCGAATATTTCCTTATGCCATTGCCCGTAAATTCGGGTCAGGCCCGGATCGCCGCTAACCCAAAGCATGCGGCGCATCACCGCATCGCGGTTCTCCTGCCAGATGCCGAGATCGGCCTGCAGATTGTGTGACACCTCGTGCAGAAACACTGCCTGCCAGGGGTTATCCCGGTCCCACGGTATGCGCACGATGGGAAAGGGATTCGGTTCGCCCAGCAAGCGTTTCAACAATACGCCGCGCCGCATGGTCGCCGGCGAAAAACCGTGTTCCATGTAGGTCAGCGGCTTCAGCATGGGGCCGCGGAATATCCGCGGCGCCGACTCGCGCACGGCTTGGTAGCAATCCCTGGCGATGACGTCATGCGCCGCCAGCGCCGGAGCGAAAGCGCTGCCGCGCTGGCTGAAAATATCGAAGAACATGCCGAAAGCCCGCCGGGAGCGGTCTATTTCGCGTTCCACCAGGGCGATATCGATTAATACCTGTTGCTTGGGTTCGGATTGCCAGGTTTGTTGCAAGCGCCCAAGACGTTGCGCGATTTGCCGGTCAATCGAGGCCAAACGTTGATTCGCCGCTTGAAAATGCGCCGCCGAGGGCGCGTATGGCCGGTCTTGCGGCCTGATGCCCACGCCTTCGCTGTCAATCCCGGCCAGCCGGTGCGCCCGCGCGGCCAGCGCCAGTATCTTCGTGCGTAAAAATTTGCGCGTTAACATGGCCCGATTCCTGTTCGCTGCGACTCGTTATTGGCCATGAATCGTAATCGTTACCGGGGTGTTTATCCTAAAGCGGCGTCCGCTGCAAATGGGACAAACCGGTCCGGCGTATCCAGCGCCATAACCGCCTCGGCTGGTTGCAGGTCTACCAGTCCGGCTCATAGCCGGTTTACCCACATAGCTTACCCCTGGTTTACGCCGCGCCATTCCAGGCGCTGTGTAACCGGGGACGGCCCCTCCGGGACCGGCGCTCCAGCGCCCCGCGGCGGGCGCCGAACCGGGAGCATATACGCCAGCCCGGCGCCTTGCACCTGCATGATGCCCGTGGCGTTGAGGGTAATAATTTTGGTAAGGGTAGCCGGGGCGGCCATGATGATGATGGCGCCGCAGTTGGCCGGGATGACCAAGGTGGCCAGGGCGGCCATAATGATGCGCAGCCGTTCCGGCGCGCGCGGCCATTTTTTTTGCTAACTGCGGACTGTGGGCGACCCGGTTGGCGGTATGTTCGATAGCGTGGGCGGCTGTACGCGGGGCTATGCGGCCATGCCGCACCGCTTTCTGCACAGTGCGCACCACACCGGGCACGGCGCGGGCGGCGGCTTTTACGCCCTGATGATGGGCAACGTTGCGGGTGGCCTGGGTGACGCTGTGTACGATGCGTTTTCGTTCGGCCTTAGGCAATTGCGCAATATGCGGCATGGCCTTGCGCAGATGCAAGCCGGCGATTACCGGCGCGGCGGCATCTAGGCCTTCATATTCGGCATAATCCAAAAACTCATCCATGGCTTCGAATTCATCGGCTTCGTCGGCCATCAGTCCGCCGACCACATCCGCGACGCCGCCTATGGCTTGAGTCCAGGGCAATGGAATTGCCTTGGCGACCGGCGCGATAGTACGGGCGACCTTGCCGATTACCGGCGCGGCTTTTTTGGCTATATTACCGATGTTACGCAACAAATTTCCGAAAAATTCGTCGGTATCCTCGGCGGCCAAGGCGTCGGCCACGGCATACTCCAGGGCGTCCACCAAGTCCTCGATTTCTTCCTCGAATTCGTCAGCTTCTTCGTATTCTTCATATTCTTCCGCTTCGTCATAGCCTTCGAACTCCTCCGCTTCATCGCCTCCCAATAAGCCACCCAGGACGGGAGCGGCGGCGCCGATAACCTTGCTTAGAAACTCATCGTTCTCGTGTTCGGCAAATTCTTCATATTCATCATAGGGATCAAAAGCCGCGCCCTCGGCTTCATCGTAGTACAAATCTTCCATTACGTCGGAGTCAAAACTGCTCATAGTAGTATCCTCATGGATTAATAATTAAATGCTTGCACGGCGCTATTTGTAGGGGCGGATAATGATTTCTACCCGCCCATTTACCACCAGACGGCGCGGCGCACCGCCTCCCGAAATGACCAGCCGGTTTAGCCGGTTGCGCCCGCCTCTCCCCTCGCGATAACGCCGCCGCGACCGGGAAAGCCTTTTGGTCAGGGATGGCTGCGCCGCCACGCGGGCGCCTGTCTGGCGCAACGCACCAGGCAGCGCGGAGGGTTTTAAGCCCTTGCGGGCTGCCGTCCGGCCTATGCTGCGTCCTATCGGCGCCAACGCACGCACCGCGCCCGGCCCTTGGTTGTTAATCAGCGTGCGGGCCGCATGGCTGGCGCCTTTCACCAATTGCCGGCTGAGCTCTCTTACGCCTTTTACTCCCGATTTGCGGATTAATGGCATCAATGCCTCGCGAGCCGCGATGCCGCTTAACACCGGCAGCGCCGCATCCGCTTCTTCCTGTTCAAACCAATCGGCCAAATCCTCGAACAACTCTGACTCATTCGCTTCGACCAGATGTTGATTTAGAATGGCTAAAATCTGCTGCAACAATTCGATGATGACGTTACTATCGCTGACGCCCCCCGGATAGCCGCCGCCACGGCCAAGCTGTCCTAAACCGGACTGTACGCCGCGCCGTCCGGCTACGCCCTTGCGCCGTTTCGCCCGGCCTCCCATGCGCCCTCCAGAGACTCGCCCCCGGCGAACCGCGCCGGCGATGCCGCGTACGCCTTTTTTTAGGCGCTTAACAAATTCATCGCTGTCCTCGGCGTCCAAGGCGTTTGCCGCGGCAGCCTCCAATGCCTCCAGCAAATCGAATTCCTCCTCGGCAAATCCATTGCTGAATTCGCTGTCCATTCCTTCGGAAAATTCATCTTCCTCTTCGCCAAAATAATCTCCGCTGTAGGCCTCATCACCTTCATCGTATAATTCCATACCATCTTCACCCAGGCCGCTTTCCTCAAATTCATCGGCTTCAAATTCATCCTCGAACGAGTCCCCTATAAACGGCTCTTCCACCGAGGAAATTGCCGGGTCCGCGTTCAAATCGTTCATCACGTCTTTTTCAAATTGTTGATCCACAGCGCTTTCTCCTCAAAAATCAAAAACAGCTAACGAGGTTGTTCACCCGATTACCCCCGCCGTTGGTGGGAAAATTACTCCTATTCCTGCTTTGAGCACAAGCCACATGATCTAGGACATATGTTTCTGGTAGCATGTTTTAACTACATGCTTGGGTGTGTTTGCTGGAAATAATTCAATTGTGCTATCGGCAGCGGTAAAACACCGAGGTTATGGTTTTTGGATTGTGAAAGAGGATATAACAAAGTACTCTTGATTCTGCGGGCTTTTTTGCTGTCTATTTCCATATGCCCACCCAAGGCGGATAGATTAGCTTTCATTAGCGCCAGACCTAAACCCGGCCCATGCTGCGCCTGGGCAATGTCAAAACCTCAACCATCGTCGTTGATGAGTACCCGGAGGCCGCCGTCAGCCGTCAAACTAAATTCAATGCCGGCGTTTTGCCCCGGCATGCTTTGCGACTTTACTCAAAGCCTCTTGCACGATGCGAAACAGCAGCAACTCGGTTAGGCGTCGGTGTGTTTTAGCAGAGGTGTTTCAATTTACCCCCCCCCCGCCCTTAAGCTCAGATTCCTACAGTTTCAATAAGCAAATGTTTTTATGATCAAGGATGACAAACCTTTCTATGCGTAAAAAATTCGCTTTTTATCTGTCTAAGAAAACCGAAGCGAAAAGCTCATTGGCTATTTGCCACAGGACTTATTGACACCGAGCTATACACTCATCCCACCAATGACAAAACAGTATTAAACGCCTGAACTTCTCTGTCTTTAGTTAATTCAAAAAAATCCAAATAGTCGTTTTGCACATGCGCCTTATCCAATGCCTCGTAATAAGCCAAACGATTAGCCGCCTGAAAAATTACCGGCAAATACCCGGACTTCATTAAATCGAAATTCATCAACAAGCGGGCAGTTCGGCCATTGCCATCGACAAACGGGTGGATTTTTACAAAATCCACATGCAAGCGAGCGGCGCGCTCTATTGGGTGTCCATCAAAATTATGGTAAGCAACAACTAATTCCGCCATTAATTCCAAAACATGCAGATAGTCCGGTGGCCTATGCTCTGCGCCCGCTATCAAGACATTTTCCCGACGATAGATGCCGGCATTTTCGTTGTCTATGTTTTTTAACACCAATTGATGGATGGATTTGATCAGCCGCTCCGAAAAGGCTTCATCGCCGGCAATAACCGCCTCGACGTAATCAATGGCTTCTTTATGATTAATTACCTCAAAATGCTCGCGCATGGCTTTGCCGCCAATAGTAATGCCTTCCAGCACGACTTTGGTTTCTTTTAAGGTTAGCGTGTTGCCTTCTATCGCATTGGAGTTATACGTCCATTCCAGCACCCAGTGATTATGCAGGGATTTTAAAGTATGCTGAGGCAATGGGCGGCATTTATCCAGTTTTGCTTTTAATTCATCGCAATATGCAAACATAATCAACATGCCCACTACCCACCATCATGGCTTTTGCCAATCCCGAAAATCCACCTGCGGAAAAATATCATCCATAATTTCCAGAGCACTTAAATAACGTTCATTGATCCGGTTTTTACGTATCGAATCATGTAAGTAATTAAACCGCGCCAGGTGATAGCAATACTAACGAACCAAGCCAGCGGGTATTGCTTGCGGTGCCGGGCCCTTGAGCGGCGGCCAGGGGCGTCGGTGTCGGACGATAGGGAGGGCCTTTCCGGAATAAGTCGTCGAGTCGCCCGTGAGTCTCGAGGCGTTCGAGGGTGATCCGAACGACCAAAGCTGTCCTGTTCGGGGCCGCCCTCAGATATTGCCCTCGGCATCCTTGATGCCCTTGGCCAGCGGGTTCTCGTCGGCTCGCTCCTCGGGTTCCCGCGCTTGGCCGGTCCTTCTCGGGATCTACTCTATCGTTGGGCAACGGCGGCGGGGCGGTCCTCACCACCTCGATGCCGTGATCCTCCGCGCCGCCGGGCCGTCGGCTGCTGGTTCTCGAACGGAGATGCCATCCACGACTCCGCCTGCCCTCGTCTACGAACGAATGGACGACCGAGGTGTTCCGGTTACGTTCTCGTCAGGTAGGCGTGCATCCTCTCGCACCCCGGGCGGGGCTGCGGTGGCCAAAGACATTCGAACTGGCTCCCGGGCCGGGGACCGGGACGATGCCGCCGGGGCCAAGGGCCTTCCGCGCCTAGCGCTCTCGTTCCATGGCCTCGGTTGTCGTGCTCTTCCAACTTGGACGACTCGACCTGATTCCGAAACGTGTCAAACGGGACAAGGCCTGCCCATGGTTGGGTCTCCTGGGAAGATGTCACAAGTCCCCGCCGATCCTGCGGCCCCAACCGATTCGGGCGTTGATTACTCGCGACCCTGAGATCGAGGCACACTCATGAACCGATTTCCCCTTCGCAGCTCATTTCTCGATGATGTCCCATCAGGAGACGATCGGAAGTGCCGGCGTTGCGACCGGCGCCGTGAATTCGGTGGAAGCGGGATCTTGAAGAAATTCGAGATCAGAGTCGTTGCGTCGATCGCCCTGCTTGAGGCATCCCCGGTACGGCCGAACCACTCATGCTCACCGCCGTGGACCCGGAATGAATCGGAGTGGTACTGTGCCGGGTTTGGAGTAGGTATACAGGGAACAGGAGTCAGGCGAGCCGGACGCCGAGAACGGCTGGACGGTCATGTTTTCCGGGCCAACCCCGTTGACATTCTGTGCCCAGGCCTGCCAGTAGCCCGGGATATTGGCCGTATGAGCGAGCGGGTCGCCATGTTCATCGACATCGAAGCCGGGAGATGTCCCCCAGAACGAATCGCCGTCATGATAATGTTCGAAGCGCCTTCCGATCTTTATCACGCTGCCCTTCGTAAGGCATCACCGTCATCGGCGTCACCGTGCATCTCCAGGAGCGGAATCGGATCGTGTGCCAGGATGATCTCGTGATAATCAATCCCCAAAGGCGGGTTCGCGAACCATCGCTTCGCGAAGGAACTGGCGCACTTCGGCAATAGGCACCGGAGATCGGCGCGATTGCGCGGAGGTCGAAGTTCCTCAGCTCGGGATGCGCCGCCAGGAATACTGCCATTCCCGTCATCCCCATCCGATTTGCCGGTGGCGTAGATCCTGGTGACTCGTCGAGCGGGAGCTCGGGCGGCCGCTTGGCGACATCCGCGAGCACTCGTTCCGTGAACTGCACGTCGTCTCGTAGAAAATCCTGCGATCCGCGGATGATTTCAGCCAGATGAAAGCATTCATCCAGCTCCGTGTGTTGTAGGCGTCCTGCCCTTGCAAGCTGATCACCACGGCTTCCAGGCAGCCAATCTGGGAATAATCGAGGATTTCGCGGGCCGTTTCGTTGCCCACCGTGATAGACCAGCACGACCGGCCAGCCGCCCGACGGGGGGGGCTTGTCGGCGAACGCCCCGGTCAAGATGTATGACCCCAGCACGGAGCCGTCGGGATTCAGGACTTGCGTGGGTTGGCCGCTCGAGCCACCGGGCGAAGAGGGCACAGCCGTTGCGTCGGGAGTTGAACATCGTGAGATCCTTTACCAGGTTATCGATCGACTTGAAGGCGTCAAGAGTGAGATGGGCCGACGAGATCGTTCCCTGGAGACACCTCCGCCTGCCGGATACGAAGGCTAACCCCGTTGGACCGAGCGACCGTTGCCGGGGTGAGCATAACATCCGAGATCAACCCACTCAACACGATGCCAGCCTTGACGGGATCAGCCGGCTGAGAACTCGGCGTCAAAGGGCACGTCGAAGTCTCGCCCTTTCCGGGCTCGGATGCCGACATCCGACCGGATCCCAGGTCTTGCCCCGGGCTGATCGACTGGATGCCCCTCCGGGGCGACCTGACTGACTGTCTGTTCCATAACTCTTGTGCAGCGACGTTGGCCTGGGGGCTGGAGGATAGCGGTAAGGGGCGTTCCCACGCGTGAGCATGGGAACGCGAATCCAGCCATGTCCAGGTCGTCGGGAGCCGAGCCGGGGCTCGTTCGCGCCCGCACCGAACCCGTTCGCCTCTTAGTGAGGGGCGACATTGATTCCTGAGAGGCTGTTACAAAGGATGATCAACTGGATCTCAACAGGCCCTCTACCGGAGCAACACGAACGGCAACCAAGCAACGACATAACGGGCCATTGTTGTCTTTTATGGTGAATTTATGTACTCAACTGGACTACACCACCCCGTTACGAACCGCCCTTTGCCAGCCAACCTGGGCCGTATCGCGGAGACGGCGCTCGTCCCCGCGCGAAGGTGAGTCATTTGCCTTCGCGCTTCACGCTGACAGTCGTCTGTGGCGAATTGCACACACCGCGGAAAACCAAGTAGCAAATGCTTGTGACAGCTATGACACGGTGGGGAGAAGCAAGGCTTCGGTTCGATGCGGCAGTATGAGGCCGTGATCAGTAGGTGTTTTCTGATTTCAACAACTTTTGGCTGTAGCAATACGTCGGGCGCCGCGCGCGCGGGGGGGGAGGGCATGTCGAGGCCCGCCGCGTCCGTGATGTAGCGGAGGATCGCCTCGGGCTGGACGAGGCCGGGCTCGTACTCGACGAGCAGGTCCCCGGGCCCCGGCCGTCGTGCGCGACCTGCGACACGCCGGCAGCGCGTCGAGCGCGGCCTTCGTCCGCGCGACGGCGTAGGGTCCCCTCCGTCGCGGCGCCGGAAGGCGTCCGCGCGGACGCGGAGGCCCCCCGGGTGGTGGTGGACGAGCGCGAGCGCCTCTCTTGGCGCATAGGTGGACGCGCCGGTGCTCATGCCGCCCGTCCTCTGCCGTTGCCGCTGCCGTTGTCGCGCTCGACGGCGGAAGGGCCGGGCTTCGGGCCGCCGTGCGCGGCGCGGGCGCGGTCGGCCTCGTAGTTGGCGCGCGCCTCGGCGAACAGATCCTCGGGGTGCTCGCGCTCATGCTCCACGGCCCGGCTCGCGCGATCGACGACCCCGTAGCGGCGGAGATGACCTTCACGGCCAGGGTGCGGGACGAGTCCACCGTGGTGCGAATCGCCCATCCGCTCGCGAACCCCGCGAAAAAGTAACCTGCTCGTTCCATTGCCTCCGACGCTCTCCTCTCCACGACGGGGCACCGGCGCGCCTCATGGCGCTGCCCCCCGCCCGCGGGAAACCGGCAGCGTACCAGAATTTCATCTGTTGCAGAGACTGTTCCGCGTCAGGACGGTGACAATCCCCGTCGAGTGGGGCCTTACGGCTCGACCCGGGACGGTCGCGAGGCGCATCCCGATGCCGCTCCGGGGCGTTCTGGATTGGGTGTGGACGGCGCCGAGATTCGTCTAGCTGGGCAGGTGGAGAACACTGGCGAGACGAGCGGCGTCGCGACCTTCAAGGACGGCGCCACGACGGGGAAGGTCACCCTCCCTGCGATCGAGGCGGAGCTGAAGAAGGGCGACGAGGGGCCGCGGCCCGGCTGGTACACGAAGATCGTCGTTCACTACCGAAGCGCAACGTCGCGGACGCGCGGCGAGGGAGGCGCGCGGGCAGGCGCGCCGCCAGACTCGCCGCACGTGCGGGCGATCCGGGCAATCCGGTCGGCCTGCGATCAAGTCGGCGGTCGGGGGCGCGCTGTGCGGCCACGGTCTCCACGGCCGCGACGGTCTCACCGCCGAGACCGAGGGCATCGGGGGCATCGTGGCCGGCCCGATCGCGGCGCTGGCCATCGGCGGCGAGATGATCCTCCGCACCATCCTCCACGTCGGGCTCACGTGCGAGCTCGCCGACATCTTCGACGTCGAGTTCGACCCCAACGACGAGGACGACCTCTGGCGCCTCTACGCGCTCGCCTTCAGGACGCACGAGCACGAAGGAGACTCCGAGGACCCGGGCAAGGAGCTGGTCAGCGAGGTGACCCACGTCGAGGGCGAGGAGGTCGGCGAGAAGATCGGGCTGCGGTGCTCGGCGAGAGCGTGATGCGCAACATCGTGCCGGTGCTGGGCATCTTCACCTCGGCGGTGACCAACTACCTGATGACCCGCCGCCTCGGCGACACCGTGCGCCGCTACATGCGCTACCAGCACGCGCTCGACGCCGAGGGCTCCTACGCCTCCGACCACTGCCACGCCGTCCTCGATCTGGTCATCGAAGGGATGTGGTTCATCTTCTCCGCGGACGGAAAGCTCGAGCCGGAGGAGACCGCCTTCCTCGGCCACATGCTGAAGAAGCTCGATCCCGTCGCCGCCGCGCCGTGAGCGCGCGTTTCGTCGAGGACGAGCTCGACTGGGTCATCCGCATCAAGCAGGAGGTCCCCGAGGGCCTGCGCGACACCTTCCTCCACGTGCTGGACGTGGCCGCCGCCGTCGACAAGGAGGTCGGCCTCCCCGAGCGCAAGATCCTCCGGCGCGCCGCCCACGCCCTCGGCCGCGAATTGACGAGGAGCGGGTGAACAAGATGATCGCCGAGTTCGAGGAGAGCGGCGTGCTCTTCGAGCCGGCGGAGCGACCGCCGCGGCGACCGCGTAAGAGGCTCCGGAAGAATCTCGGGGGCACCCCCGAGCTGTCCCGCTGCCATCCGGCTGCCCCGTCCTCTGCGGAGCCGTCGCCCTCCTCTGCGCTGGATCCGCGCCATCGCCCTCGGGCTGGACGTCAGGAGAGCAGCTTCACGGCCAGCAGGAGGAACACGACCACAAGCGTGATCACCACGACCACGGGCACCGCCG
>CAVPMI010000026.1:0-5471 GCA_963705975.1 uncultured Pseudomonadota bacterium
CCCCTTAAAATCTCAATCATGTCGTTGGTTGGTCACGTCAAAACACCTGCACAGAACCTGAAATTTCGGATTTATTATAATCATGTTATTGATATACATGCTTTAAAAAAATTCCGAGGGTTTGGGCATACAACCCCTAATAAATAACTAATTTTCGGTAACTATCATGGTATATGATGAGCCAGAATTGTTTGTTTTCATATAAATCAACTGTTTTCCAACAGAACTTCCTTTGATAAATTTTAAGTTACAAACTACTATACTTCCTTTATAACCATAATTAGAGACCGATATATCCAAATCTTCTACACCTTGTTTTATAAAGGCAGATTTAGCTGATCAGCTAACAGAATTACAATATGCTAAAATATCTTTGTGTTTTGGCAAAGCATCTATATCTTTTTCTAGGCTATTAACACGAGAGGAATCCTGAGTTCTTTCCGTATATCTATAGAACTTCGCCCCATTCTTGCCTTCTTGAACTGATTGATAACCATTTTTAATGATAAATTCCTCTGGGTCTATTACGTCAGCGATGGCCAAGGCATTATTCACCAATAATAAAGCTGATATTAAAATTCTATAACTCATTGGATATTTAAATATTTTATACATGGCTATTTATTTTCTAGAATATGGTCAAAGCAATAATTGCCAGAAGACTCTATGGCAGGAATAAAAATAGATTGATTCTTAGTCTGCACATATTGTTGTAGCATTTCAGAAGTAATATTGTCAGCCGATCTTTCTGCGCTACAACGACAGTATTTTATTAAATCAGACTCTTTGTAATGTTTGCCCATATAGGCTTTAAATTCATCAGATAAACATGACTTAAATGAACTATTAATATACCCATCTCTATCTTCTTTTGACATTGGTGTTGCATATGCAGATGGTATTATTATAAGCATCGATATTATTATACAGATAGTAACTTTCATTTTTTTGAAAAACCTTATTTAAAAAGAATGTTTGTCGTTATTTTTAACGACATTAAAATTATTATTGCCACCACAATTAATACCGTGTTCTTTATAATAAAAATGATTGTTGCGTATCCAATAAGTTATTTAACAGTAAATTCGTATAGTTATATATCCAATGTCTGCGTTTTTACTTTTATCTGTACCTTGTATTAAGCTTAAATTAGCATGACAACCATCACCAATATCATAATTATCATGCATAACTAACTCTTTAATTTTACTACTTGAATATTCCATATTTTTAATAATATAGTTTTTATCAAAGTAGCTCTTGTGCATTAAATATACTTCCCTCGCACCAGATATAGTTGTTATATATGATGTTTCATAGTTTCCATCTACTACATGATCATTCTTTATTGTGAAATAAAACATAAAAACTTGTTTTCCGCTATTATCATTCATATTGAAACCAATTACAGTATTAAATACATGTTTGTTTTCAAAAGTAGATTTATTTGGTGTATTAGTATTTATAAAATCCCTAACTTGAGCAATATTTAACTTATTCAGAGTAACATTCTTTAAGGCAGGAATTACATTAGACAGTACAGGATCAGCTGCTGAAGCAATTGCATTAATTGGCGTCAATAATTGAATAGAAATAAAAAAAAATATAAATATTTTCATTTTTACGCAAAAGGGCTAGAATTACTTGCTTGTTCTTCGCTTAAATCATTGACATAGTCTCTTTCTAATTCAATTTCTATTGGCAATGGATTGATAACTTCTATTTTAGTAAAATTGCCGCCTAAAGCGTCATCAATAGAATTATAAGTATCTTTATATCCATTAACAGATGTTATAAACCCAGTTGTATCAGAACCGTGAAAACATAAAATTTTTTGTTCCCCTGATTGAAGAGTGAATCTATATTCAACATCAAGTTTAAGTATCAACATTGGGTTTTGCATGGTTTTATCCGTTGTGGTATTTTTTGACATAAAACCATCTAATTAAAAAATTTATTAATTCAGAATGGATTACGGCGTCCTTTATATCGCCCAATGCTCTGTCCATCTAGTGCATGAGGATGATTGTAAAGTGTCGTTACAGAAAAATGCGGCACTGCATGAGTATCATTATAGTCTAGAACCAATAGCGCGGCTGGCGTTATGGAAAGACTGATTTTCAATTTTGAATGTGATTCAGTACAATAAATGGGGCCAGACTGGCCTAATTTAAAGTAAACCAATTCTGGCACAGTTTTACCTTGTTTACTGACCCAGTGACCGTGCTTTTCTCTGATGTGAGTTTCACCAAACTGTTTAGACCCGACTTTTAACCATATGGGCGTATCGATGCTGATCGATGGAATAATGTTTGCTGGGAAAATCGCAAAATCCGGCGATGCATCCACTAGCCATAAGTCGTGTTTTTGTGATCCTGTCGGTTTAAAATCCATTTGCAGTATGCGGCATAAAGGGTTATAGTAATTCCATCCGAAGATGATGTGTCCATTGATTGGCCTAAAGATGCGACATTGGAGCGGAGAGTGGGGCCATTTAATACCACTTAGAACGTGGTACCTGGGTAACCAGGTTCGGGATTCCTGGAAACAGGATACCGCAGGCGACGTTCAAATTTCAAAACAAAAGCTGCCTTTTGGTGGCTTTTGTCTTTTATGCCATTCCTTTATTTTTGATACCGTATAGCCACGATCACAATCATGGTTCTATCTTGATTATTGTTGCATCTCGGTACATGGAAAGAAGCTTAAAAATGGCGTCATCTTTAGTTTCTGCATGAATTCCGTTTATTCTTACATCAGGATCACGGGTATTAAGGTTCGTGCCAGGTTCAGCCCATGTTATTTGGTAATTGACTACTCGTGTGTTCATATCGATTCCCATCGGTTTCAAAAAAATCATCTTACTCAGTTATCATAAAGCTGTCAATTCCTTTATAATCAAATAGTTATAATAGCATGTGCTACATTGCCACCTTCTGTTAGTGTCGCTAATGACTATGAAGTTTTTTGGCAGAGTGAAAGAACCTTGTTAAACAAACGACACAAAAGTCTCATAGGGTTTTAAGCGGTGACAAGACGTAAAATTTGATGTCTGAATAGCAACGGAGGGGTTATCGTCCTCTTGACCGGGTATTATCCTTACTCTGCACCAGCACTACTTTCATTGCTCCTCGGCTGTAACTAATCTGGATTTTTTCGCCTTGTGCCGGGAGACTGCTAAACAGACTCCGGTCGTGGCGAATGATATTTTTACCCTGTGCTTGGTAGACATAGCGCTGATCGATTCCGACAACCGGGCCGGCGTAAAGTCCCCGGTCGGTATTTGGCGCAAGACTGCTGAGTACACTCGGTGGCTTGATGGTCGGTGCTGTGGGTGTCGGTTCAACCGTTTTTTCCCTTGTTTGCTGCACTTCGGCCTTTCGTGCCGCCATCAGCTGATTCAGATGCTGATCGGTAAATTCAACCCATAAGCCTTTTTCAGCGACCACCTGCGCAACTCTGGCCTTGAAGGCGTCGCTGCCGCGTACCGTCAGTTTTCTTCCAAACTTGGCCTGAGCCAGCCGTAAACCGGTTTCGATTGTCTCGTCCTGGGTTTGCAGCACTTTCACAAACCGCCCTTCATCGCGCACCACGATCGGTACCGCCGCGTCGATAGGTGACTGCGCCATCGCGGTGGACTTGGTAGGACAATTGATAGGCTTTCAGTAATGGTTCTGCGTCTGGAATAGTTTGGTTTTGCGGTTTAGTTTCGGTTCCGGAATGAATCTCCTGCTCGCCGGTTCCGGCCTTGGCTTTGGCCTGCATTTTCCGCAATTCGGCCAGCGCCATTTCATTGCCATTTTGCGCCTGGCTGGCCAGCCAGTTCCTGTAGCCGTTGCGGTATTCGTCGGACTTTGGATGGCGGCTAGTTGCTCGCGTTCGCTTTGGGCTTGTTCGCGTAAGGCGGTTTCGGCCTGGATGCGCTCCATTTTGGCGATACTGGTGGCCGCTTTGCGCTCGGCAGGGCTTAGGCTACGATTGGCTCGTATCCCCTCCAATTTGCTTTGATTGACGGTTTTGATCGCTTGGCGGTTGGGTTTTCTGCTTTTCTTTGCGCTGTTGAGCTTGTGCTTGACGCTCGGCTTTCCGGATCGCGGCGCTGGCTTGCCGTTCCGCCTGGTAAGTTTTCCATAGATCGGCACGGGCTTGTTGCCGTGGCGTGGTCTCTAAAGTGCGGCCTGTCTGCTCTTGATAGACTTCCCGCAAAATCTGGCCAGCCGTGCGGTAATCCAGATTCAGCTCTTTGGTTAAAAAATCGGAGACGTTGAGCTTTCGGCTTCCGGCCTGGATTCTATCGCCGCCATCCTGGCCTTGGCTGATCGGGTATTTGTCCGGATTAACGCCATGCGAGTGCGAAAGCCGGGCCAGTAAGCGTTTGGCGTCCAGATTTTGCTTGATGACGGCAAATTCCTGGTTGCTGGCCACCCGTTCGATTTCGGCTTTATGGTCGTGCAGCAGCTGCCCGGTTACGCTGGTTTTTGGGCCAGGGTCAAGCGGAGTAGCAGGTTTAAGGTCTGTGGTTTCGGAAGATGATCTGTATTCGTGTCTGTTAGGAGATCTTCATCAATAGGCTTCGGAAGGTGGTTTTTGTAAAAGCGGTTTTCGCGGTCGATCAACAGCTGGGCTTTTTCTTCGACCGTGGCTTGTTTGTAAGCGTCGTACTCGCTGCGCTTGCCGAGGTAGACGTATTTGATTTCCTTGGCCCGTTGCTCGTGCCATTCTTGTAAAGCCTGGTCGTAGGGCGTTGGGTTGTCCCTGGGCGGGGCGGTGGTTTCATACCGCGATTCGGTCGTCAGGCGTTGTATTTTTTGTAGCTGCGGCAGCTCGATGAACGCGCGACTGAAGGCGGCATCACGTAGATTAATGCCTTTGCCGTCTCCGCCGGCATTGGGTTTTATCCAGAGGTATTCGTTGTCTTTTCCTTCGTTCCGGATTTTTACTTCGCCTTGTTCGGCCAACAGGGCTTTAAAATCGTCGTAGTTATCTATCTGCCGTTCCAGTATCTCAGTCAGCAGTGCGCTTTTAAAGGTCTTGTTGCCGCCTTTGAAGGCATCGCCCTTATAGCGGCTGAGCATTTCCGAGTCGTCGGTAAATAAAGCCCGGCGGTTGTCCTTGGGACTGGCTAGGCCATGGCGGTTATTGAGGGTTTCCTGGATGGCTTCCAGGTATTTAACCTGCCGTTCGACCAGGCCGAACGGATTGAGGCTTTCGCCTGACAGCAGGTTGTATTTAGGGATGACGATATGGATGTGCGGTTTGCGTTCCACCACTTCGCCGGTTTTGGCGTGGGTGTAGCTTTTGATGCGCGGTAAGTGGGCTTCAGCGTAAAAGCCGTATTCGTCATCCTGAAAAGCGCTGAAGGCAAATTCCTTGAAGTCTTGGGTAATGGCTTGCAAGGTTTCGCGGCTGATTTCGTCTTCTTTGAAGGCTAGGGTGATGTGTAGGTATTTGTCGCCATCATTAGTCCATTT
>CAVPMI010000027.1:0-14019 GCA_963705975.1 uncultured Pseudomonadota bacterium
GGGTTTCGCCCTCCTGTTGCGAGATTTGAGGTTTACCGTATTCTCTGTCTTGCAGTCGGTAAATAGTCAGCACCCGGTCTACCGGATGCACCAGCCAGTATTCGCGGACACCACTGCTTTCGTAAAGTATGCGTTTTTTTATTTGGTTTTGTTTCAGCGCCAAACATATAGGGTTTCTCCAAGACGATAAGCTATAGACCATAGGGCGCCAAGGGTCAATGTATTGCACCGCATGGAAAAAGCATACCTTTGCCATGCATTTGGCGCAATACGGCTCACCAATTGAGTCTTCAATAGATTGAAGTATTAATCAATTTATGGGTCTTATTTATTTTATTCGTGTATTTAAAGGGCGTCCACTCACATTCTCGGGCGTGACTATCAATTAAGAATACATAGCAATCATCCAATTGCTGCGGTGACTCCAACCATTTTTGTATGGCTAGAGCAGCTTGGAGTATTAATTCTTGAGCTGGTGTGGATGAGACCGGTTGTGGGCCTTGATGTTCTAAATAATGCAACAAGTCTTGGAAATAACTATTTTCGGCAAGGGAGACTAAAATAAGTTTTGCGTAGCCATTACCGGCAAAAAAATCCTGAGTCTGCCCCTGTTTTAAGGCCCTAATATAAAGCAGTAAGAATAAAATAAAAAAACGTTGGGAACCATCCAGCAGAAAATGAAAGTTTTTTTTAGCTATGCCTTCCGGCATGTCGATAATGACTGGCTTGTCCGGTAAGTCTGTATGTTCCCTTTTCCAATTATGCCAATCATGAGTAAGATTACCTTCGGCAGTGCCGATATGAATAGAAAAACCGTTTAAAGGCAAACTAATCAAAAAACTCAATATATCCACCGGCTGCCAATTAAATCCGACTAGCCACATCAGGTATATTTCATTTCGCTCAGTGAACAGGTCTGTTAATTTAATTAACCGCCCCATTTCACCGGCAGTATTGCCGATAGTTTCATTGACGCTCTCTGCAAAGCCATCACTTGGCAACCAATTTTGGAGCGTGGGTGTTATTGGCGCATCAATAAACAGCGCAATGTGATCGGCGAGTCCTGCGACATCAAAAACACCCGGCCAGAAATAGTCATCGTTAAGATAGGCAAACCAGTCTTTATAGCCGGGCGAGGTATATCTAAAGGCTTTTTTCAGAAACCATTCCCATAGCGAAGGGTAGGCATTGTTAGCATAAAGTTGCTGTAGCAATTTATAGGCATAGGCAACTGCCAACGCCTGTTCTTTTTCACAGGCTAACTGTTCGTGAGTATACAAATTAATGGTATTGGCTTGATGGCGCTTTATATCCAGGCTATGATGAAAGCGTTGCTGCCAATAGGTTTTTGCCACTACCCAATGCGCCAGGGCATACATGGCATCGGTATTTTTGTCTATCCAGGGCGTAAATCGTTTTATTTCAATGAATAATTGCCAGAAATAAACTTCTAAGTTATTAGAAACCAGGACTATTTGTCCAGGGGCGACATTACTTTGCTTCAGCACATAGTAGCCAAGCAATACTTGGGAATTATTTAAATCCTCAGTACGGCTCTCTGCTGAAAAAACCCGGCTTGGCTGCGCCATAAACTTACTAGAGTCACCCTCCACTAATTTAATATCGCCATGTATATATTCATTAATGTGAATTTTTATTTGTTTCAAAACCTTATCTTGCGCATCCATAAAAACATTATCCTCTTGCTGCATAAAACTCAGCCTATTTTACAACATCCAGCATTCCATTATTGAGATAAGCAAATTGTTGCCATGCTGAGTGATTCTATAGGTACAAAAGTGCACAACATTTTGTTAATACCTAAGTTCAGAAAGATGAGAAAACCCGCCAAATAATGTAATCTTGTGGCAAGCGACCCTGAACATCAAATTCGTGCAGCCATTTTAACGACATATTGACTTCCTTTTTGCCAATATGCTGAGCGTACATGAGTGCCGGGCCAATGGTATTGGCGACAGTGTACGCCTTGGCGAGTATATCAGCCGGCGCGTGATCTGCGGTTACCTGCTGATAATAAGAACCGACTACGCCCAAGGCGAAATCGGCTTGGATATAATGCCCAAGCATGTAATCGAAATGCACCTCGTCGCCGTTTGTATAGTGAGTGGCCTGGTTTTGGGTGTTATTCATATAGCCTAAATCCAAGGAAAATTCATTACTGGCAGGCAACTTGAAGGTAGCAGCCAAATTGTGATCAAAAGTCCAAATATTACTGCCGGTACTCAGCTGGTTTTTTTTATAGTAACCAACCGGTGCAATAATCCCCTCGAAAACATCGACCTGAATATCGCCCCAATCCCAACTGAGGGAAACGGGCATGATATAAGGATCTCCAAAGGCTAGTCGGGCTTGATTATTATCTACCCTATTATCCTTGACAAGTAGCAGGGCCGGCCAAATGCCGGTGGCAAAATCACCCCCAAAAATCTGTTTATCCGTAACATAAAAAATACCGGGCAATTCAAGCAAACTCCCGGTCACAGCTTTAGGATCCTGATAAGCGGAAAACATATTGCTCAGGTAAAAGCCTTTTTCTTTGGGCATGACACCCATTTGAAAGTCGCCGTAAAAACCCGGTAGGTAGTTGCTGCCACCATCTTCGGTTGCCGATACAGAATGAGTAAACAAACTTGCAACAAAAAAACCTAAGATAAGCAGTCTTGCTATCCTTTGCATTGGGATGAATACCATTGCTCTGAAGCGAATAGGAAGATCAGTAAAAGCGGCAAAGTAAATTTCTATATTAACTCTAGTCCCTTGTTGAATAGCATGCATTTAAGACGACACGAAAATAACGACATAATTTCCTATTCTGGCACTAATTTACCGCACAAAATAGTGGTTAATGCATAATTGATAGGAAATTTGCCCCCAACATTTTGATGTTTGGGGCAAAATATAATGAACAACAAGACAATAAGACTTTGACTGTAAGCGCAAAGCCGAAAGGAAACCATCTAAATCTGGGAATAAGAACCCATCATCAAGAGCCTAACTAACAGAAACTACGCCCTCAGCTATTCATGCTCCATGCTTTCGAATTTAGCGTAGCTTACGGGTTTTTGTGTTCAGAGTGGTCTTTATCATGGTTCCTTCTGAAGGAATGCAAGCCATCGACTGTAATTGGAATCAGACAAAGCACCACGACCAACAGTAAAGTATTCCGAATGGACTCATGGTGGGTAGTGGTTTCAATCAAGTATAAGGCTGCCGCGCCACTGAGTAGATACAGCCAATTGATGTAATTTATTCTTAAGGATTTGTTCAGCAGTAGCAAAATGCTAATGCCTACCAGCAGAACCACCATTATCGATAAATAATTTATGTTCATCTGCAATACCTCTTAGAAAAATAAAAAACATTATCCTGCACAAGTGTATTTTAGTTCTTAATGGTAACTATACTAAATTTCCGAGGCAAAGATCAAATAAAGATACAAGATTTTTAAAAATGCCTATTGGGTAGGTTTTTGCTTTTAATAAATGTATTTCCTACCTTTTGATCAGCATATGCTATGCCAACAGAAAAACAGCAATCAATCATTGAGTTAGCTTTTAGAAAAGTTCATAACGCGTAACGAAATGGTGCACAATCACCATCATGGTGCAAAAGACGCTGCATTGATTTAAGAAAATATAAACAAAAAAGGGGCTTTGCAGCCCCTTTTAGCACGCTTTGCAAACAGCAAATATCAGTTAAAAGTAGTTCCCGGGGTCGGCGGTAAGGTCGGCATGGTTTGTTGCGGGAATTCACCGGTCAGTGAATTTAAGAAGGCAACGATATCGGCGGCTTCCGCATCCGTAATATCAACACCCACTTGCACTTTCGCCATGACTTTCACGGCTGCATCCAAGGTTTTGACGGAACCGTTATGGAAATACGGTGCGGTCAAAGCGATGTTGCGTAGCGTAGGCACTTTCCAAAAATGCTTATCCGCCTCTTTTTTCGTCACCTCAGCCAACCCCAAGTCTTTGGTGAAATGGTATTGCGCTTCCAAAATCCCGGCGCTTAGCAAGGGGAATTTCTGGAATGTACCGGCGCCATTCAACGCCGGACCGCTATGACAACCGAAGCAACCTAAAGCCGAGGCTTTTTCCAAGCCCTTGACTTGTTGTGGGCTTAAACTCGATTTGTTACCGCCCAGGTATTTATCGTAAGCACTGTTTGGGGTAATCAAGGTTCTTTCGTATGCAGCTATGGCCTTAGTGGCGTTGTCCTTGGAAATGGCATCATCCCCAAAAACTTTGGAAAACGCAGCTTGATAGCCGGGTATCGCTTTCAAACGCGCTACCACATCATCCCAGCTTTTCATGCCCATTTCTATCGGATTGGTCACCGGACCCGCAGCTTGCGCTTCTAAGCTTGGCGCTCTGCCATCCCAGAACTGCACCTGGTTAAACGCTGCGTTCCACACGGTAGGCGCGCTACGTCCGCCGACTTGACCAAACACGCCCATTGAGCCAGACCGATTATCTTCGCCGCCTAACATGGTGTTATGGCAAGAAGAGCAGGATACCGTGCCGGTAGAAGATAGGCGCGGATCGTGATACAACTGTTTGCCTAATGCGACTTTTTCCGGGGTGGTCGGATTATCCGCCGGCGCCGGCGCTGTGGTTGGCAGCGGCTCCGCCGCCAAGATAGACATTGAACTAGTCAATGCTAATATACTAATCAGTAAACGTAATTTATTCATGCAATCCTCCTGAGATATTGTTATTGGTCTAAACAAACGAATTGTAAGATATAGTCAAGGCAGAGGTAAATTTAATTGTTTGTGGAACCAATCTAACAGAAGCCAATCGGATTAAATGTAAGCGTATTCTTACCCCTTTAAAAAGGGAACGCGAGGGGAATTATCTAAACACATCTTCCCTAACCCCGCTTTTTCTATGAAGGGTTCTGAACGGTTACGACTTAATAGTAGTTTCAGAGCTTTGCGGGCTATTTGCTTCAGGTGTTCTTTGTACCGGGCGCCTTATCGGAGTTTTTGAGGCTATTACTGCCGCACTATTCAAAGTGTGGATAAAAATTGTAAATAAGTTTGCTGTGCAGGGAAAACGAGGCTGGTAGCACGGATTATGAACGCTACAGTCCTCGGCGGCAAACACGATAAATAATAACACCAAGGGGAAAATCATGAAAAAATTAGCTTTATTAGGCGCAAGCTTATTATTAATGTTGAGCACTGCCGCGTTTGCCGAAGAACATGCCGATGCGGCGTTGACGCATGCCAAAGAGGCTGTAGTCCACGGCAAGGCCGGCCATGCCCCGGTTCTGGTCGAACATGCGGAAGCCTCATTGGCGCATGCCAAACAAGCGGTGGCAGTCGCTAAAGGCGAAAACAAAACCCATTTGGAAGCCGGGGTAAAAGCCCTGGAAGAAGCCATTAAACATGGAAAAATGGGCCACGCAGATGTTGCCACTAAATCAGCTGAAGAAGCAGTGACACATATTCAAGCGGGCGATAAGTAATATTTCTAACTATTCAGCGTGGTTGATAGATTTTATTTACAACCTTGTAGGAGCGGGCCATGCCTGAGATAGGGCCTTTAAAACTGAATAGGCCTTAATCGCGGGCATGGCCCGCTCCTACAATTTCTCTAATTTTCTTTTCGCTGAATTTTATAGCTAGTTTGCAGAAAACGCAGCGATGTTCCGGTTCGTTTTCTGCTTCAACCCGGCAACAAGCGCCGGCAACGCCAGCCATAAAAAGCGATATAGCTATAACACAACACCGGCACAAACAAAGCCGGTTGTACGCCAAAACTATCAGCAAATAAACCTTGCAGCAGCGGTAATATCGCCCCACCGACAATCGCCGCACACAAAATGCCGGAGCCCTGCCCGGCATGCTTGCCTAGACCACTGAGCGCCAACGCAAAAATGGTCGGGAACATAATGGAATTAAACAAACCCACCGCCAACAAACTCCACATCGCCCAAGCGCCACTGCTGAATATAGCCGACAAAACCAGTAAGCCGGCGGCTAAACCGTTAAAAGCCAAAACCATGGGAGCAGGCAGTTTTTGCATTAACGCCGCACCGGCAAAGCGCCCGACCATCGCCCCACCCCAATAGAACGACACGTATTTACCGGCCTCCGCCGCTGCCAAACCAGCGATGCTAGACTCGCCCAGAAAACTAACCAAAAAACTACCGATTGCCACTTCGCCGCCGACATAAACAAAAATCGCTACCGCCCCTAAGACCAGATGCGGATAGTGCCAAGCGCTGCTTTCATCCACTGTTTTTTGCTTCGATTCCGCTGCTTGGCTAGTCTCAACGTCCGGAAGTTTCAATACGGAAAACACTGCCGCCATTAAAAACAGCACCGCCGCCAAGCCCAAATAGGGATTTTGCACCGCAGCCGCTTGTGTAGCTTGATATAACCCTAAGTCAGTTGCATTCAGCAGTTTGATTTCATCCGCGCTTTTCACGACATTGTGCAAAATAAACAATGCCCCCAAATATGGCGCGACCGTGGTCCCCAAGGAATTAAAAGCCTGGGTCATGGTCAAGCGGCTGGAGGCGGTCTGCGGATCACCCAGCACAGTCACATATGGATTAGCAGCCACCTGCAATAAGGTAATACCGGAAGCCAGCACAAAAAACGCCGCTAAGAACAACGCATAGGAATGCAGTGCCGCCGCCGGATAAAACAACAAACAAGCGCCACCGGCCAAGCTTAGACCGGCAACTATGCCGCCTTTATAGTTGATTTTCTCCACTAGATAGCCGCTGGGTACGGATACTACAAAGTAGGCGGTGAAAAAGCAAAATTGAATCAACATCGCCTGCGTATAGCTCAGCGTAAATACGGCTTTTAAATGCGGGATCAAAATATCGTTCAAGCTGGTAATAAAACCCCACATAAAAAACAGCGAAGTTAAAATGCTCAGTGCACCGAAATAAGACGTTTTATCGGCTGGTTGCTGCTTAGGCATAATTTGTCCTGTATCGGCTAGTTTTATTTATTGCTGCGTAGGAGTGGGCCATGCCCGCAACAAGGCCATTAGGCGTGGAAGGCTTTAAGCGCGGGCGTGGCCCGCTCCTACATCAATCTTTAACAACGCTAAATTGCGCAGTTTCGTTACCTACCATAACTGTAAAATCTCCGGCTTCGACAATACGCTGCAGATCGATGCCTATTAGAGACATATCCCGGGCAGTCAAAGTAAAATGTAGAGTCTCTTGCTGACCAGCGTTAAGATTCACTTTTTTGAAGGCTTTCAATTGCTTGTTTGGTCGGGTGACTGAAGCCGCCATATCGTTTAAATAGACCAAGACGGTTTCTTTACCCGATAATGCGCCGGTATTTTTTACCTTGACGCTGAGCTCTATATCATCACCCAGTTTGATGCTGCGCTTATTTAGTTGCAAGCCCGAAGTTTCAAAAGTGGTATAACTTAAACCATAGCCAAACGGATACAGGGGCCGGTACTGATTCATTTCGAATCCTTCCATCGGTCTGTAATCATATGGCACGATATCGTTGCCGGCGCGTGGATAGGTTATCGGCAATTTCCCACTGGGGTTCACCTCGCCAAATAAAATATCCGCCATCGCTGCACCGCCTTCCATGCCTGGCAAAAAGCCCAGCACCACCGCTGCGGATTTTTCGGCAATTTCTGTGATAATTCTTGGCCGGCCGCCAAAGGTGACCAAAATCACCGGCTTGCCGGTGTTAAGCATCGCTCTGGCCAGCATTTGCTGCTTTGGTTCCAATTCTAACGTTTCGGTATTGCCAAAGGTCTCGGTATAGGGTTTTTCACCCAAGGCCAAAATAATCACGTCGTGCCGGCTTGCTTCCAGCACCGCCTGCTCAATATTGATTTCATCACTGAAAGCCGAACCGCCGACATAGGTTACTTTACCGCTGGTTTTAGTTTGCAGGGCTTTTAGCAACGTCAATTTATCTTGCGGATAGAGTTGTTCCTTATCGCCTTGCCAAGTAATCGTCCAACCGCCGTTCATCACCGACAACAAATTCGCCGTCGGCCCGGTCACCAACAAGCTGACCTGTTTCTTTAAGGGTAAAATATTCTGAGCATTTTTTGCCAAAATAATGGCTTCGCTCGCGGCCTGGCGATTAAGAGCATTAGCTGCAGCCGTGTTAAAATTATCCTGTACGGGAATCTCCGGCTCGGCTCTCTCGAACAGGCCGCTTTGATATTTAACGGCAAGGATACGCCCTACTGCTTCGTCAATACGCGCCAACGGCACTTCGCCGTCTTTGACTAACTCCATCAATAAAGTCGGAAAACTATAATCGAACGGCACCATGCTCATATCTACGCCGGCCAATACCGCCATTTTTACCGCTTCTTTCGGCGAGGCGGCCATTTTATCGCGGGTATACAAACGGATAATATCTTCCCAATCGGAAACGGTAAAACCTTTAAAGCCTAATTCACCGCGCAAGATGTCAGTCAAATAATGGTGGTTGGCATGTCCGGGTATGCCGTCTACCTCTGCGGAATTGATCATGATCGTCGGCGCCCCGGCTTTAATCCCCGCTTCGAAACTCGGCAGAAAATACTCGCGCAACATGCGTTCGCCTATCCAGGCCGGCGATCTATCCTTGCCGTTAAGGGGATAACTGTAGCCGACATAATGCTTTAAACAGGTTGGCGCCTGTTTGGCGCCCGACATATCAGCGCCTTGATGACCATTGATGTAAGCGCTACCCATCGCGCTCACCAGATGCACATCTTCACCGTAAGTTTCCCATAATCGCGGCCAAAGTGGTTGCCGGCCAATATCCATCACCGGTGAAAAATTCCAGTCCAAACCTGAAGCTTTGACTTCCCGCGCCGTTACCTCGCCGGCTTGCTGCGACAACTCGGTATTAAAGGTCGCAGCCATACTAATAGCTTGCGGAAACAGCACGGAATTTTGCGTATACGTTGCGCCGTGAATAGCGTCTATACCATAAATGACCGGAATTTTTAAGCGGCTGGCGGCGGCGGCCTCACGGACGGTTTGGGTTAAGCGCCGCCATTTTTCTATCGGCTGGGCTTTATTCTCCGGCGTGGAAGGGGTATTCAGGATAGAGCCGACATGGTGCTTAAGCACTGCGTCTTCTAGTTTGAGCTTATCGATCGGATTTTCGGCAAGCTCGGCATTTTCAATGCCAATCACGCTAAAATCGATTTGCGTCATCTGGCCGACTTTCTCCTCCAACGTCATCTTGGCAAGCAGAGCGTGAACTTTTTTTTCGATTTCAGCGTCGGTATCTTGGGCGTTCACGGCAGGTTCCAAAAGTAGAAAGATGGAAAGGATGAGTAAGGGTATAGTTTTCAAAGGGTTAACTAGATTTAAAAAGTTGAAAGTTAGCCGGTAGGCCGGAAAATGAACAATCAAACAAAGTAGGTTGGGCTGACGATAGGAAGCCCAACATCTCGAAGCCAGCAGCACTATTCAAGCGACAACTCTGTAATACAGAATTTTTTAATCCAAAGTTTACAGCTTCGATTGATGGGCTTCCTATCGTCAGCCCAACCTACGGCCATACAATTATCGTCCCTGATTTCTTGAGTATTAATTAAACAAAGCCAGCGCTTTTTTAATTGTAGACCATATACCCCAGGATAAAGGTATGGCTACATACAGCCAAAACAGGGCTAATAATAGCGGATGGGTGGATTTAGTCGCTTCGGTTCTGTTCATCGATTATGCCTGGTAAAGTTTAATGATCTTCATGGGAAAATACGCCATCCAGTTCGTCGAATTCATCATGCCGCATATGATGTTTCTCATGGACCGGCTTGATCAACAGATTGCAGAAAAAACCCAGCACCAGCAGGCCTGCCATGATGTACATGGTCATATTATACGCATCGGCTTTGGCTACGCCTTGTTCGATCTGATGTTCGCGCAAATAATTCACCAATACCGGCCCTAAAACGCCGGCCGTAGACCAAGCCGTCAACAAGCGGCCATGAATGCCGCCGACAAACCGAGTACCGAAAATATCCGCCAAGTAGGCCGGAATCGTCGCAAAACCGCCGCCATACATGCTCATAATTACTGCATACAACAAAACGAACAGCAGCATATTACCGCTCATACCCATGCTCGGTATCGAAGCATACAGCATGGCGCCCAGCGCAAAAAACACGAAATAGGTATTTTTTCGGCCGAGAAAATCCGAGGTCGATGACCAGAAAAACCGCCCGCCCATATTGAACAGACTCAATAAACCGACAAAACCAGCGGCCGCGGCTGCGGTGACCGTGCCTTTAAACATTTCCTGTATCATCACAGAAGCCTGCCCCAGCACACCAATTCCGGCGCTGACATTCAAACACAACACCAGCCAAAGAAAATAAAACTGCGGGGTTTTCAAAGCCTGGTCGATATGCACATGTTTATCGGTAATCATCTTATTTTGCACCTCCTGCGGCGCCCAGCCTGCCGGCCGCCAATCAGGCGGCGGAATGCGTATCGTAAGCGCACCGACTAGCATGGAGCAGAAATACAAACCGCCCATGACCATAAAAGTCTGCATCACGCCGACAGAGGAGGCGGATTTGAAATAGTCCATAAGCAACACGGAAAGTGGCGCGCCTATCATCGCCCCTCCGCCAAAACCCATGATTGCCATGCCAGTCGCCATGCCGCGCCGGTCCGGAAACCATTTAATCAACGTCGATACCGGCGACACATAGCCCAAGCCCAAACCGATGCCGCCAATCACGCCATAACCGAGATAAATCAACCAGATTTCATGTACGTACACGCCTAAGGCGGAAATCCAGAAGCCGCCGCCGAAACAACAAGCGGCGACAAACATTGTTAACCGCGGCCCGACTTTTTCCAGCCATTTGCCGCCGAAAGCCGCTGAAAGCCCCAAAAACACAATCGCCAAACTAAAAATCCAGCCAAGGGTGGTTAATTTCCAATCGTCCGGCCCAGCGGCGCTCACGCCGATTACCCGGCTAAGCGGCTCGTTAAACACACTAAACGCATAGGCCTGACCAATACACAGATGTACCGAAAGGGCGGCCGGCGGGACCATCCAGCGGCTATAGCCCGGCCCGGCGGTTATGCGTTGCTTGGAAAACACACCTGACATAAATACTCCGTTTTAGACTGAAATTTGGCTTATTATCCAGACTTAAGCGGGGCTTTGTAAATTGCTTTATGCAAATGGACACCGAATGATTTCAATGGCTATCAACTTAAAGCTGGACAACAGCTAGGCTTACTTAGGTATTGGTACGAATTTCAGCTCATAGCATTTCTAGCGGATAATGATTTCAATGCTGTGATTAGGAAATTGATAATTGGAAAACAGTAATATTTTTTACTGACGCATAGGGGGATTGTGGAAAGGAAAACTAAGCATATTCGCATCAGCTGGGGTAGAGTTGTGTGGATCGCTTATAAGAGCTAAAGTTTATCGTCATTGTTGCTCTGAATGTCGTCATTAGCCACATGCCGGTTGTCTCACTTAAAATAGAAGGTTAAGCAATGTATACATCACTTTTTTCACCTGAAGTCCAAGCGGTTTTTGACACAGCTGCGCAATCCTCAGGACAAGTCGGCGGCCCATTTCCCTCGCCCATTGAATGGCGTGATCAGGTCATCTATTTTCTAATGGTCGACCGGTTTAATAATCCGGCTGCGCCCCCGGTGCATACTCCCTATGACGATCCAAATTACTACGCCTATCAAGGCGGAAAATTTTCCGGCGTTCAACAAGCGCTCAGTTATATCAAAAGCCTCGGTGCGAGCGCAATTTGGCTAAGTCCGGTACTGAAAAACCTGGAGTTCGATGCAGGCAGCTACCACGGCTATGGCATTCACGACTTTCTCAGAGCCGAACCTAAGTTCGCTACTAATCCTAGCAACGCCGATACTGAATTACGGGCTTTGGTGGACGCGGCGCATAAAGAAGGTCTGTATGTGATTTTCGACATTGTGTTAAATCACACCGGCGATGTATTCGCTTATAACGGCGAGTCCAGCGCACCGTATTCGAGCACCCCCTTGCCCGTGCAATGGCGCGACGCCAATGGTGTTGCCCAACCGGGCTGGACCGATGTCGCCACCATACCCAAGCCCTCCGCCGACGCAGTCATCTGGCCATCGGAACTCCAGCAGAATCGCTACCTACGCCGTGAAGGCGGACAACCGCCAAACGGACCAGACACCATAGGCGACTTTGCCTCCCTGAAGCAACTGATGACGGGTGATCCGGAACTGCAAAGCTTCCTGATTCGCGCCTATCAATACGTTATCGCCCGCTACGACATTGACGGTTTCAGAATAGACACCTTACGTTATCTGCAAGGCAACCTGGCGCAAACCTTTGGCAACGCCGTTCGTGAATTTGCCTTAAGCATCGGTAAGAAGAATTTTTTTACCTATGGCGAAGTTCTGGACGGCACTGCCGAAGAGGATATTGCCCGCTTCATTGGCCGCAACACCACCACCGGGGAAGATGCCGACAGCTCGGTTGGCGTGGACGCAGCCTTGGATTATCCCTTGTTTAATACGCTGAAACCGGTTATCAAGGGCTTCAACGCACCGACCTTGGTCACCGGCATGTATCAGTTGCGCAAGCAGGTGGAGCAATACATCTTGAGTTCTCATGGCGACGCCACCCGATATTTTGTCACCTTCCTCGATAATCATGACATGAAAGAGCGCTTGCGCTACGAAGAACCGGGGAATCCGGATCTATTTGACGATCAAGTGACTATGGGTATTGGCTGCCTGTATGCGCTGCCCGGCATACCTTGCGTCTACTATGGCACTGAGCAGGGCTTGCATGGCGCCGGGACGGACCCGGCCGTGCGGGAAGCCTTATGGGGGATTGCGCCCAGCTTTCCGGAAAACAGTTTCTTTTATACGCACTTGCAGAAACTAGCGAATATTCGTGCCGCCCTACCCACCTTACGCTATGGCCGCTACTACTTCCGCCCCATTTCCGGCGATGGCGTCAATTTCGGTATCTCCCCGTTTCCCGCCGGCCTATTGGCTTGGTCGCGTATTCTGAACGATCAGGAAGTGCTGATAGTCGCAAACACCAATACCACAACCAGTATCAGTGTCGCGGTAATCATCGAAATCACTCTCAGCGCCCCTGGCAACCAGTTTCGCATTCTCTATAGTAATAAAACCACGCCCACTGCGCCGTCGCCTGTCGTCAGAATCAATCAAGCGACTGTCGCTGAAGTGGACGGCACAACGGGTGGCGGACCGCTGAATACTGTACGCGTAACTTTACAAGCTATGGAAATACAGATATTACAGCTGTAGATGAGACTGCAAACTCCCTGATTTTACATACCGTAATTTTGAAACAGCTTCGCTGGTTCCCAAGCTCCGGCTTGGGAACCAGCGAAGCTGTTGTGTTTCAACAGGGTTGTTTTAGTTGGTACACAATGATACTCTGTCAAGGTTTAAAACCCTATTCGGACACACGAGGGCATTGTCGATGCAAAGCTACAAAACCGATGTCATCGCCTGGGCGAACGAACAAGCCAGTTTTATTCGTGCCGGCAAGTTTGATATGCTCGACATTGAACATATTGCGGATGAAATTGAAGACGTGGGAAAAAGCGAACAACGCGAATTAATGAGCCATTTAACAGGACTTATTTCTCATTTGTTGAAATGGAAGTTTCAGCCGTCTCATCGTGGCGCAAGTTGGGAAAAAACCATTAAAGTTAAACGCAAGGAAATTGCTTACAGCCTAAAATCAATGCCCAGTTTAAATAGCCGTCTGGCTGATTCTGAATGGTTAGAGCTGATATGGGACAAAGCCGTCAATCAGGCGGTGATCGAAACGGGATTAAACAACTTTCCTGAGAACTGCTGCTGGTCAGTCGAGCAAATCTTAAATTCAGAGCTTTGGCCTGAATAATTGGCGCTGGACGGTTAAACGCGGATTTCCAGCGACGCCTGACACATCGCTACTTTTTAGGGAAGCGTTTATGCCATTTACGCGAACCGTGGAGAACACGAAGAATATCGACAGTCTCAACC
>CAVPMI010000028.1:0-51161 GCA_963705975.1 uncultured Pseudomonadota bacterium
CTTCTTATCCTCTTTAGCAAAAAAATATCGGACATGGATTGTAGGCGGCACCATACCGCTTGCCGCTGAAGATGCCAACAAAGTCCGCGCTGCTTGCCTGGTTTTCAATGATCAGGGCCAACGCATTGCCCGCTATGACAAAATACACTTGTTCGATGTCAGCGTCCCGGACAGCAGCGAAGAATATCGCGAGTCCGATTCAGTCGAAGCCGGCGACCAATTCTGCGTTATCGACACACCCTTCGGCAAACTGGGTGTCGCCGTCTGCTATGACTTACGGTTTCCAGAATTTTTCCGCACCATGAGTCCGGATTACATCGACTTGTTTGTTATTCCTTCAGCTTTCACAGCCAAAACCGGCGCTGCGCATTGGGAAGTTTTATTGCGGGCGCGAGCCATTGAAAATTTAAGTTATGTTATTGCCCCAAATCAGGGCGGTTTCCATAAAAATGGCCGCCAAACCTTCGGACACAGCATGATAGTCGACCCATGGGGCGTGGTGTTGGACTGCTATAAAACCGGCTCAGGTTTTGTGAGCGCCAACATTGACAAAAATCGCTTAGAAAAAACCCGCGCTTCATTTCCGGTTTTGGAACACCGCCGTTATTTTTGCGAGTAACCAACCTTAGATCGAAAAAAATAGCAAGTCAACTTATAATCTATCTAACATTTATTTTAGTAATTGGACGGAGATAGGCGCTTGTGGATACATTAGTACTGAAAAATTGACCTCAATTTTAGACATAATTACTGCAACATAATGAATATATGCAATAAAATTACTATGGAATTACCAGTTATACTAAAGACAAATGTAACTAGTAAGCAAATACCCAAGAAGTTGTTTTACAACCTAAGCTGGCTCTTATTGATCTCGTGTGCAGACTCCGGCTCAGACAAATACCGGGACATTAAACATCTGGAATTTCCGCCGACGCTGGCTATTGAACACAGCAATTCCGGTTCTTATGGATCAGCCTATACGGATACTAAAGAACAACCTAAAAAAGACACCATCAAACCTGAAACAACAGCGAAATCGGATACCGAAAAGTCTGAGAACCTACCGAAAAATGCAAGCACAGATCTAGGCAGATTGATACGCTTAGTGGGTGACCCAGACAAACCTCGTTTGCAATTAAAAACCCGTTTTGACCGGGCCTGGGATCTAGTCGCCCATGGTTTAAGCTTAGCAGGAATAGAAGTTGTCGACCGCAACCACGATGCTGGAATATATCGTGTGCGTTATGTTGCTGATGGCCAGGGTAATCAACGCGGCTTAATGGATTCGCTGACTTCGTTTTTTAGCGACAAATTTGAAGATACTGAATATACCCTGACCCTTGAGAAAGACAACTCTCCAACAGAAGTACGCGCCGACAAGGTAATTCCTATCAATCAAGCCGAAAACTCAGACAAAAAGACCTTTAATAGGGATGATTCCGGCAGCCTAATCAAGTTGCTGCAAAAAACCATCATTGAGGATCTGGCAAAATAACAAGATATTTCTTAATGTTAGAGACAAAGCCCACCGTTGTGGGCTTTTATAGAAATAATAGTTCTATGTGCTATTCGCTTTCGTCAGATTCCGGTTCAATTTCCAGCTCAACTACACGCTTGTTAATTTCTATCGTAACCTTACGGCTTTTTGTGGCTGGCCGCAGTTTTTGCGGATTAATGCGTTCGAGTTGCGCAAGAAAATAAGAATCGTAATGCCAATTGGGTTTTGCAGATATAGGTTCTGGTTTAGTATCAGTTAGGTTGTTCTTCATGCTTGGATTATTATCATCAATATATAAAATTGTGTGTTCAAGGTATAGAGTAAAATAAACATTTGCAAAATTAATTGCTCCTGCATTGCTAATAGATCGGCATATCTTCATTTACGAAAGAAGCCGGCTACTCCGCCCAACGTAATTGTCTAGACTAATTACCTTAGGAAGCTTTACCAATGCCCTCTGTTGACAATACAGTGTATAGAAATTTTAAAATAGTCGCTCAGTATTATATGCCTTTATGTATCAATTAGCATCAGTCAACCACTCGATGCAAAGCTATCCATAACCAATGCTCTATAAACAGTCTGTGCATACTCCGCCTCCGCCATCGGTGCAGCCGCATCTTCCAGACTACTAACGCCGCCAGCGCCCTTCACCATCTGAATACTTCCGTCCCCCGCCAATTTATAAACCCCAGCCACCGAAATCCCATGCTGTGGCGTCACCAGGCTGTAGCAAGTATTTAGCCAATGCGCTTCCGGCACAGGCTGTTGATTAAGTAAACTCACTACCGCTAGCGCACAAACTTTAGCTTCGGAATTGGCGGCGAAAGCCGACTTGGGTATCGGTGCAAAATTGGCGGCATCGCCAATAACATGCATGTTTTCAATAAATTTCGAACTACAAGTCTGCGGCTCAACCGGGCACCAGCCGCTAGCATCGCTTAATCCGGCTTGCCGGGCAATGCTCCCTGCTTGTTGTTGTGGGATAATATTAAGTACCTGTCCTTGAATTTTATCGCCAAAATACGTTTCCAAGACACCGGATTTCACGTCAAGTCTGGTAAGTGGATTATCGGCTATGCTGCGCCACTCGATCAGACTATTAGTACGACCATAGCCGAAATGCTTAGCCCAACCGGCTTCAAATAACTTTTGCTTGGAAAATGTCGTCTTTGCGTCAAGAATAATAATTTTTGAACGGGGTTTATGTTGTTTTAACCAGAAAGCCATCAGACTCGCTCGTTCATAAGGGCCTGGTGGACAACGGTAGGGGTCGACTGGAACAGAAATCAATACTACGCCACCGTCGTCCATCGCCTGCATTTGCTGCTGCAGCAATAACGTTTGCGGACCCGCCTGCCAGGCATGGGGATAAATTTGCGCGATTTCTTGCGTATAACCCGGCAAAGTATCCCAACGAAAATCGATGCCGGGCGACATAACCAAGCGGTCATAGCCGATCACCTCGCCTCCAGCCAGCAAGACGCGCCGCCGGTCACTCTCAATTCTAACAACAGTATCCGTCACCAGTTTTACGCCGTAAACATTGCTTAAGGACTGATAATCGAGCGTTAGCTTATCAAGTTTAGTCATCCCGGCAAACAGCCAATTGCTGCCAGGGCAGGTAATATATTTCAGTTTCGGCTCGATTAAGATTACCTGAATCTCGGAATCGAGTTGGCGAATATATTTTGCCGCTGTCGCACCGCCGAACCCCCCTCCGATCACCACCACCTGCGCTTTGGCCTTGCCTTTAGGATAGACGGAGCTGCAACTCGTCAAGCAGGCAATCCCAGTCAGCCCGGCATAGTGCAAAAAACGTCTTCTGGTAATACTTGTCACAGCTTAAGGTTTACCCAAGAAATCAGCCACAGCGCTTAATTCTGCATCAGAATAACCTTTGGCTATGCGCGGCATCAGTGTCGCCGCTTTTTTGTCGTATTTAAAAGCGAGCAAAGTTTCGCGGATTTCTGCTGCTGAGATTTGCACCAAACTAGCAGGTTGGGTATCGGACGCCTGTTGCGCATGGCAATTGCGACAATTAAACGCGATGCTTTGCGGATTAATGTCGGCAAAAACAACTGGGCTAATCAGCAGATTCACAACTGGAATAAACCAAGGTTTCATTATGAAAAGCGTGAATTTTTCTGCCGAAAAGTTTCATACATTAAGACCCCGGCGGCAACCGAAACATTCAAACTTTCTACCTGCCCGACCATCGGAATTTTCACCACAAAATCGCAGTGTTGGCGGGTCAAATGCCGCATGCCACTGCCTTCCGCTCCCATCACTATCGCCAAAGGCATATCCAGTTTCAGTTCGTAAGGGGTTTGCGCTGCTTCGCCATCCGCGCCCATAATCCAAATGTTTTGCTCTTTCAACCAGCGCAATACCCGGGCCAAATTGGTGACTTGATAGACAGGGACTGTTTCTGCGGCGCCACTGGCGACTTTGCAAACAGTCGGGGTAATGCCGGCTGCATTATCCTTGGTAACGATAATGCCATGCACACCGACGGCATCGGCTGTACGTAAACAAGCCCCCAGATTATGCGGATCTTGAACCTGGTCCAACACCAGATAAAAAGGCGTGGCCGTTAAAGCCTCGACATCTTGCTTTAATTGCTCTTCACTGCGCATGGCCGGTAATTCAACAGCGACGATAATGCCTTGATGGTTTTTCCCGTCCGCCAGCTTATCCAGCTTCTTCCGATCGGTTTTTTCCGGAAATATCCCTAAACTCGCCAAATCGTCAATAACTTGTTTTAAACGCACATCCTGCCTTTGACCATCAACCCAGGCCCGTTGAATTTTTTGCGGCGAATAATCTAAAGCGGCCTGAACAGCATGAATGCCGAATAGCTGTGTACTCATGTTTTGCGACGTCTCTTGGTTCTAGGCTTAGCTTTGCCGGAATTTTCTTGCTTGACAGCTTTACCTTTAGAGGATTTCTCAATAACTACTTTTGGGGCTGATTTTGCTGTTTTTTTGGCGGATTGTATCAGCTCAAAATCGATTTTCTTATCGTCCAGACTGACCCTCACCACTTTGACACGCACCGCATCCCCTAAGCGATAACGGACGCCGGTGCGCTCACCGTAGAGATGATGGCTGGCGGCATCATAGTTAAAATAATCTTGATGTAGTGAAGCAATATGAACCAGCCCTTCCACATAAATCGATTGCAATTCGACAAAAAAACCAAAACCGGTCACGGCGGTAATGATGCCGGGAAACTCCTGTCCGATTTTATCCATCATGTATTCGCATTTCAGCCAGTTAACGACGTCGCGGGTGGCTTCATCGGCGCGGCGTTCGTTAGCTGAACAATGCTCACCCAACTGCACCATATCAGGAAAACCATAAGCAAAAGAATCGATAGACTTACCGGCTAATATATGCCGGATGGCACGATGCACCAGTAAGTCCGGATAACGGCGGATAGGTGACGTGAAATGCGCATAGGCATCCAAAGCCAGGCCAAAATGGCCTTTTTGATCAGGGCTGTAGACCGCTTGTGACATAGAGCGCAACAATACGGTCTGAATCAGATGAGCATCTTTTCGGCCTTTTACCGATTCCAGAAGATACATATAATCCAGAGGCCGAGGATTGTCGCCACCGCCCAAATGCAAACCTAACTCTGACAAAAAGGTTTTTAACGTTACCAACTTTTCCTTGCCCGGACCATCATGAATACGCAATAAATGCGGCATTTTTTTGCGTTTTAAAAATTTGGCGGCTGCGGTGTTAGCGGTAATCATGAACTCTTCGATGAGTTTATGGGCATCGTTACGCACTACCGGCACAATTTCTTCAATTTTCCGCTCCTTGCCGAACACAATCTTGGTTTCCTGAGTATCGAAATCCATTGCGCCGCGTAACTCACGCTGTTGGCGCATGACCTTATACAAACCGTAAAGGGTTTGCAGGTGCGGTTCAAGCTCGGCATATTTTTGCGCCAGTGTTTGATTGCCTTCCACCAAAATCTTTGCCACATCCGTATAAGTCATTCTGGCATGTGAGCGCATTACTGCTTCAAAAAACCGGGAGCGGATTACATTACCGTCTTCACCAATCAGCAATTCGCAGACCATGCAGAGTCGATCCACATTGGGATTAAGCGAGCACAAGCCATTCGATAAGATTTCCGGTAGCATTGGAATAACTTGTTCCGGAAAATACACTGAGGTACTGCGATTTTTGGCTTCCGTATCCAAAGCGCTGCTGACGTGCACATAATGCGAGACATCGGCAATTGCCACTAGCAACTTCCAGCCTTTTTGGGTTTTTTGCGCATAAACGGCATCGTCAAAATCTCGAGCATCCTCGCCGTCTATGGTCACCAAAGGCAGGCGACGGATATCTTCGCGATTTTGTTTGGCCGAATCCGGAACTTCCGGGGTTAAGGTTTTGATCTCTTGTAACAAGGCCTCAGGCCAAGTATTCGGTAATTCGTAGGACCGAATCGCCATCTCGATTTCCATGCCCGGCGCCATATGCAGCCCCAAAACCTCGATCACTCGGCCCAACGGTTGACAATGAACTGTCGGTTGCTGCACGATTTCCGCCACTACGATCTGACCTATTTTTGCGCCGCCAGTGTCTTCCTTAGCAATTAAAACTTCATGAACAAGTTTTTTGTTATCCGGTACTACGTAAGCCACTCGACCTTCTTCGAAAAATCGGCCGACGACTTGATGCGTATTGCGTTCTAGAATTTCGACTACTGTCGCTTCTCGCCGCCCCCGGCGATCTAAACCCGACACGCGTACGCTAATCCGGTCATTGTGCATCAGTGGCTTCATTTCCCGGGGCGAAAGGAAAAGGTCATCGGAAGCGTCATCCGGCTTTAAAAAACCGAAGCCTTCATGATGTCCTAGCACTCGACCGCTAATGGTGTTATGTCCATCACCCAAACAATACCTTTGCCTACTGTTAAAAACTAATTGCCCGTCGCGTTCCATTGCGCGCAGCCTGCGGCGCAAAGCCTCCAAATCATCCGCCGCTTCCAAGGCAAATTGTTGGGCGATTTGTTGTCGTCGCAAGGGCTTACCGACTTGTTGAATGAGCTGTAATATCAGCTCTCGGCTTGGAATTGGGTGTTCGTATTTTTCAGCTTCCCGCTGAGCGTAGGGATCTTCGATATGCTTGAAATCAGTTTCCTGAACTTTGTCTGCTGTCATTTAATAATTTTATTTGGTTTTAGCCGGCGTCGGCATGCGTTAGATAAAGTCATAGCCTTTTTTCTTGTCCTGGGTCTGAAGTTGTTTTTCCAAAATACGTCTGCACTCAAATTGCCAATAACCTAGACCGATGTTTTTTCTGCCCATCAAGATAATTGGAAAGCTTTCCTGACCCATAAACATCGTTAATATATTGCCATCTTTTATCATGAAAGAATCCATGATAATAAAACTTCTTTCTCCATTTGGATTTTTTACTCCGTATAACAGCGCTTTTTTGCGTTCTGAATTGGGCTCCGCATCCTTATGGAGATAGCTGACCGAATATGATTGCGCGGCTATGACTGTAATTTCAATAATCAATTTATTCTCTTGCTTGGGCAGGCGGATTTTACACACCACGCCCAAACTGCGCTGATGCCGTAAAGCATCAGTTTTTCTAAAGCTGACTAAACTTCCGATAGATAATACGCCTTCTTTGCTAAAAGTGCAGGTCAATGCCCGCTCGGAATCAGTTTCGGCTAATATTTCCAAGCCATGGGCTACACGAGGCAAGCTCATGTCCTGTAATTCGTGAGTAGCATCTAAACCTATAGACAAATATCTGTCCAGCCTATCGGTAAAAAAAGCCGTCCCTTGCGGTTCCCTACCCGACCAACGCTCCATTAAATAATCAAATAATTCCGGAGATAATTTTTGATTTGGATCATCTATCATTCGATTTTCCAGCGAACTGAAGCGAGCCTCATCCCGACCACAATATTTTTCAGCCTGTTTAGCTATTTTCTCTAGTTTGGTTAAATTTAAGTAAACTCTGGCCGAATCAGCAGATTTGCCGTGAAAGTCAGCACCGGAGGCCGAAAAAGCCGGCCCCAAATCTTCATCTGTCAAAATTGAACACTGCATACTTTGACCTGCTATAGGCTTAGTCTCGATATGGACAAATTCACAAATTTTTTCGGTAAATTGATAAACCTGCAAAAACTCGGTCTGCATTAAGCCGGATGGGTAAGCAAGACAGAGTAATAGAATTTGTTTATAACGGTCTTCAATTGAATGTTTGCCGAAAACATTGCCATGTTCAGCTATTTTGGTAGATTCTTTGCCCAACTTAACGCTTAAGCGGTAGAGCGAATGCAGATCGATCCAGATCCAGTCAGGTATGGGCAAGCTCATCATGTAGTAACTAATAATGATGCTGTTCAAGCCCTCCATTGTTCTCTGCAAGGCTAAAGCGGTAGCTTTACCCTGCAACCAACCAACTTGCCTATGCGTTAGGCCACGTACCACTATCCAATATCCGATTGTTATGTTTCGCTCAAGTTCAACCAAGACTGTAAATATTTTTCTTTCGTTTTCACCTTTCGGGAAACCGTATTTAATCAGCCTGGAGCGCAAATAGTCTTCAATGATTAAAAAGTCCGGCTTTATAAGCTCCAGTGCGCTCAAACGATCTACAGAAGGCATATCAAATGAAATGATATTCTCAAGTATTTCTTGGTATAAACGGGTTGTTAAACCCGGATTTGCCGTGGGCAATTCCGAAACCCACTGTTTCAAGGAAGCTTCGGAAAGCGCTAGCTTAAGCTCCGGATCTTTTTTTTGTTCAGGAATTACCAGGAAAAAAGAATTCTTCACGCCTAATCCAAATCGTCATTTTGCCGAGATGGTCAGCTCCCCAATGGTCACCCCGATGTCTATGCCGCGTCCTTTACCAGAAAGCGCAAGCGATATTTCACCTCGAGTTAACACCTGTCCATCCACAGAAGTAGTGGCGCCGGCATGACCTTCTAGCGCAGCATAGGTACCATAAATTTCATTAAGACTTTTTACGCCGGAAAATACACCGGTACCTTCAATCTCAGATTTACCTATTGAAAAGCCTATACTTCTGGAAGATAAGGAAACTTGCTGATGCTGACCATTACTGCAACTTATCACGCCTGTACCGTCATATACTTTAATAGCTAACGAGAAGCCGCTTAAATTGTAAGTCATGGTGCAAGAAGTTAATTGTTCGGCCGCAACGGGGCTAACCCATAGCAAACTGCCACCTAAAACCCCAAGCATTGCTAATAGTTTTAAAAATCTGCTGTTCATTTTTGTCTCCATTTCTTAAATATTGAATAAATTGACTACTAGAAATATTATAAATCATGCGTAATAGCAAGATTAAAGCTGTGCCATGCAAGTCAACGAAACGTATCAGTCGTTAAAATTCGCACCCAAAGTATTGCCACATTCCGGTAGCAACTTAAGCAGGGACAGCTGAAGGTTATGCCTCGTAGTAATCCCGGCTCAAGTTGGTAGTTCATATTCTGTACTGCCATAATTTTGTTTAAAAACCACAAAACTGTTTCAGAATAGTTTGAATTACAAATGATTATAATACAAACTTACTGTTAGTTATCATTGAGCGGCATTCAAAGACAATTTCGAAACTATGCCTTCAGTATTAGCCGAATCCAGTTCCGGCGCCAAAAGATAGATGCGTGCGACGTCCAGATGGTCAGTTTCTACCAAATATTTGGAAATTGCATTGGCCCTAGCAACCGCCAAATCTGTGAGGCGCTGCGGATCCGGCGGCATAACGCTCTCCAGTTTTTGCCGCGCAACAGTATAAAAGTCGGCATCCGGTTGCGATTTGCTCCGTGGCGCGCCCAGTAGTGACTTATCTATATCCAGAGGGAACACTTCAGCATAAAATTTGGCTAGCAAGCGCTTATATTCTTCATCGGATAATTCTATGTATTCGGAACGGATGTTCTGACCTTTATCGCGCAATTCACCGGATTTCATTTTTTTCAAAATTTCTTTGACGGCGTCAAAGCGCAATTGCTCCCAATCACTGGATTGAAACGCCATACCTTTTACTTCCAAAGTCAAAGTGGGCTTGTTTTGCAAAGCTTGACATAATTGATCAAGTTTGACTGTTTCCTCAGGCTTTATTTCGGCGCTACCTGCCGGGAAATTTATCGAGCTAAAGTCGTGATTATCATTATCGAACAATCCGCCTAATGCCCGAAACGGCGAGGTCACCAGTTTACTGATCAGGTTTTCCAACACATCGACGATTAAAGCGCCAATACTGAATTGCGGATCGTCCAGGCTGCCCGTAATTGGAAAATCCAGATTGATTTTACCGTCGGCATCCTTCAACAATGCGATGGCCAATTTCAACGGTAATGAACTGGCATGCGGATTTTCGACCTTATCACCTAAAGTCAACTGATCGATAAAGATTTTATTTTGTGCTTCAATTTGGCCTTTATTGACTTTATATTGCAAATCCAGTGCCATCTGACCTTTTTCAATCTTATATCCGGCAAATTCCGCCATATAGGGCGTAATTAATGGAAGCGGCATGTTGGTGAATTTTAAGGAAATATTGGCATCGCCGCTCTTAATCTGATAGGAACCCTTAATTACGACCTGGGCCAAATCGTAGACCTTACCCTGCAGCGACAGCTTAAGCGGCGCATCTTGTGTTGAAGAAAAACCATTCATTTCGCCACTCAAACCGTCCATATCGGCAACAAACGGCAAAATCAACGAATAATCGGAAAAATCCGAATGCCCATCCTTTAACTCAATTTTACCTATGCTAATGTTGGCTTGTGCTTGCTGAGCATCAGTCGTGGATTTTACCGGCTGAGGAGCGCTAGCAAGCGTTGCTGGTTGGGGAACGATGATAGTGGCAATATTGGTGGTTTTGTCTTTTTTAATATTAAATCGAAAATACGGTCTATCAAAAACCACTTTACTCACTGAAAAAGCTTGCTTGGCAAGATCAATATTAATCTGCTGTAACTGTAAATAATGCCATTTCAAAAAATCTTTATTATTGATTTTATCCCGAGTAGTCAGATTGTTGATATTTGCGTCACCCTGAAAAGACAGTTGCAGACTTTCGCTTTGATTTAACTGCAAGTTACCGTGGCTATTAAATTCGCCATCCACTACATCTAGATTCAAATAATTATCCAGGTATTTTTGAAAGTTTTTCAGTTTTATTGCTTGAAAGTCAACAGCTAAAGCACCTGAAAACGGCTTAAGACCAATATCGCCGTCAAGTTTAAGCTTGCCGGCATCGTTATAGACTGCATTAAATTGCAAAGGTAATTTTTCATGCTCGCGGGTACTGAATTTACGCAAATTGAAATTGATATTACTCAATTTACTTGTCTGCGGGATTTTCTGGGTTTGGTCTGTAAATGAAAGCTGATAATTTTTTAACGTCAATTCGCCAACACTGATTTGCCAATCCGGTGCGGCCTTATCAGCTACTGCCGATGCCGGTGTTGCAGAGGCCGGTGGCGCTGCATACTGTTGCGCAAAGATGGCCTGATAATTTAAACGTCCATCCGCTTGCAAACTTGCCTTGATTCCAGCATCCTTACTGGACAGAGAATTTATCTGCACTTCATGCTTATTCAGGTCGGCGCTGATCCCGCTAACCGCTAGCAGCGGAATCGTCACTAAAGACTCGTTCTTGCCTTTTTCGGCAATGGCAAACTCCTTTATATCAATTTGCCCGTTGCTGAATTTAAGCGCCATACCACTGTCAGGAATACTGGCTTGATACTCCCCTTTTAGACTTAAGCGCCCGGCAGAGATCTGCACTGGCAAAATTTTCTGTAAAAATAGGCGCCACACATTAGTCAAGCTCAGATCTTCCAGATCGATTTTGCCTTTCGAAGTGAAGGGGGATAAACCTAACTCACCCTGCCAATGTAGATGACCACCGGATTCCAGCACAAAACTCAAATCAAAACCTGCTTCTGCGTTAGCTTTTGTCGTCAGCTCAGTCACAGAAAGATTAACTGGCAGCAAAGATTCCTTAAGCTCTTGACCGGAGATCGCGTCCATCCAGCCGACTCTACCTTCCTGAATACTAAAACCGTGTAGAATCAAAGGCATTAAGCTTGTGTTTTTGTCCTCCTGTGGCTTTGCCGACTCTGATTTAGGCAGCATACTACTAAAATTAAAGCTGCCATCCGACTTGCGTTTGATATCCAAAAGTGGCTTGCTCAAGGCTATACCGTCGAATACCAGCGCTTGCTGTCGTAGTGAGGAAAGTGCGTTGAAATCGACGGTTAAGCTAGCAAAACTAATTAAGTTTTTACCGTCAGAGCCCTCAAGTGAGAAGTTTTCCAACTCCAGAAAAAACTTAAATGGATTGAAATGAACCACCTGTAATCTGGCCAATTGTCCGGTTTGTTCCTTGAGAATAGCAGGGGCTTTTATACGAATTAAATAGGGTAGTAGATAAAAACCAATAAGTGCATACAAAATCAGCAATGCGGCCAAGGCAGCGGCGCAAAGTTTTTGTTTTCTGGTTATCGCCATAATCTACCTAACTCAAATTAATTCGTTTTATCGTTAGCACATATCATAATAAAAATTAGCATTAATGTTTGTCTTTAAATCTGCACTAGCAAGTTATAACCCATCCAGCTTGAACCGATGGATTTGCCGGCGTTGTTTTTTATTCGGCTTGTGTTCTCTTTCCGAAGGATGCTGCAAAGCAAGTTGCTGCTTGCGGATCTCGATTTGTTGCGCCCGAAGCGTGGCGCTGGCTTGATCTTCAGCATACAGCATCGCCGCAACCGTGGCAGGCCCACGTTGTTTGCTGAGCTCTGAGACCTTGATTTTCCAAGTGTATTGATCATTAGTGATGATAACTTCATCGCCGATTTTAACATCCTTGCCGGGTTTGCAACGCTGGCCGTTGACATGCACTTTCCCACCATTGACTGCCTCGGATGCCATCTGACGTGTTTTAAAAAATCGTGCGGCCCATAACCATTTATCTATACGCACCTCGCTCATCTCTGTCATGCTTAAATCTCCAAGCGACCTGTTATTAATGCACATTATCAAACTTTTCTGGGTGAAAATTAAGTCTTGAACCACAATCTAAGCTGGATTCATATTCTGCGAGGCCGCCCGCATGTTACAATTTCTTTCATTTATTGTTTTTGTCGGTAGGCCGCGTGAAAAGAAATCCGGTTTTTAAAATTCTACTCTTGAGTGCATTTGCTGCTAGAACTGCGCTCTCAGCTGAGAGTTTTGTTGTTGAAGATATTCAAGTCAGAGGGTTGCAAAGAATTTCAGCAGGCACTGTCTACAATTATTTACCGGTAAATATAGGCGATAATTTTCCCGAAGATAAACAAGCGGCAGCTATTAGAGCATTATTTAACACTGGCTTTTTTAAGGACATCACACTGGAAAAAGAAGGTAATGCCCTAATTATCAATGTAGTGGAACGGCCATCAGTCGCAAAAGTTGCTATTGAAGGTAATAAAGACATCAAAAAAGAAGACTTGACCGAAGCTTTGAAAAAGATCGGCTTGGCGGAAGGCAAGGTTTACAACAAACAGGTTCTAGACAAAGTTGAGCAAGAATTAAGACGCCAATATTTCAGCCACGGCAAATATGGGCTAAAAATCAAAACCGAAGTTACCGAACTTACTCGGAATCGGGTCGGCATTCATATCGACATTTCCGAAGGCAAGGTCGCCAAAATCAAACAAATCAACATCGTCGGCAACCAAGCCTTTAGCAATGATAAGCTCAGAAAAGAATTTGAGTTGAGCACCACCAATTTCTTGTCCTTTTATTCTAAAGATGACCAGTATTCAAAGCAAAAACTTTCCGCTGATTTGGAAAAGTTACGTTCTTACTATCTTGATCGCGGCTACATCAATTTTTCCATAGAATCCACTCAGGTCGATATAACCGCTGATAAAAAGGAAATTTACATCACCATCAACGTTAAGGAAGGTGAAGTCTACACTTTGGAAAAGGTTAAACTGACCGGTGAAATGATCGTGGCGCCGGAGGAATTAACCAAACTGGTTAGTGTCGGTCCCGGCGAAACGTTTTCCCGGAAAAATGCGACAGAAACCTCCAAGGCCATTTCGGATAGACTAGGCAATGAAGGCTATACCTTCGCCAATGTTAATATGGTGCCGGAAATTAACGAGGCTCAAAAAACAGTCGTCATGACTTTTTTCATAGACCCAGGCAAGCGCGTTTATGTGCGCCGCATCAATGTGAAAGGCAATACCAAAACCCGAGATGAGGTCATTCGTCGCGAAATGCGGCAAATGGAGTCCAGTTGGGCGGCCGGCAATAAAATCGAACGCTCCAAAACCCGGTTAAATCGATTGGGCTATTTTGAAGAAGTCAATGTTGAAACGCCGCAAGTGGTAGGTGTTGCCGATCAGATCGACGTAAACTACACTGTCAAGGAAAAAGCTTCCGGCAATTTACAGGCCGGCGTCGGTTATTCTCAGGTGCAGGGGATAATATTTAATGCCAATATTTCGCAGGATAATATCTTCGGTACCGGTAAACGTTTGGATTTTAGCTTTAACAATAGCGCCATCATGACGCGTTATAATTTGGGATTTACCGATCCCTATTATACATTGGACGGCGTGGCGCTTGGCTACAACCTTGGCTATACCACCCGTAATGCATACGCCGCCAATCTGGCTAGTTACAATACCAAGGTCGAAAATGCCAGTATGAACTTTGGCATTCCATTAAGCGAGTTTAACCGGATTGGTTTCGATATGGAGATTAAGCACACCAATGTATCAGCAACTACCTTGTCTTCAAACGAAATTCTTAATTACATCGCGAATTATGGCGGCAGTTTTACAGTATTTGACACTTCAGCGGGCTGGACTCACGACACGCTGGATCGACCGACATTCTCCCATAGAGGCGGTCAACAGCGAATTTCCTTCATGGCGACGGTGCCAGGCAGCGATCTCGATTACTACAAAGTCACATACAAACATCAACATTTCTTCCCCTTGGCAAATGATTTTACCTTCCGATTATTAGGCGAAATTGATCATGGCGGCACCTATGGTAAAACAGCCGTGTTACCCTTCTTTGAGAATTATTATGCCGGCGGCACCAATGACGTCAGGGGTTTTATGCAAAATACCTTAGGTCCCAGGGATTCATTAAATAGACCTTTCGGGGGTTCTAATAAAGCCATTGGCAAGGCCGAACTGTTTTTTCCATTGCCGTTCTTAAGCGAGCTGAAGTCAGTGCGTGTCGGTACTTTTGTCGATGGCGGCACCTTGGCCGACAGCCTAAGCCTCAATGGCTTAAAAGGTTATTTCCGCTATTCAGCAGGATTGTCCGGTGAATGGATGTCCCCTTTCGGCGCATTGGCGGTTAGTATCGCCCACCCGCTCAATTCGCAAGCCAATGACTTAACCCAATCCTTCCAGTTTACCTTCGGATCAGGATTTTAGTTTAGTTTGATCGCTTTTTGCCTTATAATTCAAGATTAATTTTTTCCTAATTTCCCCAAAATATTAACCCGGAGATGGTTTTGACCATGAAAAGTAGAATTTCCTTGTTTTTAATGCTGATGTTTATTGCCGGCGTAAGTCACGCGGACCTAAAAATTGGTTTTGTAAACGTCGCTAAAGTGTTGGAAAAAGCCCCACAAGCTGCAAAAGCTAAAAGCCGGTTAGAAACTGAATTTTCGCCCAGAGACAAGGCATTGGTATCCCAGCAAAAAGAAATTAAATCCCTGGAAGACAAATTGAATAGAGACTCTGCTGTGATGGGCGAAGAAGAACGCCGTAAGCTGGAAAAAGATGTCGTAGAAAAAAAGCGCGATGCGGCCCGTGCGCAACAAGAGTTTAGTGAAGACTTTAATTTACGCAGAAACGAAGAATTGGGAAATCTGCAAAAGCGTATTGTTGAAGCGGTAAGAGCATTAGCTAAAGAAGAATCCTTTGATTTACTACTTACCGATGGCGTGATTTATGCCAACGATCAGATTGACGTTACAAGTCGCGTGCAACAAAAACTGGAAACGCTCTCCCAATAAGAACTTACCTGCCGAATAATCTCTTGCGGCTTTAAGTCGAGGAAAACAAAGCTGTTTTCCTCGCGCTGGCTAAATTACCAATACATTATGACCGGAACCCTCGATATTTTACAAATTCAAGAATATCTCCCGCACCGCTACCCCTTTCTGCTAGTAGACAAGGTTATCGAATTCGAGCCAGGCGCTCGATTACTGGGTGTTAAAAACGTCACATATAATGAACATTTTTTTCAAGGACACTTCCCGCACAAACCCATTTTTCCCGGAGTCTTGATTATGGAGGCCTTAGCGCAGGCTACTGCCTTGCTGGCGGCACAAAGCGACGACGCACTCGGTAAAGGCATGACCTATTATCTTGCTGGAATCGATAATGCCCGCTTCAAAAGACAGGTTGTCCCCGGCGACAGACTCATGTTGGATATCAAATGCCTGAAACACAAACGCAACATTTGGTCTTTTGATTGCCGCGCTGAAGTCGATGGCGAATTAGCGGCCAGCGCTCAGATCATGTGCGCGGCAGCGGAGAATTAAATGATTGATCCAAGAGCGGTAGTGCATCTCAATGCCGAACTGGCGGATGACGTTAAAGTCGGACCATTTTCAATTATCGGCCCCGATGTGCAGATCGACTCGGGCACTGAAATCGGTCCGCATGTAGTAATTAAAGGACCGACGATCATCGGCAAAGAAAACAGCATTTACCAATTCACTTCCATAGGTGAAGATCCGCAGGATAAAAAATACGCAGACGAAATCACCCGCCTGGAAATAGGCGACCGGAATATCATTCGCGAGTTTTGCACCATGCACCGCGGAACCCAGCAGGATAAAGGCTTAACCTTGATCGGTAGCGACAATTTATTTATGGCCTATACCCATGTCGCGCATGATTGCGAAGTAGGCGATCATGTGATCATGGCTAACGGCGCTTCCATTGCCGGACATGTACATGTCGGCGACCACGCCATACTCGGCGGGTTCACGTTGGTGCATCAGTTTACCCAAATCGGCGAATACAGTTTTTCGGCGATGGGTAGCGCCATAACTCAAGATATACCACCCTTTGTCATGGTAGGCGGCAGACCAACCCGACCACACGGCATTAATTCAGTGGGAATGGAACGTAACGGAGTACCACCGGAAGTCATCCGCCAAATTCGTAAAGCCTACAAGATCCTCTATAAAAACAACCTACGCTTGGAAGACGCCATTGAAGAAATGGAAGATATGGCTGGTGAAAGCAATGAACTGTCCAATATGGTGAGTTTCTTGCGCAACGTTACACGGGGCATACTCCGATAACGCCGCAACGCATCGCCGGGATTGATGAAGTAGGTCGCGGCTGCCTGGTTGGACCAGTGATTGCAGCAGCGGTTATTCTCGACCCTGCCAAGCCGATACCCGGACTGAATGATTCCAAAAAGCTAAGTGAAAAAAAGCGCAGGCTATTGGCTGAACAAATCAAAACCTCGGCCTGCGCTTGGGCCGTGGCGCGTGCCGAAGCCAGCGAAATTGACCGGATAAATATACTACAAGCATCATTAATCGCCATGCAACGCGCCTTTACACATGTAGCGCATTTAAGCAATTACGTGATGGTGGACGGCAATCGTTTGCCCGTAATGCATTGCCCCGGCGAGGCTATCATTCAGGGCGACCAGTTGATTGCAGAAATTTCCGCCGCCTCGATTTTGGCTAAAGTCGCCCGGGATGAAGAAATGCTGATTTTAGACCGCTTATATCCTGGTTATGATTTTGCCATTCACAAAGGTTATCCAACTATACTGCATAGAGCAAAGCTTAAAGAACTGGGTATCACCCCGCAACATCGAACCTCATTTGCACCGGTAAAAAAGTATCTCGTTTAAACAACCATGAATCCGACTTTTGTTCATCTCAGGATCCATACCGAATTTTCTTTAGTTGACGGCATCGTCAGAATCAAGCCCTTGGTAAAGAAACTGGCCGACTTCGCGATACCCGCTGCCGCGGTTACCGAGCAGAGCAATTTATTTTCTCTGGTCAAATTTTATAAAGCCGCCCAAAGCACCGGCGTTAAACCCTTGATTGGCGTAGATGTACTGATTTATAACGATGACGAACCGGCATCGCCCTTTCGCCTGACCTTGTTGGCGCGCAATAAAACCGGCTATGTCAGCTTGACTGAGCTGATTTCCCAAGGTTATCAGCATGGCCAGCATCAAGGCGTGCCGATGTTGCAAAAAAGCTGGATTGAGCAAAATCATGCCGGCTTAATTGCGCTGTCCGCCGCAATGGAAGGTGATATTGGTCAGGCGCTGTTAACGGAAAAACCCGAACAGGCCAGAGCTTGCGCAACGTACTGGGCATCGCTATTCAAACAAAGTTTTTATCTGGAATTACAGCGGGTCGGCAAAACCGGCGAGGAACGCTATATCAAACTGGCGGTCGATTTGGCTACCGAGCTGGATTTACCCGTGGTGGCTACCAACGATGTGCGATTCATCAATAAAAGCGATTTTTACGCGCACGAAATTAGGGTATGTATCAATCAGGGCCGAGTCGTAGACGATGCTCGGCGGCCCAAACATTACACCGAACAACAATATTTGCGCACCGCCGAGGAAATGGCGGAATTATTTGCCGACATTCCAGAAGCGTTAAATAATAGTGTCGAAATCGCCAAACGCTGCAATGTCGAACTGACTTTAGGCGAAAACTACCTGCCGGATTTTCCGGTACCGGCCGGCATGACGCTGGATGGGTATTTTAAGGAAGCATCCCGGCAAGGCTTGGAAGAACGTCTGAAACAATACCCGCCAATAGGCAAAGGCAGCTTTGCGGAGAACCGTAAAACCTACGACGAACGCTTGGAAACAGAGCTAAACGTCATCACGCAAATGGGTTTTCCCGGCTACTTCATGATCGTCGCTGACTTCATCCAGTGGGCCAAAAATAATGCTATCCCAGTCGGGCCCGGACGGGGCTCGGGCGCCGGCTCACTGGTGGCCTATGCTCTAAAAATCACCGACCTGGACCCGATAGAATTCGATTTGCTGTTTGAACGTTTTCTTAACCCCGAACGGGTGTCGATGCCCGACTTCGATATCGACTTTTGCATGGAGCGCCGCGACGAAGTCATCGATTATGTCGCCGGACACTATGGTCGGGATCGGGTTTCGCAAATTATTACTTACGGCTCAATGGCGGCTAAGGCGGTCATACGTGATGTGGGCCGCGTCATGTCCTTGTCTTACGGTTTTGTCGATAGATTAGCAAAGCTGATTCCGTTTGAAATCGGTATGACCTTGGAAAAAGCCCTAAAAGACAGTCCGGACCTAAAAGCCTTATACGACGAGGAAGAAGAGGTTAAAACCCTGATCGATATGGCCCGCTCTTTGGAAGGTATTGCTCGGAACGCCGGCAAACACGCCGGCGGTGTGGTAATCTCGCCGACCAAACTCACCGATTTCGCGCCCCTTTATTGCGAGCAGGGCGGCGGCAATTTGGTTACGCAATTCGATAAGGACGATGTTGAAGCCGTGGGTTTGGTAAAGTTTGACTTTTTGGGCTTGCGGACCCTGACGATTATTGATTGGGCGCTGCAAACCATTAATCGGCAGCGTCAACAGCGTGGTGAACAGCCAATAGATATTACGCAAATTCCCCGCGATGATTTAGCGAGTTACGAATTACTGAAAAACGCCCAGACCACTGCGGTATTCCAGTTGGAATCACGCGGCATGAAAGAGCTGATCAAAAAACTGAAACCCGATTGCTTCGACGACATTATCGCCTTGGTGGCTTTATTCCGGCCCGGACCGCTGGAATCCGGCATGGTAGACGACTATATCAACGTCAAGCATGGCGCAAAAGCCGAATACGCCCATCCGGTCTTAGAGCCGATACTGAATCCCACAAATGGGGTTATTTTGTATCAGGAGCAAGTGATGCAGATCGCCAGGGAAATGGCAGGTTACACCTTGGGTGGCGCCGACATGCTGCGGCGGGCGATGGGTAAAAAGAAACCGGAAGAAATGGCGAAGCAGCGCGAGATCTTCACCGAGGGCGCAATCAACAATCAGATTGATGAGAAGATTGCGACCTATATTTTCGACCTGATGGAGAAATTCGCCGGCTACGGCTTTAATAAATCCCACTCCGCCGCCTATGCGCTGGTGGCTTATCAAACCGCTTGGCTCAAAGCCCATTTTCCCGCAGCGTTTATGGCGGCCGTGATGTCATCGGATATGGACAATACCGACAAAGTCGTGGTGCTGATAGACGAATGCCGGGAAATGAAACTGGAAATTTGTCCACCAGACCTGAATCTTTCGGCTTATCAGTTCACTGTCAACGACAAAAACCAGATTGTCTATGGCATAGGCGCTATCAAAGGCGTCGGCGAATCGGCGATAGAAGACTTGCTGAAAGAGCGCCAGACCAACGGTCCATTCTCCGGTTTGTATGATTTATGCAAACGCGTAGACTTAAGAAAAGTCAATCGCCGAGTGTTGGAGGCCCTGATCAGAGCTGGAACGCTGGATAGTATCGATGCTAATCGCGCCGCGCATCTAGCGGAATTGACTACGGCGCTACGCGTTGCCGAGCAACACGGCAAAATGGCCCAAGCCGGGCAAAACGATTTGTTCGGCTTGTCGGTGCAGGTCGAAGCCAGAGATGACCAAGCCGAAGCCTATATCAGCCTGGTTAAGCCCTGGACCGAAAAAGAAAAACTGGATGCCGAAAAGCAAACCCTGGGGTTATTTTTGACCGGGCATCCGATTGCCGAATATCTGCTGGAATTAAAACAGTTTACCCACGGCACACTCGCCAATCTGCAAGCCGACGCCGAGCGTTCAAAAGGTAAGATGGAAGCCCGGGTCGCTGGGTTAATTGTAGAAATCCGCACCCGGCAAACCAAGCAAGGCAAAATGATGGGATTTGCGACACTGGATGATCGGACCGGGCGCTTGGAGGTAGCGGCTTACAGCGGCACTTTCGATAAGTATCGGGATTTGCTGACTAAAGACGCCGTGCTGATAGCGGAGGGCGGGTTAAGTATGGACGAATATACCAACAGCTTGCGGCTAACGGCGGAAAAGTTGTACAGTATGGATGAGGCGCGAGAAATGTTCTCCCGTGGTGTGCTGCTGCGTATCGATAGCGCGGAAAAACTATTGGACAATGCATTTTTTGCCGGTTTGCAAGTTGTATTAAAACCCTTTTGCGGCGGGCAATGCCCCATCACTATTGATTACACGAATGCCAAAGCCAAAACCATGCTACAGCTTGATGATAATTGGCGGGTGCGCCCTAGCGATGAACTTCTGATCCGTTTACGGCGCTTTTTGTCGGCTGATGCAGTTCAAGTTAGATACAAAGCTTAAGGGTTTTAAAAATTTTGATCTAATTTAACTTGCCGGTAACCAACGATTTTGGCATCGGTGAAGGGTTTCTGAGGACGGCGTCCACCGCATGGATGCAGGAGCAATTGCCGAGAATACATATAAGGTCTCCTCCCCTATTGCAAGACAAATTTTTCCTAATTTAATGATTTCAACAGTGATCAAGATTGCAGCCATATATTGGGTTTCTATTAGAGGTGAATTAATTATCCTCTGAACCATGATGAATCTATTCGCGCGCCTTTTCCACTCACATCCATACGATTTTTGGAGTCTCTGAACTTTGACGGGATAAAAAGCACCGATCTGACCTGTTGTCGTCATCAATTGGATTGACTTGCCTCCACAATCTGGTTTAACTCTGTTTATTGGTATAAGGGCTTGCGATGACCTAATACAAATTATGCCACGGCTGTTTCATAACTTTTGTTTCACGCAGCCATTGTCCACTGATGTGGAACTATCCAACTGGATGATGTGTATTGGGGTGGTGAGCGCCGAGGTGGTAAACGAGGACGCGGCTCAGGGAACAAAGTACCTTTCGTTGCTGCGGTTGAGCTTAATGAAGAAAATCATCCCATTGCAATGAATATGAATGTTGTTGACGGTTTTAAACTTACTGAAATCGCCAGATGGGCAAAGGCACATTTGGAACCCGGTAGTATGGTAATTTCGGACGGGTTGGCTTGTTTTTCGGCGGTGTTGGAAGCCTATTGTCACCATTACACGATCATCACAGGCGGGGGACCGCAAAGCGTAACTAAAGAAGAATTTGTCTGGGTCAACACTATAATAGGTAATGTTAAACGGGCTATCAACGGCACTTACCATGCCATCAACCCCAAGCATCTTCCCCGGTATCTGGCTGAATTTTGTTATCGATTTAATCGAAGGTTCAACCTGAATGATATGCTTCCAAGATTTGCCTATGTGGCGGTAAGAACACCGCCTATTCTGGGGCGACTTCTGAAGTTAGCTGAGGCTTATGGGTAATCAGGAACCGGAAAGTTGCTGAGGGTTTCACTAAATATTTGATCCAATTTTTAAAATTCAAGCCATTACCGATCAAGCACTTTAATCTGCCCCGGATGCCGCACCGGCAAGGTAAAACGATCTTTAGACCGATACAACCATCCCCGCACTTCCAGATTTTTACCGACATAGCTTTCCAAAGACGGAAACAACCCGGCGTATTGCTGATCCACTTGCACCGCCGCCAGCTCTGAAAATTGCAAATAGCTGCCTTTAACACCCTGTTTTATTGCCTGAATCCGCCCGGTAATCCGCTTCCAACCATGATAATTATCAGTCGTGAGATTTTGAACCGGCAACGGCGCGTAGGCGGCATCGCCCCAAATACCCAGCCTTGCCTGCTCGGCGCTTTGCTGCGCCGCCAACAAGGCCTCGGTATATTTCAAATTGGGCGGAAAAATACTGACGGTCGCCAAACCGTTTTTCACCAGTTGTAAATTGATATGCTGCTGATCTTGAGTAAACACATAGGCCAAGGTGCGGCCATATTTATCCTGCGCTTCGTTATCGCCTTCCAGGCTAATGTATTGATGTTCGAGCCGCTGTTGCAGCCAAAGCTTAGCCTGTTCCCCTCCCGCCTCTCCCGGCTGATTTCCATGCGCAACTTCCGGGGTATTGATGCCTAAGAATCTAATTTTCCTGCTATCTTGCAACAAAACCGTATCGCCATCAAAAACTCTTTCGACCTGAAACAGCGCCGAGTCGGCATGCACCCAAAATGATGCCAACAAAAAGAATAAACACCCATAGCGTACGTTTTTATTTACCATAGCGGCTTTTTCCGGTTTTAGTCTTATTATGGATCAGCAAAAAATCATCAAAGCCACCCAAAATTGGCTGACTGCTTTTATTATTCCGTATAACATTTGTCCTTTCGCCAAACATGTTCACGAAGCCGACAGCATCCGCTATCGAGTACTGAACAGCGACAAAGCTGAGTACGCACTGGCGGAACTCATTGCAGAATGCCGGCATCTAGATACAGAGCCGACCACGGAAACCACTTTACTAATACTCCCTGCAGGCTGCACTCAGTTTGACGACTTTCTCGATTTAACGGCAATGGCAGAGCAATTGCTGATAGACCAGGGCTACGAAGGCGTCTATCAACTGGCCAGTTTTCACCCCGACTATTGCTTCGCCGGTGAGGATGAAAACGATCCGGCCAATTACACCAACCGCTCACCCTACCCTATGCTGCATATCATCCGGGAAGCCAGTATCGAGCAGGCGCTGAAAACCTACCCCAACCCCGAACTAATCCCGGAACGCAATATCGAATTGACCCGCAAACTGGGCCTGGAGAAAATCCAGGCCTTACTGAGAACTATTTAGAATTTGAATAATAATCAATCTCTTCAGTTTTTTTCAACTTATACCCCGGCACATAGTCGAACTCAGGCTCTTTCTGTAGTTCAGCTTCCGGCTCCGGTTTCTTGCGCATCTCCTCCAGAAACTCTTTGAACCAGGGTAATTCCAGTACGGCGACCATATCCGCATCCTGAAAAATCACCGATTCATCAGGCAAAGTGCCGCTGTCTTTAGCCAGACGCAACGCCGTAAGACAAGCTTCTTCATCGGCATTTAATGCATGGATACAAGCTAAATTGTAGGCAGCGCTGCCTTTTTGAATGGCTCCGGCCTTTTCAAAGAAATGTTTAGCCATATGATACAGATGACTTTTGCCATCCTCGGGGCTAACGCGCGCCAAATCCATCAGGGCCACACCGCCGTCTATCGCCGCAGCCAAGTAATTCGGCGCCACCAGCAAGCAGAATGAAAACTTGGAGATAGCTTCTTCCAGGGTGTCGATTTTTTGCTCTTCTCCCTGAGTTGCCGCTTCGTGTAACAGTGCGAACCCCCAGTTGTACAGAGCTTCCGCCAACAATGGATTATCCACCACGACATTGGCAAAGCCTTGATAAGCGCCTTTATAGAGCTGTTCGGCCTTGCCGCCTTCGCTTTTCCGGGCTAGGGCGACTTGTTTGATCGCTGCATCCAGGGTGGAACGTTTTTTAAATGAACTTAATATTGACATGCATGACTTCCGATAAAATTTAAAGATTCGAATTACGCTAACATAAAGCAACTGATAACTACTGACTGAAATAACGCCGCATTAACCAAAAATCAGCACTGACATAACGTCCGCCGCCGATAAAAAACAAGGTTAACAACATAACAAAATAGGTAGCGGCAAATTCAATACCGTTGTTCAACACCACAAAACCGCCATGTTCGGTTAGCCATTCATAATCACCTTGCGACTGCAAAATTTCCTGGGCGCGTTGCAAACGGTTAATGGCTTCCACGGTGCGTTCATTAGCAAAAATGCCGCTGCCGGTAGCAATGGCTAGCCAGCCGTTTTTCCAATGCGCGGTAAAAATCGCCATCAGCATAATCAGCATCAAGGGTATGGAGATAAGGCGGGTTGCGAAGCCGAACAACAAAAACACAGCGCCCAAAGTTTCGAACAAAGCAACAAAAAATACCAATACATAAGGCATGGGTAAACCCAAACCGGCATCCGGACTACCGAACCAGGCAGCCGTCTCGGAAAAATGGGCAAACTTTTGCGTACCCGCCATCCAAAACACCGGCGCCAAATACAATCGCAACAACAGCGGCGCGAAAAAATCTGCGCACTTCGCTTTATCGCAATAGTGTCTGACCAACGGAATTACGATCGGCGTTTTTTCGATAAAAAACGCCATGACTGCAGAAAAAAATTTATTATTCATCAATCCCCCTCATTATTGTATTTGTGACAGATTTTATGAACATCAACAGCGCATCCATATTTGCCGACATTCCTAAACAATTACCTGTGGAATTATGCCAAACATTACTCGCAAGTCCTAGTGTACGCATTGAACGCATTGTTTCCCAAGGCCATTGCAGCGACGAGGACTTTTGGTATGATCAAGTTCAGGACGAATGGGTGCTGGTATTACAAGGACAGTCGCGCTTGGCTTTTTATGACGGCTCGGTCATTGCATTAGCCGAGGGGGATTATCTGCTTATTCCAGCCCATTGCAAGCATCGTGTAGAGTGGACGACGCCGGCAACGGAAACAGTTTGGTTAGCAATTCATATTGAGCAAAAGACAATCAACGCATCCTAGATCTGTTTTGATTAGGCTTACGTTCTGAAGCACCAGGCTTACCATGCGTAGCCGCACGATTTCCGGCATGCGGCCGTTGGCCGGCTCGGGGCTGTTGCGGCTTAGGCTTAGAACTGGGTTTGCTGTTGCGTACATCCAAGGAAACTTTTTCATAGCCGGTATCCGCTACTTGCGGAATCTCTTTTTTCAAAACCTTCTCAATAGCCGCCAACAAATAGGCTTCATCAGGTTCAACGAGGGAAATCGCCTGTCCATCTGCTCCTGCTCGACCGGTGCGGCCTATGCGATGGACATAATCTTCCGCAACCTGCGGTAAATCAAAATTCACCACATGCGGCAACTGGTCGATATCGAGACCGCGCGCGGCAATATCGGTGGCAATCAGCGCGGTAATGGCGCCACTTTTAAAGTCCTCCAAAGCTCTAACTCTGGCGCCTTGACTTTTGTCGCCATGCAAAGCAGCACAACGCACGCCGTCTTGAATCAATTGCTTACACAAGCGATCCGCACCGTGTTTGGTGCGCACAAATACCAGCACTTGTTGCCAATTACCATTACCGATTAAATACGCCAATAATTCGCGCTTGTACTCGCGTTTGACGCCATAAACTAGTTGCGAAACAGTCTCGGCGGCGGCATTGCGTTTAGCGACGGCGATTTCCACCGGGTCATTTAACAGTTGCTCCGCTAAGGCGCTAATTTCCGGCGCATAGGTTGCAGAAAACAATAAATTTTGCCGTTTGCGTGGCAATAAACTGATAATTTTGCGAATATCACGAATAAAACCCATGTCCAGCATACGATCGGCTTCATCCAATACCAAATATTCCACCCGCGACAAATCGACATATTTTTGCTGAATAAGATCCAGCAAGCGGCCGGGAGTTGCAACCACGATATCGACGCCCCGTTGAATTTTTTGAATTTGCGGATTGATACTGACGCCGCCAAAGATTGCTTCAGCATGAAACGGCAAATGGGCGCCATAAGTTTTGACGCTTTCGTAAACCTGCATCGCCAATTCACGGGTCGGGGTAAGTATCAAAACCCTAATTGGGCGTGGTCTTTGCGGAATAGCTTGGTTTTGCAGCAACTGCAGCAAAGGCAGTGTGAAACCGGCGGTTTTGCCGGTGCCGGTTTGGGCGCCGGCGAGAACATCACGGCCTTGTAAGATAACGGGAATCGCCTGAGCCTGGATCGGCGTCGGTGTTTGATAGCCTTGTTCGGCAACTGCTTTAAGAAGTTGCTCGGACAAACCTAATTCTGAAAATTGCATGTATTAACCTATTGATTATTATCTTGCTCAACTGGAACAAGACTTAGAAAAGTATGCGCGATATATTGGGTTCATATCGCAAAATTCGATATAGGATTGAACTCCTATATCGATAATATGGAAAACATTATTGGCGCTATTGCGCCCCAAGTATAACGAAACAGTTTTAGCATTAACTGCTTATCACAAAACGTACCGCATCCAAGCGCAACTGCGCTTCTTGAATGCTTTCATGCGACAACATGGCCGCTTCCTTTAGAAGTTCGATTTCCTGCTCTTTAATGCCTGGATTAATTTTTCTCAAGCGCACTAAGCGCTTTATTTCACCGGTTAAGGCCACAACCATACGATTGCTGCTTTCCGCACACAACTTCTGCATCCGGACGTTCGCCAGTTGTTCTGCAATTTTTATCATATCCAGAATATGCGGGCGCTGACTGTTCAAAAACTGGCTGATCTGCGCCTGTTCGAAACTATCGCCGGTTTCGACCAGATCGTCGTGATTAATAACAGCCGTTTGGTCGGTTTTGTTCTGATCAATCAGAATACGGATAGGTGTAGGCGGTAAAAATCGACCTATCTGCAAGTCCGCAGGAGCGCTGCATTCTACAACAAACAATAATTCCAGCGAAAATTGTCCCGGCTTCAGTTTTGGATGCCTGACAACACTAACGGCCGCATTACCGGTTTCGCTGGAGATCACCAGATCCATTGCCGCCAACACCATCGGATGCTCAACGGTAATAAACTGCATATCCTCTCTCGCCAGGGCTTTCTCGCGATTTACCGTTACCGTTAAGCCATCGTCCAGCAACATCGGAAAATGGGCAATGCGCAGATTCTCACTTGGCCAGAGGATATGACAATCCTTAGAGTGATATTCGACATCCACCCCGTAACAATCAAATAAGGCTTCCATATACGGCCATAATTTCCCGGCGTTTTCCTCACGGCTAATCTGGCTAACGAGCGCGGCCGCTTCTTCCGGCCGGCAAGAATTAAGCTCCAGAAGACAATCCCGGCCTTTGTGCAACTCATCTTCAACTTGACGGTTAATGGCCTTAGTGTGAATAATCAGCGCATCGACCACGCTTTCCTTGCGGCTAGTTAAGGCTACCGTCAACTCCTCGCTCACCAGCTTCGCAACCTGGGCCGCGCCAGAGCAGTTGTGACGAAATGCATCTATACCCTCATCATACCAGCGATACAGGACGTGCTGAGCACTGCCTTGCACATAGGGAATATGAATTTGAATCACATGTTTTTGACCGATTCGGTCCAGTCGTCCGATACGTTGCTGCAGTAAATCCGGATTTTCCGGCAGATCAAACAGAATCAGATGCCGGACGAATTGAAAATTACGGCCCTCACTGCCGATTTCTGAACAAATCAAGACTTGCGCACGGCTGTCCTCATCCACAAAAAAAGCGGCGGCGCGATCTCGCTCCACGATACTCATGCCTTCGTGAAATACTGCGGCAGTATGTCCAACATACTGCCTCAACAACTGTTCCAATTGAATAACAGTTTCTGCGCGTTTGCAAATCAACAGAGCCTTCTCATCGCCCAAGGCTTTTAGCTTTTCAACCAACCAATTTAGATAAGGACTGTTCTGTAAATCGGCATGCTCTTCACCCTGCAGTAAATAGCCATGCCGTTCACGATCAGGAAAACCCTGCACAGTTTGCCGAGAGTTCCTGAATAGGATTCGTCCGGTGCCATGATGATCAAGCAGCAACTTGATCAGTTCTTCACGCGCATTATTTGCACCATCGGCAAACTGTCCGCGGCTAGCCTTATCGGCAGCAAGCTCCACGGGACTAGCGCTCAGTTGTTGCAATAATTTTTCGACATTATCTTCTCTTAATAGGTGTTTAAGCCGTTCTTGTTCGGCGGCATTCAGCGTCTGTCCGGATATCAACAAGTTTGCAAGTTGCGCCACCGGTTCAAACTGGGTTTCTTCTTGTAGAAAATCCTGAAACCGGTAAAAGCGATCAGGATCCAGCAAACGCAGGCGCGCAAAATGGCTTTCCTTGCCCAGTTGCTCAGGGGTAGCTGTTAACAAAATCAAGCCTGGGGTTTCCAGAGCCAATTGTTCGACAAATAAATAATCCGCGCTCGGAGCTGCTTCGCTCCATTGCAGATGATGCGCCTCATCCACAACGACCAAATCCCAATCGGCTTCTAAAGCTTGTTGCTGTCTATGCTCGGAATCGGCAAAAAAACGCTGGCTGCATAAAACTAATTGCTCACTCTGAAATGGATTTTCCTCATCACTGGCTAAACACCGGCCTTCATCAAAAATACTGAAGTGCAAATTGAAGCGGCGTAACATTTCCACCAGCCATTGGTGCAGCAAGCTTTCAGGTACCAAAATCAGCACCCGCTGACTCAGGCCGTTGATCAAGCGATGCTGAATGATCAAGCCGGCTTCGATAGTCTTGCCCAAACCCACCTCATCAGCCAACATAATACGCGGCATAGCGCGATTTGCCGCTTGATGGGATATATAAATCTGATGTGGAATCAAGGCAGCTCTAGCGCCCTGCAAGCCTTTCACCGCTGATTGTTGGTGATGTTGCTGACGGCGCCAGGTTTCATAACGCAATAAAAACCAGGCAGTGGGATCAAACTGGCCGGTAAACAGCCTATCTTGCGGCTTGTTGAACTGGATATGATGGTTGAGCTCCATTTCATCAATCTGCTGCAACTGCCCATCTTCATCCAAACCAATATATGTCAGTAAGCCATTATGTTGCTGGACTTGTTGTACGGTAATTTTGGCAAATTCGGCGGATTCGATCACATCGCCTTCCGAAAACCTCACTCGAGTCAATGGGGCGTTGTCTTTGGCGTAAATCCGTCTATCGCCGGTAGCTAAAAATAATACGGTGACACGATTAAGTTCTGCTTCCAGAATCAAACCTAAACCAAGCTCAGATTCTGTATTGCTAATCCAGCGTTGGCCGGGAATAAAGTCGTTCATTTATTTTTCTTTTCTAAAAACGGTACTAAAAAAACCTAGTGGTAAATCGTCTCGACTACCAAGCAGTATTGCCAAAATTTAAAGCGTGATTGCATTATGCCTCAAACTTCTGATGGTAATGCTGGGCAGGGTAAGTTAAATACCCTGCCTGCTCGGAATCTTTGCAGATTTTTATCGGAAAGGAAGCGGACGGCCTGTTTAAAGCTTAGCGTAAAATTCAGCAGAAGTCCGGGAAAAGCCCTAACAGCTACCGAAAAAAAATATTATTCTTCGCCACCAAACACGCCTAACAGTTGCAACAAGCTGGTAAACAGGTTGAATATGGAAACATACAAGGAAACCGTAGCCAAGATGTAATTGGTTTCGCCGCCATGAATAATTTCGCTGGTTTGAAACAAGATCATGCCGGACATCAGCAGAATAAACATGGCCGAAACCGCTAAGGTCAAGGCTGGTACGGCAAACAGCATGCCAGCTATACCAGCAAAAAACGCCACCAGCACACCCACCATCAGAAAACCGGCCATAAAGCTGAAATCCTTACGGGTAGTCAGCGCATAGGCAGACAAACCTAAAAATATCACGCCGGTGCCGCCCAAAGCGGTCAAAACCAATTGATGGCCGTTGCTGAAAGCATGTACATACATATTCAGCACAGGACCCAAGGTCATGCCCATGAAACCGGTCAACGCAAACACAAAAACCAGGCCTATGGCGCTATGACTGAATTTGGTGGTCAAAAATAGCAGACCGAAGTAACCTACCAAGGTAATAACCAAGCCCGGATGCGGCAAATCCAGCGCCATCGCCGCCGCTGCCGTGCCGGCGCTGAACAGCAATGTCATTGACAATAGCAAATAAGTATTTTTTAAAACCTTATTGGTAGACAGAATACCGGCTTCCGAACGAGCGGTTGCAGTGTTTAAACGCATGTTATATACCTCATAAAGATAAAAGAACCAATAAGACAGTACAATATTGCCAAAGTTTCCGGCATAGCCCTGTCTAGTTTAACTAGTATAACCAAGAATCAGCTGAAATGAGGTTTAACGAAAATGACATCCGTATCACCTTACCAATTAATGGGCGGAGAATCAGCCATCCGCAGTCTGGTAGACCGTTTTTATTTCTATATGGACATTTTACCAGAAGCCGCGCCTATACGCGCGATGCATAGTCAAAGTCTGGCAACCGCTAAAAGCAAGCTGTTTAAATATTTATCCGGCTGGCTGGGCGGACCCAATCTGTATATCGAAGAGTTCGGCCATCCTATGTTGCGTGCACGGCATTTACCGTTCCCTATCGGCGATGCTGAACGAGATCAATGGATGCTGTGCATGAATAAAGCCTTGGCGGAAATGGAGATGGACGAGAACTTAAGAATTAATCTCCAGGCCGCCTTACAAAATTTAGCTACCCACATGATTAATCAGAACGCCTCATTAACCCAGATCTCGAATTAAGTACGTGAATTCAAACACCACCCCACCTTTAATCTACAGCCTGCGCCGTAGCGAACGCACCAAGACCACTCGCATCGTGGTTAAGCCCGATAGAATCGAAGTTGTGGCCCCGCCAAAAGTCTCCGAACGCCAAATTAAAGCCTTTGTTGCCGCCCAGCAAGACTGGATCAAAGCTGCCGTGCTCCGGGTTACCGACCGAGCTCAAGCCATTCCTAGCTTGGCGCCGGCTTGCTATGCAGCAGGGGCGTCTATACCATACCAAGGCCGGCAAATTCCCTTGCAACTTAACGCCGACCACCAAAAAACCATACGTGTGCTATTGCACGACGAACAAAACTTTATTGTCAATTTGCCTAGCAGCCTAAGCGAAGCACAAAGCTCAGAGTCGATTAGACTAGCCTTTGTACGTTGGATGAAAAATCAGGCTAGACTCCAGGCAGGCTTACTTATCGATAAACACGCGCCGCGCTTTGCGCTTTTTCCTCGCAGCCTGAAAATCAAAACGCAAAAAAGCCGCTGGGGCAGTTGCGGCCCGCAGAACGACCTAAACCTAAACTGGCTACTCATGCTTGCGCCACCTGAGGTGTTTGAGTACGTAGTGATTCATGAACTCTGCCATATTAAACACAAAAATCATTCTCAAGATTTCTGGCAACTGGTGGGCAAGCATTATCCCGATTATCAACAACACCGCCGTTGGTTAAAACAACATGGCGCCAGCTTGATGAAGGGTTTGTGACGTTACAGCTATGGCATCAATGTTTAGGCCTGGCTGGCACGTATAATTTTGACAAACGGTTAAAGCTTTCATGGAACAAGTAGCAGTATAATATTTTCCTAATAGAGGGTCTTTATTAAGGTGATGTATGACCGGAACTGATTTCGCACAACTCGATTTAAACGGCAGCTACAGCTATGCTGACTACCTAACCTGGCATTTTGATGGCGCAATAGAGCTAATCAAAGGCAAAATAATGGCGATGACGCCAGCACCGAATTCAGAGCATCAAGCAATCTCGTGGCGCTTAAGCGGCGTTTTATTTAATTACTTCAAAAACAAACCCTGCCGGGCGTTTACCGCCCCCTTCGATGTGCGTTTATACGACCGGAAAAAGTCGATAGTCGCTAATAGAGAGATTTTTTCGGTAGTGCAACCCGACATTAGCGTAATCTGTGATAAAGCCAAAATCGACGCCCAAGGCTGCTTAGGCGCACCGGATTGGATCATAGAAATCCTCTCGCGCGGCAATTCCAAAAAAGACATGCAGTTAAAATATGCGCTGTACCAAGAGAGCGGCGTCAAAGAGTATTGGCTGGTTTATCCCGGCGAGCAAGCCGTGCACCAGTTCGTACTGGACGAACCCAGCGAAAAATATCAACTGTTAGCCATGTTCGGCAAAGATGATCTCGTTTCCCCGGATTTATTCCCCGACTGCCGAATTGCTTTGCGCGAAGTGTTTGAGGACGATGAATCAAATTAAATTTGACTGGCGTAAATTTTAAAATTATAATTCATGGTTCACTATTAACAGATCATGCTTGATGGAGCTTACGCTGATGTATGCGGTAATTCAAACAGGTGGTAAACAGTATCGGGTCGCAGAAGGTACTACCTTAAAAATAGAAAAACTTGAGTTGGGCGCAGGCGACAGCGTAGAGTTCGATAAAGTACTGTTGGTTCAGTCCGGCGAAGCCGTGACTGTTGGACAGCCTTTCATTGTTGGCGGCAAAGTTACGGCGACCGTGCTTTCTCAAGGCCGACACAAAAAAATCAGAATCATTAAATTTAGAAGACGTAAGCACCATATGAAAAAACAGGGGCATCGTCAATACTACACAGAAGTCCAGATTACAGGCATTTCTGCATAATTATAGCGAGGTTGGAAAATGGCTCACAAGAAGGCAGGCGGTAGTACTCGTAACGGCCGCGACTCTCATGCTCAGCGACTGGGTGTAAAGCGTTTCGGCGGTCAAGTCGTTAAAGCGGGTAATATTTTGGTTCGCCAACGCGGCACCCAATTTCATCCCGGCGACAATGTAGGCATCGGTAAAGATCATACGTTGTTTGCCACAATAGACGGCAAAGTGCTTTTTGAAGAAAAAGGCCCAAAAAACCGTAGATACGTCAGCATTACAGCTGCGTAATTCATTTGGTTGCGCCTAGGCGCATCCGACACGAAAAGCCTCGTTCTTCAGCGGGGCTTTTTTGTTTTAATCGGTAGATGTATGAGATTTGTTGACGAAGCGGATATCCGTGTAGAAGCAGGCGATGGCGGCAATGGCAAGGCCTCCTTTCGCCGAGAAAAATATATTCCCTTAGGCGGCCCAAATGGCGGCGACGGCGGCGACGGCGGCAGCGTTTATCTGGTGGCGACCGAAAACGTCAACACCCTGGTGGATTTTCGCTATCATTCCGTGCACCGCGCCGAACGCGGCCAAAACGGCATGAGCCGCGACTGCACCGGCAAGAAAGGCGAGGATTGCTTTGTACCGGTGCCGCCCGGCACCATTGTTTTTGAAGCGAATACCGGCGAAAAAATCGGTGACTTAACCGAGCCCGGCCAAACACTTTTGGTAGCCAAAGGCGGCTTTCACGGCTTAGGCAATACTCGCTTCAAAAGCAGCATCAATCGCGCACCGCAACAAACCAGCAAAGGCTCATCCGGCGAACACCGCATGCTGCATCTGGAACTGACAGTCATCGCAGATGTCGGCCTGCTTGGCATGCCGAATGCCGGCAAATCCAGCCTGATCCGCGCCGTTTCCTCAGCCAGACCCAAAGTTGCCGATTATCCGTTCACCACGCTGCACCCTAATTTGGGCGTGGTCAGCGTCGATGATTTGCGCAGCTTTGTGATTGCCGATATTCCCGGCGTGATTGAAGGCGCGGCGGAAGGCGCCGGTCTGGGCTTGCAATTCCTCAAACATCTCTCCAGAACCGGTTTGCTGTTACACATAATCGACATCATTCCTTATGAAAGCGAGGAAACGCCGGTAAGCGCAGCGCAAAAAATCATCCACGAACTGGAAAAATGGAGCGACGAACTGGTTGAGAAGCCTCGCTGGCTGGTGTTGAACAAAATCGATCAACTTGGCGAGGAAGAAGTTGCAGAGCACTGCCAAGCCATAGTGGATGAGCTGGAATGGGACGGCCCGGTATTTCAGATTTCCGCTTTAAAAAATCAAGGCACACAAGCCTTGATATACGCCATCATGGATTTTCTGGAACAACGTAAAGCTGAGCTAAAAGAGCAGCAGTCTCCGGTTTTGCCCTATGAGTCGTTCTGAATTTTCGCAAGCCCAACGTGTAGTCGTTAAAATCGGTAGCTCCTTGCTGACCGATGGTGGACGTGGACTTAATAAACAGGCCATAGCCGGCTGGGTAGCGCAAATGGCGGCGCTCAAACGCCAAGGCGTGGATGTGGTGCTGGTATCATCCGGCTCGGTAGCGGAAGGCATGTCACGCTTAAAACTCAAAGCCCGGCCAAAAACCCTGCACGAACTGCAAGCCGCAGCCTCTGTCGGCCAGATGGGTTTGGTCAGGCGCTTTGAAGATGAGTTTGAACTCCACCAATTATTGGCGGCGCAGGTATTATTAACCCACGACGATCTTTCGGACCGCCAACGTTATCTAAATGCCCGCAGCACTTTATTGACACTATTGGACTTCGGCGTGGTGCCGGTCATCAACGAAAACGACGCGGTCGCCACCGAAGAAATCCGCTTTGGCGACAACGACACTTTAGGCGCATTGGTCGCCAATCTGGTTGAAGCCGATCTATTGATTCTGCTCACCGATCAAACCGGCTTATTCGACGCCAATCCCAGCCTTAATCCTAACGCCAAATTAATTTCGAGCATCCAGGTTAACGACCCCTTACTCGACGAAGTCGCCGGTGGCAGCATTAGCGGCCTGGGCCGGGGCGGCATGTTCACCAAAGTCCGCGCCGCGCGACTGGCGGCGCGTTCCGGCGCCGCGACAGTGATTGTGTCCGGCAAGATAGAAAATGTGATCCCGGCCGTATTTCAGGGCCAAGAGCTAGGCACTTATCTAATCCCCAACATAGCACCGATAGCCGCCAGAAAACAATGGCTGGCCGGGCAACTGCAAATTAAAGGCAGTGTGACACTGGATGACGGAGCAGTGAAAATCCTGCAAGCTTCCGGCAAAAGCTTGCTGGCAGTCGGCGTGAAAACCGTGCAAGGCGTCTTTAAACGCGGTGATCTGGTGTCTTGTTTGGACTTGCAAGGTAATGAAATCGCTCGCGGCTTGATAAATTACGGCACAGAAGACGCGGCAAAAATCGCCGGCAAATCCAGCCATGAATTTGAAGCCTTGCTGGGCTATGCTGACGAAGATGAACTGATTCATAGAGATAATTTGGTTTTGATTTGAATTACCTTGCGCACCGTCCAATTTGTGCAAACATTGACATTCGAACCTGATAAAATTGGCAAGGGCATGCTTGAATTTATAGAATCAGCAAAACTTGGTTCAAGCTAATATAGACCCATGGCATTACTCCTTTTTTGTAAGTTTTATACCAACAAAAAATTCATGAACTTAGAAACTAGAATCACTCACAACCCACTTCAATGTGGCGGCAAGCCTTGTATACGAGGTATGAGAATCCGTGTCAGCGACATCTTACAAATGCTGGGCGAAGGTGTCAGCAGCCAGGAAATTTTGCAAGACTTTCCGGATATTGAACTCCAAGACATTCAAGCTTGTTTGCTGTACGCTGCTCGTCGCGCTAATTTGGAACGCTTGGCTGCATGATTTATTGGATCGACGCGCAACTGCCACCACAATTGGCTGCTTGGCTCGTCGATACATTTAAAGTGGAAGCATTCTCATTAAGAGACCTGGAGTTGCGGGATGCCGAAGACGAAATTATTTTTCAAAAAGCGCGACAACCAGGCATCGTTATCATGAGCAAAGATAGTGATTTTGTCGAATTGGTCTTACGTTTGGGAGCACCACCGCAACTACTCTGGGTGACTTGCGGAAATGTTACAAACCGTCGACTCCAAAACCTCTTACTACAAGTATTTCCGCGCGCACAGGAATTACTATCAACAGGGAAAGACATTGTTGAACTGACTGACATGGACGCTTCAGAATAAGGTATTAATCTTCCCAAAAGTTTTCGCAGTATAGCCTTCCAGACTGGCAGGCTTTTGGCAGCCGGTGTTCCAAGCAGAGGACGCCGTGAATACATGATCGGCTCGGGGTGACGGGATTGCGACAACTTTCAGCCCAAAAGCGCAAAAAATCATAGTTTAGCGGTTGTGGCACCCTCTGCACTTAATCGGAGCTTCAACTAAAAAACACCTCCCCAAGCGCATCAATCACACCCTCCCCCGGCAAATCCGCAAACACCCCCGCCCCCGGCTCATCCACCCGCATCCCCCGCACAAACAAATACTTAACCCCGCCAAAATGCCGCGCATAGTCATACCCAGCCAAGCGCTGCTGCAAATACCGATGCAATACCAAACTATACAGCCAATATTGCAAACCGTAATTATGCTGCCGCATCGCCTGCAACAGAGTCGCCGGTCGATAAACCGGCAGGGTATTGGTTTTATAATCCATCACATAATATTTTCCTTGGTACTCGCAAACCAGATCGATAAAACCGGTCAGGTAACCACACATCTGTTTGCTGGATAAAGCTTGATAAGCAGGTGACTCGGCCAAAATGTGATTGATCCGGGCCACATCCATATCCTGCATAGCCAGATAAAAAGGCATTTCCTTCAAACACTGTTTCTCACTCAGCTTATCTAGCCGAAAATCGAGAGCCGCACTCAGCGGCGCACTAACCACAGTTTGCAGCAGCGACTCCAGCATACCTGCATTCTTACTACTAAGACCATATTCACTCAGCGCCTGTTCACAAACGCGCTTATTGTCCATGCCCGCCGCCAGACTTTGAAAGCTGTTATGCTCCAACAAAGCGTGCACCACATTACCCATCTGCGCGCCTCGCGGCAAATCCTCGGCTACAGACTCAGGCTCAAGTTCTGCTTCCGGCAGCAAGTTGACAACTTCAGCAAGCTCTTCGGCCTTGTCTACTGGGAGTTCCGGCGCATCATGCAAACTGAGCGCCGATAAAGCGGTATAACTGCTCATCTGCCAATGGGTTCTAAGCGAACGATTTAACCGCCGGCAACTGAACGAGCGACCAACGTTCGGTCTTTGGTAATGGTCGCTGACAACCGATTCCGCCGGCAACAGCTGGTATTGAAAACTTTCCGGCTGCGCGACAACTAAAGCTTTAAGGATTTTCTGCTGCGCGGCAAAATCGGCATCCGCAAACTCCAGCAGATAAGCCAGCGCGGAATCATTGGCTTTCTCCTTGCTGCGCACATCCGCCCAAGCAATATAACAGCGGTATTGGGCGCGAGTAACCGCGACATACAGCAGCCGCAAATCCTCGGCCAACTCTTCGAACAAGGCAATATCCCGCCGCGCGGCAAACTGCTCGGAACCGAGATCAGCTATCATCTCGCCGTCTTCATGGCATTGAATCAGGTTTTTTTCGTTTTTCAGCCGGTCATTGCGCTGCCAGAGACTGGGGCAAAACACCAACGGATACTCCAAGCCCTTAGAACTATGCAGAGTTACGATTTTTACCGCGTCTTCGTCACTTTCCAGCCGCAGTTGCCGATCTTCGCTACTGTCTTGAGGCGCTTGCAGAATGGCAAGATGCAGCCAATCCAAGGTCTTGTTAATGGCTAAATGTTCATCAATGGCTGCTTGTTGCAGGCGTTCGATGATGTGATGCAAATTGGTTAAGGCCCGCTCAGCCTGAATTTGTGCGCACAGATGCACTTCCACCTGTTCCTGCTGTAACAGAGTTTCCAACATTGTCAGCAAGCCCTGCTCCTGCCAAAGTTGAAAATAATCCTGAAATCGGCTCAACCAAGCGTCGAGCCCGGTTTCATCCTCGCTCAACCGATAGAGTTGTTGACCGTCAAGATTAAACCAATTCACCGTCAAAGCCTGTTTCAGCGCCGGAATGGAACCCGGTTGCGCGACTGCCTGCAAAACCGTGTACAGCTCCATAGCCTGCGGCGCGGCGAATACCGATTGTTTGCTATTGATCACCGCGGGGATGCCGACCGCATTTAAAGCCTGTTGGTATTCTGCGGCTTGACTATTGCTGCGCACCAATACGGCAATATCTTTGGACTGTACGACACGGCTACTGTGTTTGGCTTGCTTGAGCATAGCCTTACCGAGCAAGGCCAGCATTTCGTTAACCACGGCGTCGCGTAGCGCCGCATTGGCCTTGCCGACAGTCCAATGTTCCAGATTTCCCGGATTCTTATCGAGCTGCCACAGCATTAGCGGCGGACCATACTCAATCCGGCCGTCTGCATCGCCATGCGCGGCCTGCACCGGATTAAATTCCAGCTTCGGCAATAAAAACGGCAGCCGGCGTTGGAATAAGCGATTCACGCCTGCCACTAACTCCGGATGCGAGCGCCAATTTTGCAACAGCGTGTAGCGCTGGGACGCTTGTTCCTGAGCGGCGAAATAAGAATAAATGTCTGCGCCGCGAAACTTATAAATCGCTTGCTTGGGGTCGCCGATCAAGTAAAGATAATGCTCAGGTGTTGCGAAAATACGCGAAAAAATCCGCCATTGCTTATGATCGGTATCCTGAAATTCGTCTATCAAGGCTGCCGCAAACCGCTGCTGCAGTTCGGCAACGAGCAAGTCAGCCTTAGGGCCGGCTAAAGCTTGATATAAACGGCTAATCAAATCATCAAAAGACAGGACATTATTTTGTTGCAAGGCGGTGTCCAGTTCCGCGCTGAGCGTTTGCAGCAGCTTGCGGCGAAACAGCACCTGCAATTCTTGCAAGGCGGCAGCTAAAGCATCAAAAGGACAGCCATCCAGACCAGATTGCAGAAGATATTGCTGTTTTTGCTGTTCACTGGGGAGAGGTTTGCTTTTACTGACCATGAATTTTCGGCCATTCAATCCTGCCAGCAAGCCCTGGGTAGTTAGCCAGGAAAACTCCACCGGCGGTCGATTAGAATCGGCTAGCCAAGCACTCAATACATCACTATTTTCGGCCACGGTTCTAATATAGGAATCGTTAAACTGGCCATGCTGAAATACTTGTTGCAAGGCTTGTAAAAAGGATTGTAACCCTTGACCGGCTTTAGCCAACAAAATGTGCAACTTATCGAACTGTTCTTCAATATCCCCCTCCACTGGATAAACAGTTTGCTGCAAGTCAACGCCGCCCAGACTGCTCAACAGCTGATCCGGGGTCGGAAAAACCGCAGTCAGCAAGGCTACCTGCCACAGCGGGCGCTGATAAAGTTGTTTGCGCCAAAAATCATCGGCACAATTTTGGCGAATAGCGGCAATATCGCCGCTCAATTCGCAATCGAACATCTGGCCGCTTTCCAAAGCATGCTCGGTCAGCACCCGTTGACAAAAGCCGTGGATGGTAAATATCGCCGCTTGATCGATGTCCAGCAAGGCCAGATCCAAGCGCTGGCGGATAGTCTGGTTATCAAGTGACAAGCTGTCCAACCAGAGTTTTAAATCGGCGTCAGTTTCGGCGGCTTGTGAATACAGCGCCTGCTTAGCTGCCGCCAGACGTTTACGTATCCGGTCTTTAAGTTCTTCGGTTGCGGCTTTGGTAAAGGTTACCACTAGCAGCTTTTTGATGTCCATGCCTTGCTCGACCACAAAACGCAGCACCAGCATGGCGATGGCATAAGTCTTGCCGGTACCGGCACTGGCTTCAATCAAATTAACGCCAGCTTCTAGCTTACTAGAGGCAGCAATAAAAGCTTTAATCGCCATGCGCAGCCCTCCAGCCTGGCAGCAACAAAGTATGGCATTGCTGTGCAAAGTCGGCATTGATCAGCATGTTGATATCGCAGTTGGCAAATAATTGGCCGATTTCCGGCTCGTAGCCTTTTTCAATGCTGTCTAGGAATTGTTTAATGACCACGATTAGCGCGGTTTCCGGCTTTTTCTGTTGCAGAAAACCAAACGCCGCCTCGGTAAAGAAAGCATCCGGACGTTGTTTGCCTTGCTGAAAAATTTCCAACAAGGCGGCTAATATCCCGGTATCCGCGCATTTTGCCGGAAACAACAATTCTTGATCCTTACTAAGCAAATAAGTGGCTTGCGGCGTTATGCAGTTAAGCAATAAGTGCTGCAGCCAGGCGGCGAGAAAGTCTTTGCCTTTCAGATTGCCATAGCGATAGAGCAGGCTGCCCTCGGTATATAGGTGGTCAAGCTTACCAACCACCCGGAAAGCCCCTACCGTCAGATCCACAGCCATTGCCGGCAGTGACTCGCCCAGCGCTTTGCTGCGTATGCTTTCCGCAAACCGTTCAAGTTCAGGCAGTTGCCTGCGCCAAAGAATGTCGCCCAGAGCGCCGGCCGGCCAACAACCCTGTGCTTGCAATTTGCTTAGCGGCAGCTCTTTAGCCCGCAGCGCCTCAGCTAGCCAATTTTGTTGAATCCCATATAAACTCAGCGCATCGACCATAAAGGGTTCGCGTTCTTCAGCTGCCAAGCTGAGTTGCGGTAATTGCACGCCAAGTTGCTGCTTAAGAAAGTAGCGTTGCGGATGATTATAAAATTTAAACAGGTCCGCAATTGCAATAGGTTCGCCGGTTTCGACGACTATATTGCCTTGCCACCAAGGTCTGGCCGGGGTTTTATCCTGCATCAGCCTACCGGCGGTTGCAAAATCACCTGCTTGATAGCTAAAAAGCTGCGGCTGGCCGCCATTGAAATAACGCGAACTAAAAGGGTGCAGGGGGTGGCGTATCACCAGATCACTAAGCCCATAGCACTTGCTCATTACCTCTAACAACTCGCTGACCGCCACAGAAGGCGGAATCTCACTATTATCACGTTGCGACTGGCCGATATAAGTCATTATCAGTTGCAAACGAGCCGATAATAAAATCTCCAAAAACTGGTAGCGGTCGTCAGCCCGCCGTGAACGGTCGCCTAACCGCGGCTGCTGGCTAAGCAGATCGAAACTGAGGCTGCGATCAATTTTCGGAAATTCGCCATCGTTCATACCCAGTAGGGCAATCAACTGAAACGGAATAGAGCGCATTGGCAACATAGAGCAAAACGTTAATTGACCACGTAAAAAACCGTTACTGGACAAAGATTCTTCCATGCGCTCATCCAGCCAAGCCAGCATCACGGCCAAGGTCAAGGGTTGATTGTGGATTACAACCACGTCATTCATTTCTTTGAGTAAAGTGTAAATCGCTTGCTGCTCCATTGCTGAGGCGGCTGACAATAGCTCGTCGGCGTAGCGCCTTAACAAAGCCTGCCAATCAGCCAGGGTCTTTGCACTCTGCAACTCAGCACCAGCTTTGAACAATAGTTGCAAAAAATCGTTGAAACCACCCAGGGCCTGGGTAACCGAGCCTTCAATCTCTATATAAGGCAAGACGTCGGCGACAAATTCAATATCACAGCCCACGGCATAGCCAATAAACAACCGATCCAAGGCCGCTTGCCAGGTATTTTGATTGAGCGGCGGCAAATCCAGCGCTTGTTTATGGGCAGCGGATCTGCCCCAGCGCACTTGTGTGTCGCTTATCCAATAGCGGATCAATTCCATATCGGTCGAATTAAGACCGAAGTTGCTGTAAACTAGTGGCTGTTCCAATAAATCCAGTACGCTTTGCCAACCTAGCCGACCTTGCGATAACTGCAAAAATTGCACTAAAATTTTTAGCGGAGTATTGCTGATGCGCAAACTGCGGTCGGCAATAGCGTGTTGGACATCGGCAAAAATGGCGCTGATAAAGGGTGCGTACAACTGAATATCCGGGGCCATCACGACGATATCTCGCAGTTCCAACTGCGGATGCTTTTCCAGAGTCGCCAGCAACTGATTTTTCAACACTTGCACCTCCCGCAGCCGGGTATGGCAGGCATGAATGCTAATGGAGTCGTCCGCAACTAAACTGGTTTGCGGAACCTGATTAGCTAGTATGTCGTTCTGTAAGTGTTGCAGCACAGTATTTGCCGCTTGGGCTTCGAAGCTGCTGGGTTCGAAAGCAAATTCCACTTGTTCCAGCAGCAATTGTTGAAACTCCCGGCCTTGTTGCCCAAGCCCAACCAGTAACGGGTGACCATCAAATTCGGTCAATTGCGCCAGCAAACGCTTACCGGGCAAATCCGCCCAATAGCCTTGCACCGGATTGAGCAAATACAGATGTATATCGCAGTGCCGTGACAGCGCCTCTAAATAACTCAATAATAAGGGCGGCATAGAGTTGATGCCGAAAACCGAAAGCCGTTCCGGCAGGTATGCGGCTAATTCACCCGGAGCCGCCTGCTCTAAGCACTGCATGGTTTGCCTCCATAGCTTACCGCGATGTAGCGGACCGATCTCTTCGGCAAGACATCGCCAAAGACTGGATTGCCAACGTTCGGCGGCAGTCTGATAAAGAGTTTTGCCTTGCCGCCAGGCATCGAGTAACTCCGGGCGCAGAATTTGATATTGATCGAAAATCCGGGCTATTTGCTGCGCCAATTGGTAGCGCTTTAGCTCGATATTTTCACCGCTAAGATAATTTTGCAGCGGCTGCATATCCGCTTTATCAATAGCGCGTAACTGCGCTTCAATGCGCCAAAACAGTAAATGCCGATCGAAATCAGCACCAGCGCCTTGCGGATGCAATACACTAGTCAGTTTACTGAAAAATTTTCCCGGCGTTTGGTAATTAAAATTGCCCCATACTTTAAAATGTTCGGCCAATTGCTGCGATAGCCATCGCTCCATACCCTGGCTCTGGATTAAAAATAATTCTTCGGCTAAAGGTGAAGACAAATTTGCCGATTTAAGGACAATAGCTAAATGCTCCACTAGATTTTCGGTTTTGTTGGAGCTATGCAAAATGAACATGATAGAAAAATATATTTACAGTCGCAAAAAGCTGGGTTATATCGTCACATTAACTTATTGGCCACCTGGTACACAATGAAAAATCTACTCTTCTTTTTTTGCCTGTGTCTGTCCTTCGATTGCTGGGCGGTTTACAAATGCACCGATGCCACAGGACGTACAAATTATCAAGCATATCCCTGCGCAGAACAGCATAAGGCGGTAGAAATTAACCCCAAAACCGGCGGCGCGGTTGATCTTAATGCGCAAGCACAGCAACAAGCTAATCTTAACGACCAACAAAAACAGCAGGAATTACAGAAAAAAGCAGATGAACAGGCCAAACTTGAGGCCTTTAATGCATTCAAAAAGCAGGTTCAGGCTGAGCATGAGCTAACGCAAAGCTTGATCAAACAAAATCCACAACAATTTTCCGCCTTTGCCATTCCGATTTACGACCCGGACAAATTGCCGGCTCATGTTCAGCCGTTTGCATCTCGTCTAGTAGAGATTGAAAAATTCCGGCGCTTGGCGGCCCAAAAGGCCTTAGCCGGCGGACAATGCCAACGGGTAGAGGCCGATGAGTTAAACACTCAAAGCAAACCGGACTTATTAGTGTTTCTAATAAATTGCAGCAGTGGCGCTAGCTTCCATTTTAACGAGACCGAACTTAAGCCGCTATGAACAGCCCAAAAAACGTATTTATTACCGGTTGCTCCTCCGGCATCGGCTACAGCACGGCAATTGCGTTGAAACAACGGGGCTATCGGATCATTTGTTCCGCGCGAAAAGCCGAAGATATCAGCCGCTTAGCAACCGAAGGTTTTGAATGTCTACAACTGGATCTTGCCGATTCTGACAGCATCCAACAGGCAGTACTAAGTTTAATAGCACTTACCAATGGACAAATCTATGCTTTGTTCAACAATGGCGCATTCGGCCAACCCGGCGCCGTTGAAGATCTTAGTCGCGAAGCCTTGAGAAATCAATTCGAGACTAATTTTTTCGGCACGCATGAATTAACCAACCTGTTGATCCCTATTATGCGGCGACAAGGGCATGGCCGCATCATCTACAATAGCTCTGTCTTGGGTTTTGTCGCTCTAAAGTTTCGCGGCGCTTATATCGCCAGTAAATTCGCGCTGGAAGGTTTAGCTGATACTTTGCGTTTGGAATTGCAGGGTTCGGGCGTGCATATCGTCTTGATTGAGCCAGGGCCGATTGAAAGCCATTTTCGTCAAAACGCCTTTGTCATGTATCAGTGCTACATAGATCCAAACCAAAGCTACCATAAAAATACGTATCAGCAAATGGAAAAGCGTTTACAAAAACCGGGTCCGGCAGCACCCTTTACCTTACCGGCAACCGCGGTTGCGAAAAAAGTCATTCTCGCTCTGGAGTCGCACAAACCAAAATGCCGTTATCGGGTCACAGCGCCAACCTATTTGTTTGCCTACTTAAAGCGACTATTGCCGACAAGTTGGCTGGACAAGATATTAAACAGTGTCGATTGATAAAAAACTACTTCTCGGTGTTACCCCGTGTCATAAACATGCAACAAACATAGCAGCAAACCACAAGAACTATGCTATTATCTCCGGCACATGTGGCGGTTAAAGGAGTTCAATTAGCAGCTATATGTTTTTAATAAAAATAACTGTGAGGTACACACATGAAAATTTTAAAAAGCGCAGTAATTGCTTTCTCCTTAGCTGCCGCCCTGGGTTCTTTTTCCACAACTGCTGTTGGCGCTGATGACGGCAGAAAAACTTATAAACCAGGTGATCTGATTACCACTGTTGTAGAAAAAATCGATGGCGCAATCGCTACGATTAACAACGGCGCAGAAGATGCGGATGTCGGCGTACTGATAAAAGCTGCTTCCAATTTAGCCGAAGAAATCAATGCCAACGATAAAGTTGCCAGAGAAAACTCTAAAGCCACGAAACATTTTAAAGCGGCTATAGCTTCTGCAAAAGCCGCTGATTTGCAGGAAGCCAAAGCGCATTTGGTCAAAGCAAAAGAAGTCATCGAAGGCTTAAGAAAACTTCTGTAAGACTAGCTGATCTGACCGGAAATTTTTTTCGGAATACACACATTAATGAATCTGTTGATTCCTATCATGAGGCGGTAAGGATCGGTTCTGGCAGCGCCATTTACTTAGTCGGCGCCTCCCCCGATAGCGGAAAAAGTCATTTAGGTGCTTAAGTACAGCCACCAAAGCGCCTGTATCCGGTCATTTTCAAATATATCTATATCATAAGGATAAAAGAGTCCCCTCGCTTTGCTCTCCCACTTTAAAAAAAGGGGGCGAGGGGGATTTATTTAAAAAATCTCTCAACTCATTTTCTTCAAGACGGAGCGGCTGAATGCTTACATTTTTTAGCTGATTTAAAACGCTTGCTGCCGACAATATGGCTTGATAAGATTTTAAGCAGCGTCGATTACCTGCAAACACTTATCGGCTAAAAGCTCTGTCATAAACATGCAACAAACAAAGCGTCAAACCATAAGAAGTATGCTATTATTTCGCCCGCATGTGGCGGTTAAAGCAACTAAATTAGCAGCTATATGTTTTTAATAAAAATAACTGTGAGGTACACACATGAAAATTATAAAAAGCGCAGTCATCGCTTTCTCTTTAGCTGCTGCCATGGGTTCTTTTTCCACCACTGCCGTGGCGGAAGAAGGCAGAACCACCTATAAACCTATCGATGTCATTAAAGGTATTCAGGATCGTATCGCTGATGCGGTAACGGCTATTAACAACGGAGCCGAAGATGCCGAAGTTGCCGCCCTTATCAAAAAAGCCTCTGACTTTTCAAAGGAACTCAATGCCAACGATAAGGTAGACAGAGAAAACTCAAAAGTTAAAGGGCATTTAAAAGCAGCCATAGCCTCGGCTAAATCAGCCAATCTGCAAGAATCTAGAGATCATTTGGCAAAAGCAAAAGAAACTGCCGAAGGCTTAAAAAAGCTTCTCTAAACTTAGTTTGCGCTGGAAGTCTCAACGGGGTGTTTCAAAAGCACTCCGTTTTTCCGCATTATTGAATTCTTCCGCCTTAGCGACTAGTACAACTTATAGGTAAAACTGCGTTTTCTCCAACTGCCCTTCCAGCCAAGCCAACAGCTCTTTGGCATTTTTGGCGTCTGCTTCCAGCCAGTTAAGTTTGCTATTGGCAGTTTTAATTTGCCAGTTCTGTAACAGCTTTTTTAATATGACCGTGCTGGCCGCCGTAAAAGAAAATTTGGCTAATAATTGCTCGCACAGTTCATCATCAATCACAGGTAAACGCCGCCTAAGGCCTATTAATTCAGAAATCACCGCATTAATTTTCCCCAACTGCTGCGTAACCCACTCGTCTACAACCGGTTCAGTGATATTTCCCAATGGCGATTGCGCATTGTCCGAGACAATTTTCAGACAATGGACCAACTCGCTGGAGCTGAATTTCCCCGCTATTTCGTAAAATGCCGCCGCTTCCATATCATATAAACAATCCTCAGGGTAGCCAATCTGCGGCCTAGCCATAGTAGCGATAGTCGCGGTTTCACAGTCAACCGCAAAAGGCAATTGTGGAAAAAATTTTTTACCGTTATCTATATTAATGATTTTGTCTGCCAAAAAAAGAGAACCTAAGCTATAGCAGCTATGTCCGGCAATACCAAGATTTAGCAGCAAAGGCTGCTGTCTTTTCGGAAACAAAGCCAAGGCATAAGCCACTGCACCCGCCATGGCTACGCCACCTATACCGGTAATAACCACGACACGCACTTCGTCGGCAAACAGCGTAAATGGATGTTTATCAGGAGATTTTTTTAAACGCCACTGCTGAATTAGAGGTTTGGCTTCGCAAGTTAATGCACTAAAAACGAAAATGTAAGGGGTCATTTATTGATATTTTGCTGGCGCGGTTAATCTAGGAGCATCATAACTAAATTCTAAGTGAAATTCTTTCTATCCGAATAAATTCATGGTTATTAAAATCTTTGTTAAAGCCGCAAGTTGAGGAGTTAACAATCATACTATCTAAAAATTAAATATATATATGCTTATTAAGCATTAAGAACAGCGGCAATCCTGCTGCATAATACAAACCTATATTTTATTTAATACGCAAAAAGGCTTTGGCTATGAATTTAATGTATACAGCATCCGGCTTTGCCGTCGGTTTGTTGGTCGGTATTACCGGTGTTGGCGGCGGTTCGCTGATGACACCTTTGCTGGTGTTTCTGTTCGGTTTTAAGCCGGCGGTGGCAGTCGGCACAGATTTAATTTATGCAGCTATTACCAAAACTGCAGGCGTATTTGTGCATCATGGCAAACACCGTTCTGTGGACTGGAGCATTGTCCGCTGGCTGGCGCTAGGCAGTTTGCCGTTTGCCGGTATCACCCTGTATGTGCTAAAAAATCTGCTGGAGGTCGGCAAAGAAATCACCGGCACAATAACTTTTACTTTGGGCGTCGCGCTGTTATTAACCGCCTGCGCCTTACTGATACGTAGTATCCTGTTGAAAAGAAAAGCTAAGGAAGCCGAACTTGACGAAGAACATAGCAACATAGAAAACAGCGGCCGTTTTTCATCGCGCTGGGAGAAAGTTGCCACCGTACTGACTGGCGCTGTGTTAGGCATACTGGTTACGCTTTCTTCCGTGGGCGCTGGAGCGCTGGGCACTGTGGCCTTACTGTTTCTTTATCCAAAGATGCCAACGGTAAAAATTGTCGGCACGGATTTAGCGCATGCCATTCCACTTACTGCCGTGGCGGGCTTGGGACATTTAAGCATGGGTAATTTTGATTTGAATCTATTGGGAAGCTTGTTACTGGGCTCCATACCCGGTATTTGGATAGGTAGCCATTTGAGCGCCAAGATTCCTGAGCAGTATTTGCGCCCGGTATTAGCGTCATTGCTGTTGGTAATTGGCTTGAAATTTGTTTTACAATAATTTATCAATTGCATTTAAAAATAGCAACTGGCAGAGTGCGGCAAGGCTGGAGTCAATCGACTTGGCCTAGTGTTGCTGGTAGAGGCAAGAAATTTAACCCCCACCAGCAGCAGCCCGGCTTAAAACGTAAGTTTAATCCGCAGATTTTGACGTGCGTTTTCGCTCATTTTCAGTCAGTAATTTTTTACGCAAGCGAATTGACACCGGCGTAACTTCAACTAACTCATCTTCATCGATAAATTCCAGAGCCTGCTCCAGGGTCATTTTCTGAATACGAGTCAAAGTCAAGCTATCATCAGTGCCGGAAGCGCGAATATTGGTCAACTGTTTGGCTTTGGTTGGATTGACCACCAAATCGTTAGCTCGCGAATGAATCCCTACTATCATGCCTTCGTATACCTCGTCGGCGTGCACGACGAACAATTCCCCGCGTTCCTGTAATGCAAACAATCCGTAAGTCAACGCCTTGCCTTGCATCATTGAAATTAAAACTCCACGTTTACGCACCCCAATCACACCGGGTTTGATCGGGCCATAATGGTCGAATACATGGTAGAACAAGCCTGAGCCGGAAGTGGCTGTCATAAACTCAGTTTGAAAACCGATCAAGCCGCGCGAAGGCACCATATAATCCAAGCGAATACGGCCTTTGCCATCCGGCACCATGTTTTGCAGATCCCCTTTTCGTTCACCGAGCTTTTCCATGATAGTGCCCTGATGTGCGTCTTCTACTTCGATAGTGACCATTTCGAAAGGCTCGCACATCACGCCATCTATGTCTTTATAGATTACTTCCGGTCGCGACACGCCCAACTCAAAACCTTCACGGCGCATGTTTTCGATCAGAATTGACAAATGCAATTCACCCCGACCGGAAACTTTGAACTTATCAGGATCAGCGGTATCTTCTACCCGCAAAGCGACATTGTGCTGTAATTCTTTATTTAGACGATCGCGAATTTGCCGTGAGGTAACATACTTGCCTTCTTTTCCGGCAAACGGTGAGTTGTTAACTTGAAAGGTCATGCTTACAGTTGGCTCGTCAACTTTCAGCGGCGGTAGCGCTTCTACCGCGTCTTGTTGACACAGGGTATCGGAAATTTCCAACTTGTCGATGCCGGTAAAGGCGATGATGTCGCCAGCCTGTGCTTGCGGCACTTCAACACGTTCCAGTCCATGGAAACCAAAGATTTGCAGCATTCGACCGTTACGGGTCGCACCCTCACGGTTTATTAAAGTGAGCGGCATGTTGGTTTTCACCGCGCCGCGTTGGATACGGCCGATACCGATCACGCCAACATAGGAATTATAATCCAGACTAATGACCTGCATTTGGAATGGACCATCTATATTTACCGGAGGTGGGCTGACTTTGTCGACGATGGTTTGAAACAGCGGCGTCATGTCACCGTTATCGACATTACTCTCCAATCCAGCATAGCCTTTCAACGCCGAGGCATAGACAATTGGAAAATCGAGTTGTTCATCAGATGCGCCTAGCCGGTCGAACAAGTCGAAGGTTTGGTCGATGACCCACTCAGGGCGGGCGCCGGGCCGATCCACTTTATTGATGACGACGATTGGCTTCAAGCCTAGCGCAAATGCTTTCTGAGTCACAAAACGCGTTTGTGGCATCGGCCCATCCACTGCGTCAACCAGCAATAGCACGGAATCGACCATAGACAACACTCGTTCCACTTCGCCGCCGAAATCGGCATGGCCCGGGGTATCAACGATATTGATATGATAGCCGTTCCAGTCGATTGCCGTGTTTTTGGCAAGAATGGTAATTCCGCGCTCTTTTTCAAGCACATTGGAATCCATCATCCGTTCCTCGATTTTGTCGTGGGCGTTAAATGTACCGGATTGTTGTAATAATTGATCAACCAGCGTGGTTTTACCATGGTCGACGTGAGCAATAATTGCAATATTTCTAAGTTTTTCTATCACAGGATTTACTTGATGATTTATAAATAAACAGACGGGCGGCAATATACCAAAACCCGTCTAATAAAAGATGACTATGAGTTAAAACTTACTAACCCAAGCTTGGCGATTTAACTTTGTACCCAAGGCAGACCATGAAAACGCCAGCCGTCAATATTACCGCGATGTTTGTCAGCATCCAGAGCGCCTTCAAAGCCTTGCACGATATTGACCAGATGCTGATAGCCGGCTGCTTCCAGCGCTTTTGCAGCTTCCACCGAACGGACACCCGTCCGGCAAAGCAATAAGATCGGCGCGCTTTTATCGGCAACATGTTGCTTAACTTGTTCCACAAAAGCTGGATTCTGCTGCATGCCTGGGAACTCTTTCCAGGCAACTGGAATCGCATTAGGCGGATGACCCACGAAATTGTGCTCTATCGAGGTTCTGACATCTATCAGCACCGCCGCAGGATTATTTTGCAGCAAGTCCCAAGATTGTTTTGGGTCAAGATTTTCTATCATTACTCATTACTCCGCTTAAAGTTTCTGTCCGATAAAATACGCTTCATTTCTGTCGCCACAGTATAAGTTGCCGATTCGTGCATATTCTTGATAATAGACCAGCATTAATGGCGCAAATATCCGCAACAATTCATTACTCGCCAATAAAAAATCGGGATTATTCGGACCTGCTTGATCTAGTTTGTTGCGGGTAAATGTCTGATAAAACAGTAGGCCGCCGGTTTTTAACCCTGCCATTATCGCATTACATAGAGCGCGGTCAAGAAAACGACTAATGACAATCACATCAAAAGTAGGATTTTGCAGCATTTCCGGGGTAATATTGGCTTGACGGGTAGCAATGCGGAGCTGCCGATTCCGCGCTTGATTCTGTAATAACTGTAAAGCAATGCCGGAAATATCCCAGGCCTCCACGCTTAAACCACATGCGGCCAACATTAAGGCATTTCCACCTAATCCACACGCCAAATCCAAGGCTTTTCCTTGTTCGGGAAGTAAATAGCTATGTTCTGTAAGCAGTTTGCAGGCCACCGGCAAGGTTTGGGATTGGCTATACATTGCATCCCATTTGGCCTGTAATTCTTTCATGGTGGGTCCATGCCGATCCGGTGCGGCAGCCAACCTTGAATAAATTCCAAAAAGGACCGAACTTTGGCGGATAAATATTTGCGATGCGGATAAACCGCATAAATTTCCAAAGGTGTAATGCCGTATTGTTGCATGATGACTTGCAGACGCCCAAGCTCTATGTCGCGTCCCACTATGTAGCGCGGCAGCATAATCAAGCCTAAACCATTTACTGCCGCATTGCGAATTGGGTCGGCCATATTGGCTTGCATGCGTCCGGTCACGGTTATAGTGCGTTCGCCGAGTATGCCTTTGAATCGCCATTTGTTCCGCGGCGGAATCGCCCAATTAATCAAGCAGCTATGATCCTCTAAATCCTCTGGGTCTTGAGGTGTGCCATGAATTTTAAGATATTCCGGCGACGCGCAAACCACCAGGGATGAATTCGCCAGTTTCCGCGCC
>CAVPMI010000029.1:0-33245 GCA_963705975.1 uncultured Pseudomonadota bacterium
TACAATCCAACCAGTCGTGCCTCTGCTGTATGCTTTAAATGATCAGGCAGGTTACTCAACTTATCTTCAACTTGCGGCCAATACGCTTTGATTAGAGAGTAAGCAAGCTCCTCATTGTCTAACCGTGTACCTTGACGATTCAAGCGTTGAAAGATTTGCTCAATATCATCAATTCCATTGAGTAGATCAGGTACTTGCTGAGCGACCATAAATGCCTGGTCTGCAATAGATAGCCCCTGCTCAATATATTGGCGGTCAAAATCCATATTCATACCAGACCAAGCCATTATGGTTTTTAAGCACTTATCTTGTGCTAACAATTCCCAGTCCAGCTTACCATCGCTAAAATACTTGAATAGCAAGAAGACAGGAACAGGAAAACCTGCATCGTATGGCATTGCAAATTTTGGTGATGGTCTTTTGAGTTTGCCTTTCTCAAAGTCTTGTTCAGAAATCAATCCATCGTGGAACTCTACAGACCAGTTTTCTGGTTGATGAAGTAATCTCAATTTGAGCTTAAAATCCTCAATATCGCCTGCACTCAAATTTCTCGCCTCATCACCGTGATGAAAACCCCAAGGATGAGCTTTTGTCGTAACACGGAACAGATATTTACGCGTCGTATTTTTTTTAACTCTGTCGCCGGGTTTAAGATCAAGCCATAACACAACATCATCACTCAGACCATTTTCCCATGGATTTACAAAACCCCATGCAATTGCATTACAGCGTTGTTGTCCGTCAAGGATATGATGACTTGTCTCTTTAATTATGTGCGCGGCCACTGTCTGGGTTGGTGACCGTTGGTTATTTTGACCTTCGATTTTTTTTGCAATGACAATCGAACCTATAGGAAATCCACGCATGATCGAATCCCAAAGCATCTCTATTTGTTGAGGCTCCCATACAGCTCCCCGTTGAAGGGATGGTACACTAGCTGTAATACTTGAGTCGTTTTCGATACCATCAACCTGCCAAGATGCAATTTGTTTCAATTTTAAGAGACAGTGGGAAATTTGGTTATTAGTGTTGATCATTTATGACTTCCTTTCAAATATTTAATAGCGACTTAAAGCAGTTTTCTAATTTTGTATTTTTTTCATCAATCATATTTGACATAGTGAAAATAATACGCACGCCAGTTCTTCTGTGCTGAAACGTTCAGTGGCATTAAATAACATGTGGCTACTGCTATTACTGTCACCCTTATAAACTTTGTTACCTTTGATGTTACAAAGCATATGACTGCTAATTGTATTATCACCACGGTAAACATTATCATTTTTTATATTAAACAATATATGGTTACTGCTACTGCTATCACCTTGGTAGACTTTATCACCCTTAACATTACAGAGCAGATTGCTGCTATTGCTACTGCTTTTACCTTTGTAAACTTTATTACCAATAATATTGTAATCCAGGCTAATAAGATTACTGCTACTACTGCTGTCACCTTTATATGCTTTCATATTTAGTCCTTATAAAATGTTAAATAAAAATTACAGTGTAAATCTTCTCTTGATCAAGATTTTCATCGCTCTAGTTGTAAATGCTAGCCGCACTGACCAATGCGGACTTAATCTCAGCCCGTAACGTCGCCGGAGCGCATACTTCAATTCCCGCACCTTGACCCAGCAGCCACCAGCGCAGTTGCCATGTATCGTTGACTGTTGCCGTCAATCGTAGCCAGCCATCGGCTTCTTCCTTTGATGTCTGGTCGGCAGATAGTGGCGTTTCAGCCAGATAGGCGGCAACCCATTCCTTACATCGAATTTCCAGTTGAATGGGTTCGCCCTGATGTGCAAAATCTGCCAAGCCATCAGCTATAGCATTGTCCATGTTGAATCCATTGGGTGTTTTGGCGGCGCTGTCCAAGATCTTTACCTTGCTGAAACGATGTAAAGCGTATAGTCGTACATCCGAGTAATTCCACGCGCTGGCTGCCAGATAGGATACCGAGCCGCGCATGATGATGCCTAAAGAGTGTAGCAAGTACTCCTTGGTCTCCCTGCTTCCGGTGGCGTTGTAGCTTGCCGAAAGCTGACGATTTTCCAATATGGCTCGGTAGATGTCAGATTGAATTTCTTCATTTACTCGCGGTGGCAACAAGGTTTGCGTAGGCTGCACGACTCGGACTTTATCAAGCCAGACCTTGGTCTGGTTATTGTTGTGCCTTGCTAATTCATCAAGCTTGATTTTCGCCAGACCGAACACCCCTTGTAGGCCTTCCAGCATGGCTGTAGGCAATAACTGTTTCAGGTGCATCTCCACTAAACGCATAGCAAGTGCTTCTGAAACGCTCATGCCGGGAATATTGAAGTTCGCCCCTTTGATCCAGCGCCATCCGTAATCTCGTGCATTTTTGTCGTTCAGTTCAATCGGGAAAATTTCACTTAATTCCTTGAGGTCGCGCTGTACGGTGCGCACTGATACCGAGTAGCCAGCTTCGTTAAGCTTGATCGCAATATCATTGGCTTTGTCCCAACGACCACCTTGCTTGCTGTCAAGTCGGCTGACGGTCAGCATGCGCATCATTTCCCACTGACGCAGCAGAGTGGATTTCTTTTCGTTTTGGGGCATAATAATCCATTTTTCATCGACAAACTGGCATCTTGCGTACAATAAAAGACTCCAGCAGCTTTTCTTTTTCATGCTTATCGCACAGTGTTTTTACTAGGAAGCTCTTGCTGGTCGAACCAAGATTTCCGCATATCTCACAGGTTTTTGCCGAGCGTTCTTCTGCTTTGTCTATCAGCTTAGTCATTGCCTCTGTAGGGTTATCCAAATAGAAGCGCAACATACCCATTTTCTGTTTGACCTGTGTTGTTTCCGGCCATTCATTGCTTTGCGGTTTCAGGCCTACCCGTCTGGCCGCATCTTCAATTTGCTGCGAAAGCGTCCAGATCAAATCAAACCAGCCGTCGCCGCAATCAAAGCCAATTGACATCAATGACGCCTGCGCGGATTTAACGCGTCCTCTATACAGGCGCGGAAATACATCATAGAGTTTTAGTGTGTTTTCTGGTGTCATGATGTTTTTCAATATGTCTCGTATTAAGTAGATAAATCGTTCTATCTCGGATCTGGTCTGCTTACATGAGTCCAGGCTTACGGGGCTGGCCGTTCATTGTCCCTGATAGAGTTTCATTTAAACTCGTCTTGAAAGAACCTCGCCAATCGCACCATTGCTAATGTATCCAGTTTGCAGTATTCGCGCAGCCCTTCCGTCAATTCCTGTTTGCGCATATCAGAGGTATTTGTATGCAGAATTTCTCTGTCTCCAGCTTGTGCATCTCCACCATTACCAACAACCAGTAGGTCATATCGTAAATCCGGCGCAATGGTAATAAAAAGATGCGACATAATGCGTCGCAATAAAGACACTTATGCAATAAGTCATTTAGTTCGCTCATTTTTTGGTGTGTTTGTTACAGTGGTTCTGCATTGAGAGCACAGATGGTCCGCTTTGAGTGTTCTCGCTTTTGTGATTTTGTATAAAGACGGAAATTAGTTGTTCTTGTTCGCCTTATTTTATCGGATTGCTGAGCTTCATTGCGCCATATTCATTGCCATAAAGCGGCCCGTCGCTGTCGTCTCCTGATGGCCGATTGCTGCAGGTCGATCAGCATGATAGCGACCGGTCAGATTGAGTGCGATTAATATTCACGGAAACGCGATTTCACGCTTTACTGAACATGATAAGAGCCAGTGGCTGCTTTGAATCAGGAATGATCTGTGGATTATTGCAGCATGGGCGGCTGGATTAGTCAAGAATACGCAGTTGTTTTGGCGTTGGATGGCTTATAAGGCTAACATATTGAGTAAACCCATATTTTACAGTTGCCTGAAGCATTTGGTTAATTGTCTACCGATTCAATTATATTTCTCGCCCATGCCTCGTCAGTTGAGTCGTCAAGCATTCCGAGCCTATAGAAAACTTGAAGTTGAAAATCCCTGGCGCCACGGCACAGATGATTTTCCTTTTTGCCTTTAAGCCTTGGGTGGTGACAAATTTGCGAAACGGTTGTTAGACATCGTGTTCTGACCCGCGCAGCTATATCTGGCGCTTGCTCTCGGCCATTTTCGGTTAGCCGAAATGGACAAGTTGGACAGTTTGTCGGCATTACCGGCCAGTTCGATATATTGGTTACTTTGGTCATTTCTGTTTGGCTGCGGATGGGTTGTTCTTATGCCATTATTACAGTTCGGTTGCCATTTATCAGCTAGCCGCTTGAAAAACAGGCATCAAAAAATAATAAAGCGCCTAACAATCAATCTGCCTTATCCGCTGATCCATTAGCGAATAGCCTAATCGATAAAATCAACCATCAACTCTAAAACAGTGCTGGTATCCCGATAACTTACGGTATGCTAATGCCTAAACCGACATAGGACAATATTGTAGCTAGTAACTTATTTAGAACGCTAGGGTGTCAGCTCAAAACGTGTGATAACATATATATTTGAAACCAACTATTATACTAAATAAATCAATAGCTTGAAAAAATGTGAGCGGCGTGCAACAATTCTACACGCAGTTATAAATTGCTTCTTTACGCTCTGTGGCTCAAGTAAATGATGAGCCACAATAGATCTTGCTGGTGTGGCCAATTTGAGAAATTGTATTCTAAGCTGAGTCGAGATATGTAGACTAAATGAATCACCCATCTACCCCGCATACCGCTGACAACCCACTGGAGAGATTACAGGGCTCCATCGAGCGCGTGACATTTCACAACGAGTCATCCGGCTTTTGCGTTCTTCGTATCAATGTCCGAGGCCATCGAGATCTTGTAACTATCATTGGCTCAGCCGCCTGCGTGACTGCTGGCGAATATGTCGAATGTCAGGGAATCTGGGTAAATGACCGCGAACATGGCCAGCAATTTAAAGCCATATCATTAAAAATTGTTCCGCCGACCACGTTGGAAGGGATTGAAAAATACCTGGGTTCAGGCATGGTCAAAGGCATTGGGCCTCATTTCGCCAAAAAATTAGTCAAAGCATTTGGTGAACTGGTCTTTGACGTTATCGAGCAAACCCCAGAAAGGCTTCTGGAATTACCGGGCATTGGTAAAAAGCGGCAACAGCTGGTCACCGGCGCCTGGGCAGAACAAAAAGTTATTCGTGAAATCATGGTATTTTTGCAATCCCATGGTGTTGGCACATCTCGGTCAGTCAGGATTTACAAAACGTATGGCGAACAAGCCATCGAAAAAGTACAGGAAAACCCTTATCGATTAGCCTTAGATATTCACGGCATCGGTTTCAAAACGGCCGACACCTTGGCTCAAAAATTAGGCATTGCCCCGGATTCGATGATACGCGCACAAGCGGGTGTCCGTCATGTACTACAGGAATGGTCAACAGATGGCCATTGCGCCGCGTTTCGAGAAATATTACGCGACAAGTCGGTCGAATTATTAGAAATTCCGGCGACAGTCATTGAGCAAGCTATTACGGTCGAACTGGTAGAAAGCAATTTAATTGCCGAATTTATCGGAAATAAGGAAGCGATTTTCTTAATGCCTCTGTATAGGGCGGAAGTCGGTTGTGCGGCAAATCTTCAAAGGCTTAACCATGGAAATCCACCCTGGGGAATAATTGATGCGCAAAAAGCTATCCCTTGGGTTGAAGAGCAAACCGGTTTAACGCTATCGGTTTCTCAAAGGGCTGCCATCGAGTTGATGGTACAGCACAAAGTGTCAGTCATAACCGGTGGCCCAGGCGTCGGCAAAACCACGCTGGTCAACAGCATATTAAAAATACTGAGGGCAAAACGCATACGTATTGGTTTGTGCGCGCCAACCGGCAGGGCGGCAAAACGCCTATCTGAATCGACCGGAATGGAAGCTAAAACCGTTCATCGGTTATTAGAATTTGATCCGTCCGTCTTTAATTTTAAGCACAATGAAGACAATCCATTGGATTTAGATTGCTTGGTCATCGACGAGTCGTCCATGATGGATGTTGTTCTAATGAATCAACTACTCAAAGCGGTTCCTTCTGATGCAGCATTACTGATTGTCGGGGATGTTGATCAGCTGCCGTCCGTTGGCCCAGGCGCCGTACTGTCCGATATTATTGATTCCGGGCAAATCGCTACAGTTCGATTAACTGAAATATTTCGGCAAGCGAGTACCTCAAAAATCATTACGAATGCGCATCGGATAAATCACGGTCAAATGCCTGACATTGAAAAATCAGGAGAAATGACCGACTTTTATTGTATTTTTGCTGAAACGCCAGAAGAGATTTTTGCAAAGTTGATCCAGGTAGTGACTGAACGGATACCGCAGCGGTTTAATTTACACCCCGTGAATGATATACAGGTGCTGACGCCGATGAATCGCGGCGGTTTAGGTGCGCGGTCACTGAATATAGAACTACAGGCCCGCTTAAACGGATATAGCGAACCCAAAATTACTCGATTTGGCAACACATATGCGCCTGGTGATAAAGTTATTCAGCGCGTCAATAATTATGACAAGGAAGTCTTTAATGGCGATATTGGTGTAATCCATGCCATTGATGTTGAAGACAGCCTGTTACAAATCAATTTTGATGATCGAATAGTAGATTATGAGTTTAACGAGCTGGATGAAATCGGCTTGGCGTATGCGACCAGCATTCATAAAGCACAAGGCTCTGAATATCCAGCAGTCGTGATTCCTATGGCGATGCAGCATTTTATGCTGTTGGAGCGTAATTTATTGTATACCGGTGTTACGCGGGGCAAACAGTTAGTTGTTGTTATTGCCGAAAAAAAGGCTTTGGCAATGGCTGTCAAAAATCAGCGGTCACAACGGCGGATTACAAATTTAGTTGCGCGGCTAAATTCAATATGAATACTAGAATACCCGTAATTATCCTGACTGGATTTCTTGGTAGCGGTAAGACAACCCTATTAAATCGGTTGTTGTCTGACGGTGTGAAGACCGCAGTGATTATCAACGAATTCGGCAGTACTCCCGTTGATCAGGAATTGATTGAGCAGCAAAACATCCCGCTGACTATTCTGGCGGGCGGATGCGTCTGCTGTCAGATTAAAGGTACGCTGGCTCCAACTTTACGAAACTTATGGATGGCCTGGGATCAGGCGGAAACCAAGCTTTTTGACAGGATGATTATCGAAACCAGTGGCGTAGCAAGTCCTGAACCAATTTTGGATACGCTGCTACGTGATCGATGGTTGTCTAGTCATTATAAGTTGCAACAGGTAATTACCACAGTGGCCTTTCCATCGGCAATCGATCAAATGGACAGTTTTCCAGAAGTCCGAGCGCAAGTCGCTTGGGCTGATGTGTTACTTCTAACTCACAGCGATCTGGCCAATACTGAAATGCACAATGCGCTGGATTCACGTTTACAGACTTTTGCCCCTGCAACCCCACGGTTCATAGCAAGCCGCGAACATTGCAATATGGATGCGTTGCTGACGGCGGGGACATCGAAAAATTTTCGCGAATTACCGGTAGGCGGATCGCAGTTGGAACACGGGTTTCGGAATATTTCTCTGCATCTGGATCAGCCGATGCCTTGGTCGCAACTACAAACCATTCTAGAAAATATTTTAATAAATCATCCGAAAGATTTGCTTAGAATCAAAGGCGTGGTCTATCTATCTGAGCATGTTGAGCCAGTGGTAATTCAAGCTGCAACAAATAGACTGTATCCGCCATCACTGCTACCGAACCGTGTAAACGATGATCATCGTGGTAGGCTGGTCTTTATTTTCACTGGTGAGCATGAGTTGATTGCTGACGAACTCATTGCAGGCTTTGGGGCCACTATCGGCAAAAATGCGGTTAGGATTCATTAATCCATTAAAACGAATGAAAAAAACCACTGTCCGAAAACTACCAAGCAATTCAAAGGGTAAAGATTTTGTTGTAGGTGATCTGCACGGCTGCTTTGATCTATTGAAGCGGCTTCTTTATGAAGTCGAATTTAATTACAACACTGACCGGCTTTTTTCGGTCGGCGATTTGGTTGATCGCGGACCGGATTCCCTAAAATGCGTACAATTATTAGCCGAGTCATGGTTTTTTGCAGTCAAGGGTAATCACGAAGATACGCTGCTGGATTTTTTCGAGTTGTATTTAAGCGATGGCCATATTTATCATCTTAAGGATGAGCATGACACTGGGATTTACCAGTTGGGCGGCGCATGGGTTAAACAATATTTTGAATCTGATAAATTTTGTATGTCCGCAGAATTTAATCAATGCCTGTCATTAATAGCGGATTTACCTTTAATTTGGGTAGTTGGGGATGACGAAAATCGCTTTCATGTGATCCATGCCGAACTTTTAAGACCAAACCACAAAGCAGTAGAATCTCCGGTATGGCTAAATAGTCATATTGATGATTGGCTAAAAATTGGCGCCATTCCACCTGCAGTAGAAAATCGGCTGCTATGGGGCCGAACGCTTATGTCGAGTAGGTTTGTGGGACAAAGTAATGCTAAGTTTCAGTTCGGCTTATCGCCAACGTTTTGCGGCCATACCTATGAAGCCAGGCCCCGGCAAGCCCTATCACATATTTGTGTGGATACCGGTGCTTTTGCATCAAAGGACTCCTTTGATGGCGAAGATTTGGGTACCGATTTCGGGCTGACAATGATTGATGTTCAGGCATCTTCATGGATTTCGGCATCTTATAGCAGAGCACATTTTGTATATGGTGAGCTGAAGATATTCAAGTAGAATTGGCAATGCTGTCCAATGGCGGAGAAGTTCAGCGAGGGGTGGTGATCAGTATGGCTTGGGGCTCAAAGGTGTCGAACATTGGTAATCTATGACAACTGGGATTAATTTATGCTGTTACAATCGAAATATGCTTTTGTTACAATGACTTGCGTGAATATAGTTTTTAGTATGCACATTGTTATATTTTGATTTATCATTTATATTCAATAAGTTATTGAAGAGCGGCATTGATGCTTTTGTGATTGTCATAAATCACCAGTGTGTCGAACCGGAATGAAAAAAGTCTTTTAATTACACTGCCTTAACCTGGACGCGACTGTGTGTGCAGGCATATTGATTGAGATTAGCGTATAGCCATGGCAATGCGCTCAGAGGTCTATAAACTGCCACCACGGGCGCCAAGGTTCCATCGGAATACGCACCATTACAGCATAGTAAATTGAGGGTGATCAATGGGTCGTCCGCTATGCTCATCGATACGCTTGGCATAATGGTTTACAAAATCGACCATCCCCGACGTCATCTCGTTGCCGCCCGAAAATTCAACATGTAACTGATCACCATCTTTCACAGGGGTAATGATCGCCACTGGCATAGCGGCATGTGCTGTATAAAACTCCACCGAGTTAAGCAAGATTTTTATTATTAGCGACCAGCCAAAACCCAATCCCATGTATTCGATGGACGAAACATCGATATCGATTTGATTTGCCTCATCGCATGGTTTGTGAGCATCGCATTTTGTCGTAATCCATCTATCTTTATATCGCGCGCCAGGCGACCCACAAGTTTCACAAGTGCCCATCGAAATCATCTCGGCTATCATCGATACACCAGAGGCGTAGTCATCGCCGCCGTCAAAATGGTATCGCAAACCACCCAGTTTTTCCTTAACTTGCGAAACTTTGATTGTTTTGTCATGGCTTAGCAATTCAGAAATAGTATCGATAATGGTGAACCAGCCGGGACCGCAGGCAAAGCCATAGTCTGTAAAAGGTTGGCTCGAATAGAGGGATGGATAATCGCTTATTAATTTATTTTCGAGATCGTCTTGCATATATAGTGCCTGAAAGAAAACTCGGTTTTTTCATAGCGCCGTAGCCAATTTGTTCCCGTACGCCGCGATTTTTCGTACCCAGATGAAGTATTTTGTTTGCTGAACGATGCCGATTGAGAATCGCTCTCATTTATAGCGTTCTCAGGGTGCACCTATCCTGACAACGTTTAAAATCGTTGTCAATCTGCGTTATTTTTATGCGGCTTTTTTGTATGGTCCTCGTCGCCGCTCTTCTTGTAGCTTTTCTTGCTCACGCAGTACCGCGCCTAAACGCTGGATATTTCGGGCCACTACGGCAAGGCTCACATAACGCTTGAAGCCATCAATACCATGATCGGGGCATTGATCCAAACCATGCGCTTCCAAAGCATTGATGGCCGATTCTACCGCTGAGTGTTGACGGCGCAGGCCGACAAATTCTGAGTCTGATTCGCGCACTTTATCCGCTTCTGACAACCGGCCTTTTTTCGGCAGCACGATAAGTTCCAGCATTTCTTTGAGTTGGGTCTGATTGCTCGGACTGTGGAAACCCTTATCCATGCTGACGGCTTTTAAGGATGGAAATCGCGTTTGAGCTTGTTTGACAATGGAAACGGCTATTTGATCGTCCGTTGTTTTTTCCATGACTTGATGATGTAGGATAAAGCGGTATTGATCTTCGACGACACAAACCCGCAGCCCTAACTCAACCGGCACACCGGCTTTGCCTTTGCTTATCCACTCGGTATGGGGCTGAAAAATGGAAAATACTTTCTCTTCGTGAGGGATGTTTTCGCCTTGAAGTACCCGGCGACGTATTTGATCGATTTGCCGTTCGGCATGTTTCAGGTAGCCGTCAAGCTCAGCTAGTAGTATTGATGGAACACCGTAATCTTTGTTCAGCCGTTGACGGGTAGCATGAACACGTTGCACAAAGAGTTCGGCTTGGTCGATATAAACTCGATGGGCTTCCTTGATTTCTTCTTTTTTGGCCTCGCGCTTGTCTTCATCTTTGGAGGTGGAATGTTTGAGCCTCTGAATCTGGCGATAGTTTTTCTTGAACGTACGCAGGAGATAGGCGCTCTGACGCCATTCGGTTAAGTCATGAGCATCGCAAAGTTGAGCGCTGGTTTGGATGGCTTTGCGGATGGCGTCCCACAAAAGGTTAACGTCGGTCGGGAAATGCACATCCGTCTCGACCACAAATGAGTCACAACGGGCTCTTAGGCTTTCTTCGATGTTTTTTTTTAACGTTTGATGCCCGGCGCGTACCACTTCCTGATTGATCCGATCCAAAATTTCGGGTGTGAACAAGCTGATATTGTCCTTGATCGTTTGCAATTCATAACGATTCTCGTCCATCCAATCACTATGACCCAACATCTGCCTGATTGTATTGTGTTGGTTGGCTAATTCCTGAATACGATCATAATCGGCATTCAGTCCTAACCGCAGCACCCCAAGCACCAGTATTTTCCATTGTTCCATACCAGGGCGACCGGTCTTTGTACTCGCTTTACCCTCAGCGCCTACCCGCTCAGGCAACACTTCTTCGAGAATGGCGAAAACCCTTTCGCGTAAAGCGACCTCAGTATAAATGTACTGAAGTCCGCGTAGTAACTGAGGAATATCATCCCGGGATTTTGGATCGAGATAGATGGCTGCGATATCCGTTTCGCCGAGCTTCATTTGAGGTTGGATGATTGTGCGCATGATTTTTCAATTGGCGAAGATTTTTAGATCTCATTTGCTCATTGGTTGCTTTCAAGCTATTTGTAAGTAACAATAGCTCTAGATAAACAACAAATCAACAGGTTAGCGATGTCGACTAATTGTGCATGTAAACATCTTCTTCCTACTGAAATAATTATAACACATTGAATTATATGGCGTTAACCAATTTTCTTTCAGGCACTATATATTATTTGGATGCCGGGGGAGAAATTAATTAATGTGAGCTGGAAAATAGGGTTATATAAATAATTTTTGATTATTAAAATCAATTAATGCAATTGAAAATATTCGTTTGTCACGTCTTTTTCCGATATAAAGTTTTCCTTTTTCTTCCATATTGCCCAATATAATTCCAGAGTCTGAGTAAATCCGGGATTTCCTAATAGATTATAAATACGTCCACTTTCTGTATGAATAGTCATTGTTAGTTGATCAAAATATTTAATTTTAGTTGTAACCCTAAAAGTTCCCTTCCGATTTATATAACCAGCCAGATGCCTGTTTATGGAATTATCTAAATAAACTAATTCTTTAATTGTCCAGAACAAAATAATTTCATCTGGTTCTTGGTGAACAGGAGCTGAGTCATAAAAGATCATTGGAAGATACTCATTTCTATTTTTTCGTTTGACAGTGCCAACTGGGATCAGCAAAACATGGTTAAACCAGCTTAAGGCTCGTCTTTTCAACCTTGTGGATGCACTTGGGTTAGGCGACGGTTAGTGACCGTATGAGATTATCCATGAGTTTTTAGAAGGGTGCAACACTTATAGTTAGTACAGCCGTTAAACTAAGTCGTGGATTTTAAACACTAGTTGTTTCTAGCAATCCATGAGGAATTATGATTGAATGGGCATGAAAATGGCGGAATCCAAAGCTGAGTGGATACTCATGCATTACATTATCATTGAATATTCATAACTAAATTAAAAAATATGAAAGACGAATTAGATGCACTTTTATGCCGTAAGTATCCTGGTCTCTTTAGATGCAGAAATGAAAATGTTGAAAATAGTTTGATGCGCCGGGGGTTTGAGTGCGGTGACGGGTGGTACACAATTATTGATGTTGTGTCCGAACTTTTGGTCAAAAATAATCCAGAAACGTTCGCGGTACAAGTAAAACAAAAACTCGGAAGTTTATCTTTTTACCATAGCGACTCCACTAAATATTCGCGTGGCGTAGAGATGATGGCCAATAGTTTATCCAAGTACATTTGTGAAACTTGTGGCGTGCCGGGCCGGCTAAACAGCGACGTCTATGGCTTTTGGGCGACGTTATGTCAGCTGCATGCCACAAAAAAGTTAGCTACGGATAATCGTGACGTTGATGTTTCTGAGGTTGCCGAGCTTGGAATTGGGTTGGCGTGGTCGCGGCTTGTTGTGATTCTTAAAAAATCAGCTGATTGGCATACTGAAAAAAATCGGATGGCTGAAGTGTGGTTTGATGTATTTAAATTAGATGGTCGGTTAGTTATTGAATATGAGGGCGGCGATGAGAGGTTGAGGGGGATGGTCGATTTGATTGTGGGGTATGCGAAGCGGATTGATGAGGATTCGGGGGTGGTCGTGGGTATTTAATGTATTTAGTTAAGCGGTTTTTATTTAAATGGGGGTGGCGGTTAATATATAAATTTTGGGGTGAGCATTTAATTTTATTCTAGCTGTTACATTATCTTTTGGGTAGTTCGAAAATCCGATTTTTTTGTATTTTTTGCCTATGCAACTTATTGTTTTTACATGGCTGCACTTTTTAAAAAAGCGGTTTTTCGAGCTGCTCCAAAGTACATTTTTTTATAACGTTTAAACGTTTAAACTTTAGGTGTACAATTTATAGGTGTTAAAAAATTTATTGGTTACGCGAATTATAACTACTTAAAATTCAAATATTAATGATTTTAATAGTGAAACCTGATAATGTCTATTTAAGGCTAAATCTTCAGAAGACATGGCTGTAAAAAATTCTAACTTAAAATATTGGAATTCAAAATTAAGTAAGGGGTATGGTGCTGAATGTTATATTTAAATTAAAATTTTAAAAAAATCACTTTTCTTAGAACAATATCAATCAGGCTTATTATATTGAATATTATGCAGATTTACGTTGATTTTATTTATTAAGGAAATTGAAATAAATTCAATCTATATCAAGTTATATGTTTGTAGGTCAGTAAATATAGTTTCAATTAAAACAATTACCTTGGAAAATAAATAGTAATTATTTTAAATTAATTGGTTAGGGTTCCTATTTTCGTGATTTAATATGCTAGTTGTAACTTTTTACTTTCAGAAATAATTTTTTCGAGAAATGTATTGATTTCAGTAGTTAACTTGCTGTTTTTATCCTGTCAAAATTTGTTGTTTTCTGTCGTTTGACACTCTGTAATTGTTAGCTTTTTAACTCATTGAAAATTAATATGTAATTTTTTTATTTTTCATAAGTTTACAGCTTTATAAAAAAAATAAAGTTTACATATCATGATATTTGTCGTACTATATATAAGCATAAGTCATTGTTTATAAATATTTAACAATAAATAGTAACGCTAACTTTACACATTCAGGGCATTACTTCTAGTTGTGGGTGATGTTTTATGTTTTTATTAGGATTCAAACATGGCAATTGAAAATGTAAGAGCAGTGTATTTCCCGTATTGTTTAGAAAAACAAAAAGATGGTACCTGGGTACTATTGAATCGTAATTACAAACCAGTTGGATTTAATACGAGCGACTTTATAAATTATGAAGAATATCCTGTGTCAATGAAAATTAAAGGCATAGGGCCAGGAACTTTAAAGAAACTTTCGTTTAAGGATGATGAAATAACTGCTGACAGAGTTTATCTTTACAACGATGGTTGTGTTCCAACGAACAGTGCCAAAGATAAGTACTGTTGCATAAAAAATCTGGCAAAATAAGCTTATGTTTTGAAGACTAAAATGGTAGGTTTCCAATGAAATTCATAAAGTCTTTAACTGAAGCCGAAAAAATAACACTATTAGATGCCTCACGTTATGCACCGTGGGCGCGATTCCGACAAAGAGCGCATGCGGTCTATTTGAGTGGTAAACGTTATCGTTTAGAGCAACTGGCGGATATATTTGATGTTGATAGAGATACCGTTTCAATTTGGTTACAAGCATGGGAAAATCAAGGATTGTTAGGGTTACGTGATCATCCACATCCAGGTCGTCCGTCAAAAGTTAGCGCTGAAGATAGAATCTTGCTCAAACAACTGATTGAAGAGTCCCCGCATCAACTAAGAGAAGTCATTGATAAGTATAAAAAATGCACAGAGCGCTCTTTGACAAAAGGTACTTTGATTAGATGGCTGAAAAAAGAAGGTTTGATATGGAAGCGTTGTCGTCGGAGTCTTAAAAGCTGAGCGTTTTCATGAGGGTCGGCGCATATTAATGGCATTTCATAATCGCGAAAAACAGGATGAATTAGATGTTTACTATCTGGATGAGAGCGGCCTAAGCTCAAAATCCTGTGTACCCTATGCATGGCAGACTCAAGGGAAAGTGATTGAATTACCGGCAAATGTAAAAGGAAGGCTTAATGTAATTGGTTTAATCAATCGTGATCACCAAAGTTATTTTGAAATGTTTGAAGAATCGGTTACTCATGAATCTGTTATTTGTACGATTAACGGGTTTATTAAAGCTAAAGAGCCTAAAAAATTGACCATTATCGTTATGGATAATGCGCCAATTCATAAAAAGGCGGTTAAAAATGCTCAGTGGGACTGGTTAGCTCAAAAAGTTTGGGTATGGTTTTTACCGCCCTATTCGCCAGAACTAAATCCTATTGAGATTCTATGGAAGCAAATTAAGTATTTCTGGTTGCCTTGGGATGCGCATAAGTGTTTTGACGTCATGAAAACAGCACTTAAAGACATATTTGAGTCACTAGGTCAAAAATACCGGATTAATTTTGCATAGGTACTTATGTCAACATATTTAAAGAAATTGGAAATATTGCTTAAATTGGAGAGAGCTCTGTAGTGTAAGTCGGGTAGGGGAAAATGCATTTATGTCCAGTTGGGTAGGGTGGGTACGCTTTTTGTGCCCACGCGGAAGTAATGTATTTCATTTAATGAGTCGCTTTCGCGAACTTATTTAGCAGTCGGTTCTCGCACCGACAGGCGAGGTACTTTCTTTTGCTCCGCCTCGGCAATTGCTCCTGCATTGCTCTACCTCCCACATCCATGTGGTCGAAAAGAAAGTACCCAAAGAACTGGCGACATCACCGGGATGAATTGAATAAGCTGCCTCTAGCTTGTTAGGTCGATAAGCTACGCAGCGTATTGTTTCCTCAATGCGATCGCTTATCCCGCTCCGCATCCAGCGCTTTATGGCGTAAGTCGATATAGTTGCTGCCTACCCATTGCCAAAAAGTGGCTGCCGCGTCTGGGTCCTTGCTTAATAGTTTTACGGCGATCGCGCCGTTACTGCTGATGTCGGTGATTTCGGCTTCGATATTGACAGGGATTTTACTTTTAACTATGCGCTTATCGCCTTCAAATTGCAGTACTACGGTTTCGCCTTTCCGGAACACAATATCGTTCTTTATACCGCCAAAAAACTTCAGGCGATATTCCGGCACAGACTGGAAGCCGGAGACGAATTCCGCATGCCAGCGAAATGGCGGGCATTTGATAGGACCGCTGTTTTTGGGAAATTCTACCGTGTAGCCATCATCTACCTGGGCCTTAATTTTGCCTTTAGTATAAATCTCGTGGCAATCGGTTAACACGTCCTCGCCGGGAGCAAATTTATAAGCGCTTAACACAGGGGTGCTGAGGAGAGTAAGAATACATCCGCAATAGAAAAAATTGTTTAGTTTCATGGCGCATTCCTTATATTATTATTGTCGTATACTTGCAGTCTGTAACTCCTGACGGATATTGTCAAGAATCCTTTGCAAAGTAAGGTTTCGCTGGCGAGAAATCCCCGGAAAGCCTGGCTTGCTGAGGGTATTCTGTGAACTGCTAACATGCATGTATCATTTATATACAAATATCCAATAATAATAGCGCCCAGGATGGCTTATCAATATCTTTACGAGGAAAACCTATGTCATCGGAAAACAACACCAGCAAACCCACGCCGCCGCCCAATTGGAAGGCTGAGGTCGATAAGCAGTGGCAGCGGCTCACGCAACGTTGCGCAGACTTTTATACTGCACATCAGGCGTTGTTTGCATTTAAAAAAGTTAGTGCAATTCTCGGTGGTGTACTGGCTTTAGTCTGGCTAGGCAGTGGCTCTTATATTGTCGACCAAGGTAGCCGCGGCGTGGTTACCCGCTTTGGGGCTTACCAAGAAACTACCCAACCAGGCTTGAACTGGCATTTGCCGCTACCGATCGAAAACGTCAAAGTCGTGAATGTCGAGCAGCAACGTTTTATCGAAGTTGGCTATCGCGATGCCAGCCGCTTTGCCAAAACGGCTAATATTCCGCAGGAATCCTTGATGCTGACCAGTGATGAAAATATTATCAATGTCCGGCTGGCGGTGCAATACCAAATCAATAACGCTAAAGACTATTTATTCAACGTTAAAGACGGCGAAGCAACGCTAAAACAACTCACTGAAAGCGTCGAACGCGGCGTGATAGGCCGCAGCAATATGGATTTTGTGCTCACTGAGGGCCGGAGCGAAATTGTAGCCGAAATCAAACGCGAAATTCAAGCGGCAATGGATGAATATAAGGCCGGCATTACTGTCGCCAGCGTCAATCTGCAAGACGCCCAGCCGCCGGAAGAAGTACAGGGCTCGTTTGAAGACGCCATTCGCGCTCGCGAGGATAAACAGCGCTTAATCAATGAGGCCGAAGCCTACAGTAACGAAGTCATTCCCAAAGCCAGGGGTGCGGCGGCACGACTGATGCAGGAAGCCGAAGGCTATAGCACCGAAAAAGTCGCCAAAGCCAAAGGCGAAACCGAACGTTTTGAGCAATTGCTGGTCGAATACGAAAAAAATCCAGCCATTACCCGTAAGCGTCTGTACTTGGAAGCCAAAGAAAAACTGTATAGCGGCGCCAATAAAATTATGCTGGAATCCGAGCGTAACGCGCCGCAATTCTATATGCCGCTAGCCGCATCGCCTGCGCAAGCGGGTACCGGTTTAAAAGCGCAGGCTGAAGCACTCCGCGCTGCTGAAGCGAATGCCGATGATAAAAACAGCACTGGTAAGCCACCCGTGCATGAGCTGCGTCCCAGTAGGAGCAAACCATGAACACTAAAACTAAGCTAAGCCTAAAATTAATTAGAGGGTAATGCCATGAAAAGAATCCTCATTGCCTTAATGGTAGCCATTACGATAGGCCTTGGTGTCTATTCCTTACTTAATCGTAATTTACCGGCTTATGACCCGCATTTCGAGATTTCTTATTCCGATTTTATCGAGGATGTGCGCAGTAAAGCCGTATCCGAAGTAGTTATCGATGGCGATTTCGTGGAAGGCCATCGGCAAAACGGCAGCCGTTTTTCAACCTATAACCCAAATGATTCCAAGATGATAGATGAACTTTTGGAATATGGCGTGAAAATTAAAGTTGAAAAACCACAGCAAATATCTACCTTAACGCAGATTTTAATCTCCTGGGCGCCGACCTTATTGTTGATTGCCGTGCTGGTTTATTTCATGCGTAGACAGCAAATGATGGGTGGCAACGGCGCGAGTAACTTCGGCAAAAGCCGCGCTAAGCTGATGGCCGAAGATCAGGTAAAAGTGCGTTTCAAAGATGTGGCCGGCGTCGAGGAAGCAAAAGATGATGTCGTAGAAATGGTCGATTTTTTAAAAGATCCCAGCAAATACGAAGTTTTGGGCGGCAAAATCCCGCGTGGCGTGTTGATGGTCGGCCCGCCTGGCACAGGTAAAACCTTGTTAGCCCGCGCCATCGCCGGCGAAGCCGGGGTGCCGTTCTTCTCCATCTCCGGCTCGGATTTTGTGGAAATGTTTGTCGGTGTCGGCGCTTCCCGGGTGCGGGATATGTTTGAACAGGCGAAAAAGCGTGCGCCTTGCATTATTTTTATTGATGAGATTGACGCGGTCGGCCGGCAGCGCGGCGCCAGCGGGATGGGCGGCGGCAACGATGAACGCGAACAAACCCTCAATCAGCTACTGGTGGAAATGGATGGCTTTAGCGGTAATGAAGGTATTATCGTTATCGCCGCCACCAATCGTGCCGACGTACTGGATAAAGCCTTGTTAAGACCCGGCCGCTTCGACAGACAGGTGCAAGTCAGTTTGCCGGACATCAAAGGCCGTGAGCAAATCCTGACTGTGCACGGCGCTAAAGTGCCGCTGGCCGAGGATGTCAATCTGGTCGATTTGGCGCGCGGAACGCCGGGTTTCTCCGGTGCGGAATTGGCGAATCTGATTAACGAAGGCGCATTATTTGCCGCCCGGAATAATCAGCGGGTAGTGACCATGAACGACCTGGACAAAGCTCGGGATAAAATGATTATGGGCGCGGAAAAACGCTCCATGATCATGACCAAGGAAGACTTGTTGATGACTGCTTATCACGAAGCCGGACACGCTATTGTTGGCCGCCTAGTGCCGGAACACGATCCGGTGTATAAAGTCAGCATCATGCCGCGCGGCGGCGCGTTAGGGGTGACTATGTTCCTGCCGGAACGCGACCAATACAGCGCCAGCAAGGATAAATTGGAAAGTCAAATTTCCAGTTTGTTTGGCGGCAGGATCGCCGAGGCCTTGATTTACGGCAAAAACAAAGTCACTACCGGCGCTTCCAGCGATATTCAGCGCGCAACGCAATTGGCCCGGAATATGGTCACCAAGTGGGGCTTGTCGGAGCGTTTAGGGCCGATGGACTATGGCGACAGCGAAGGCGGTTATGGGGGGCCGCGCGCTAAGCCGATGTCGGAACAAATGTCGCAGATTATTGATGAAGAGATCCGGCATGTGGTGGATGCCAATTATCAACGCGCGGAACACATACTCAAAGAGCATCTGGAGATCATGCATAACATGGCGCATGCTTTGTTGGATTGGGAAACTATCGATAAATATCAGATTGACGAGCTGATGGAGGGCAAACAAATTGCACCGCCGGCCTCTAAAGTGGAAACGCCGGATGATGAAGATGAGGTGCGGCTGGAGGCAGAGGTTGATGCAAAGGTGGTTGTTTTGTCCTAACAGCGCAAAGTAAACGTCACTGGGCCGTCATTAATCAGAGCTACCTGCATGTCGGCCCCGAATTGACCGAATTGCGTTCCCGGATAAATTTTTAGCGCTTGTAGCTGAACATAGCCGAATAATTCCAGGCCTTGTTCCGGTGCGGCCGCTGAAGCGAAGCTGGGGCGGTTGCCTTTTTCGGTATCGGCAGCCAGCGTAAATTGCGGCACGATTAATAAGCCGCCTTGAATATCGCGCAAACTTAGATTCATTTTACCGTCGGCATCTGCAAATATCCGATAGTTAAGGATGCGTTCCAGTAGCCGATCTGCTTGTTTGGCTGTGTCGTGCTTCTCAACTGCTAGCAATGCCATGATGCCTTGGTCAATAATGCCGATGTCGATGGCGTCCACAGTCACTTTAGCTTGAGAAACGCGTTGGATGATGCTGATCATAAGGGCTTGCTCAGGTCGTTACGATAATCGCTGCTGCTGATTAACTGAAGCTGGGTAGTGGCAAGATTATACAGATAAACCCAGGCGATTAGAATTTGCCCGGCGGTCATTGAGACAGGCAATTGGGTACGTAGATATTCGTGCGGGGCAGGGAAATTAGGTGTGCATTCTTCGTATTCATCAAGCTTAGCCAGTAGACTCTCTGCATCCAGCAAGCGGTAAACTTCCCCAAAAACCCGCGAATGTTCGTCTTCAGTCATAATGGCGCCGGGATATTCCAGCACCCGATAAAGCTTGCCGGCTATGCTCCCCGCCCCCAAAAACTCAGCGCGACCTACTAGCAATGGATGGATAGCGCCGTCGGTTGTCCGCATTAATGTGCCGTATACGAACAGCGTGTCAAGCGTTGAGCTCACTACTTGCCCGTGTAAAGTTTGTCGATGACTGTTCTGAACCATATTGGCCTAAAAATAAACACAAACATCAGCAAAGTAGCACTGAATGGAATCGGGCCTAAGTCGATGATCATCATAAAGATTAACACCAGGAACCATTTTAAGCGCCAAGCTAGCGGTGGTTTTTGTTTTTTGCCCCTTGCTTTTAACCAAGTCATGGTCATTGACTACAGTTTATTTCGGCAATTGCCTGTGCCATCAGCAATTGGTCTATCTGTTTATTAAAGCCAAAATAATGAGCGATTTTAATGTCGATTTCCGGGTGTGCCTCTCTGATCTGCTGAACTTCATTGGGTATATCATCGCTGACATGTCGTCCGGCAGACAGAAAGTAAGGTAGCACCAAAATTTTGTTTACACCGTTACTGATTAATCCGCGTAAGCCGTCAGTAATGGAGGGCTCAGCAATTTCCAGAAACGCACAGGAGACGCTGCTGAATGGCCCGGAGGCTTCCTGCAAGCGGCAAGCTAAAGCCCGAATTTCATCATTAGAGCTTTCTCGGCGGCTACCATGAGCAATCAGCAGTAAGTGGTTCATTTTTAAATGGATTGTTGATTTAATAAGGGTTACAGTTAAAAGAAACTTAATTTAAGGCAGGATGCCACAAGCAAAATTAATTGCGGTAAATTGTCTGAAATCTAGCCAAACATAATTGCAGAATAAATATAGCATGAAAATCTATCAACTCTATCGTCGCCAAAGTCTAGCTATGAGTGAGCAACAAGCTTGGGATTTCTTTTCTTCGCCGTATTTCCTGAATCAAATAACTCCTGACTTTTTTCATGTGGATATAACATCCCCTGTGCCTGAACACATCTATGCCGGTTTGTTAATCCGTTATCGCATGAAAGCGGTTTGCGGTGTGCCAATGTCTTGGTTGTCGGAAGTGTGTTATTGCGATGAACCTAAGCGGTTTGTGTATCAACAACGGGTTGGACCGTTTAATTTTTGGAGTCATGAAGTTCGTATCAGTCCAGAAAATCAAGGCATTGTGCTTGAGGATCTTGTGTTTTATACCATGCCGTGGGGTTGGATAGGCGAATTATTGCATGGAATGCTGATAGGCAAAAAATTACAGTGCATTTTCGATACCCGCAGGGCATATATACAGCAAAAATGTCCGGGATCTGCATGAATTATGCGTTTACTCATTAAAAAATAGTGTTTTATCAGTTGCTTAGGGGGGCGCTTCTGTTGAATTATTTGCTAACCACACTGTCTATGAACAAAGCTTGGCGTTTCTAATAAATAAGAGGGTAAAGGTTGTTGCGTTTATTGGTAGCAGCTCACATATTTCTAGTGAGGCACCTTGCTTGGGTCACATATCGTGGTAGATTAAAAATTCAATCTCGGGGGAGAGCAGAGTACCATGCAAATTAAATTACCATTTGATACGACAAAGCCGATTACCGGAGAGGCAAGTGTTGAAATCAATAAATCTGCGGAAGAGGTTTTCAGTTTTGTGGCTGAAAAATTTTTTAATAATTATCCTAAATGGGCTGCCGATGTTGTGAAACTTGAGCCCTTGGATGGTCATGAGGTATTTGTAGGTGCAAAAGCCAAACAAGTCAGAGAAGAAAATGGTGAAGTTGTGGAATCAATTTTTGAAATAACTGATTATAAACCTTGCTGTAATTTAATTTTTCAAGGTCTTACTGCGCCTTATAAGCATACATACTTGCTTGAGTGTGGCGAACCGGGAGACTCAACCCGTTTAACTTTTAAGTTTGATTTATTGGAGATTGACTTTTTTATGCGTCCTTTTGAAAAATTAATACGTGTCGCTATAGAGGATGGCGCCGAAAATACGGTTGAAAACATAAAAAATTTAATAACTCTTGAATGCAATTGAGTTTCTGAGGTTTAGTGATATTGGAGCAAATGTATGCCACTGGTTTTAAAAAAAGATAGCGGTATTATTCCGCAAGTTCTCTCAGCAATTTTGGATGAATGTGTTAATGGCGTGACCTTGGCCGATCCGGATTTGGAAGATGCGCCAATAGTCTATGCAAATAAGGCTTTTGAGCGCTTAACTGGCTATAGTCAGGAGGATATTATTGGCTTTAATTGTCGTTTTTTACAAGGGGATGATAGAGATCAGGAAGCGCGCTATAAAATTGCTGAGGCACTCAGTAAGCATGAGCCAATAGAAGTGACTTTACGTAACTATAAGAAAGACGGCACCTTATTTCATAATCATCTGAAGATCGTGCCCTTGTTCGATCACAAACAGCGGGTGCTATATTATCTTGGTGTACAATATGATATTACAGCTCAGGTGGATGCTAACTCGGAAATACAATCATTAACCCAGCTTTTAAATGCCAAATAAATAGGCTTATTGCGAGTTGTTTTGTAAGGCCTGATTGATAGGGTGATAGGCATTATTTATAATGCTTAACCCCTACTGTTTAAAAAATAATAATAAAGACACAGAGTTGGATTTAAGATTCATGTCTTAGTGGTAAACTGCCACGGGAGATTTAATGAACCAGATTGACTTAGCAAGCAATGCCAGTGCTATACTTTTTAACGAAAGATTATTCGGCCTAGCGATTTTAGCTTTTATACTTTTATTAGTCATTGAAAAGCTTAAGCCTTACCGGACTTTCCCAACAAAAACCTATAAAGAATCTTTGGTTACAAATACCAGTGCTTTTTTGCTGAATAATTTAATATTGACGGTATTAAGGGCGTCATCATTATTTTTAGTTGCTCAACAATTTTCTCACTATGGTTTATTGGCTGGATTGGAAAATGGCCCTGTCAAATGGTTGTTAGCTTTTGCCTTTTTTGATTTAGCCATTTATGGTTGGCATTTTGCCAGCCATAAATATGAGTATTTGTGGCGCTTTCATAAAATCCATCATAGCGATAAATGCTTTAATGTTTCCACGGGTTTTCGCTTCCATGTGTTCGATTTATTATTGGAAATTCTTTATAAATGCGTGTTTGTAATAGTGATAGGCGTCAATGCCTATTTGGTGCTGTCGATTGAAATTATAGAGCTGTTTTTTATTTTCTTTCATCATGCCAATATTTCTTTTCCCAAAGAGCAGTTGCTCTCGCAAGTGATTATTACCCCTTCACTGCATAGACCCCATCATTCAACATTGCGCAGTGAACACGACAGCAATTACGGTATTGTATTGTCAATTTGGGATAGAATTTTTGGGACGCGAAAAGAAGTTGTTCCAGAGCAGATAGGCCTGGAATTAATTGAGGCCGATAATATTATCCAGCTGTTTTCCTTGGCATTTATTACGGAGAAAAAATTTCGCGAGTTACTAAGCTGGATTCCAAAAGGTAAAAAGTAAACCAGATGTAGCTTTTATTTCGCAAAAATTCAGGAAGAGCATTTTGATTATTAAGTCTAATAAAACCATTCCGGCTAGCGAAATAACCGACCCGCAACTATTTAAACAACGGCGCGCTATTATTAAAGCCATGCTGGCCACGGTCGCGGCAGGCTCAGGTGTGGGGCCGGCATTGGCTAAAGGCGATCTTATCTCTAAATATCTAGCCAAAAATAATGACGGTAGTCATACTTTACTTACCACACCTAAGCAATTGGTTACAGAATATACCAACTATTATGAATTTACTTTTAACAAAGAAGACGCCAGTCTTTTAGCAAAAAGCTTGGTTATTGATCCTTGGGCAGTTGAAATAAGTGGAGAAATTGAAGCCCCTGTCACTTTGCACTTGGAAGACCTGCTTAGTAAGCAAGTCTTGCAAGAATATATTTACCGTTTTCGTTGTGTGGAGGGTTGGTCAATGGTTGTGCCTTGGGTCGGTTTTTCGCTTGCCGGCCTGTTAAAGCAGGTAAGACCTTTATCCAGCGCGCATTTTGTAAAATTTACCTCGGTGTATCAGCCTGAGTCCATGCCGGCGCAGAAAAAAAACCTCATGCTGGATTGGCCCTATGTCGAAGCTTTACGTATTGATGAAGCCATGCATCCCTTAACAATTTTAGCTGTGGGCATGTATGGTGATAGCCTGCCAAAACAAAATGGTGCGCCGTTAAGATTAGTCGTGCCCTGGAAATACGGTTTCAAAAGTATTAAGGCCATTGTTAAAATCGAATTATTAAAAAGAGCGCCGCTCACCAGTTGGAATAAATATGCACCCAGAGAGTATGGATTTTACGCGAACGTAAATCCGGCTGTGCCGCATCCGCGTTGGAGTCAAAATAGCGAAAAACTGCTGGGTTCCAATTTCTTTTCCTCTCGGCGGAAAACGGAATTGTTTAATGGTTATGGCGAGCAAGTGGCTGCTTTGTACCGTGACATGGACTTAGAGCACTTTTTCTGATGTCCTTCCGTAGCCTAAGTTTATGGCAAATTATCTTTTTAGTGTGCTTATTGCCATTAGTTTGGTTATTGTTTGATATGGGCTTTGATAATCTTGGCGGCAATCCTATACAAGCCCTGCATATTCGTTTGGGTGATTGGTCACTGCGTTTTTTATGCATAACCCTGGCTATTACTCCCGTGCAAACCATGACGCACTGGCGGGGTATGACTGAGTTTCGGCAATTGTTCGGCATGTATACTTTCTTTTATGCTAGCTTACACGTTTTAGCCTATCTGACTGTCGATAATGCCTTAGTTTGGCCTATTATCGGCATGGATATACTGCAAAGTTCCTATATATGGTTTGGTATCATAGCCTATGTTTTAATTTTTTTAATGGGTATAAGCACGCCGAAAGCGGCTAAAAAACGTTTGGGGAAGTCTTGGAAAAAGCTCCATCGATTCATCTATATTGCCGCCTGCGCGGCGATTCTGCATTACTTTTGGCAATTGAAAGGAAATTTGGCGCAACCGGTGTTTTATTTGTTGCTGATTGGTTTTTTGTTGCTTTTTAGAGTTTTAGTTTGGCTCAAAGATCGGCAATTAAGGCGGATGTTTATCCCTAAGAGCACCAAGTAAAATGTATCTTATTAATACTATATTTCAGTCTAAGTAAAAGTAGGGTATACGAAACATATTTTATAACATTATCTGACAAAGTAGAGTTAGATTTTTAAAGTAAATAAACAGCAATATGGATAAAATAATAGTTGGGATTAGCAGTTGTCTGCTCGGTCAAGAAGTACGTTATGACGGCGGACACAAGTATAATAGTTATATTGAGCGCACATTAGGTCAATATTTCGAATTCCGGCCGTTTTGCCCGGAAGTAGAGGCGGGACTGGGAACCCCGCGCCCTGCGGTGCAATTAAGAGAAACCGAGTTTGGTCTGCGTTGCGTGGGCGTCAAAGATCCGCAGATGGATGTTACCGAACGCCTGCAAGCCGCCTCCGAGCGTCAGGCAGAATGGTTGGGTGGTTTGTGCGGCTATATCCTGAAAAAAGATTCCCCTAGCTGTGGTATGCAGCGGGTAAAAGTTTATACGAAAGAAACGCCGGAACGGGTGGGGGCCGGCCTTTTCGCTGGGTATTTGCAAAAAAACTTTCCTACCTTGCCTGTTGAAGAGGAGGGCCGGCTTGGTGATCCGGGTTTACGCGAAAATTTTATTCAGCGGGTATTCGTTCGGCAGCGCTGGCAGCGTTTGTGCAGTAAACCACTTACGGCACATGCCTTAATGCAGTTTCACAGCCGGCATAAATTAATAGCCATGAGTCATGAACAAAATTTAGCCAGAGACTTAGGGCGACTGGTGGCTGAAGTACGCGCTGAGACTATTGAAACGCAAGCCGCCGCCTATTTTGCGAGTCTGATGACGTGTTTGAAAATTGTTGCTAGCCGGGGTAATCATGTCAATGTTTTGCAACATATACAAGGCTATCTGAAACATAAGCTGGATGGGGATGACAAGCAGGAGTTAGTCGAAACCATAGAAAGTTATCGTTTGGGAACTCTGCCGCTCATTGTCCCTCTCACCTTGCTTCGCCACCATTTTCGCAAACAACCGGACGCTTTTATTGACGGTTCTTATTATATGCATCCGCATCCGGCAGAATTGTCTTTACTAAATGATATTTAAGAGCATTAACTGCTATTGATTCAAATTGAACAGTCTATTGATTTTTTAAAGTTGCTAAGCCGTTGAAAATTTAATTCCGCCATAGAAATGTCATCTGATTGTGGTTCTTGTTGCTGATAGGCCAGCAATGCCTGCATGACTTGATCTACGCGACTTTCATTTGGGCGGGTGTTTTCCAGTATTGCTTGTAGGTTTTCGACGCCGAACATGGTTTGGTCGGGGCCGACTTGTTCAACAACGCCGTCGCTGTAGATAAATAAGGAACTGGCGGAATTGAAAGCATGGCAACTGGCGGTGCCGGCAAAACTTTGCTCTAAGAGCACGCCTAGCGGCAGGTTGTTGGAGTGGAGGGTGTCAAGGATTCGGCCTTGTTCGTCAAGCAAAAAAGCTTCAGGTAAGCCCCCTTGCCAAATATGTATCTCTTGGGCGGCAAAGTCCAATTTCACGAGCGCCGCGGCACAGAATAAGCCGATAGGCAGCTTTCGGCACATTTTTTCGTTAATATTCTGCGCAAACTCTTCGACGCTGGGCTTTGTTAAACAGAGCACTTCAAACACTTCATTCACTAGCAATACTGCTAAAGCCGATTGCAAGCCATGTCCGGTTAAATCCCCCAGCATAAAATAAAATATTAAGCCGTCAGCACTGCTGTGTGTCAGTATAAAATCGCCGCCGACGGTATCTTTGGCGGCAATATGGAAATCCAGGCCGTCTGGTTGCGTAGGCGTAAAAGCATTGGCTTTGCTGGAGACTATTCTTGCCATTTCGAGTTCATGTTCTAACAAATAGCGCTGCTTCAGCAACTCCTGGTTGGATTGTTCTAATTCTTTGGTCAGCCGTGATTTTTCGGCCAACAAATAATATTGGTTTAGAGCGTCGGTAATCACTTTGCGCAAGGTATTCATTGGACAAGGTTTGGGCAGGTAACGAAATATATCGGTTTCGTTAATGGCATTGATAGCCACGTCCAGTTCAATATTGCCGGTAAGCATAATTTCCACTGCATCAACAGAAATCTCCCTCGCTTGTTTTAAGAACTCTAGGCCGTTAATCCCCGGCATATTAAAGTCCGATAAAATAACTGCTATATCGGTATTTTCAGACAATATTTTTAAGCCTCCTTCACCCGAAGCGGCAGTGAAAAGAGTATATTCGCGACCTATCGTGCGTCGGAACATGTGCAAAATATTCTCTTCATCATCCACACAGAGAATTTTGGCGGTGCTTTTTTGGGTCATGGTGTCGGCTCAGTTATCCGGATGATTTATCAGGCTTTCAGAGTCGCAATGACCTGATTGCCGCAGCCCAAGTATTGCAGGGAGGCAAAACTCAGCATGCGTGACAAGGCAATGCCGCGGCCATGAACGTCTAAGGCGCGTTCAGGCTCCAAGGTCAAATAGTTACTGGGATCGAAACCATTGCCTTGATCGGTAATCACAAAAGTGGTTTCCTCTGGTAATCTGCATAATTTTACGTGCACCCATTTATCCTTATAGTTGGCGTGTTGCAAGCGTTCCTCAATCTCTTGCTGCCATAGGCCACAGGTGATCAATTCAGTTTTTTCTCGGTAGCTAATACCGAGGTTGCCATGCTCAATAGCGTTTAACAGTAATTCCGATAGTCCGGTGATGGCCTTTTCCGGTTTGCAGGAAAGTTGGGCCAGTAACAAGGTTAAATTTTTTGCTTCTTCCAGAGTTTGCAAACGAAACTCGGCTTGCTGTAATAAATTAAAGGCAAAACAATTACTTACTAAGGTGTTTTTGAGATTTAACTGCCGGCGGTTATTCTCAATTGCCGATGCAACCACAGCCAGTAAGATCTTTTCATCATAGGGTTTTGTTAGGTAGTGATAAATGCCGGCCTGTATGCCCTCAATAATTTCTTCCCTGCTGGACGTTGAGGTTTGGAAAATCACCGGCAAGTTGTCATAGTCACTATTGGCTCTTACCTTTAACAATAGTTCCATGCCTGTCATGTTCGGCATAAGCAAATCGGTTAACAATAGGTCAAAACCTTTTGAATTATTTTCCAGTATTTTCCAGGCCTGCATGCCATCATAAGCCGTTTGCACAGCATAACCAGCAAGTTCCAAATAGCGGCGGAGGATACGCAATATGAATTTATCATCGTCAACCACTAAAATATTGCCCTTCGAATTTTGTTCAGAAGATCTCAATGTTATACCTCTGGAATTAACTTTTCCGTATAGAGCCAAAATTATATTTGCTGCTTATAAAATGTAATTCTGAAAGACCGGAATGAATTATAGTCGATCATAAATTCGATGATGAGATCTTGAGGTTAGGCAATGGGGCTTGTGGCAGCCGATTGTGCATTTTGCTGGTCCACCCCACAAATTTTCGCTAACTTCCTAGTGAAAATCCAAAAATGCTCTATATTCATTTCTGCAAGCGACTTTAAAGGCAAGACACTCTTTGGCGGAATCGCACCATGGGGTGAACACGGAAACTTTGAACTCTAATAGTTTGTAAGATTGCTCGTCATGCTAATTTTTCCGGCGAGCAAAGTTTTTGTTTTGCACGGGAATTTTCCTGGTCTCTGTTAAAGATGGCTTGTTTAATTACTTTTTTATGAATCGTTGGGGACAACAGTGGCAACAATTTTAGCAGTCGATGACTCAGCCTCGATGAGGCAAATGGTGTCTTTTACCCTAAAAGGCGCGGGTTATACAGTAGTCGAAGCGGTGGATGGACTGGATGCGTTGAATAAAGCCAAGGCGCAAAGTTTCGATTGCGTGGTGACGGATGTGAACATGCCGAATAAAGACGGCATTGCCTTGATAAAAGACTTAAGAGCGCTTCCGAATTACAAATTCACGCCGATGCTGATGCTGACGACCGAGTCGGGGATGGACAAGAAACAGCAAGGAAAAGACGCAGGTGCGACCGGATGGATCGTCAAGCCCTTCAATCCGGACCAATTATTAAAAACCATCAAAAAAGTCATGGAATAAACCCAGGCTTGATGCACGGCTAAGGGAAACCCAGCATGGCTATTGATATGAAGCAGTTCCACCAGGTTTTCTTCGAAGAAAGCTTCGAAGGCCTGGATGCAATGGAGTCGGGATTGCTGAATCTCGATTTGGGCGATGTCAATGCGGATGACATCAACACGATTTTCCGTGCGGCGCACTCTATCAAAGGCGGCAGCGGTACGTTCGGTTTCAGCGCAGTCTCCGATTTCACGCATGTGATGGAAACCCTGCTAGACGAAATGCGCGATGGCCGGCGGCAAGCCACGCAAGCGGCGATCAACGTGCTGCTGGGTTCGGTGGACTGTTTGCGGGACATGATGCAAGCCATCCGCAGTGACAGCGACATCAACCGGAACAGTGTCAATCAGCACAAACAAGCGCTGGAAGACGAGTTGCAGACCGGCGGCGGCAGCCAAGCCGGTGTAGCAGCAGCCAGCGGGGCTGCATCTCTGACTGCGCAACTGTCTGACAACGACGCGTCCATAGTGGGCTGGGTCATCGCCTTCAGCCCGCACAAAGACATGCTAAAAACCGGCAATGACCCGGTGCGGCTGTTCAGAGAACTAGCGACGCTGGGCGACTTAAGCGTCGCGGTCGACTTGCAAGGCGTACCGGATTTAGCCGATCTCGACCCCGAAGACTGCCACCTATCCTGGCGATTAAGCATCGCCAGTCCGGTCGCGGTGCAAGCCATTGAAGAAATATTCGACTGGGTCGAAGACGACTGCGACCTGGCATTACAAGCCATTTACGGCAGCCAGCGCTCGGCATTGGCTGTGGCAGATGCAGCGCCGCAAGCTGAACCCACAGCTGCCGCCAAGCTACCCCCTCCGGCCGGCAAAGCCATGCCGGAAGCCGACGCCAGCGACAGCAACAAAAAAGCCGACGGCAAACCCGCCGCCAAAGCCTCCAGCTCCATTCGCGTCGACACCGGCAAAATCGACGCCCTGATCAACATGGTCGGCGAGCTCGTCATCACCCAATCCATGCTCAGCCTAGTCGGCGAGCACTTCGAGCTTACCAAGCTCGACCAACTCAAAAACGGCCTCTCGCAACTGGAAAGACACACCCGGGAACTGCAAGAAAGCGTCATGAACATCCGCATGCTGCCGATTAGCTTTGTCTTCAGCCGCTTCCCACGGCTCGCGCACGACATCAGCAGCAAGCTCGGCAAAAAAATCGAACTCAAACTGGTCGGAGAAAACACCGAAGTTGACAAAACCGTCGTCGAACTGCTCAGCGACCCCCTGGTGCATCTAGTCAGAAACAGCCTGGACCACGGCATCGAAATGCCGGATGTCCGGCTAGCCGCCGGCAAACCGGAAACCGGCACCGTCATATTAGAAGCCTACCATCGCGGCGGCAACATCGTCATCGAAGTCAGAGATGACGGCAAAGGGCTGGACAAAGACATGCTGCGCGCCAAAGCCATCGAAAAAGGCCTGATCAGCAACGACGCCATCCTCACTGACAAACAAAGCTACGAACTGATCTTCATGCCCGGCTTCTCCACGGCGGAAAAACTCACCGACATCTCCGGGCGCGGCGTCGGCATGGACGTGGTGCGGCGCAACATCCAAGCACTCGGCGGCAATATAGAAATCATCTCCGAACTCGGCAAAGGCTCCACCATCGCCATCCATTTACCCTTAACGCTGGCCATCCTGGACGGCCAATCCATCGCAGTCGGCGACGAAACCTACATCCTGCCGCTGGGATCCATCATCGAATCGCTCAACATCAAAGAAGACCGGGTCAACCGGGTGGTAGGCAAAGGCGAAACCTTCCTATTACGCGGCCACTATCTCCCCATCATCCGCCTGCATGACATATTTAATGTCCCGCAGCCGAAAGCCACCCGGCTCACGGACGGCCTGCTGGTCGTGGTGGAAGGGCAGGGCGAGCGCTACGGCCTATTCGTTGATGACCTGCTGGGCCAACAACAAGTCGTCATCAAATCGCTGGAAGCCAACTACCGGCGGATAAAAGGCGTCTCAGCCGCGACCATCTTAGGCGACGGCTCGGTCGCCCTCATACTCGACATCCCCGGCCTGGTACGGCTGGCCAATCAGTAAACACGGAACAGCCTATGTCAGACATTGCCGCATTGGAAAATCCAGGACCAGAGCAATCGAGCCTGCAATTTCTCAGTTTCACGCTGGACCAAGAAGAATATGGCGTCGACATCCTCCGTGTACAAGAAATCCGCAGTTGGGAGCCGGTATCGCGAATACCGAATGTTCCCGCCTACGAAAAAGGCGTAGTCAACCTGCGGGGCGCGATAGTGCCGATCATTGACTTACGGGAACGCTTTAATCTAGGCCGTAGCGTCTATACTAAACTTACCGTCGTAGTGGTATTACAAGCGCAGATAGGCGACAAAACGCGGGTGATGGGCGTCGTGGTCGATGCGGTCTCGGATGTGGTGAATGTCAGCAAGAAACAAATCCAAGCCTCGCCGACTTTTGGCGCCAAGGTCAGCACCGAATTTATCAACGGCTTAGTCGAAGTCAGTGGGCGCATGGTCATGCTGTTAGACATAGATAAGCTGTTGAAATTAGATAAATATCAATGAGCATGATTAATCGATTCTGTTCATTAAGAACACTCAAGGAAATTAATAAATATGTTTATTAAATCAACGCGTAAAAGTAAATTAAATATTTTGGTTTCTGCAATTGGGATTTTACCTTTGGTAAGTGTCGGTGTTGTGATTAGCCTTATTTTACACTCAAAAATAACTCCCATTTATCAAAGAGTTCTGACTCATTAGCATTGGAGATGAATAGTGCGTTGACTGATGTCACGCAATGGCAAGTTATTTTAACTTTGATTGTTTGTGGGTTAGTTATTTTTGTCGCACAAATGATAACTAAGCCAATCATAAAGTCTATCTTAGATCTTTCAAGTGAAAACGCCGAATTTAGTGGGCAAATCACGGCTATAAATAAGTCTCAGGCTGTTATTCAATTCAATATGGATATGGGCACCATCATTATACCAAACGATATGTTCTTAAAAGCCATGGGTTATGGCTTGCCGGAAATTCAAGGAAAGCATCACAGTCTGTTTGTAGCGCCTGGTGTCACTGAAAGTAACGAATATCGTCAATTTTGGGAAACACTAAATCGCGGTGAGTTTGATAAAGGAGAATACAAACGTATTGGCAAAGGAGGAAAAGAAGTATGGTTGCAAGCTACCTATAATCCTATTATGGATCTAACAGGCAAGCCTGTTAAAGTAGTCAAATATGCTACCGATGTTACAGAGTTAAAACTTAGCATAATTGCTGATTTATGACAAATCAGCGCCATAGATAAGTCTCAGGCTGTTATCCAATTTACTATGGATGGCGCTATTATTACCGCTAATGATTTATTTTTAAATGCTGTTGGGTATACCTTGGCAGAAATTCAAGGAAAGCATCACAGTCTGTTTGTTCCTGTAAGTGATGTGGAAAGTAGTGCATATCGTCAATTTTGGGAAAAACTTAATCGGGGTGAATTCGACAAAGGCATATATAAACGTATCGGCAAAGGTGGGAAGGAGTTATGGTTACAAGCTGCCTACAATCCGATATTTGACTTAAATGGCAAGCCGTTTAAAGTGGTTAAATTTGCCACCGATGTGACGGATCAAACTTTAACTGAACCAAACCATGACGCAAATATTAACCGAAGTGAGTTCTGTGATGGGTAATGCGTCTGAAGGAGATTT
>CAVPMI010000030.1:0-11268 GCA_963705975.1 uncultured Pseudomonadota bacterium
GTTAACTAAACCCAATCGCGCACAGCTTTTGAAGATCATAAAGGCGACACCGTCTGAAGTTTAAGAAAGTTTTGCCGAAAAATTCGGCGACCCACTTGTTTGGCAGCGTGAACAGCACTAAAACATGCCAGTCTAACTTCCGCTTTAACTAAACAAAAAATGCTGTCATCATAAGCCCTGCTAAAACTTAAGCTTGGTGATTAAGGTGTTGGGCTGTTTAGAAAAAATGACCACGGAACTAGGGAACCCGGTGACATACCATTTACCGGTCGGCGAAACCGAAATAGAGTTAAATCCACGCATCGGTCAACATTTGGAATTTTGTTACACTGGAAAAATTTTCTGCGCGCATTGCCATAAGAAAACCACCAAAAGCTTTAATCAAGGCTATTGCTACTCCTGCTTTATCCATCTGGCGCAGTGCGATATGTGTATTATGAAACCGGAAACCTGCCACTTCGCCGCTGGCACCTGCCGAGAACCGGAGTGGGGGCTAAGTTTTTGTTTCCAGCCACATGTGGTTTATTTGGCCAACTCTTCGGGCATCAAGGTGGGCATTACCCGCAAAAATCAAGTACCTACCCGCTGGATAGATCAAGGCGCAGTGCAGGCTTTGCCGATCTTCGAAGTCGAGTCGCGCTATGTCTCCGGCTTGGTGGAAGTGGCCTTAGCCGAACATGTTAGCGATAAAACCAGCTGGCAACAGATGTTAAAAAACAATGTAGTGACGTTGGATTTGCCGGCTATGCGCGATGATTTGTTGGCAAAATGTGCAGACCAGTTAGCCGGCATTCGGCAGCAATTTGGCGAGAAGGCCTTAAATTATTTAGCAGAGGCTACCAGCCTGGATATTCATTACCCGGTGCTGCAGTATCCGAGCAAGGTAAAATCGTTTAATTTAGACACCAACCCCAGCGTAGCCGGCGTATTGCAGGGCATCAAAGGCCAGTATCTACTATTTGACAGCGGTGTAATCAACATCCGCAAATTTGCCGGCTATGAAATAGAAATACAGGACAAAGAGGCTTAGTATCCGCTCTGGGCTACAAATACCAAGGTCTGAAAATCAACTTTCTCTGCGGCGGGAATCACCGTAGTATAAGTAATCGGCGTTTTACCTGTCGTGGTAAAACTAATGCATATTTCCCCGTTGGCTTGGATAAATGATAAAGACAGATATTCTGTCAACTCGCCGGCAAAATTTTCATTTAGCAAATCACGCAGCAATAATTTAGCTAACATCTTCGACAACTCTTGTGGTATGGATTGTAACATCATGTAATGACGAAGCCTCTCGTCGAACTTATTAATCTGAGTTACAAGAATATCGAATTTTTTATTTCAAGCTATTGTACGAAAGGGCTAAAGCGCTGCGTTTAGCCATTCCGCCGCTTGCCGGCAAAACACTTGCGGGGCGTCGACATGCAACCAATGCCCGGTTCCGGGGATCTCGCTAATCACTGCTTGAGGGAACAAGGCAAAGATGGCCTCGCGCTGAATATACTTAGAATTTTCGCCGGCCAGAAACAAAACCGGGTGCGGATAAGCCGCCAGGCCGGCAGTATCTGGAAATTCGACGATAAAATGGGCATTGCGGTGAAAATAATCAAGATTAATCCGCCAACGGTAGTTACCGTCCTGGAGCAAGAGGTTTTGCAACAAAAACTGCCGGTAATTTTGATCGGGTATTTCCGGCGTCAACCACTCTTCGGCCTGCTTGCGATTGCTAAGCGCGGTCAAGGGCAGCTCTTTTAAGGCCGTTGCCGTGCGGTCGAAATTATGTTGATAACTGACCGGCGAAATATCCGCCACAATTTGCTTTCCTACCCGTTGCGGATGCTGCAAGGCAAACCACATGGCGATTTTACCGCCCATGCTATGCCCCAATAAATCCGCAGTTTTAATCTGCCTGCCGTCCATAAACTCGGCCAAATCCGCCGCCATAGCCGGGTAATCCATTTGCGCGCAATGCGGCGAATTCCCGTGGTTGCGCATATCCAGCACATACACCCGCCGCTCGGCGGCGAGTTGCTTAGCTATAGAGCGCCAGTTTCGCGCTGAGGCAAAAAAGCCATGTAAAATCAGCAGCGGACAGCCGGCATGCTGCTCACCAAAGCACTCAAAATCCAGTTCGACAGTTTGCATTTACTTCAATAAGGGTAATAAATAAGACCAGATTTTTTCGGCCATGATAGGTTGGGCCAGCGCATTGGGATGTAATCCATCTGCCTGCATCATTTCCGGCTGCAACGCTACCTCTTCCATAATTGACGGCACATACGGCACATGCAACTCAGCCGCTAATTGCGGGTAGATGTCATAAAACATCTCAATATAGCGCTTGCCTAAATTTGGCGGTATTTTCACCGCCAAGATCAACACCTTAGCGCCGGCTTTTTCCGATCGCCGCACAATTTCGGTCAAATTGCTTTTCATTGCTAGCGGCGACAAGCCCCGTAAACCATCGTTAGCGCCCAGTTCCAGTAACAGCAGCGCCGGTTTATGCCGCTCCAGCGCAGGCCCCAATCTGTCCAAGCCGCCTGCGGTGGTATCGCCGCTAATGCTTTCATTACTGATAACATAGTCGCTATGTTGCTCGCTGAGCATTTTTTGCAGTAAAGCGACCCAACCTTGCTGAACTTCTATACCGTAGCCGGCACTAATACTGTCTCCCAGCACAACTATCGATTTAGCCATTGCGATAAAAGGCATTAAACTCAAAACCAAGGCAAGGACAACTTTATACATGACGCAATCTCTGACTGAAAATTCCACATTCCCCATTATAGCCGCCAATTCGCTTTGCAAAACGGTTTCCACCTCCGAAGGACCGCTCGATATTTTGTCCGCCATTGACTTAAGCATCAATACCGCTGAGAGCATCGCCATCGTCGGCGAATCGGGTTCCGGCAAATCGACGCTGCTCAGCTTGCTGGCCGGCCTGGATACGCCCAGCTCCGGATCAGTAATTGTTAAAGGCCGCGACATTACTCAATTAAGCGAAGACGGTCGCGCCGCATTTCGGCATGAGCTGGTCGGCTTTGTGTTTCAATCCTTTCAACTACTGCCGGGCCTAACGGCTCTGGAAAATGTGATGCTGCCTTTGGAGCTAAAAGGCGACCGGCAGGCTGAAGCCGCCGCTAGGGCTTTATTGGCGCGGGTTGGCTTGGGGCATCGCTTAACGCATACCCCTAAACAACTTTCCGGAGGCGAACAACAGCGGGTGGCCTTGGCCCGCGCCTTCGTCACCCGACCGGCAATTCTGTTTGCAGATGAGCCCACCGGCAATCTGGATAGCAAAACCGGCGCACATATCATCGATTTATTGTTTGAGCTAAACCGGGAACAACAGACCACGCTGATTTTAGTCACGCATGACGCCTCGCTGGCGGCGCGTTGCCAACACACCATCCACCTGGAAGGCGGGAAAAGGGTATGAGTCGGTTTAATTTAGCCCTAAAACTATTATGGCGGGAAAGTCGCTCGGGTGAACTCAGCTTATTGGCCTTGGCTTTGCTGATTGCCGTCAGCAGTTCCACCACTATTTCCTTATTCGCGGATAGGCTGCACCGCACCATGATCAGCCAGGCCGCTGAATTTATGGCTGCCGATTTAGCGATTGCCGGTGCGACGCCGATTTCGGCGGACTGGTTGCAGAAAGCCGCCGAACTTGGCTTAGCGCAATCCCAGACCGCCGAATTCAACAGCGTGTTGCTGGAAAATGAAGAAATGCTGCTGACTTCGGTAAAAGCAGTCAGCAATGCTTATCCCTTGCGCGGCTTCCTAAAAACCACAGATGCAGAGGACCTGAATGAAGCCATTGAGCGTAATGGGCCGGAACCGGGCCAAGCCTGGTTAGAGAAACGCATTTTGCCTGCGCTGAAGCTGAAATTGGGCGACAGCTTGACGATAGGCGAGAAAAAACTATTAATCAGCCGCGTGCTGAGCTATGAACCGGATAAGCGCGGCAATTTTTACAGTTATTCGCCACGGGTAATGATTAATCAGAGCGACTTGCAAGCCACCGGGGTGATCCAGCCCGGCAGCCGGGTGCATTATGCTTTTCAATTCAGCGGCGATGAAGCAGCTTTGACCGGCTTTAGAGACTGGCTAAAACCGCAATTAACGCCTGCGCAACGCTTGATGGACATCCACGACGACAGACCGGAATTGGGTTCGGCGCTGAGCCGCGCTGAACAATATCTGGGCTTGTCCAGCATTATCGTGGTGTTAATCGCCGGCGTGGCGATTGCGATGAGCACCCAACGTTACACGGAACGGCATTTTAACGCCACCGCCCTGCTCCGCTGTTTAGGCTGTAAACAAGCGGAAGTTATTAGGCTGTATGCTTGCCAGTTTCTGCTGCTGGGCATTATCACCAGTGCGGTCGGCTGCCTGCTCGGCTGGTTGGCGCAGCAAGGTATCTTTGTATTATTGAAATCCTTGCTGCCTGAGCAACTCGCCAATCCGGGTTTATTGGCGTTTTGTTTTGGTTTTCTGAACGGCATGGCGATTCTGTTCGGCTTTGCGCTACCGCCGCTGTTGCGTCTGCAAAAAGTTTCGCCGCTACGGGTCTTGCGCCGCGATTTAGAACCTACGCCTAGCAGCGGCTGGTTGATTTACGGCCTAGCGGGTACATTGGTTGGAGCCTTAATCTGGCGTTATACCGAGAATTTGAAAATGGCCGCCATGATCCTCGGCGTCGGTCTGGCCGCCTTGTTGGGTTTGGGACTGCTGATTTTTGGCGGCTTAAAGCTGGCGCGTAAGCTATTGCAACACATGAGCTTGCATTGGCGCTTCGGCTTGCAAGGTTTGCTCCGCAATAGCCGCGCCAGCGTTAGCCAAATTCTGGCTTTCAGCATTACGCTAACGGCGATGGCGCTAAGCTTTAACGTACGTAACGACTTGATCGACAACTGGCAAAGACAGTTGCCGGCGGAAGCGCCTAATCATTTCGCTTTGAATGTTTTTCCTGAGCAGCAAGCGGCGTTTGCAGCGGACTTACTGCAGGCGCACATTTACAGCAGCCGCTTTTATCCGGTGGTCAGAGGCCGTTTGACAGCAATCAACGCCGAGCCGGTGGAACAACGCGTCAACAAAGACAGCCAAGGTCAAGAGGCTACGCGACGGGAGTTAAGCTTAACCTCAGCGGTAAGCTTACCGGAAGACAACAAAATTACCGTCGGAGAGGAATGGCGAACCGATCAGCCTGGCCTAGTTTCAGTGGAACAAATTGTGGCGGACAGCTTAAAAATCCGACCCGGCGACCAGTTGACCTTTACCGTCGGCAGCGAAAAGTTCAGTGCCACAGTCGCCAATCTGCGCAATGTGCAATGGGACACCATGCGACCTAATTTTTACATGATTTTCACGCCCGGTACGCTGGATGCCTATCCACGTACTTTTCTGACCAGTTTTTATCTAGCCAAGGCACAAAAGCATGAATTAACCGGCTTATTAAAAAAATATCCGGCAATTACCATTCTGGAAGTCGATCAAATTTTGCAGCAGTTTAAAACCATCCTCACGCAATTGACGCAAGCCGTGAATCTATTGCTGTACTTTGCGCTTTTGGCCGGCTTTAGCGTACTGTTTGCCGCCGTCTACGCCACGCTTGATCAACGCGTTTACGAAGGCGCACTTTTGCGTACTTTGGGCGCCCGTATCGGCTTTTTAAGAATCACGCAATTGATCGAGTTCGTTTTGCTCGGCGGCATAGCCGGCGTTTTGGCGACGATTACCACGGAAGCCATTTTATTCGGGCTATACCATCAAGTGCTGCATATCGACTATCAGCCAAGTCCGTATTTATGGGCCTTATTGCCAGGAATAGGCGTGGCGGGCGTGACGCTGGCCGGTTATTGGGGGGTGCGGGATGTGGTTAAGCAGCCGCCCTTAATAGTGTTGCGCCGCTAGCGTTTTCGGAAATTTTAGGCATGGTTTTTGTTTCGATATTTAATCAAGAAACGATAGAACAAATTAATTAACTTGGCAAGTGAATTACCTGCTTTTATTGTTTCAAATTAAGAAACAATCTATAAAGCAATCAAGGTATTGTAAATTATCGAAAACAATTTATAGTGTAATCAACTTCATGGTGTTAGTTCCAGCCGAGACGGCTAGAAAAAAAATCCATGTACCCGGTTTATGTTGTACCTCCCTGTTGTTAAGCAGTTTTTATCTGCTCACTTTATGGCCTCCCCTTTGTTTAAAAGCGGAGGCCTTTTTTATGCCTGCTATCTTTCCCAGGCGGTGTAAATCACATAGGCTGCGAACAGCATGGTTAATATATAAATCACTGCTCCAAACATATCATATCTCCTCTTAGGTCTTGCCCCTCTATGTAGCTAATTTGCTTCTTTTTATTGTTATCGAATTGCACGTTAAACTTTCTTACCCAGCATTTCTGCTTTGCCAAGCTTTTTATTTTCTGTTTAACTAAAACCGCCGCATCGTTCAGACATAAGCGCCCTTCAACATCTGCGGTCAATAACATCTTACAGCAACGCCGGAAAACTTTGTCGAACATTTTGAGATTAGTACGCGTTTACTCAACGCTTTGCGCCAATTTTGCAATCAGACCGGCATGGTAGTAAATCCCATGTTAGTGGCTGTAGATCAGTGGCACTCTTTGAATGACCGCTTTTCAGATATAACCAGACCTTCACTGGAAAGCTTTGTCTGTCTCATAAGTGTCTGATCAAGTCCTAAGCAATTTCCAGAATTGTCAGATTGAATCATATCAATTCAGCGAACGGAAAAAGCGACTATAGCCTCGATAGCCCTAGCTTCCGCTATGCTGCATCGAGGCTACGCCGAAAATGAAAAGTTATTTTATAAACGTCAAACCATCGTTCGCCACATCCACTTTAATCACATCTCCCGGCAAAAATAGACCGGATAGAATTTCATTCGCCAGCGGGTTTTCCAATTGTCTTTGAATAGCCCGTTTCAAAGGCCGTGCGCCATAAACCGGATCGAAGCCGGCTTCGCCGAGTCGGTCCAGCGCGGCTTCGCTGATTTCGAAACCAATATCCCGGTCTTTGAGCCGATGCCGCAGCAAGTCGACTTGGATTTTGGAAATGGCGCGAATTTGGTCCTGAGCCAAAGGATGAAACACAACTGCTTCGTCGATCCGGTTGATAAATTCCGGCCGGAAATGTTGACCGACAATTTCCATCACCGCATCTTTCATTTCCGATAATTATGTTCGCCGGCCATTTCCTGAATAATATCTGAGCCCAGATTAGAAGTCATGACAATGACGGTATTTCTAAAATCGACAGTGCGACCTTGGCTATCGGTTAAACGACCATCATCTAACACTTGCAATAAAATATTAAACACATCAGGATGCGCTTTTTCAATTTCATCCAATAAAATCACCGAATAAGGTCTACGTCGCACAGCTTCGGTCAAATACCCGCCTTCTTCATAGCCCACATAGCCTGGAGGCGCGCCAATTAAACGTCGCGACAGAATGTTTTTCCATAAATTCCGACATATCGATGCGCACCATCGCTTCTTCGGTGTCAAATAAAAATTCTGCCAAAGCTTTACATAATCAGTTTTACCGACGCCGGTCGGCCCTAAAAATAAAAATGAACCGATGGGTCGATTGGGATCAGACAAACCCGCACGCGAACGGCGAATGGCATTGCACACCGCCTTTACAGCTTCCTGTTGGCCAATAACGCGTTTATGCAGGCTTCTTCCATGTGCAATAATTTTTCTTTTTCCCCTTCCAGCATTTTGAAACAGGGATACCGGTCCATTTTGAGACGACTTCGGCAATTTCTTCTTCAGTGACTTTATTGCGCACCAAGGTGGTTTCCTGCATTTCTACTTGTGACGCCAGATGCCAATTGCTTTTCAAGTTCAGGGATTTCGCCATATTGCAGTTCAGACATACGGGTTAAATCCCTGGCACGTCGTGCGGCTTCCAATTCCATCTGGGCTTGTTCCAGTTCTTCTTTAATATTGCTGTAGCCTTGCAAGGCGGCTTTTTCGGCTTTCCAAATTTCTTCCAAATCGGCATATTCTTTTTCCAGATTTTTTAATTTCTTCTTCCAAGTTTTCCAAGCGTTTTTTCGAGGCTTCATCATTTTCTTTTTTTAGGCTTCGCGTTCAATTTTTAATTGAATCAAACGGCGATCAAGCTTATCCATCGCTTCCGGTTTGGAATCAATTTCCATGCGAATGCGACTGGCGGCTTCATCAATCAAATCGATGGCTTTATCCGGCAGTTGCGATCGGTAATATAACGATGCGATAAAGTGGCGGCGGCGACAATCGCAGGATCGGTAATTTCCACGCCATGATGGATTTCATAGCGTTCTTTTAAGCCACGCAAAATAGCAATAGTGTCTTCGACCGTAGGTTCATCGACTAATACTTTTTGAAAGCGGCGCTCTAGTGCCGCGTCTTTTTCAATATATTGGCGATATTCATCTAGCGTGGTGGCGCCAACACAATGCAATTCACCGCGCGCCAAGGCCGGTTTTAACATATTGCCTGCATCCATTGCGCCTTCAGCTTTACCAGCGCCGACCATGGTATGCATTTCATCAATAAACAAAATCATTTGGCCTTCTTGTTTGGCGAAATCATTCAATACACGCTTTTAGACGCTCTTCAAATTCGCCACGAAATTTTGCGCCGGCAATCAATGCCCCCATATCCAAGGCTAGCAGTTTTTTGCCTTTGATACCTTCCGGTACTTCGCCATTAACAATCCGTTGCGCCAAGCCTTCGACAATCGCGGTTTTACCGACGCCAGGCTCGCCAATCAATACCGGATTATTTTTAGTGCGGCGTTGCAATACTTGAATGGTGCGGCGAATTTCGTCATCGCGGCCAATAACCGGATCGAGTTTGCCTTGTTCAGCTCGTTCGGTTAGATCAATGGTGTATTTTTCCAGGGCTTGACGTTGATCTTCGGCAGTTGGCATCGTTCACGCTCTGACCACCGCGCATATTTTCAATGGCTTTTTCAACGGCTGGTTGCGTAACGCCGGCACGTTTTAGAATATTTTGTAAAGAACTTTTACTGTCCAACGCCGCCAACAAAAACAGTTCGCTGGAAATAAAAGCGTCCTGACGTTTTTGCGCCAGTTTGTCGGTCAAGTTTAAAATTCGCGATAACTCGCCGGATATTTGCACATCACCACCAGCTCCGGAAACAGTCGCTAATCGGTCGATTTCCTGCGCCAGTTCATTACGCAAGGACTGGACTTGTACGCCGGTTTGGATCAGCAAAGGCTTGATGCTACCGCCTTCTTGATCTATCAGCGCCAGCATGACATGCAGGGGTTCGATAAATTGATGGTCTTTGCCCAAAGCCAAGCTTTGCGCATCGCTCAGAGCCAACTGAAATTTGCTGGTTAGTTTGTCCATTCGCATAATGCTTACCTCAATCAATAATTACTTGTCCAGGAGATTGGGTATGTGCAATAGGTTTTCAAGCGTCGTTTAGGCAAATAATTCCACAGACATGGTCGGGTTTAATTGATCCTTTAAAACTTAAGATTTGGGCTGCGGGCTCACAAACATGGCGATAGCCTTACACAAAAAATCACAGTACAATTAGCTACGCTTAATCTATGCGAGTTGAAGGCCTAAGAGCTGTCTTGGGTAATCATTTGCGGTTTTGCGTAATCATTAAGTTTTAATTAGTAGGAGTTTTTTAGATGGCAACCGGTACTGTAAAGTGGTTTAACAACACCAAAGGTTTTGGCTTTATTGAGCCCACCGAAGGTCAAGAGGACGTTTTTGTTCACCACTCGGTGATCAAGGGAGAAGGTTTTAAAACATTGTCTCCTGGTCAAACCGTTCAATTCGATATTGAGTCCGGCCCAAAAGGCCTGACTGCCGCGAATGTACTAGCCAAATAAGCGCTAAAACTCCGGTCGAGAAGGCTCTTTATTTAAAGGGCCTTTTTTATGTGTACGGCACTAGCGTTAAGTGGTCGGGTCGGACGCTTACAAAATAAACATTCTGTGATGCAAACTGCAAAATTTGTTTCAAAATTAAAGCCTTGGTTTAGTCTGCCGCTATTATTAGCAGTATGATGGCTGCAAATTAAAGGAGGTGTGCTATGCAAGTAAGTTCACTGACTGGGAGCGCGACCAGCATCATGACTAACGCGCAACAGAAGGCCAACACTGCTGCTCAGACTATCGCCAATTTATCAGTACAAAGTAACGAAGTGGGCGGCTTAAATGACATTCCCGCTGGCGATGTGTTTAAACCTATCTTGAGCCTAAAAGAGGCCGAGCAAGAAAATTCGGCTGGCGTAAAACTGCTAAAGGCGCAGAATAAAATGCTGGGTTCATTATTGGATGTGATGGCTTAAAAATTCACGCTGACAGCATAGCCTAAGGCTGTAATGTCAGCGGCAAAAGCCTGCATCTCGTCGGGATCGGCTTTTTGCAAACTCTCAGCCTCCGGTTGTAGCGACAGTCGCGCCAAGCTATACAGCATGATTTCCCGTATTGGAATGCTTTGTTGTTTTAACACCCTTAAAAACTGCAAATAGGCTTGTTTTTCGTCGCCACACCAAACTTTATCCTGAAAATGCAGCATGCAGGTTTGCAGTTTGGTTCTGCATAATCCACTGGCAATTTTTAAATTTTCCAGCAGTTTTTGCTGGCTTTGACCGGTGTTGTTTATGAACCTGCGACCCTGTTCCGTAGCGGAATCAAGTTTGAACCATAACTCACCCTGGAAATAAGCTAATTCCGCTAAGCCTGCCTGTACTTCAGCCTGGTGCAACAAACTGCCATTGCTGATCAATACGAATTTGCTGCTGGGGAATAAGTTGAATTCGTCGGCTATATCGCCGATCAACTTAACAGCTTGCGCAAATTTTTTCAGGCTAGTAGGTTCACCATTGCCGGAAATGGCTATATCTTTGATAGTTTGCAGCTTAGGTTCTAAAACGTATTTATGGAAAAAATCGCCGTGCAACACCTGATTTAGGAAAAAACGTAATTCTTCCGCCAACAAATCGAAATCCATATCCGGGGGATTGCCAGCCGATAAATCAGGCACCTGGCAATAAATACAGCGCCAGTTGCAAGCGTTATTGGGATTAAAATTGACGCCTATCGACAAACCGCCAGCTCGGCGTGAAATTACCGGATAAATGTATTTTAAACCGGCGATATCCCGATCATGATTCGTAGTCGTTAGCTTTAGAGGCATTTATAGATAAGCTGACACCAAATAGTTTAAGTTAAAACAATAACTAATTCAAAATATCCAAGC
>CAVPMI010000031.1:0-23984 GCA_963705975.1 uncultured Pseudomonadota bacterium
CCCATCTTTAACAAGTCAAATTAATAAGCATTTAAAAACAATATGTTGCGATTCAAAAAAAATCGGAGTGGCACTACATTTCGAAAAATAGAGCCTAGTTTCAGTATTTCAGACGATAGTTTTGCTAATACCTCCGGGTGCCGGATTAACTTTTAGTGCCTTATAAATATCCATCTGCTCGGGTTCCGCTTTGGTGGCTTTACGCACATGTAAAGCTTTACCATCGGCTCGACGGAAACTGACCGTGACGCGGTTTTGAGTACTCAATATTTCCCGTAGAGTCCTCCAACTGCTGCTGAAATTGACGTCAGATTCTTTTAGACGCCGGCGAATGAGTTGCACAAACTGATAGGCCAATACGGTGATGAACAGATGGCTATCAACGCGTTCTTCTTTATGATGGAAGATAGGCCGGAGACCCAGATCGCTTTTGAAGCAGCGAAAAACGGCTTCCAAGTCAGTGAGCGTGATATAAGTACGCCATAATTTTTCTTCCGTCCAGGCTGTTTGATTACTCCGTAAGCAATACACGCCGGGAAGATTTGCAGAAGAGCCCGCCACCACTTGTTTTTGCCAGGTTAGACTGATGGCTTTTTCGCCGCTTTCATCGGTTTGCAATTCAATTTGATAATGCTGACCGATACCGTGATGTTTTTCTTTCAGGCGACCTATGCGTTCATGGAGTTTATTTGGATTTTTTTCGGTTCGTGGTCGTTGTAATCCGGCGTTCAAGGCATTAAGTTCGGCTTCAAAACGACTTGAAAAGCGCTCGGTTATAGCCTGTTCTTTTTGTTCACGCCCCTCGGAATGGCAATAGAGCCGAATTTCCTTCTCATCCTTGGCGAGTACTTTTTGGCAGCGTACCGTTTCATTTGACGCCGTTTTAAGAGAGACAGCGGTGGTGTCATCGAACTGACGTGAGCGCTCACGACTGACGACCAGATAACCATAGCCTTTATCGCGTAACCATTGAATATTGTCCTCCGTGGCAATACCGGCATCCATCACCACCAAGGCCTCTGACGGCGCATTGAGGTGATTGAGCATCGTTTCCAAGGTACCCGGTTCGCTGACATTGCCGGCAAAAGTTTGCGAGCGGCGCACAAAGCCGCTCCCATCTAAAACCAAGCCCAAAGTCACCAGTGGACAATCCGTACGTTTCTCTTTTGAACGCCCATGCTTGGCTTTGGTATTGTTCGGCACTTCGCCTTCAAAATAGGTATTGGTCAAATCATACAGGGTGATCGTGGTCGAAAAGCCAAATAAATCAGTCAGCCGAGAGAATAAGGTCTGCTCGATCTGGGCACTGTGTTTCCACAAGGCGTCTGCCGCCCGGTACATCGTCATCAAGGGCAACGTTTCGTAGTTCGCGTCGATTAACTCGCCCAGTGCGCTTTGCCTGATTAGCCAGTTGTGTGTCGCCAGCTCCGAGCATACACCGGCCATACGCCCAATAATGGAGCCGACTATAGCGGCTATTTGTGCACCATTAATCCCCAAGCCTGTCAGCAATTCGATAAAATTCAGTTGTTGCATCGCCCAAAGGCCCACCTGCTCGACGCCTACGGTTCTGGATTGGCTTACTTCAAGAGAAGTGATATCAACAACTTGAAGATCAACAGGTACAGGCAGGGTGAACTCTGAAGGTGCGGCAGATTTAGCAGGCGCTGATGGCAAATCGTCCTTTTGTGGCGGCGCTTCGGTGACGGTCGCCTGTTGCGCCAAGAGTTGTGTAAAGATGGACTGCGCGGCTATTTCCACGGCTGACGGCAATTGAAGCGGCAATAGCGTCGATTGATGGCTCAGCAATTGCTCGACTCTGACACAAAGCGAAGGCCAATGCTCTTGGTCGACGGAAAAATGTCTGCCCAGATTCAATAAAGTCGTCTGGCGCGGTTTTCCATCGACGCGCTGGTTAGCCACCAAGCGAAAGGTGAAATAACGTTCGCCCGTGGAGGAGTTGTTGGTATGAGTGCGGCGGATATACATGGCGCAAAGTTAGCGCAGTTTTAAAAAATCCGCAATATGGGTATCAAACTATTATGGCACTACAAACTGAAATAACCCCAAAAATGAGTTGACTTATATATGAAATCAATGACTTAAGTAAACAGATGAGGCTAAATTGGCTAAATTTGAGGGGCGGCTTGTTAAAGATGGGTTAAAGTTAACCCGATCGTGAAGAGCTTAAGCTTAAGCCGTTCGTGCTGATCATAAGGTTAAGCCGTTCGTGGTGATCATAAGGTTAAGCCGTTCGTGGTGAGCTTGTCGAACCATGAGCGGCTTAACCGTTCGCCCTAGGCAATTGCTCCATGCATTGCTCTACCTCCTGCATAATCCACTTAGATGTGGTGAATGCAGATATTGCAGGAGCAAATATCTGTCCTTGCAATCGTGAGCCTGTCGAAGGGCGAACGATTAAGCCTCACAGTTTTCCCGCTTTAAGTTGGTTGACGAAAATACATAAATAACCAGCTAGCTTTGATAGATGCATGGATAACGAGATACTTTAGAAACCAAAGCCAGGATATTGTTTTCATGCATTTTTTCTATGATGTGCGATCTATGCGCATCAATGGTACGCGGACTTACCGCCAATAATTTCGCTACTTGCTTGCTGGAATTATTGTCAATAATAAGTTTTAATACTTGTTTTTCTCGCGGCGTTAAACTATCAAAGCCGGATTTAACTTTTTCACTTTCAATATGTAGATTTCTAAACTCGCAATCTTTCTCGATGGCCTGATAGATTCGTTGGAGTAATACAGTATGCTCAAAAGGCTTTTCAACAAAATCGAATGCGCCTGCTCTAAACGCCCTGGTTATTTCAATAATATTGGCATCACTGGAGATGAAGATTATGGGAATATGTATATTTCTTTTGGATAATTCTTCTTGTAGCTCAAGACCACCGATGCCGGGTATTTTAAGTTCAAGTATCAAACACCCTAGCTGTATTTTGTTAAGGTTGTTCAAAAACGCTGTAGCAGAAGCATAAGTTTTTATTTTTAATCCTACCGATTCAATTAATAAGGTCATCGAATCACGAATTGCTAATTCGTCATCAATTAGGTACACAGTAGCGGTATTTTTTTCAATAGTCATAGATTTTGAAAAACTTAAGAGGTTTTTGTGTAGAAAAATTTAATTAACTTAAAAATTTCAGCCAATTTATCGGCTACCAACTTAAGCCGGGACAGCTTAAGGTTAAGCCGTTCGTGGTGAGCTTATCGAACCATGAACGGCTTAACCGTCCACCCTTCGACAGGCTCAGTGTGAACGGTTAATCCTCGCAGTTGTCCCGCTTTAAGTTGGTGGCCAATTTATCGAAGTACCTACTACATTTAGCCGGCTCATTTGTACTGTATTTTGTCATGTGTCTCTTCTATAAAAAATTCACGTGTTTTTTCTGTTTTAATGTAGTGGATAGATCATCTATGATTCTAAGCTTACTTAATTACAAAAAAAATCAGAATTTGTTGTTTTATTTGTCAGAAAAAGCCTTCAGTATTTAAAAGAAATTAGACCTAGTATGTAGGAGTTATTCAAAATAATACCTACATTTTTTCCTACAAAAATTCTTTAACCTTAGCTAATAACCTGCCCTTCAGAACGCGCCTAATGCCACCATTTTTCCTACATAAACTGAAGACATATTCTGATAAAAATTAATCTAAGTTCTGATGTAATTTCACGGCATGTCAGTTTAAAATGCTAAGAAATGTCATTCGAAATTAATTGAATTCAAAGGAGCATGGAAATGACGCTATTCGACAAATCCCTGGTTGAGCAAGCTTGGCAATTACAACTCACGCTTAAACGCTGCATCGAGACCCAAAGTTGTAAGCATTGCATTAAGGATGTGCGAGGAGATTGCGAAAATACGAATCAGCTGAAATCACGTACCCATAATTGCCAGCAACGCGCCTATAAACGTTACGTGCGCCGACTTAGAAAACTATGGGTATATGCATAAGATTAGCTCCGGGCGCACCGACAAACGCGATGCCAGAACTTGTTTGGGCGTTTCCCAGGCTACGCTGTAACACCCGGACGATCGCTTCGGCGCCGATTGCAGCAATAGCTGAATCACCCGCATGCTGGCGTTTTGCAGGGTTAACTGATCGATATCCTGAATTGCACCATGCAAGCGCCGGCTCATGCCGCCCAGCAGACGTAGGCATAACTGATTGGATTCCTGCAATAGACCAAGTAACAACTGCATATCCACCCGCCATAGCTCACTAGCCAATACTGCTTTGGCGCTTACGGGATAGACATTAAAATTAAAAAACATCACAGCCTCGGCAAAACTTTGACCAGGCAGGATAATTTCTATGACTTTCTCTTCGCCACCCGGAGACAAGCGGTACAGCTGAATTTGACCGTTGCGCAACAGATAAAAAAATCGCGCCGTATCGCCAAAATGAAACAAATGCTCATCCTCCGTCAAACTCCAGGCCTGCACCCCTGGCAATAAGCGTTCGAATTGCTGTTCATCCAAATTGGCGAACAAGTAGTGCTGCCGTAACTCTGCGATGGTTTCGCTATGCATAAAATCCCACTTGATATAAGTCAAGGACACTGTACCGGCTAAACCCTTATCCTGGCAACCACTGACACACCACATCCATAACCCAGGAGCAAACAACCGACCGACGCCGATGCCTTATTGGCCTGGTGTTTGCGCATCGGCGATTTGAATTATAAAGTCATGGGCATGCGGGATGCCGCTAATACCGGCTCAGAACGGCGATTTTTCTCAGTTGATCGAAGCCGCGCGCGCCCTGCCGGGTTTTAGCGAAGACGGCCCGGAAAAACTGCTCACCATCGGCTTTGGCCGTGATACAGTCATGAGCGTGGCGGATGATGAATTCCTGGTTTGAACAAAAAGCGGTAGCGGTGTTGCTGACTTTGTTATCCTTAGGCATACGCGGCATCCGTCTCGGCCCTACCCTGCCGGCGTTTTTAACCCCGGCTTTGCTGGCAAAACTCGGCGAAGCGTTTGATTTAAAAGCCACCGGCACGGCGGCTGAGGATATTCGGGACGCGATGAAACAAGCTGCCTAAGCGGAAATCATCAATTAACACCGTAGAGCGGGTTACATGCGGGCAACAGTTTTACCAAAAAGCCAAACCTTAACCCGCCAGGATATAGATTGGCTTTAGCCTACAAACGGCGGGTTACGATGCAAAAAAGCTTTTGGACAAATTAAAAGTCATTAAGCGCATCTAACCAGCCCTTTGTCCATCGAAATCAAAAATTAAGCAAATTGGAGCAATTATGCCTGACTATCAAATCACTCTGACCACCCGTGACGGCCAAGCAGTCAGCTTTAACTGCCCCGCCGGCAGCGATGTCATCAGCGCCGCCGCACAAGCCGACATCCTGTTGCCGGCGCTGTGTAAAGACGGCGGTTGCGGCGCTTGCCTGGGGCATAGCGACCAAGGCGAGTACACATTAGGTTCGCATAGCCCGACTATGCTTAGCGCGGCAGAGGCCGCGCAAGGCCATGTTTTACTGTGTAGAACCTTTCCCGACAGTGATTTACAGGTTAGCGCCCCCTATGACTATGCACAGATTCAGTTTGGCAAACAATCCGCACGGCAAGCGGTAATTACCGGCCTAGAACTCGTCGCCGAGCGTACCATGCGGTTAAAACTGAGCTGGCTGGACGCGATGGATAAAGCGGTAGAGTTTGAACCGGGGCAATGCATGGAATTGGAAATCCCCGGAGGCGAAGTGCGCCGCGCCTATTCGCTGGCGAATACCGCCAATTGGCGCGGCGAGCTGGAATTTTTGATCCGCATCCAACCCGGTGGACAGTTTTCCGGTTTTTTGAGCCAGCAGGCGCAAATCGGCCAAGTACTGAATGTCTTCGGTCCAAGCGGCGGTTTTTGCCTGCAGCCCAATAGTTTTAATCCGGCCATTCTGGTCGCCGGCGGGGTAGGCTTAGCGCCGTTTCTCTCTATGTTGCGGCGTATGGCCGAATGGGGTGAAGACAGGCCTTTGCACTTGCTGTTCGGCGTTAATCAGGAAAGCGAGTTGATTTATCCCGAGGAATTAACAGCCTTGCAAAGCAAATTGCCCAGCCTCAACGTCACGCTGTGCGTATGGCGGTCAGCTCCCGGCTGGACCGGGTATAGCGGCACGCCCGCCGAGGCTTTGCTGGCGTATTTAACTGAAAACCCCGGCGAGTATGATGTGTATTTATGCGGCCCGCCGTTAATGGTCAGCAGCGTCATGGACACCGCGCTGGCTGCCGGCATTTCGGAGCAGCGCATATTTTCCGAGAAATTTGGTTGATTTTAAACAGCCGGGACTCTAAATAATTTTGGACTTCCGGCTACGGCCAAGCTTTAAAGTTGTTGAAACGCACAACTGCTCACAGATTTTAATTCTAAAGAAGTGTATGTTTCAATTATTTAGAAGGAGGTTACCGCCATGAAACCTGAACTGCAAACCCCAGCTCCTATGAGCTTATCCGAACAAATCCACCATGCCTTCTACTACTCAAAAGGCTATGATCCAATAGGCAATCTAAAATCGAATAATGCCAGCGCCATGTTTGATGCTTATTTACTACAGCATAAATCCTTTGCTTCAGCGATTACCCAGCAACCCTCGCAAGTATCTTTTATTGCCGGGTTTACGAAGTTGGTGAAATAAGGGCTGACTCTGCCTTTAAACCCATGCCATGACTCATCAGGCGACAGAGCCAGGCTCTTTTTGCCCAGCGTTCGAAGCCAATAGTTTAAATTTAGTGTACGCACAAAAATGTATACGCCATACAATATGCTTAGCAGTAGCCGTTTTGCCGGCGCAGACAAAAAATCATTGACTTTCATCACATCCTGGTAAACTTATCTCAACAAACAATCAACAGGCGTCTCAATGAAAACCTTATTTATGCTGCTGAGCATGTGGCTAGGTGCAACTGCAACAGCGTGGGCAGAGCAACCCTGCTCTGATTTGTTAAATTTCAAAATGACCAAGCTAAGGTCGAGCGAACAGCTGGATTTTTGTAAGGACTTTCAGGGCAAAGTGATTCTGGCTGTGAATACCGCCAGTAGTTGCGCTTATACGCCGCAGTTTAAAGGCTTGGAGTCGTTGTATCAAAAGTATAAAGACCAGGGCTTAGTAATAGTCGGCTTTCCTTCCAATGATTTTAATCAGGAATTTGAGAAGTCGGAGAAAATTGCCAAGGTCTGTTATATAAACTATGGGGTGACCTTCCCGATGCTGGAAAAAAGTATCATTAAGGGTCCGGAAGCCAATGGCTTTTTTCAAAAACTGATTAAAGCCACCGGCCAATCACCGCAATGGAATTTTTCCAAATACTTAATCGGCAGAGATGGTGTCAGCGTTAAGTCTTATGAAAGTAGTGTAACGCCTGAACAATTGGATACAAAAATTCAAGCCTTACTCAGCAGCAAAGCAGTTGGCGCTAATAAGTTAAATGTAAATGCACAAAGCTTTATAGCTGTAAGTGATGTTTCTAGTAAAGTTAAAGCAAACCAAACTGCACCAGCGCTTAAAACTGCAGCTTATAAAGCACAACAATAACCCGGATTTGTCGTAGTGCGAGTATTTGCGGATCTGGTGGGTGCTGAGGGGTTCGAACCCCCGACCCTCGCCTTGTAAGGGCGATGCTCTCCCAGCTGAGCTAAGCACCCGATCCGATTTTTGCAATTGTAACCAAAGTGTAATAAATATGCAACTGGGCCTTAAAGCGCGTAAGTCCTTCCAGGCTTGAAATCAAAAGAATATTATCCAAACCTAATACCTGAAATAGCATAAAATAAACCTAAGCCTGCGGCATGTTCGTTAACTCCTGGAAATCCAGCACATTAAGCCTAAGCGCCAAACGCGTTAGCTCTCTCTCAACACCAACACCCAGCTTACGCTTCAACAAATAATGACAATTACCCACCGTTTTCGGGCTAATATTCAGTATGCTAGCAATTTCAGCTCGGTAATCAGCACATCCGGCAGAAATTGCTTATAGTATAGATTAGCCTACACAGCGTTATTTACGAGGAAGCACATGAAAACAAATGCCATCAAGATAACACTACTGCTGCTCATGTTATGGTTTTGTGAGCCTTACGCCAGCCCACGCATCGCCATATTGGATTTTGAGCTGCATGAGATTAGCGCCCTAACAAACACGCCACAGGAACAACAGCGTACTGCAAGTATGCGGCCTTTGCTATAAATATATAGACATTTATCCACAATACCTGTGGATAAAATTGTGACAAACTTATGTAAAACTACGTAACTACCAGCCCACATTAAAGAAAATTTAAATTGTATAAAAATTGGTCAGCTTTACACGCTCTCTAGTTTTGTGCTCCAATGCAAAATAACCTGCAAGAGCAGTTTGTCCCGCTATTTGCGCCCTACTCTCTTCTGTACTGAGCGATGAAAACATGAAAAGCACTGCGCCGCCGTAGTGCATCTTGGCGTTGCCGGCACCACGCATGCCGCAACCCGCTCGGGTTGCCCTTCAGTGGTGATTCCGTTCATGGCAGAGCAATTATTCTGGGCTAAGCAATTGCAAAGCCTAAAATTGGCAGTCAAGCCCTTACCCTCAAAACGTGTAACAGCCGAAGATTAAGCTCAAGGGCTACGCACGATTTTAGACAACGGGCAATTTCAGCGCAACGGCCAACAAGCAGGCATCCGCATGCAAAATGCAGCCGGTGTAAGGCAAGCAATAAATTGATTGCAAGCCGGTTTTCCCACTATCTTAAACAAGCCATATAAGCCACAGAGGAATGGAATCACCCTAAATTCAAAGAATTTCAAGGCAAAGCAACGCGAAATGGAACTTTTTATAAAAATGCAACTCAATTACATTAATTGAGGTATATTGTTTTATAAACCTATTACATATATTAGAATTATGGGAAGACCACGAATGCATGATAAAAAACTATCCGAAAGTCTGTTAAACCAGATTAAGGATCAAGTTTCAGCTTTTAACAAACTAGCTAATAACATAAATTTAGAACTAGGGGAAGCCAACCTCTATGCAAGAAAATTAACGACTTTAAACACAAAGCTCGCATCTCTGTATACTGAATTAACAATTTCGCAAAGTATCGCACTGGAAAATGATGCCTTAAAAGACAGTAAAATGTCCAATCTTAATTTAACGAAAAACAGTCATCCGAAAAAGAAAGGTAATTTTAACAACGCCTTTGTTGATAACATAAACTACTACATCCGCTACTTAAAAAATGAAGCGGAAATTTATTTACTTTATGAATTTTTTGATCTGATAGTCGCAAAAGTTAAAGAGTACGGCGGTTACGATGCCGAGCAAATCTGGGCTGCTATCAGCCAGGAAGTTAACAAAAGATTACCGAACAATACATCCAATATGCGGGACATTTTGAATAATCCTGAATTGAAAGAAGGCTTGCAAGCCTATGCTTGTTTGCAACGGAGCAAAACATCAACCTAACAGTTGTTTAACCACAGAGATACGGCAATTGCGCTGGTTTAACTGCCGTTTTTAGGCTCAACACCAGCCTCCGCAGCACGCCATTCCCGCTCCGCTAGCACCGCCATTTTAACAGCAAGTTGCCATCTGCAACTATTCTGTAAAAGTACTGCCGCGATCTATCAAGAATTGCCAGCCTGCCATATAAGACCACCAGAGTTTTGCGTAAGTGATTATTTTATTAGCTTCCGGAAAAAGCAATTCGGCGAATTTCCGGCTTCGGGTGTAAAATTGCCAAAGAACCACACTAAACTCGGGCTAGGACCTCAGCTATTTATCACAGCACCGAGCCGGGATTGCCACCACTCAGCGCTAGGCATTTAATTTAGGAGAATTTTCTGGGATGATCAACAAAAACCCGTTTGGTAGGCCATATCCCTTAGGCGCTATTTTACGTCCGGGCGGCGCGAATTTTAGCGTGTACGCCAACCATGCCGATGCTGTTGAATTGTTGCTGTTCGATACAGCTGAGACCGAGCAGCCAACGCAGATTGTCGCCTTAGAACCGATAAACAACTGTACTTTTCATTACTGGCATACCTTCGTGCCAAATGTCCGGGCCGGCCAACATTATGCTTACCGAGTGTATGGGCCGGATCATCCGGAACGCGGCTTGCGTTTTGCCCCGGAAAAACTGCTGATCGATCCCTATGCTCGCGGCATTGCCGTAGGCAATTATAGCCGTAGCGCCGCCTGTGCAGCGGGTAGTAATACGGGTTCAGCCATGAAAAGCGTGCTGGTGGATTATCGCGGCTATGATTGGGAAGGCGATTCGCCGTTAAGAACGCCGTTCCGCGACACCGTTATCTATGAAATGCACGTACGCGGCTTTACTTGCCATCCGAGTTCCGGTGTCAGCGCGAAGAAAAGAGGCACTTATGCCGGTTTGATTGAAAAAATCCCCTATCTGCAAGAGCTAGGCGTCACTGCGGTGGAACTGTTGCCGGTGTTTCAATTCGATGTGCAAGAAGCGCCAGCGGGCTTAAGCAATTATTGGGGCTATTCGCCTATTTCATTTTTCGCTCCGCATAGCGGCTATAGCTCCGATCGCAGCCCGCTAGGAGTCATCGCAGAATTCCGGAATATGGTGAAAGCCCTGCACCGGGCAGGTATAGAAGTAATCCTGGATGTGGTCTTCAATCACACGGCGGAAGGCGATCATCGCGGCCCAACCTTCTGTTATCGCGGCTTTGCTAACGATGTATATTATCTGCTGGAGGACGATAAGCGCTTGTATACCAATTATTCCGGCACCGGCAACACGCTAAAAGCCAATCACGCCGTAGTCCGGCGTTTGATTCTGGACAGTTTGCGCTATTGGGTCACCGATATGCATGTGGATGGTTTCCGTTTCGATTTGGCCTCGATTTTATCCCGCGATGAATCCGGCAAGCCGATGCCGGCTTCGCCCATCCTGTGGGACATCATCACTGACCCGGTGCTGTCCGGCAGTAAATTGATCGCCGAAGCCTGGGACGCCGCCGGTCTATATCAGTTAGGCAATTTTGGCGACTTATGGAAAGAGTGGAACGGCCAGTTCCGGGATGATATTCGCGCGTATGTCCGCGCCGACCCCGGCAGTATCGCTAAATTACCTAACCGCTTATTCGCCAGCCCGGACATCTTTGGCCATCAAGAACAGGAAGCGGAAACCAGCATCAATTTCGTTACTTGCCACGATGGCTTTACGCTGTACGATTTGGTGTCTTATAACCAGAAACATAATGAGCTGAACCAGGAACAGAATCGCGATGGAGGTAATCATAACTTCAGTTGGAATTGCGGCGTCGAAGGCCCAACTGATGATATTGATGTCTTGAGCCTGCGCCAACGCCAAATGAAAAACCTGTTGACCCTGACCATTTTCGCCGCCGGCACGCCGATGTTAATGATGGGCGATGAAGTATGCCGTACGCAATTAGGGAATAATAACGCCTACTGCCAAGATAACACCCTAAGCTGGCTAGACTGGTCGCTACGCGAGCAACATGCCGATCAGTACCGCTTTGTAAAACAGTTAATTCAGTTGCGCCACTTATTGTATCGCTGGGACCGCAAAAAATCGCCTACGCTTAAGCAAATGTTTCAACAACTGCATATCGAATATCACGGCGTCAAGCTAAATCATCCCGACTGGGGCCAGGATTCGCACAGTCTAGCCATGCTGGTTGCCAATCCGCATCGGCCCTATGTGATATATTTTATTTTTAACAGTTATTGGCAGCCGCTGGAATTTGAACTGCCGGAGAAATTTCAGAAAACTGACTTGCACTGGGGGCGAGTTATTGATACCGCCTTGCAGTCGCCTGAAGATTGCGTTGCGCTGGAAGGCGCGGCCAAGATCGCCGGTAAGCAGTATTTAGCAGAGGCTCGGTCGGTGGTGATGTTAATTGCTAAAAATTAAACTCACGCTGTAGGCAATTTAATCTTCGTAAGCTATATTTAAGATTGATACGCCATGCCAATAACTTTTTGTATAGGCAATAAGCCTTTGAAATTATGACAACTTCAAGCAATTATATTATAAGCTTTACAATGGTGTTAGCCTTGGCAAGCTGCTCATCCCCAAAGGAAGAAAAAGCCACGCGGTCCGCAGCATCCCCAGAATACTCAAAAGAGATTATTGATGCTGTACAGGCTCCACTAGAAAAAGCTAAAGGCATGGAGAAAAACCTACAGGATCAGGCTGATCAGCAAAAACAACTGATTGAGCAAGCAGCAGGTCAATAGCAAATATGAGCTTCAAAGACAACATTTTCACTGGGCTCTTTAATTAATTTGCACTCTATATTTAGCGCCCCCGGTGCAGAACCTTAAACAGCACAAATCCGCCAAACATTGCCCCGGCATAGACATAACTACCCGGTAAACCACTGCTTAAGCCGACGATAGCCGGACCAGGGCAAATGCCGGACAAGCCCCAGCCGATGCCGAATATCGTCGCGCCGATAAACAAATTACCGTCAATCACAGCTTTCGGTGTATCGCAAAGTTGTTGTTCAGGCTCAAGCTCCGGTTGAGCGGCGGCACGAAGCAGGCGTTGCGAGACACCCAGCACCAGCAAAGCACTCACCATCACCAGTGCCAAACTGGGATCCCAATCCCCGGCAACATCCAGAAACGCCAACACCTTTTCCGGATTTACCATCTGGGCGACAATTAAACCCAATCCAAAAATAAGGCCGAACAGAAAAACATAGAAAATCTTAGCCATAAAACACGCTCAAAGTACAGGAAGTAAATGCCGAACCAGATATACCGAAACGCCGGCTGTCAGCATAAAAACCAGTGTCGCGACGATGGAACGCATTGACAGCCTGGCAATGCCGCAAATACCATGCCCGCTGGTACAGCCGCCGCCAAGCCTGGCGCCATAGCCAACCAGCAAACCGGCCACAGCCAGCACCGGTAGCGGCGTGTCAATGCGGATAGGAATTTGCCAACCAGTGAGTCTATACAAAGGCGCACTGAGGATTAATCCGACCAAAAACCATAGCCGCCACTTGCTTTCTTGATCCCAGGGCGGCAACAACCCGGCTGCGATCCCGGAAATTCCCGCCACTTGTTTCTGCTTAATAAGCAGCAAAGCGGCAGCCGCTCCAATCATGCCGCCACCCGCCAATGCCGATAAAACCGTTATTTCCGCCATACTCTTTTTCTCTCGATCTAAATATTCAGAACCGCCGTGACCAACCGGCAGACAATGAATATTGTGTCATAAATGCGTAACATGCTGCGAACTCGCGACATTCGCCTCGGCAAGACCTTTGCTTTTGGATGCGTACCTATCTGGCTTGCGCCTGACTGCTACGTTTCTCAACGAGTATCGTATAAAACACAAAACCGAGCAGCAAACCCGCTAATATTGCTGACGAACCAAGGGCGCCAAAGCCTAACCCGCCCTTCGCTAACGGTTTTGTCAACAAATCGCCAAACGTTGCGCCAAAGGGCCGCGTCAGAATAAATGCCAGCCAGAACAATACTACCCGGTTAACCTGCGAACACAGCGAGGCAAACGCAGTTATCGCAATCAAACCGCCCACTAAAACCGCCCCGCCTAAAAATCCCAAGCCAGAATCATCGGCCAAATAGTCGCCGAAAGCGGTGCCTAAAGTATTGGAGAATAAGATTGCAGTCCAATAAAACAATTCAGCTTTAGTCGTTTGGATATTGCTGACGGATAAACTCTTTTCCGTGTAATGCCAAACCGCTAAAATGCAAAGCAAACCGGTAAACAATAGTAATGAACCAAATTCATAACCTAAACCCAAAGTTCTGTCCATATAGTCAGACATCGTGGTACCGGCAGTGCTGGTTGTCAGTATCACAGACCAATACAGCAGCGGATTAAATTTGCTGCTCAGCAATTGGGCGACCAATGTCGCCAAAAACAAACTCAGTAAGATAAGCGAACTTAAGCCATAGCCTATTTCCAGTGTCATGGACAATAAATCACCAGCAGTTTCGCCTAAGGTGGTGGCGCAGATCTTGATGATCCAAAAAATTAGAGTGACGTTGGCAACTTTATTCATAGCGAGGAAAGTATGTTACAAGCCGATTTTATTTAACCGTGCAACTTGGAGAGTGTAATAATCGTCGAATAAGCAGCCAGTCACTTATCGACACGCATAAAAAAGCCCACAAAAAGTGGGCTTTGTCCGGTTTTTATTATTATTTGGACACCGGATATAAAATATCCGGGTTAATAGTTTTCATTTCTTATTGTTGTTTTAAGCGTTTTTTCCAGTCTTCAGCCTTTTCAAACGAAAAGATTTCGAACTTTAGAAACGTCTACCTCCCTCAAGGTGTGCGTAATATATTTGATAAAAATCGTCTTGTCCAGAAAAATCGCGACAAATTGTCGCATATCAAATAATTCAATTAATTTTCAATAAGTTATAAATGAATAAAAGTTTTTTACCGCTTTTGCTTTAGAAATAAAACCCTTAACTTGTTTACAATAGAGACAAGGTTGAAATTAAGCAGAATGAATTCTATGACGATTCGGTCTTACATTAAATTAGCATGTTGTTATAATATCAATGTCGTGACCAAATTTATTATCGTCAGTTTAAGCAGGTGTCGGCAAGGCACGGAACAGCTAAAAATACAGACTTCATCAACACCCTATCCGTACCCATAAAAATTCAACCAATCAAATGGATAACGAGAAGATTGGCATAATTTTTGATCTATCAAGCAATCTTACCTTTGATGTTACATAATGGCACAAAGCCATAGGGCCTCACTAAATGAAATTTAGCGTATTTGTAAAAAGACTTAAGCACCCTCAAGTCAGACGGCGATTAAAAATTGGCCTCTCTATTTGGGGTGTAGCTATTTTACTCAGCGTGCTGTTTAAGATTGTCTATGATATTGGTTATTTTAAAGCGCAATCACGGATAGATACTAACAACGCGGCAACTCCGAATCTGCGCCAAGTACTGACCATGGAAGCTGCGCAGCGCATAGTCACTGGCGCACTAAAAGAAGACGCGAGCAGTCCAAAAACAATTGTGACGCAGATTATTGAAAACGATCAAAAACTTGCCAGTATTATTATAGAAAATAATAGACAAAAAAAAATCGCCTGGATTATAGATCTGCATTTGTTTTTTACCGGCGATCTATACAATGACAAAGGCTATAATTTAACCGAAGCTATTGAGAAACAACAAAAATATCAATAGCAACCGGCAGTTATGAACAGCATTCTTATCGTCCGACCTAACTATGCATATTTCGATGTTAATCAGGACTTGTCTTGGATACATGCTGAGGCAAATTGGATAGCTTTGCGACGAGTCCATCGGCCATCCTTTAGAACTCGCATTCTCGGCGACGAACGTAACTGGGAATCGGGCGCTGTCAGATAAAATGACCAACATCAACCTGGAACCGGGCGACAACTCGCTCGCAGAGATGATTGTCACAGTAAAACACGGAGTTTACATGAATACTCTTATTTTCAAGAATAGCATGCTGGTCATTTTGCTGATGACAAGCTCCCTCTATATTCAATCCGCGTTGCAAGCTGCGCCAAGCAACGATGACTTTCTGAAACTGACTAAGGACATGCAGGCCGGCGAATGGCGGGAACTCCCCGGCAACATCAGCCAAGTTTTTGTCGACCAGGATAAAACCCAAGGCAACGGCGAAGTTAACGGTCCTTTGTCGGTCATTGTCAGCTGGAACGGCGCAGCATGGGACGATAGTTGCGGTTATTTTTTAGGCGGCGGTCACGGGGATTATGGCGGCAATGAAGTGTATGCCTACTGCTGGAAAGGCAAGCAGGCTTTCCGCTGGCAAGTACTGATGCCGCCATCCAAAGCCGACCCGGACGATAAAAGCGACTGTCCGCACCCCAAGGATGGACCACGCGCCTACCATACTTATGACGGCATCATTTATATACCTAATACCAACAGCATTTTCATTTGGGGCACGGTTGGCTATTGCCTAAACCATATGTTTGGCGTGGACGAGCTTCCGGAGTTGGTGCTAGGGCCAAAACCAAAGTGGGTATTGCATCCCAAGGGACCTATTGTTGCTTACGCACATACGGCCTACAACGACAAAAACGGCAAAGTATATATTTGGCAGGGCAATGGTCCGGTCTATACCTTCGACCCGAAAACTCAAGAATATGCTCTAGCCGGAGGAAGTACCCCGGACTATAGCGCAAGCTCCAATATGCTCTACGATAGCCAGCGCAATGTATTGTGGACTCTGACTGACCAAGGTCTATATCAATTTCTGCTTAATCCCAGCGGCGAAGTGACGCAGTTTAAACTCATTTCCGCCGCCGACCAATTTCCGGAAAAGATCGCGGGCGCCGATGGCATGGTGTTAAGAAAAGGCAAGCTGTTTTGTTGGTCCGGCAATAATGTAATAAACAAATTTGACCCGGATAAAGGCGTATGGACCAGCTACAGAGCAAGCAAAGGACCCACCAGAGTTAGCAGCTACGGTATCTACAGCAAGTGGCAATTTCTGGAAGATTACGATGTTTTTGTTGGCGTTTCCCATTACAAACAAGGCATGTGGGTTTGGAAACCCGACGAAGGCAAAGGTCAGGCCGACACCCGAAAAATCAGCGTTTGCCCAGCTGACAGCAAAACGTGTACAGAACATAAATTCCTGGCGCAGGCGCTCACCGCCATCCAACCGGGCTCGACGCTTAAATTCGCAGCCGGCCCTTATACCGACGGCGCCCTGATTAAAGCAAACGGCTTAACCTTGCAAGGCGAGTCTGGTGTTTCCATCGCCGGCCTAGTCGAAGGAAAAGCCACTTTTGTCGCCGCCGGTAACGATCTGGTGTTTGATAATTTGGATATCGCCTTACCTATCGGGAATGGTTTTTCCAACGAAGCTTGCTTTCGCGGCGAAGGCGTCAATCTTACCCTGAAAAATATCGTTTGCCACGATATGCAATTGGGGATCATCGGCGGACCGGGTTTGTTAAAAATTGAGCATAGCAGGTTCGAAACTTCCGGCTTAAACCCCTATGGCGACCTAGGGCATTTGATCTACGCTTGTGCAAACACAAAATGTCCAAATGGCGGCTTAGAGATTCGCAACAGCATATTCACCAAGATGGGCATCAATCGCCCTGGACACGGCATCAAAAGCCGCGCACCCAAAAACCTGATTGAAAATGTTATCATCTCCGGTCTGGACTTCCATTCCGGTCGGGCTATCGATATTTCCCAAGGCGGCGAAACACTCATAAAAAACGTCGTCATGGAATTTGGCGAGAATAGCGATAATAATGATTTCATCGGCATAGCTTTGGAGTATCAAAAATTCCCCATGCATGAAAACACCTCAACCCGTTTAGAAAACGTAATCGCCATCTGTGACCAGCCTGGACCGTGTGAACTGGTCCGCTACCACGGCCCCAAGCCGATATTAAAAAATGTCGTACTAATCGGAAATTTCGCTTTTCATGACGATTTGTATCCCATTCCCCGCGATGAAATTAAAATATACCCCAACCGGGAGGCTGCCGGATTGCCAAAATACCCGTACATACCGGAAAAATGGCAGCCTATTTCCGGCGCGAATTAAGCTATCATTCTATAAGCCGGAGATTGGACGCCAGTTGGCGCCCGCAAAGCCATTATAATAAATTGCACCTTTATTGATTAAAGCCACATATTGTCAACTAATTCTAATATCATGACTATATCAACCACATAATTTAGGTTTATATCAACCAATTATTTGTGGACACTGGATATTATGCTTGCTTCGCGGCTTATTATTTATAATATATTTTATATTGGCTTAGTTATTGCTTACTATTTGGAAATTTTAAGGGGTTTTTTGCATGAATCTGCGAAACGCGATGGCCAGCATTTATCTCGCTGCCTGTTTCATCATTGCTGGCTGCGGGACTAAAGATGAAACAACCAATGCCAAGATTGAAAACACAGCCCAGGTCGAGGAAGTCACCGATGGGTCTGTGATAAAAATTACCAAATCCAAGGATTTTGCCACAGTCAAAGCGCAAACGCAGACTGTCTCTGAAGAACTGGCCCTGAATGGCTCAATCGTCCCGGATGTGAGCCGCACCGTTGCAGTGAATGCCCTATCAGGGGGACGTATCGCGGAAATTCACGCCCGCTTAGGCGATGTCGTGAAAAAAGGCCAGTTGCTGCTGAAGATTCATAGTCCGGATCTAGCCAACGCCGCCGCCGCTTTGAAACAGGCCAAAGCCGATGAATTGTTGGCTAAGCGCTATTATGATCGAAATAAATTCCTGTATGACCATGGCGCGGTGGTCGCCCAAAAAGACCTGGAAGCCGCGGAAGACGCCCTGACTGATGCTCAGGCCAATACCGAAAACGCCGTTACGCAAGTGCAATTACTCAATGCCGACCCCCAGCATCCCTCGGCATTTGTAGAGTTGCGCGCGCCGACCTCCGGCGTGATTGTCGAACAAAATATTGCCTTGGGTAGCGCCGCCAAATCCCTGGACGCCACGCCAAATCTGTTTACCATTGCCGATCTGAGCAAGGTCTGGCTGCTGTGCGATGTTTACGAAAACAATCTCGCGCATGTGAATGTCGGCGATGCCGCCGCCATTCGCCTGAACGCTTATCCCGATCAACAATTACAGGGCAAAGTCGTGAATATCTTCAGTCTGCTCGATCCCGCCACGCGCACGGCAAAAGCCCGCATAGAACTGGATAACCCGCAAGGACTGTTACGGCCCGGCATGTTCGCCACGGCGGTATTTGTTTCTCAGACAAAACTGACCCGTGTGGTCGCGCCGGCGGCGGCGATCTTTAGGTTGCACGACCGGGACTGGGTATTTTTTCCTATGAGTGGCGAAAAATTCCGCCGTGGCGAGGTGCAAACCGGGGCAACCAATGCGGACGGTAGTTTGCAGATTATTAGCGGTTTGCAAGCCGGCGAGGAAATTGTCGCCAACGCGCTACAATTATCCGCCGCCGCGCAGTTGGAAAATCCCGTCGCCCTGGAAGATAAAGATAAAGAGGCGCAAAAATGATCCAGCGGATAGTCGCCTTTGCACTGCACGATAAGGGCTTAATCCTGTTTATTTGCTTGGTAATATTGTTGAGCGGCGGCATCGCCTTCCGCAATTTGCCGATTGAAGCTTATCCCGATGTCGCCAACAACTGGGTGCAAATCATTACCCAATGGCCGGGCCGGGCCGCCGAGGAAGTAGAACAACAAGTCAGCGTCCCAATTGAAACGCAGGTCGCCGGCGTGCCACATCTGACCGGCTTACGCTCTATCTCCATCTTCGGCCTCTCCGTGGTAACGATGATTTTCGATGACGATTCGGATGATTTTCTCAATCGGCAACGCGTCTTGGAGAAGCTTTCCGAAGTCAACGTTCCGCCAGGCGTGAATCCAGGCATGGGGCCTGATTACAGCCCGGTCGGACAAATTTATTGGTATACCCTTACCAGCACCAACCCGGATATAGATCTGATGGAGCTCAAGGCCATCCAAGACTGGGAACTTCCCAAGCGCCTGAAAAGTGTGCCGGATGTAGTGGATGTCTCCGGTTTTGGCGGCCTGACCCGGGAATACCAGGTGCGGGTCGACCCGAATAAGCTAACCAGTTATGGACTGAAAATCACCGACGTCAATAATGCCTTAATCGCCAATAACATCAATGCCGGCGGTAGTTTCATCGAACGCGGCAACCAGCAAATCAATATCCGTGAAGTGGGTTTAGTGCGAGATGTCGCCGACATCGCCGCCACCGTAGTTACGGTACAGGGCGTGACGCCGATTCGGGTGCGGGATGTGGCAACCGTCACGCAGGGGGCGAAGATACGCCTCGGCCAAATCGGCAAGGCCATCCACCATCAGGATGGCAAGGTCGTGGACAACGACGATGTCGTGGAAGGCATCGTCTTACTCAGAAAAGGCGCGCAATTCGATAGCACGATTAAAGCCATTGAGGAAAAAGTTAAGGATTTGAATGAAAACTACCTACCTCCGGGGGTAAAGATTATTCCGCATCTGGACAGGGGGGATTTGGTCAAATACACCACGCATACCGTGCTACATAACCTTTCAGAAGGTATGTTGCTGGTGGTGGCGATCTTGTTCTTGTTTCTGGGCAATATTCGCAGTGCGCTGATTGTGGCCATGACGATACCCTTTTCCTTATTGTTCGCCTCAATTTTGCTGGATTTAAACAAAATCCCAGCCAATCTATTGTCGCTGGGAGCACTAGATTTCGGCATGGTGGTGGATGGCGCCGTGGTGATGGTCGAGAATATTTCTCGCCATATGCAAATGCGCAAAGAACAAGATAAACCCATTAGCGAGGTCATCGCCCATGCCGCGCACGAGGTACAGCGCCCGGTGTTCTATGCCATCGGCGTGATTATTGCCGCCTATTTGCCGATTTTTACGCTGCAGCGCGTCGAAGGAAAATTGTTTCACCCGATGGCCTGGACCGTCAGCTTCGCCCTGCTAGGCGCTCTGGTTTTCTCCATTGTCATGGTGCCGGTGATAGCCAGCTTCCTGTTGCGTAAAGGCGCTAAGGAATGGCATAATCCAGCGATGGAAGCCATGGCTCGACAATATCGGCGCGCAGTGACTTGGTGTATTGGACACCGAAAAGTTACTCTGTGCGTTGCTGTCGCCGTTCTGACCGGCAGCCTCAGCCTCTGGCTGAGCGGGGCTATAGGCTCTGAGTTCTTGCCGCATCTTGATGAAGGTTCAATTTGGGCGAGAGGCACCCTGCCCTCCAGCACCGGCCCTACGGACGCTGCCCGCGTAGTGCGTGATGCGCGGCAGACTCTGGCAAAATTTCCGGAAGTTACGCAAGTGGTTTCACAAATGGGCAGGCCAGACGATGGAACCGACGTCACCGGCTTTTTTAATACCGAATATTTTGTGGATTTAAAATTACATGACCAATGGCGGCCGCAGTTTACCACCAAGGATCAATTGATCGAGGCCATGAATACCGAGCTGCAAAAAGAATCAGGCGTCATCTGGAACTTCTCGCAGCCGATTGCCGACAATATGGAAGAAGCTGTGAGCGGCGTTAAAGGCCAACTGGCCATCAAGCTGTACGGCAAGGATCTCAAGCAATTGGAGAAATCCGCCGACGAAATTCTGGATGTCATGGACAATATCAAAGGTGTTGCCGATCTCGGGGTGTTCCGGGTGGTCGGTCAACCTAATATCAATGTCAAAGTCGAGCGGACGAAGGCGGATCGTTTTGGGCTGAATATGTCGGATGTGCAGGATGCGGTAGAAACCGCCTTAGGTGGCCGCGCGGTCAGCCAGGTATTACAAGGCGAACGGCGCTTCGACCTAGTGGTGCGTTATCAAGAACCCTATCGAAATACCCTGGAAGATATCGACAATATCCGCTTGCTGGCGCCTAGCGGTGAAAGAGTTGCCTTAAGCCAATTGGCGACTATCAGCATTGAGGACGGCGCTTCCATGATTTACCGGGAGGGCAGCGAACGCTATATTGCCATTAAATACAGTATCCGCGGCCGCGATCTGGGTTCCACTGTTGAAGAAGCAATTGAAAAAGTGAATCACGATGTGAAGCTGCCGGATGGCTATCATACCGTCTGGGCCGGCGAATACGAGAGCCAAAAGCGTTCCCAAGCTCGAATGCTTATCATTGTGCCAGTAACCATCCTGGCGATATTTTTCATATTGTTTTCAGCTTTCAATTCTATCAAATGGGCGCTGTTGATCATGATCAACGTCGTTATTTCGCCGATTGGGGGAATTTTAGCCCTGTATTTTACCGACACCCATTTTAGCGTATCCTCAGGCGTTGGCTTTCTGGCTTTATTTGGCGTCTCGGTCCAAACTGGGATTATTATGGTGGAATATATCAACCAATTAAGAGTTAGTGGCTTACCCATTATGGAAGCCGCCGTGGAAGGCGCTGTGCTTAGATTGCGACCCATCATGATGACCATGCTGGTTGCAACCTTGGGCTTATTACCTGCGGCTACCTCGCACGGCATCGGCTCAGATTCGCAACGCCCCTTCGCTATTGTCATCGTCGGCGGATTGATGGTCACTTTGTTTATGAGTTCATTATTGTTACCCACGCTATATGTCTGGGTGGCAAGTTTAAAGGATAATCGATTACCTGAACCTCAAGAAAACTTCAACGAATGAGAATTCGTATCGCCGTCTATGAATGAAACTCAGAACAAGTTATGAACAATCAAAATTCAACCTGCCCGCTTAAGTCCGTTCGGCGTTGCGCCTGGCTAGCCGCCTTAGGGATTTGGCTGTGCCTTTGCGGCGTTGCTGCGCAAGCTGATGCGGTTAATTTAACTGAAAATCAGGCCATAGAGCTGTTTTTTCAGCGCAATCTCGATCTGTTGGCAGCGCGTTACAACATTGAAAACGCCCAGGCTAATCAGATCATCGCCTCGGCTATTCCCAATCCCACCCTTGGTATCGAAGTGTTGGAACTTGGGCATAATATCAACCAAAATTCGGCGGCTATCGGTTGTTCGCAAACGTTGGGCGCGACCGGCCAAAACCATAACTGCGGGCCCGCTGAATATTATACCTTTACCCAGTTGATCGAGATGGCGGGCAGGCGCGGCTTACGCATGCAAAGCACCGCTATCGCCACGCAAGCGGCGGAAAGCGATTTTCGCGACGCGGTACGGATTTTCACGAATATGGTGCGGGATGCTTATTACGGTCTGGTACAAGCACAAAAAAACCGCTGGTTAGCCCAGGAAATAGTCGCTTATTATAAAGACATCGTGAGCGACAACCGCTTACGCTATCAGGCCGGCGATATTGCCGAATCGGATTTTATGCGCATCGAGATGGAAGAAATGCGCGCCAAATCCGATTTGGATAACGCCCAGGCCGGTGTCGAACAAGCCCAAGCAGCGCTTGCGCAAATCCTTAACTGGTCAGATAAAAGCCTGGATTTTGTCGCCGCAGAACAATGGCCACAGTTTGCTGACATTGGTCAGACGCTAAAACGGGACGCCATGATCAATAAGGCTTTAGCTTTGCGGCCGGATTTGCTGGGCGACAAACAACGCGCCGATCAGGCGGAAAAAGACCTGATCCGCGCCATGCGCCTAAAATATCCGGATTTGACCTTTAACGCCGGCCAAGCCCGCGATCCCAGCAACACCGTGCTAAACACTTTCTTCCTCGGCGTCAGCGCCCAGGTGCCCTTGTTTTATCAATTTAAAGGCGAAGAGAATCAGGCCTTGGTAAATCTTAACCAAATGCGCGTGGCCGCCGAACAAACCGAACTTGGGGTGCGCGCGGATGTGGTTAACGCCTTAGCGACCTGGAATAGCAGCAACAAAGTAGTCCAGCGTTTCGAAACCGAATTACTGGACCGCGCCCTTAAGGTGCGGGAACGCATGGAACTGGCGTATAGGAAAGGCGGCACCACCGTACTGGATTTCATCGACGCCCAACGCGATTACAAAGCAGTGATGCTGGACTATTACACGGCAGCCGTCAATCGCGTTAACGCCTATTACGATCTGGCGAAAGCGATGGGCGTGGAACCCGATGCGGAATTGACCAAGAATACGGCAAACCCTATGGCTATCAGCACAGAACGCCAGCGTAAAATTCAATGATGTCTGTTAGTAAATGCAAATAATATGCTTATAGAAGTGCGAAACATGAAATCTAAGCTCACAGCGCTAGTATTGGTAACCATCAGCTTAACCGGCTGCACGACGGCGCTTAAATCCCCGGAAAAACCAGCCATACCGCAGTCACTATACATCATAGTCGAACGTAATCAGCGTTTACCGGCCGATTTTATGACAGCTTTACGAGCCGAAACTGAAAAACGCTTGCCGGGCGCAGACGTTACAATTACCGAAGGCATGGTTGATGATCAGGCCATCTCTGACGCAGAGTGGATTATGGCGCTAAGAGCCACGCGAATTGTTTCGAATTACAGCCTTAAGCCTTCGGCTAATTCGACTGTAAACG
>CAVPMI010000032.1:0-79443 GCA_963705975.1 uncultured Pseudomonadota bacterium
TACGTTAGATGTAGAAATTACCGCAGAAGGAATTTTGCTAAAAACGAAACCCGTCTTACCCAAAACATCAGCAAATGACTTAATCGGTTGCGCTGGGTATCAAGGTAAAGCTAAGTCTTTGGAAGAAATGACGGAAGATATTCGCCGAGGCGTTCTCAATGACTGGGGTCAACATGATAGCGATTGATACAAATATCTTATTCAGTACGTTACATAGGATTAGTTTTGCTTGAGCCTTAGCTGTTTACTACATGAAATAAATCTCTTATCTCGGGCAAACCAAAAATTAACACCCTCTTTGCCCAAACCCAGCAAATCCACGTATAGTATCCGGTCCAACCATTTGCAGGAATCCAAACCAGTGGACACCATCAGTATTCGCGGCGCCCGCACTCACAACCTAAAAAACATCGACCTTGACCTGCCCCGTGACAGCCTGATCGTCATAACCGGCCTGTCCGGCTCCGGCAAATCCTCGCTGGCCTTCGACACCATCTATGCGGAAGGCCAACGCCGCTACGTGGAATCGCTCTCCGCCTACGCCCGGCAATTCCTCTCCATGATGGAAAAACCGGATGTCGACCACATAGAAGGCCTATCGCCGGCCATCTCTATCGAGCAAAAATCCACCTCCCACAACCCACGCTCTACCGTCGGCACCATCACCGAAATCTACGACTACCTGCGCTTGCTGTATGCCCGCGTCGGCATCCCGCGCTGCCCGGAGCACGGCGGCTCGCTGCAAGCGCAAACCGTCAGCCAAATGGTCGATCAAGTACTGTCGCGAACCGAAGGCGAACGCTGGATGCTGCTGGCCCCAGTAATAAACCAACGTAAGGGCGAACATGTGCAACTACTGCAAGACCTCCGCGCCCAAGGCTTTCTGCGCGCCCGCATCAACGGCGAAGTTTATGAACTGGACGAACCGCCGACTTTAGATTTAAGAAAAAAACACAGCATAGAAGTCATCGTCGACCGCTTCAAAATCCGCGATGACATCAGCATCCGCCTGGCCGAATCCTTCGAAACCGCCCTTCGGCTAGGTGATGGCCTAGCGATTGCCGCCGGCATGGAAAGCCAAGAGCAACTACTGTTTTCCGAACGCTACGCCTGCCCGCATTGCGGCTACAGCTTGAGTGAATTGGAACCGCGCATCTTCTCCTTCAACAACCCGAAAGGCGCTTGCCCTAGCTGCGACGGACTCGGCGTTCGCCAGCACTTCGACCCACAACTGGTGGTGCATAATCCTGAACTCAGCTTAGCCGCCGGCGCGGTACGCGGCTGGGATAAACGCAACGCTTATTACTACCAACTGATCTGCGCACTAGCCGAACATTACGGCTTCGAACCGGAAGCGCCGTTCTCCAGCCTGTCCATGGCTATTCAGGCGGTAATCCTCTACGGCAGCGGCGAAGAAGCTATCAGCTTTCATTTTCAGATGGGACCGGGAAAAGGCAAAACCAGCCGCCATCCCTTCGAAGGCGTGATCCCGAATATGGAACGCCGCTACCGTGAATCCGACTCGCAGACCGTGCGCGAAGAACTTTCTAAGTTTCTGGCGCAGCAAACCTGTAGCGTCTGCGACGGCGCCCGACTTAATCTACAGGCTCGAAATGTCTTTGTAGCTGATCAACCGCTGCATCACCTGACCCGACTGCCAATCAAACAGGCCTTGAGCTTTTTTGCACAACTGAGCATTCCTGGCCATCGCGGTGAAATCGCCGCCAAAATCAATAAAGAGATACAGGAACGCCTGGAGTTTTTAGTCAATGTCGGTCTGGATTATCTAACGCTGGATCGCAGTTCCGATACACTGTCCGGCGGCGAGGCGCAACGAATACGTCTTGCCAGTCAGATCGGCGCCGGCCTGGTCGGCGTAATGTATGTCTTGGATGAACCGTCTATCGGCCTACATCAACGCGACAACCAAAGACTGCTGAACACCTTGTTTCGGCTGCGGGATCTCGGCAACACGGTAATAGTGGTCGAGCATGACGAAGACGCCATCCGAGCTGCACAGCACATCGTCGACATTGGGCCTGGAGCCGGCGTACACGGCGGACAAATCGTCGCCCAAGGCACACCGGAACAGATTTTGGCAAACCCAAACTCGCTGACCGGCCAGTATTTATCCGGGGCGTTAATGATAGACACGCCTAAAAAAACCACGCCTCGCGACCCGGCCAAACAAATCACCATCCGCAATGCGCACGGCAATAATCTAAAAAATGTCGACGTCAGCTTTCCGGTCGGCTTGCTGACTTGCGTCACCGGCGTCTCCGGCTCCGGCAAATCCACGCTAATTAACGACACCTTATATAGCCACGCCGCTCGCTTAATCAACGGCGCCGGTTGCATACCCGCGCCCTGTACCGCAATAGAAGGCCTGGAGCAATTCGACAAGGTGGTAGACATAGACCAAAGCCCAATCGGTCGCACCCCGCGCTCCAATCCGGCGACCTACACCGGCATTTTTACCCCGGTGCGGGAATTGTTCGCCGCCACCCCGGAAGCTAGATCGCGCGGTTATACGCCGGGCCGTTTCAGCTTCAACGTTAAAGGCGGCCGCTGCGAGGCGTGCGCCGGCGACGGCGTCATTAAGGTAGAAATGCATTTTCTCGCCGATATTTTCGTGCCTTGCGATATTTGCCAGGGCAAACGCTACAATCGGGAAACCCTGGAAGTCCGCTACAAAGGCAAGACCATCCACGAAGTGCTGGAGATGACCGTGGAAGACGCTGCACAATTTTTCGCCCCGGTACCGATGCTGGCCCGTAAGCTGATGACTTTAATTGATGTCGGCCTCAGTTATATTACGCTGGGCCAAAACGCCATTACGCTCTCCGGCGGCGAGGCGCAACGGGTAAAATTAGCCAAAGAGCTATCGAAACGCGATACCGGCAATACCTTGTACATACTGGACGAACCCACCACCGGCCTGCATTTCCACGACATCAAGCAATTGTTGTCCGTGTTGCACACCTTACGCGACCACGGCAACACGGTGATTATTATCGAGCATAATCTGGATGTGATCAAAACCGCCGACTGGGTGGTGGACATGGGGCCGGAAGGTGGTAGCGGTGGCGGCGAACTAGTGGCGGAAGGCACTCCCCGGCAGATTGTCAAGCATGCCAAGTCCTTTACAGGGGCTTATTTGAAACGGTTTTTTAAATAAAAAATCCGAGACCCATGACAATAAGTTACTGATTTACAAAAGCGCAACTTGCCAATTCAGCCTAAAAGCAAAAGAGAATAGACATGGCTTTTAAATTTGCGCCGAAAACTCGCTAGTGGACGCCAGCCACATATCGACCTATTCTTAATAGACTTCCTGTTCGGTTAATGAGTGTGCAATATGCCTATCGGTATCAAATTAGCAACAGCACCAGTACATCTGCTTTTTGTTGATGATGAATCCAATATTCTAAAGGCGTTGCAACGCTTGTTTTATGTGCCTGACACTAAGATCTTCACCGCGCAAAGCGGTGCGGAAGCCTTAGAAATTTTACAGCTAAACCCAATAGATCTGATCATTTCCGACATGCGTATGCCGCAAATGGACGGCGCGGAATTTTTAAGCCTAGTAGCCGAAAACTGGCCGGAGACTGTGCGGATTCTTTTGACCGGCTATGCTGATCTCGCGTCCACAGTCGCAGCCGTTAACAAAGGCCACATCTATTGCTATTGCAGCAAGCCCTGGGAAGATAACGAGCTAAGAATTTTAGTCAATAATGCGTTGGCACAAAAGCGTTTGCGCGACGAACGGCAACAATTGTTTGCCATCATAGACAAACAAAATTCGGAACTTAAAGACTTGAATGCCAATTTAGAGCATAAAGTCGAGCGGCGTAGCGAACAACTTAAACTTTCGCTGCAAAAACTTATGGAAGCTCATAGCATTCTGAAAAAACAATATATCGAAATCATTAAGGCCTTCGCCGCAATTATTGAAATGCGGCCCGGCATAAAAAGCGGCCACTCGTTGTACATTGCCGAACATGCGCGGAATCTAGCACTAAGGATGGGCCTAGACCCGGAGGCCTGCCGGGACATCTTGTATGCCGGCCTATTATTGCAAATTGGCAAAATGAGCTTGACCGATGACCTGTTGCGGCAACCCCTGCATTTATTATCCAGTTTTGAGAAACAACGTTACATGCACCATGCCAAAGACGGTTGGAGCCTATTACGGGGTATAGATGCGCTGAAAAATGCGGCGGAACTGATCCAGCATCAATATGAATATTACAATGGTTCAGGCGAGCCGCAAGCATTAAAGGGCGTTGAAATACCGCTCGGCACACGCATATTGACCGTAATTAGGGACTATTTCGGTTTTCTGGACGGCCATCTAACTGGCTCAGCCATGACTATTGATCAAGTTAAAAGCCGATTGTTGTTGCATAAAAACAAGGAATATGACCCAAATGTGGTTGAAGAATTTCTAGCCCTACTTAGTGAACATAACGGCGCAGAGCATCGCCCTATCATCGAAATTTTCCCGCAGCAATTACAAGCCGGCATGAAAATAGCGGAAATCCTCTGCAATGATGCAGTGTTTTTACAAAATACAGTGCTAACAAACGAACATATTGCTACTATTCTCGCTATGCATAAACAGGAAAAGAATTTGATCATCAAAATAAGGGTCTAATTGTTTGTTGTTTATCGATACTATTACTTATTTAGTGTATTGAAATAATATTTATGTTAGCTTTAGCAGCTAAGCACTAGTATTTTATTGACATGAGCACTTTATGACTGTTTACAACCCTCCTAACTCTCCGGCAAACACGAGTCCCGTCGTGCGCACGGTCTTACGGCAGGCTACCCACGAACATCATAACCAACTCAATCGTCACCCAATGTTAGCGGGCTTAATCCAACCGGAATACCCGCTACAAGAATACCTGAAATTACTTTATGCCTATTTTGGTCTTTATCAGGCGCTAGAAAAGCAAATCTTGAACTTTCTGAGTGCAAATGCGGCCAATTTTGATTATCAGCCACGACTCAAGTCGCCCTGGCTTCTTCAAGATATGACTTATTTCCAAATCGCACCGCATCTGCCTAGTCGTAATGCAGTGGAGCCCCCAGACATCAAAAACCAGGGTGATTTGGTCGGCATGCTGTATGTGATTGAAGGTTCAACCTTGGGCGGACAATTAATATCTAAGCATCTAACCAAAAACCTCGGGATCACTCCAGAAACCGGTGGGCGTTTTTTTGGCGGCTATGGTGAAAACACATCAGTTTTATGGTTGGATTTTCTGAATTTTGCCGCCAAAATTGATCACGATGACACCCAGTGCCTGTCGGCAAAAAATATGGCATGCGAGACATTTGGATTATTCTTGCAAACCCTGGATAATTTTTCGGCTTATACCACATAACTTCACCCTGAAAAATGGGGGCTATTTCTGTTTCTCCGCCACCAAACTCTGCACCACCAAGCTACCTATCATATCCCCCTCCACATTAACCATAGTCCGCACTGTATCCAACACCCTGTCAATCGGCAATAAAATGGCAATAGCTTCGGTAGGCAAACCGACCGATTGCAAGACCATGATCATGGTCACCATACCGGCGCTGGGGATGCCGGGAGCGCCAATGGCGGCGATCATAGTGGTAAAAAACACGATTAATTGCTGGGTAAACTCTAACTCGATACCTGCCAAATTTGCCACGAACAAAGCCGCAGAGGCTTCATACAGAGCCGTGCCATCCATGTTGACGGTTGCGCCTAGCGGTATCACGAAACCGGCAATACCGGGTTTTACATGCAGATGTTGTTCGACGCAACGCAACGTCACTGGCAAAGTCGCCGAGCTGGAGCTGGTGGCGAAAGCAGTAATCAAGGCTTCACGCCCGCCGCGAAAAAACCGTAAGGGAGAAACTCTAGTAAACAAATACAATAGTAAAGGCAATACCACAATACCGTGCAACAAAGTAGTCCCCAGCACTACGGCAATAAATTTCAGCAGACTGCTTAATACAGCCAAGTTTTGGGTGGCCAACAATTTAGCCAATAGTGCTGTGATGCCATAGGGCGCCAAACGCATAATCCAACTCACTATGTGCAACATGATTTCCAGCCCTTCCTGCATCAACAGCAAGATGTTACGGTAACGTTCACCACCTTGCACCAAGGCCATCCCCAATAACAACGCGAACACTACTATCGCCAAGACATTGCCTTGCACTAAAGCCGCAAAGGGATTAAGGAATAAGCCATGCAGAAATTCGGCTATGAATTCGGTAAAACTCAACTGCTTGGCGGCAAAACCTTGCTTAGCATGTTGGAATAAGTCCAAACTCAAACCTTTACCCGGCTCGAACACATTTGCCGCCCCCAAGCCCATCGCCACTGACAGCGCCATGGATAAGGCGAAAAACCCCAACGTGGCTTTCCATACTTTATGCATCTGACTATGTTGCCGCAGATTAGCAACCCCAACAGTTATAGTGGTAAACACCAGCGGCGCCAACACCATTTTCAGCATATCAATGAACAAATTGCCGACCAATCCGCACAGATAAACCCCCTGTTTGCTGGCGCCGGACTCCGGGCCAAGCTCGGCAAAGTACAAACCCAAACCAATACCAAGCAAAGCACCCACTAATATTTGTGTGTTTAACGCCATCCGCACCTTATTCTCCTAAAAAATTAGACTGTTGACCTTCGCTGTGCAGGCGCAGGCAGCAAAAACGACATAATAACGGTATCGATTAACATACTGCTCGACTATTTCGGTAAAATCTCTGGCTATGACTAACCTACTATCCGAACTACCTGACACCAAGACCTGCTTATGCGGTTCCAGCCTAAACTATGCCCAATGCTGTGGTAGTTTTCACAGTGGCCAACACGCACCTCCAACTGCAGAAGCGTTAATGCGCTCGCGCTTTACCGCTTACGCCATGCGTAATGTCGACTACCTGCAATCAAGTTGGGATAAGAGTAAACGCCCAGCAGTTATCGATTTTTCCAAAGAGACCGCAGAATGGCAAAAACTGCAGATAATCAATATAAAGAAAGGCGGCCAACATGACAGCAAAGGTATCGTAGAATTTAAAGCATTTTACAGCCAAGACGGTGGCGATTATTTTTTGCATGAAATCAGCCGCTTTGTTAAAACCGGGCAGCGCTGGTTATATCTGGACGGCATGATCAAAGCAGCCGGCAAAGTGGTTAGTGAAACCATCGGCAGCAAAAATGCCCTCTGCGCCTGTGGCAGCGGTAAGAAGTTTAAACGCTGTTGCGGAATATGATAATAATTACAATCGACTAACAATCATGTTTAAAACCTCCAACCCAAAAATCATGGGCATCCTGAATGTCACGCCGGATAGTTTCTCAGATGGTGGTCAATTTAGCGGTATCGCCGAAGCTATTTGCCAAGCGGAAAATATGATCGCTGATGGTGCCGACATCATTGATGTCGGCGGGGAATCGACCCGGCCCGGCGCCTCGCCGGTTGCCGCCGACGAGCAAATCCGCCGGGTTATACCAGCGATAACGGCCATACGGGAAATGAACTCGGCTATACCCATCAGCATAGACACCTGTTTAAGCGCAGTAGCTGCTGCGGCTATAAGCGCCGGAGCCTCTATCATTAACGATATATCGGCTGGAATTATTGATCCCGCTTTACTGCCGCTGGCTGCCGAAACTGAAGCCTTTATCATCTTGATGCATATGCAAGGTACGCCGCAAAGCATGCAGGAACAACCGTTTTATGCCAACACAGTAGCTGAAGTCAAAACGGCCTTGCAGCAACGCATTGCCGCCGCCTTAGCAGCCGGGGTTCAAGCTGGAAAGATATTAATTGACCCAGGCATAGGTTTCGGCAAACGGAAACAGGATAATATAGCTCTACTGGCGCATCTAAAAGAATTTGTCGAACTTGGCTATCCTTTGCTGCTGGGAACCAGCCGCAAACGCTTTATGGGTAGTATCTGTAATATTACTGAACCCGCAGAACTGGATACGGCGACCGCCGTTACCACTGCCTTAGGTGTAATGGCCGGCGTACCTCTATTTCGCGTGCATAATGTGAAAGCAAATCGACAGGCAGCGGATGTCGCGTGGGCGATCAAGCAGGCGCAGTAATTAAAAAGCTGCATCCGCGCTTACAGGCATTAGAGCGGGAATTTGCCCTAGCACCTCTGGAGCAAATTTTTGCTCCAGAATTAACTTGCCGGCAAGTTGAACTCTGGGTGAAACGGGATGACTTGTTACATCCGATAATCTCCGGGAATAAATGGCGCAAGCTTAAGTACATCCTGAATCAAGCGCTATTTTTGCAAGCGGACTGCCTGGTCAGCATGGGCGGCGTATATTCCAATCACCTGCATGCGTTAGCCTTTGCCGGCAAACAGCTCGGTTTGAAAACGATTGGTTTATTGCGGGGCGAGCCACCCTTCCAACTTAACCCGACTTTGCAAGATTTACAAGCATGGGGCATGGAATTACGCTTCGTCACCCGTAAAGATTATCGGCTATTGCGGAACTACAAACAGCATGACAGTCTTCCGGGATTAGAGCTCGGTCAATACTGGTTGCCGGAAGGCGGCGCAGTGGACTTGGCTTGCCAAGGGGTTGCAGAGTCTATCGCCGAAATAAGCATCGATTTCGATAGCCTGGTAGCAGCTTGCGGCACCGGGACTACCCTAGCTGGCCTGATCACCCATGCCCTTGAATCTTCACGGATTTTGGGTATTGCTGCGTTAAAAGGCGCTGACTTCCTCACGCAGGATGTGCAACAATTGCTTAATGCAAAAGGCGTCGTCAGCGAAAATTGGGAAATTGCTCTCGATTATCACTTCGGCGGCTTTGCAAAAACCACTCCAGTTTTACTAGAATTTATCCAGGCATTTCAGAACCGACATGGCATTCCACTGGAACCCGTTTATACCGGAAAAACTCTGTTTGCCGTATTTGACTTGCTTAGGCGCGGTTATTTTAAATCCGGACAACGCATTATTGTTTTGCATACCGGCGGCTTGCAAGGAAATAGGATTTAGTACTGCCAACTGTAACAAACTAAAACCCGCAGTTTGCTATAATTTATACTGTTTGTTTAATTCCGGAAAATCGGCTATGGACTTTTTGAAGACAGAAATTGAGGAGATTTATGCAAAAATCGGCTAACATGCCCATCTGGGTGTTTTTGGCGCTATCCAGCATCGAAACCCGTAGGGGCGCTTTGCTGCTAATCCTGGTTAACATTATTTTTAGCGCTTACTGCGTCCCTTGGGTTGATTTCTATGGCGAAAATGAATGGGTGAGCCGTTTGTTTTTGATCACAGATTGGGAGTGGTTTGCATGGACTGCGCCCATCACGTTATGGTACTGGCTAAGCATTAAGTGGGTGGATAAGAACCGGGGTTGGCAAACTGAAAGCATCTAAGCCGCTCCGCTAGCAAATAGATCCGCTGGTTCTTTGGAATGAGATTTAGCGGAACTTTAGTTACCAATGTCACTTAAAGCCGCCAACTCTCTTTCCAGTAATTCGCTATCGCCCAAATTCAGCTCAACCAGACGCCGTAAACTGGAAATGCTATCAATATCGATATGCAGGCATTTAAAGCCGATTTGCGGACCAGCTGCATGCACAACGGCAAGCTCCATAACAATGCTTACCTCGTCACTCAGTTTTAGAGTTAAGGTATAGAGTTTTTCCTGAGAGCCGGACCAGTCCCCGCCAAAATCCAGTAAACAACCTTTTAAACTTAGATCAATAATTTTACAAAAATAAAGCTTTCCTTCGCCTGCCAGCATGGCTTCGGCAGCATAAAAAATCCGATGAAAGCGACGTTTTTCTTCAGTTTTCTCAAATTTCATACTCTGTCCAAAAAAAATTGCATAGGAATTTTATCAACCACAATGACATCGGCATGATGCAATTTCACAATTTTGTCGCCTAAGGGTTGTTGATTAACTGCCAAACTTTCGTCTCCCTGCAAGGCCGAAATATAATAACCTTCTTTACGGTGAGCGATCACCACAACGCCGGCCCCTTCTCGTCCCAAGCGCGTCATAGCTTTCTTTAACGGCAGAATACGCCCGATATGCTCCCCATTCAATACCTGAAGACCAGCTTCCGGCGCTCTAATGTTTTCCGGCAGCAATTCACTCAGTGCTGGGAGAGGCTTATTTTTTACCATTTCCGCATGGGAAGTCGTCGACGACCATTCGGTATTAAAGACAATATAGTGCTTGCCGATATTGATCACATCGTTATTCTGCAAAGTGCACTCTTTCATCGGCCTATTGTTGATAAGCAAAGGAAATTTATCATTCAATTGCTTTATCACCCAGCCCTCATCCTTAAAAACAGCAACGGCGTGCGCCGGCGCCACCGCCAGGCTGTCAACCACCAAATCACTGGTATCATCACGGCCTATATGCACAACGCCTGATTCAAATACCCCTGCATGGATTACTTTTTCTTTGAAATAAATTGTAAATTTGGCCATTTTCGATATTCAAGTATTCCCTGTGCCTGGTAAGTTGAGTATAGCCGCTCTATTAAAATTTGCCACGTAATCTACACTACGACAAATGATACTCCACCACGCTAACCGGCATAAGAAAAACATCCGTTATTGCGGAGAATATGCCGTAAAATCAAGATAATTCATTTTTACAAAGCTATCGCCATGACCGACTTACAGTCTTCTATTGCCTCATGCATCTCTCAAAATATCTACATAGCCAACGCTGACGAAGGCAGCGGCAAATCCATCATTGCGCTGGCTATGATGGAGATGCTCTCCGGTCACGCTGGTAACATCGGCTTTTTTCGGCCTATCATTCAGAGCGGCGAAAACCAGGATGAATTAATTCAACTCATAACTGATCGCTACCAAATTGACCATCCATACCACGAGCTTTATGGTTGTAACAGCGAACAAGCCCACAAATACTTGGCTGAAGAAAAATATGAAGAATTGTTAAAAAAAATCCTCGCAAAATACCGCAGCCTTAAAGATCAGTGTGATTACGTGCTTTGCGTCGGTTCAGACTACCATCCCGGGGATTCTATTTTTGAATTCGATTTTAACGCCGTTGTAGCCAATAATCTGGGCTGTTTAATGATGCCGGTCATGCAAGGCGGAGAGCGAAGTAATGAGGAAATACTCGATAGTTTGGCCAGCCTAAAGCACTCACTACATGAACATGGCTGTGAGTTGTTATCCACAGTCGTCAACAACGTACCCGTGCATCAAGTCGAAAATCTAAGAGCGAGCTTGTCCCATACCGACGGTTTTCCGGTGTATATAATCCCGACAGATCCATCTTTGGAAAAACCGAGCATAGGCAATATTGCAGAAGCTCTGAACGCCAAAATTTTTTCCGGCGATGGCAACGCCTTAAGCCGAGAAGTTTATCACTATAAAGTCGCGGCGATGCTGGTGCCGGATTTTCTGGATTATGTGCAAGACGGCGACTTAATTATTACTCCAGGGGATCGAGCCGATATTATTCTGGCCAGTTTGCTGACCTACCAGTCAAAAAACTTCCCACAAATTGCCGGATTAATGTTGACAGGCCACCAAGAACCGGGACGGCAAGTGCAATCTTTAATCAATGGCCTTGGCGGCGCCCAGTTTGCCGTGTTGTGTGTTGATTCCGATACATTCACCACTGCCTTGAAAGTCAGTCATGTCAAAGCCAAACTGGACTCACATAACGAACGCAAGATTGCAAAAGCCATAGGACTGGTGGAAACCAATATTAATTTGCTCGAACTCAAGTTGCGCTTATGTGCGCAAAACTCCACCAAATTGACACCATTAATGTTCGAGTACGATCTTCTCCAGCGCGCCAAAGCCAAAAAACAACACATTGTGTTACCAGAAGGTGAAGAAGATAGAATTTTGCATGCTGCGGAAATATTATTGTTGCGGGATGTGGTAAAAATCACGCTTCTGGGCAACGAAAAGATCATACGCCGAAAAATTCAAGCTATGGCTTTAAAAATGGACGGTGTGCAAATTATTGATCCACTCAATTCCGAACTGCGTAACCTGTTTGCTGAGACCTATTACGCAGCCCGGAAACATAAAAATATAGTTTATGATACCGCCTATGACTTAATGGCGGATGTCAGTTATTTCGGCACCCTGATGATCCATCTCGGCTATGCCGACGGCATGGTTTCCGGCACAGTACACTCAACGCAACATACCATTCGGCCGGCATTTGAAATCATCAAAACCAAGCCGGGCGCCTCCATAATTTCCAGCGTTTTCTTTATGTGCCTGGATGATAAGGTACTGGTCTACGGCGACTGCGCAGTTAACCCAAACCCCAATGCCCGGCAACTTGCCGATATAGCCATCAATGCCGCAGAAACTGCCAAGATGTTCAATATCCCGCCAATAGTCGCTATGCTGTCTTATTCAACGGGCGATTCGGGAAAAGGCGAAGCAGTGGATAAGGTCCGGGAAGCAGTAAAAATAGCCAAAGCCCTGCGCCCGGATTTAAAATTAGAAGGACCGATGCAATACGATGCGGCAGTAGATATAGGTGTGGCTAAAACCAAGCTGCCGGAAAGCGAAGTCGCCGGCCATGCCAGCGTATTTATTTTTCCCGACCTCAATACCGGGAACAATACCTACAAGGCAGTGCAGCGCTCATCCGGCGCCATAGCCATTGGTCCGATTTTGCAAGGCCTGAACAAACCGGTAAACGATTTAAGCCGCGGCTGTACTGTTACTGATATTGTCAACACCATTATTTTTACCGCGATTCAAGCACAGGAAAGCAAGAAAACATGAATCCGGATAAAGCCGCAAAACTATCGCAAGATAAATAGGAAACACCATGAATATTTTAGTGTTGAACGCCGGCAGTTCTTCCGTCAAGTACAGTCTATTCGAAATGGAAACCCATCAGGTACTAATGGCCGGTTTAATTGAACGGATTGGCGAAAACGACACCCAGCATAAGTATCAGTTAAAGAATGCGGCGCAACAATCCCAAGTATCCGCAAGCACCAACCACCAGCAAGCCATACAGGAATTATTTGCTTTATTAGTGCATACCGGTGTTTTGCCTGATTTTAGTCAATTACTTTGCATAGGTCATCGGGTAGTGCATGGCGGCGAGCATTTCCAACAACCGACCTTAATCAACCCACAAGTCATCCAACAAATCCAAGCTACCATTCCTTTGGCGCCATTACACAATCCAGCCAATCTACTTGGCATTCAGGAAGCCATGCGGCAAATGGCAAATATCCCGCAAGTAGCAGTTTTCGATACAGCTTTCCATCAAACTTTGCCTGACTATGCGTATCGTTATGCCTTACCGCAAGAACTTTATACCCAACATGGCGTACGCCGTTACGGTTTTCACGGCACATCACATCGCTATGTCGCGGGCCAAGCAGCCGCTGTATTAGATAAACCCCTATCTGAATTAAATTTAATTACCTTGCATTTAGGCAACGGCGCCAGTATCAGCGCCATTCAAAATGGCCGCAGCATTGATACATCGATGGGCATGACGCCGTTGGAAGGCTTAATGATGGGAACGCGCTGCGGCGATATTGACCCGGCAATTCATTTTTATCTGAGCAACACACTCAATATGCCGATGCCGGCCATAGAAAATCTATTAAATAAAGAAAGCGGTTGCAAAGGCGTGTGTGGTGAAAATGATATGCGCACTATTCACCAACTTGCCAATGCAGGTGAGCAATCAGCCGTTCTGGCGCTGGAAATGTATGCTTACCGCATCAAGAAATATATAGGCGCGTATTTCGCCGTGTTGAACCGAATCGACGCATTGGTGTTTACCGGCGGTATCGGCGAAAACGATAATTGGTTACGAGAAAAATGTTGCGCTAATCTAGAAGTATTCGGTATAGCCATTGATAACGCAAAAAATACAAACCCAGGACGGCCTTATGCCAATATTAGCTCTTCGCACGCCAAGGTGGCTGTGCTGGTCATTGCTACCGACGAAGAATTAGAAATCGCCTTGCAGGCGCAAGCATGCATAAACACTTAGGCTTTTTCAAAGAAAATCTAATTTTAGCTCCAAAATCAGGTTTAAATGGCTTGAAGCTGAGGGCTATGACTCCATAAAAGAAGGCTACAAAATAAACCGCACTTATGCCTTTTCACACCTCAAACGCTGCTTGCCGCGTTGGTTACTAGCTGGCGCCAGCAAACCCAGAAAGATATATGCGTGATTCACTAGTTCAGGCACTATGCTGTTACCTCCCAACAGACGCAGCTGTTAGACCCGAGCATAACACTGATAAGTCGAAACCCGTCGATATACGAGTGGATTGGTTTGGCTCTAAGGCTGCTGCAATTCTTGAAATCAAATGGCTAGGAAAATCATTGGCACAATCTCGTGACAAAAATGTGACTTCAAAACCTACTATACAGACTACAGTATAAAAAGGGCACAAGACGGAGCAAAACAACTGGCTGACTATTTAGACCGTGATATCCGTCATGCAAATTCTACCAATTCAACCCAAGGATACTTGGTCATATTTGACGCCAGACGAAAACAAGCAAAAACCCCTAATGACGCCTTAACCAAAGAAGACGCTTTACATTTTGCCAAATCAAACATCAACTACGAGCCGGATTATTCAAAAAATCGATCCGATTATGCGCCTCCTGTCCGATTTTTCTTAATGCCAAGAGAAAGCTATTTTATTCCAGTTATTTAATAATTTAATACATATTACATAATTTGAAGCTTTAAATAATTAACAGACAGAAAACCTTAACCGTAAATAATGGCTTAACTACGTTGTAGATAAATCGACGACCGTACGTCATGTTGAATTGCAGATATGAACAGCATAATGCTCATAGAACATAATAATATCGTGCAATTGGGAATATGAATACATTTAATGGTATTAATCTAATCTCCAAACCGTTAATTGTGCACTAATTCTTATACTTACAAATCCCCGCCCTGCTTCCCGTTCACATCTATCCAAAGATGCGGCAAGCCTAACTCCTTTAACCACTCCGGCCCTTCCTCTTCCTTAAGCATAGCAATAGTCGAGGCGCTGCCCGCCACCACGCAAAAATCACTCATCACGCTCACCGCGGCCAAATGGCGCACCGGCCAACCGGTTTTTGGGTTAAGGATATGCGCATAGCGCACGCCGTCTATCACAATACAGCGTTCATAATCGCCGCTGCTGGCGACTGCGCCGCGGGTAACCGATAAATTCAGCAGCACATCACCTTGCCGGCGCGGATGAGCGATACCCAGTATCCACGGCTCACCGCCGGCTCGGGGACCAATAAATCTTACATCGCCACCTAAATTGATTAGACCATGCGTTATTTCTGCCTCGCGACACAGCGTCGCCGCCCTATCAACCGCATATTCCTTGACGATGCCGCCGAAATCCAATTCCATGCCCGGCTGTGAAAATTTTAGAGCCGGAGCTTGCCACTGCAATTTATGCCAGCCGACATTTTCCAACAAGGGCTCTATTTCTGCCTGGCTTGGCAAACGATCTGCATGAAAACGCCATGCGTTGCGCAGTATGCCGGAAGTAATATCAAACAAACCATCGCTTTGCTGATAACAGGTTTCTGCATAATTCAGTAAATAGCTGGTTTCCTCATCCACCGCGACACTGCCGCCCTGTTTGGCAACCCGATTAATTTTGCTCAGCAAGCTATCCTCCCGATAACGAGAGTATTTGGCTTCCAAGCGCTGCACATCAGCTATCACGCGTTTAGCTAAGCGGCTAGTTCTGCCGGGATGCTCACTGAAAAATTGCAATTCGCAGAGAGTCCCCATAGACTTAAAATTAAAATTGAAATGCTTAAGTTTCATGACCTTCAAAATTTATGCAGCTGACATTGCGTCAAAATAACATAACTCTTCAGCCAAATAGCAAATTTAGGCTATGCCTAGGGGGGGACTGCATCCACCCTCAGAGGCTTATACCCTAAGCAAACAAACTCAACAAGCCATTACTGACTACCGCCCTACCGGAATCAATTTCATCCACGGTATCGACGGCAGTTGGGGCCGGCGAATTTTCGGCATTGCCATTCTGGCCGGATTTATTGCCGTTGCCTGCTTGACCACCGGTCTGATACGAACTTTTGTTTTGCTCGGATTGCTGTTGGGAAACATTGACATCCACCAGAGTCAATTGCTGATTCCCCAACATTTCCCGTAACTTCGGTATAGCCGTCTCAATCGCATCTTTGACCTCGGCATGTTGCGCGGTAAAGCTTACCGTGGCTTGATCCTGGCTGACGTCAATCTTGATCGAAATCGGCCCTAAATGTTCCGGATTGAGCCGCAGCTCAGCAGATGGCACATCCTGTTTATGCATCCAAATCAATTTATCGCTTAATTCCTGATTCCAATCCGGATGGCTGAGCGTACGAGTCATAGGCGGCAAATCTACCGCTTTGTTGGTACTTACCGCCTGGTTTAACTGAGCGATGTCGTTCGCCATCCCGGTAGGGCTTTTTTCGCTGTCTTTACTACTGCTAGGCGCAAGCAAGGCGCTGAGATTATCGGCATTTTTATCCGGGTCGCCCGAGCTTTGTTGATCACTGCTTTGTGCGGCACCGCCTAAATTGAATTGTGCTGCACCAGGTTCACTCTCTACATTAGAAAGAGAAGACTGTTGCTGATCCTTACTGTTTTGCGAAGCAGCCGCCAGGTTTTTATGGTCGGCATTACTCAACTGCAAAAAATTATTTGTCATTGCCGTAGTGTCGCCACCACTCATGGACGTATTTATCGACGTATTGCCAGAAAGCTCATTATCTACAGCTTGCTGCGTAGCTTGCTGTTGTTGTTGCACGACTGGTTGCGCCTGGACTTGCGTTTGCAGCATGGCCGAAGAGATAGCGGCAGCTAAAGCATTTTGATCCGGCTCAGTATTCGCTTGTTTCACTGACTGTGACGATTTTGCCGAGGATTGTATCGGCAAGCTAGGGGACAAGCTTATCGGCAAAGCAGTGGAATCACTCTTTTGTTGCGCCTGTTGAATTTGCTGATTTAAAGCCTCTGCGGCTGCCGCTAAAGCCGCCGGATCGATAGTTTGGGGGGTTTGGTTGACATTAAGCAGCGTATTATTCTGGGCGGCGTCGCCGACAACGCCTGTCTGGTCAGTATTGGTGGCTGGCGCTGGTGTTGCATTGCCAGTGGCAGGGTCAGTTGTTAAACTTTGCAAATACTGCAATACGTCGGCCAAGGTGTGCATGGTATCGTCCAGATTAATACCTGTAGCGCTATCCTTTGCCGACGGCGAGACATTTCCTAATATTGCGGCAAATTCTTGCACATTTTTGCCGCCGGCATCGCTAGCTGCCGCCGGCAGTTTAAGCTGTAAATCGGCTAACAAGGCAGTGCCGGCAGCGGCATTATTCGGCAAAGTGTTTTGCAGCAAGCCCAATTGCTGCAAGATGCTTGCGGTAAATGACTGCGGACTGTCGGTTGCGGAGGGCAGCGCTTGCTGAGTAGAGCTACCGGTTTCCGTTCCTGGTAATACTGAAGCTGACACTGAAACTGGATTTACACTTTGAATGATCATGAACTTTCTCCCGAATATGTAACAAACTCAAGCACTTCCTATGCCATCTTTTTTGTTTGTCCGCGAGGCCCTAGCATCCTGCTCAAATTGCTCGCGCCGATTTTCGCTTTTCAATTCCTCAGCTTCTGCTAGATCGCTAACTTTTTGCAGGCTTTTCGTGCGTTGCCGGCTTTCTTCCCAGTAATTTTGCGCCCGCTGCAATTCCTGCTCTTGCGCTTTCATGGCTAACTGTTGACCAGCAATCGCCTTATCCAATTTTTCGGCAAAGGCTCTAAACTCCAGCAATTGATTGATGCCCATGCCGAGCGCTTGTTTTTTTGTCAAGTTTGCCTGGTATTCCAAGCGATAAGTGTGTAGCCCCTCAAGTTGCGTGAATAGTTCCTGAAACTTTTGTTGGCAACGCCCTAACGCTTGTAGCGCTTCCTGTTCTTGGATAAGTTGCAATTCAATGATCACTTTTAGGCGTTGGGATTTTTTCTTCATGGAGTCGCTAACAGGGTCGACAACTCACTAAGACTGCGACTCATATCGACCGACTCATGCATACTCTGTTGCAAGAACTCCATAATGACCGGATTTTTGGCGATTGCCTTATCGATTCTCGGATCTGCGCCCGCACGGTAAGCGCCCACACTGATCAAATCCCGATTTTGCTGATAGGTGGAATACAAGCGCCGTAGCTCTCTGGCGGCGTGCAGATGTTCCGGCTCGATAATATCCGGCATCACCCGGCTAATCGACGCCTCTATATCAATGGCCGGATAGTGTCCGGATTCGGATAAGGACCTGGACAACACCACATGCCCATCCAAAACACCCCGTGCTGCATCGGCTATTGGATCGTTCAGGTCATCGCCTTCAGTCAGCACTGTGTAAAAAGCCGTGATTGAACCGCCGCCTTCGTTACCGTTGCCGGCCCGTTCCACGAGTTGCGGTAATTTGGCAAACACCGAGGGCGGATAACCTTTGGTAGCCGGCGGTTCGTCTATCGCCAACGCAATTTCCCGGTAGGCTTGCGCGTACCGCGTCAAAGAATCCATCAACAACAACACATGTAAGCCTTGATCGCGGAAATATTCAGCAATACTGGTTGCCCGCATCGCGCCGTGGACGCGCATTAACGGCGAATCATCGGCTGGGGACGCCACCACTACCGCCCGGCGCAGACCTTCCTCGCCGAGGATTTTCAACACGAATTCATTCACCTCGCGTCCCCGCTCGCCGATCAGGCCAACCACGACGATGTCGGCGTTTGTGTACTTCGTCATCATGCCCAATAACACGCTTTTACCGACGCCGGTGCCGGCAAACAAACCCATACGCTGACCGCGGCCGACACTTAACACCGCATTGATAGCGCGCACACCTACATCCAGCGCCTCGCGGATTGGCTTTCGCGCCAAGGGATTGGTAGCGGCGCCGGCTAAAGAAACATTGGCGTCACTTTGTAACAGCCCTTTGTCATCCAAAGGATTACCGGCGCCATCTATGACTCTCCCGAGCAAACCGAAGCCGACTTTAACCAAACTGTTTTTACCCAACGGAATCACGCGGCAACCCGGCTCCAAACCATGCGTGTCGCCGGTAGGCATGAGGAATAAGCGCTGCCCGGCAAAACCGACGACTTCCGCGCCTATGGTTTTACCCGACCGGCTTTCCACCACGCATAAAGAACCAATTGCCGCCCGGCAACCTTCGGCTTCCAGGGTTAAACCGACCATACGCGATAACTTGCCCTCGACCACCCATTCCGGCGGCTCGTTGAGTTTTTGCCGATAAGGCGTTAGTCTTTCCAGCCACAAGGCCGAGCGATCCGCAGACGGGATCATAGCGGAGAATCCTGTTCCCGCTCGCCGCCGAACACGGTAGCGGCGACCACCGCCAGGCGCTTCTCTAAAGTAGCGTCAATAGTCGAAACTTCAGTTTCCACCAGACAACCGCCACGGGTAATCACCGGACTTTCATGTAAGCGCCAGCTAGGCAGGCTTTCATCTAATTTCAAAATGGATCGGACCAACTCTGCATCCTCGGGATGCAGCGTCAGCGTGATTTTTTGCGCGGCCAGCGGCAAAATCTTAATCGCCTCCCTAACGACCGCAATTATCTCACCTGGCTCTTGCCTAATTTCGCGCCGCACAATCTGGCCGGCAACAGCTAGCGCCAGCTTCACTAACTCTTCTTCAACAGCCTCATCCAGTTTTTTAAAGGGTTGGCTGAGAGTTTCCATCAGTAAAGCCAATTCAGCAGCCTTTTTTTGCAAAAGGTGCAAATTTTCATCGTAGCCCTGCTGCCGGCCTGCATCGATACCCTCTTGTTTCCCTGCCTCGAAACCGTCCAGCTTGCCTTGGGCAAACCCTTCCAGCCGGCCTTGCTGAAACGCTTCATCATAAGCCTGTTTCTGCATCGCCTCAATCTCTTCTACCGTCAAGGTGTGTTGCGCCTCTTCAGCGTCTACCGACTCCGAACGCGGCGCACTAAAGTTTTCTAGCGCCGTCCAGGTATTCAGCTCCTGCAGTTCGGATACGGTAAATTTCGGACTTTTAGACGAAGTCATCACCACCACCGCCGGCCAGCGCTATTTCACCTGCATCCGACAAGCGTTTGGCAATGGCCAAAATGTCTTTTTGCGCAGCTTCCACTTCGCTCAAGCGGGTCGGCGGCGCCGCTTCCAGATCGTCTTTCAGCATTTCCGCCGCGCGTCTGGACATATTGGCAAAGACTTTATCGCGCAACACAGCGTCTACGCCGCGTAAGGCCAGCAACAATTGATCGGTAGAAACCTCGCGTAATAGAGTTTGAATACCGCGATCATCCACCTTGACCAAATCGCCGAACACAAACATTTTATCTTGAATGCGTTGTCCGAGATCAGCATTCGCCTCGCTAATATCCTGCATCATCGGCTCGCTAACCGCGCTTTCTATAAAGTTGAGGATATTCGCAGCCGCATCAACACCACCAATTTGCGAAGATTTGACGCCTTCGCTGCCGGTCAGTTGTTTTTCCATAATATCGTCCAGCTCCCGCAAAGCCGCCGGTTGGACGCCTTCCAAAGTAGCAATCCGCATCAGGATATCGGAGCGCATATTTTGCGGCAACAAAGTCAAGACATCGGCGGCTTGATCGGCATCCAGTAAAGACAGAATAATCGAGACAATTTGCGGATGTTCCAAGCGAATCAAATCGGCAATTGAACGAGTATCCATCCATTTCAATTGCTCAATACCCTTGCTGTTGGAACCCAACAGAATCCGGTCGATAATACTACCGGCTTTATCCGCGCCCAGCGCATTGGTCAGCATATTACGGATATATTCGTCGGAATCCAAGCCCAAACCGGTTTCGCTCTTGATTTCGATAATAAATTCTTCCAGAACCGTATCGACCATGACTGAAGTAATAGGCCCCAATTGCGCCATGGTCGAACCCACTAATTGCACTTCTTTCGGGCCCATATGTCGCAACACCGCCGCAGCGCGCTCCTGACCAACCGCCAACAATAACAGCGAAGCGCGTTGGGCGCGGTTTAATTCTTTATTTTCCTCAGCCATCTTCTTTCAACCAGAGTTTAATTACTTGCGCCACCAATTTTGGATCTTCGTCGATCAGCCTTTGCACATATTCCAAGCGTTTTTCATAGCTTTGCGGTGCTTCGAGCAACAGTAAATCCTCTGCACCGGCAGTAATGCCTAATACTTCACCCGTCTCATCATCCACTCTTACCGCCACCGGTTTACCATTTTCATCAAACCGCACCACGCCGCCTATCGCTTCCGCTTCTTTCTGCGCATCTTCCAAAGCTTTTAGTTTTTCTTCCGCTTCATCCTTACCGATCAAAGTGGCGATAGCTGGGCGTAAGACTTTGAATATCAACAGCATGCCCACAAGTATAGCAGCCAGAACTTTCAACACATCAATGAACCAGGCTTGCTCCCACAAAGGCTCGGAAGCCGATTCTATGAGCTCTGGGGCTTTGAAGGCAACATTGGTGACTGTTACTTGATCGCCGCGGCTCATGTCGTAGCCAACCGCCTGTTTAACTAAATCTCTAAGCTGATTCAGATCTTCTTGCGAATAGGCTTGTTGACTAAGCTTGCCGTCCTGGAAGATTTTTTTATCGTCAACCACCACCGCCACCGACAGGCGGCGCAAATCACCGGTTGCCGACCGGGTATGGGTAATGGTTTTATCCAATTCGTAATTACGGGTCGCAGTTTTATTGCTGGAGCCTTGGCTGGCATTTGCCAGTTTTTCCTGACCGCTGGCAACTTCCGGCGCCACGCCGGTAGGCGGTGGTTGGTTGGATAACGCCCCAGGCACCCCCTGTGCTTTGTTCAAGGAATTGTTTTCTTCCTGGGTTTGTTCGCTACGCAAGGCCGGTAAATCCGGATTGAAATTCTCCTGGGTTTTTTCCGTCACAGTAAAGTCTAGATCGGCGGAAATCTGCGCGCGCATGCCGTCCGCTCCAACTAACGGCGACAAAATATTTTCTATGCGGGTGCGCAAATGCTCCTCTATACCGGTTTTGTATTCGAACTGTTTGGATGACAGCGACATATCCTCGGAAGACTCTTTGCTGCTCAACAACCGGCCTTTTTGATCCACCACCGTCACTTGGCCGGGCTCCATCATCGGTACGCTGGAGGCGACAAGATGCACAATCGATTCTATTTGTTCTTTTTCCAGCGAACGCCCCTGATATAGTTCCACCACTACCGAGGCGCTGGGTTTTTTACGTTCCCGAACGAAGACGGATTGCACCGGCAGGGCCAACAAGACCTTGGCTGACTTTACGCTCTGAATGGTTTGTATAGTGAGCGCAATTTCGCCCTCCAGCGCTCGCTGAAAGCGCATCAATTCCGTATTCTTACTGGCGCCGAAACCGGTATCTTTGTCCAGCATCTCATAACCCAGCGCCGAACTGCGCGGCAAGCCCTGGGCGGCAAGCTTGACTTTCAACTCCCGCGCCGCGCCGGAGGGCACCATAATCGCCCCGGAATTCGTCTCGACCTTGTATTTAACGCCCATTTTGTCCAGCGCTTGCAAAATTTCTGCAGCATCTTTTTCCGCAACCCCGGAAACCAACAAATCATAGCTTGGCGTTTGCGCCCACATAACTACAGCGACGCCAATCGCCACGCTCACCGCCAAAGCCAGGAGTAGGCCAAGTTGGCGGGCGACCGTTAAACTCATAAATTTTCTGATCGCCGGATGCATTTTTTCGTTACCGATTAACGGCAGCGCGGTATTGACTTCCAGCGGTAAATTTTTGTCTATTTCATTCATTTGAGGTCAACAAGCGTCACATTGACATGCCCATGACTTGTGTGTAGGCGTCCACCAATTTATTTCGCACCTGCACCATAGCCTGAAACGAAACGGTGGCTTTTTGCGAAGCAATCATTACTTCCGCCAAACTTACGTCACTTTTGCCGATTTCAAAATTCCTTTGCAAATCCCCGGAAGTCACTTGGCTTTGATTTACCGAGTCTATCGACTGCTTCAACATTGCCGCAAAATCATTAGAGCTATCGGCTTGCTGCGGCGCACCACCGGCTTCTATCGACATGGCCCGCATTTGGGCTAATACTTGATTTACATTCATATCGGACATAACAGCTTCCCTTTTGACACATATTCACTAAGCAAGCATTTTTTAAGCCACAATATTAGCAGGGCACCATAATGCCGGATTCTTTCATTCTGGCAAGTTTATAGCGTAAAGTCCGTGGACTAATTCCCAATTTTTCTGCGGCGGTTTTCCGGCTGCCGCTGGCGTCATTCAGCATTTGCAAAATAATTTTTTCTTCAGCTGAACGCACGCCGTCACCTAAACTTTCACTGCCTTGGAACTCCGTGTTCTCAACAGTTGCAATGCCGGCCGGCTCAGCCAAATACGGCAATTGCTCCTGCAAGGTCGGCATAGCCTGAATTTCTTCCTCAAAAATTAGATCATCGGCGCCGATTCGGCCATAACTTTGCAAAATCAACGCCCGCTGCACTACGTTTTCCAGTTCGCGGACATTGCCCGGCCAACTATAGTTGCTGAGTTTGTTTATCGCCTCGGCAGTAAAACTGTAAGCACCTTTGCCGCCCGGGCTATGTTTGATCATCAAGTCCATTGCCAGCGGCAAAATATCGCCGACCCGTTCTCTAAGCGGCGGAATTTTCAGTGGGAAAACACACAGCCGGAAATACAAATCCTCCCGAAATAAGCCTTTTTGCACAGACTCTTTTAACTTACGGTTCGTCGTCGCCAATATCCTGACATTCAGCGCGATTTTCCGATGACTCCCCAAGCGCTCGACTTCTTTTTCCTGCAATACCCGCAAAATTTTAGCCTGCAAGCCTAGGTCCATCTCCGAAATCTCATCCAACAGCAAAGTGCCGCCTTGCGCCTGCTCGAATTTGCCCGCCAACGCTTGCGCCGCTCCGGTAAAAGCGCCTTTTTCATAGCCAAACAACATGGCTTCCAGCATGTTTTCCGGTATCGCCGCGCAATTAATCGCCTCGAAAGGTCCGGCGTGATAATGCGAATTACGATGAATATAGCGGGCCATGATTTCTTTACCCGTGCCGCTTTCGCCCTCCAGCAACATGGTGACATCGGTTTTAGCTACCTTACAGGCCAAACTGTAGAGCTTTTTCATTTTCTCGTCGTTGACGACACACTCGGCGAAAATTTGCGGCACGGCGATCATCAAGGCATTGACTTTTTCCACCAAGGTTTTCGCTTCGAACGGCTTGATCAAATAATCGGCTGCGCCGGCCTGCATCGCTTCTACCGCCTTGGGAATAGTGCCATAAGCGGTCATCAGCAACACCGGCATTTGCTCATAATGTTGCTGCATATTTTGTAGCAACTCCAAACCGTCCATCACCGGCATCTGCACATCGCTAACGACTAGCCGAAATCCGTGTTTACCCAGTAAACTCATCGCTTCCGTGCCGTTTTTGGCAGTCTGTACCCGATAGCCTTCAAGCTCCAAGGTATCATTCAAGGCTTCGCATAAAGCGACGTCATCTTCAACGATCAGCACATCATATTGCTTCATAGCTATTCTCCTGGGTAACACTGGCTGCGGACAAACCCAGCCCATACTGATTAATACAAGGTAAAGTGAGGGTAAATACAGTCCCTTGACCTGGACTGGAGCGACAAGCTATGCCGCCGTTATGCGCCTTAACCACGCTGTCCACCACAGCCAACCCCAATCCGGTGCCGTGGCTCTTGGTGGTGTAAAACGGTTCGAACAAATGGATTTGCTGTTGCGCAGCGATACCGGGACCATCATCGCTGATCACAATCCGCAAACTGCCATCAGCGCTTTGCTCAACCGTTAAAACAATATTGCCGGCCCCTGCTTCTATGGCGTTATTCAGCAAATTCATCAAAGCGCCGAGTAAGGCATCTTGATTGCCAAGCAACAGATCGCCTTGCAAGTCTTGTTGCAGAGAGAAACAACCGGTATACGACTCCATGTTTTCAGCGATGAGCACCAGCAGTTCCTGCATGGAGAAGCTTTGCATCGCCAAACGGCCTTGTTTGGCAAAAATCAGCATATCGTTGACTTGCCGCTCCAGATAATGCAGGCGTTCGAGGATTTTTTGTGAAAACTGCAGGCGCTTTTGTTCCGGCAACAATGGGTTGCTCATTTGCGAGGCATACAACACCGCTGTCGCCAAAGGTGTTCTGACCTGATGCGCCAGACTGGCGACCATCTCACCCATCGCGCTTAAATGCTTTTGTTGCGCCAGCATATCCTGCAAAGAACGCAGTTCGCTGACATCCGATAATAGAATAATTTTCTCGGCGTGATTACTCAACAAATTACGCGTGATACCTACCCTTCTGCCGTCCTGAAGCTGGCGTTCGCGTGGTGAACCAGATACGGGTTGCAATCTCTGCATCATCAGCGTCTGCCAGTTCTGATCAAGCAAAGGCTCGCCCAGAAAATCCAGTGCATGATTGTTGCAATCGATCACTTTCCCAAAGGCATTTAGTATGACGACGCCGGCGGGTAAAGCCGCCAGGATTTGTTGCAAACGGCTAGCGAGTTTTTCTTTTTCGCTCAGCGTGTTAAGGCGTTCGCTACGCGCCGCTGCCAACTCTTGATGAAGTTTAGCCACCTGCTCTTCCAGTCCCTGATAGGAACTGGCCAGATTTTCGGACAATTCGTTAAATAGCCGAAACGCATCGGTCAGAATTTCGGCTTTTTGGCTGTGCTGAAGAGTGCTTGTGGTCATGGCTGTATCTGCTTTTGCTGGTAACAGCTGGAAAGCAACATTTAGACCACAATTATTAACTACGTTAAAACAACAGGTTATGGAACTTTACGTCAAGATATTGACGTTTTATGCGGAAGAATGGTGATCAGTAAGGTCATTAAACAGAAATGATTACCCCTTACAACTCAATAATTGCTCCACAATAGTTCCGACTATAATTTAACTCCCGCAAATATTCAGGATGAGTTTCCGCCACGCGCAATAATGTTTTTGCTGCTCCGGATGGAGAACGCCTGCCCTGCTCCCAATCCTGCAATGTCCGTACGGAAACCCCTAACAGCTTGGCAAACTGGACCTGAGATAGGCGGGCCGCTATACGCGCTTTGGCAACTGGCGAATCAATCACCCGTTCATCGCGAGTAACGACAGAAACTCGACCCAGCTGACCGGATTTCAACTGTTCGATAGTCTCCAGCAATTCAGCATCAAGATCGCGTTGCGCGTCACGTGCAAGTAGTTCTGTTTCAGATAATTTCGGCATGATCGGCAATTTCCCTCAAAGCTTTTAAGGTTGATACTGCGATATTCTCTCGCGCACTTTTAGCGTATACCATCAAAAGCCAGATTCGTCTTAGTTTATCCTGCAGGTAATAAATGACGCGCACACCGCCGCGTTTACCCATGCCGGCGCGAGACCAACGCAGTTTGCGGACACCATGCGCACCAGGAATAATATCGCCCTTGGTAGGATTTTTAGCTATCGCCACCTGTAACTAGCCTTTTTACCTTTGAAAATGAAAAAAAATTGGGGGCATTGCCGGTGGTAACAACCCTAAGGTTTAATTAGAAAAGCAGGCGCTTTTCCATGTTCAATTGGTCAAGCCAACTTATCCTTCCATAGCTAAGATACGTTTATAAAGTACGATTGTTTATACATAGTATGGCAGTCATGTATAGAAAATGCGATTTTTTATACAAGCCTACCCCGGCAGAAAAGTCTTACCCACTCCACATTTTATCTGGCTTTAACTTTACCCGGCTTAGCCTTAATCCCGGTGTACTTGGTTCTAAACGTCTGCGCTTTGACGTCCGGCTTCCGCCCTGCCGGCAAACTATCTTTCGGTTGAAAAGTCGGCACCAAATGTTGTTTGCCGTTGCCGATTAAATCGGCGCGACCCATTTCTCTCAAAGCTTCACGCAATAAGGGCCAGTTTTTCGGATCGTGGTAGCGCAAAAACGCTTTGTGCAGCCGGCGCTGTTTGATGCTTTTCGGGATGGGGATGTCCGGGCTGTTCCGGGCCACCTTGCGTAGCGTGTCTTTACCGGAATGATACATGGCGGTAGCGATGGACATAGGCGACGGTAGAAAAGCCTGCACTTGGTCGGCGCGAAAGCCGTTGCGTTTTAACCAGAGCGCCAGATTCAGCATATCCAGGTCTTCAGTGCCGGGATGAGCGGCGATGAAATACGGAATCAAATACTGTTCCTTGCCGGCTTCCTTGGAATACTTGTCGAACATTTGCTTAAAGCGGTCGTAACTGCCCATGCCGGGTTTCATCATCTTCGACAACGGCCCGGTTTCGGTATGTTCCGGGGCGATTTTCAAATAACCGCCGACATGGTGGGTCACCAATTCTTTCACATACTCCGGAGTTTCCACGGCCAGATCGTAGCGTAGACCGGACGCGATAAATATTTTCTTAATGCCGGGCAAACTGCGGGCGCGTCGGTAGAGTTTCACCAAAGGCGTTTGATCAGTCTGTAAATTAACGCAAATACCCGGATAAACACAGGACGGCTTGCGGCAAGAGGCTTCGATTTCCGGATCTTTGCAGGCTAAACGCCACATATTGGCGGTAGGCCCGCCTAAATCGGAAATATGGCCGGTAAAACTCGGCGAGGTATCCCGGATCGCCTCGATTTCGCGAATAATGGAGTCCTCGGAACGATTCTGAATAATCCGGCCTTCGTGTTCGGTAATCGAGCAAAAACTGCAACCGCCGAAACAGCCGCGCATGATTAACACCGAATGCTGAATCATTTCAAACGCTGGAATATTGGCTTGAGCATAATGGCTATGCGGAAGCCGTGAATACGGCAGTTCGAAAACCCCATCCATTTCCGGCGTGGTCAGCGGAATAGGCGGCGGATTGACCCACACTTCGCGATTTCCGTGGCGCTGAATCAAGGCTCTGGCATTGCCGGGATTAGTCTCGCCATGCATGACCCTTGACGCATGCGCATACAATAGCGGATCGTCTTTTACTGCCTCGTAGGCGGGCAGCCGAATGACTGTCTGCGTACGCTGCTTATTGGCGATAGGCTTAAAGCTGATCACCTGTTCATTGGCCGGCAAATCGGGTTTACTGTCACAAGCCGGTTGTTCCTGATAAGGGTTTTGATGCGAAATCACTGCACCCGGCTTATCAATATCGGTGGAGTCCTTCTCCATCCAGCCTTGCGGCGCTTGTTTAACAAAATGCACCGTACCGCGAATGCCTTTTAAATCGGCGATGGTTTCGCCCTTCGCCAATCTATGCGCTATCTCGACCACTTGCCGTTCAGCATTGCCGTATACCAGTAAATCGGCTTTGGAATCCAGCAGTATCGATTTACGCACCGTATCCGACCAATAATCGTAATGCGCAATCCGCCGCAAGCTGGCTTCAATGCCGCCGATGATAATCGGCGTGTTTTTATAGGCCTCCCGGCAACGATGCGCGTAGACGTTTACCGCCCGATCCGGGCGTTTGCCGGCTGCGCCATCAGCGGTGTAAGCATCATTGGAGCGGATTTTTTTATCGGAGGTATAGCGATTGACCATGGAATCCATGTTGCCGCCGGTGACGCCAAAAAACAATTTGGGTTGACCGAGTTTGCGAAACTCCTCGGCGCTATGCCAATCCGGCTGAGAAATAATGCCGACCCGAAAGCCTTGCGCTTCCAGTACCCGACCTATTACCGCCATGCCAAAGCTGGGATGATCCACATAAGCGTCGCCGGTGACCAAGATAATATCGCAGGCGTCCCAGCCCAATTGCTGCATTTCCGCCAGCGTCATAGGCAATTCCGGCGCGGGTCCGAAACGTTGCGCCCAGTATTTTTTGTAGCCGAAAATATTAGCTGCGTTTAAATTCACGTGTTAATTACTCTATTCAGAACGCTGGCGTTATTACGTTTAAAGTCTTGGACAAAAACCGGAAACTCTAACTGGTAACGCTGCTCCAGTAGTTTGGCCTTGTCTATCAAATCTTTCATGCTGGGTTTCGGCATGCTTTCGCCAAAGGCGAAACCGATAATATTTCCTCGGCTGCGCACCGGCAAATACAGCATGCGCCTATCGAACACCCGGCCTAAATTCCAATTGACTTGCTGGAACATGTTCTTATCGGTACCCCATAAATTAATCACCAACAGACCATCCTTGGTTAACAAGGTTCGGCAATTATCGAAAAAACTTTCGCTGCTGACTTCCGGCGCCATACCGGCGTGATCATAGGCATCGATCATGATTAAATCATGCTTTTCGCTATATTCCTGGCTATGCAACCGTACATGCTGCGCACCACAGCCTATCTTGATTTTCATGCGCGGATCGAACGGCAAGCCGAAATGGCTACGCGCGACTTTTAAGACTCCACTGCGAAATTCGACGATTTTTAGCCGGCACTCGGCAAATTGATGTAGCAGGAATTTGGCGATAGTGCCGCCGCCTAAGCCTATCATCAACACTTCCTGCGGAGTATCGTGAAACAGCAAGCCCGCCATCATGGCCCGGGCATATAAAGAATGCAAGCGATTTGGGTCGGCCATCAACATGGTGCTTTGTCTGGAAGACGAACCGAAATGCAAGGCTCTGACGCCTTGGCTATCCACGATCTCGATTACGCCTTCGTCGTCGTGGCTTTGATGCACGACGAGACCCTCATATTTATACATGGAAGATAAAAAAGACCAACAAATTCAATTATTATCGCCGATTTGGCGGGTAAAGTCTGCAAAGAGTTGACGACTACAGCAAAATCAAGCTAAATTGCAGCCAGTAATGTTTCAAAGTGCACGCTAGCATAGCGGGGGAACGCATCCTTCATCACTCACCCTTGAATATAGCAGACTATTCTTATGCAACAGTTGACACCCGAAGGCCAACAAATCATCAATGACATTGCGCAACGCTATCATTTCAGTCCCAATGCCGTCCTCAGCATGTTGCAAGCGGTGATCAATGGTAATGGCGCTATGGCGCAATTTAATCATCCTGAATTTGGCGGCTCCGGCCAATGGATGCGCGGCGGCATGATTATGCTAGGGGATATGTTCAATAATGGCTTAAAAAACAGTGTCGGCGAACTCTGCCAGGAACTCGCCAATTTGCTTGCCAACCAGCCCGGCCTGCTGCAAAGCGGCAGTTTTCAGTCGCAGCACCAAGGTAATGGGCAACAGAGCAGCTTTTTCGCTGACACTCAGCAACAAACCCCTAGTTCCGGTCCAACCGGACCAGTCAGTTTATTTGTGCCGCCACCAGCCGGAAGCTCTGGAAACTGGTGGCCGGCAGGCTTACAGTTTCCGAGCAGCACCGGTGCGCAAAATAATGTGCGTTATGCGTATTTTGCCTCCGTTCGGCGCTTGGCTATCGAAGCCAATGACCATGTCACCCTGTACGATACGTTGGATCATCAAATAGGCGGTTTTTCTCAGCAACAGTCTGTCGGTGGTTCGCTAACTTTTACCAGTCAATACGGATTGGTGGATGTCAGTACCCTACCAGTCATTTCTATTGACAACGAAGCATTGCAAGCGCCGGTTTCTGTTCAACCTGCACCGTCTGTTAAGCAATCTATTCCCTGAGCTCCCACCTACTGCGAATCAAGAAACGGATATTTTTACCGCCATCGAGAAATTGGCTAATTTGAAAGATAAAGGCATCTTGACGGATGAGGAATTTAGCACGAAAAAGGCGGAGTTGTTGGCTAGGTTATAAAGCAAACCCGACATAAGCACTGATAGCAACATCGGGAATGAACATACCAGCGCAATAATTAAATCTGTTCGGTAATTTAAAATGGTTTATCGTTTTTATTTATTAGCCGAATCTTACCGGTAAGTAATTGCTGCATCATGCCTTGTTTTAGCTGACGGGCTTTGGCGAGTTTGGTTTCTAAGGCGGTGATTTCGGTGTCTATGTCTGTTAGGATGGCAGCGATGGCTGATTGCACAGAAAGATTCGACAGGGCAATCAAAATGTTTTTTAATATCTTTGTATTGAGTGATGCCATTGTCTGTCCAACAGCGACCTCACTCAGGTCGCAGCAACAAGATCGCCAAGCCCCAGCTTGGCGAGAATGAGGTAATCTTTAATGGCGTTTAGGCATTTGCCGAGCTGGGGCTAGGCGTTTCCGGCAGAAACGACTACCTTAGGCTTCAGCAACCACCGGCACGCTGATACCTTGCAACACTTTAATCTGATCCAGCACAGCTTGAGCATGGCCCTCATGATTAACCCCGTACATAGCCTCTTCCAGTACGCCTTCCGGATTGATGATAAAAGTAGAGCGGACGATTTTCCATTTTTTCACGCCGTCCTTTTCGACTTCTTGCCAGACGCCATAGCTTTCGCAGATTGCGCCGCTGGTGTCGGCCAATAATTGCACGTTCAAGCCGTATTTTTCAATAAAAGCGCGGTGACTAGCGCAATCGTCTTTACTGACGCCGATAATCACGGTATTCAACTCAGCGAACTGCTCCGCCAGAGCCGTAAAGTCATTGGCTTCTATGGTGCAGCCTGGCGTGTCGTCTTTGGGGTAAAAGTACAGTACGACATATTTTTCGCCTTCATAATCCGACAAGTACACTAATTGATTATGTTGATTCAAAGCTCTGAAAAAAGGCGCCGCTTGATTTTTTACTAAGGGTTGTGACATAGCGTTCTCCTGATAGATGACTGCAAAACAGCAGTTTATTTAATAATTATTTTTGTTATCGCCATTGTTCCAGCACTTTCACCTCATGGCCGCAAAAAATCGCCGTCGCCAAGCCGCTGAAAATGCCGTGCTCGATAATACCAGGAATTGCATCCAGTTGCCCATTAAGAACACGGCTATCTGCATCAGCTTCGAAAGCGACATCCAAGACCAAACTGCCGTAAGAAGTGACCGCCAAGCCTTCGCCGTTTGCTCCCGACCGCAGTTTGCCTTGGCCGCCGATTTCCGCCACAGAGGCTTGCACCAACCGCCAAGCAAAGGGCATAACTTCCACAGGAATTGGGTAATTCTGGCCGATATGCTGTACGCGTTTGCTGGCGTCTATCAGCACCCAAAACACGTCGGCGGCATTCGCCAAGAGCTTTTCCCTCACCAAATCCGCACCCCGGCCTTTTAACAAAGTCATATCCGGCGTGACTTCATCTGCGCCATCCACATAAAGATCCAGACGGCTAATATGTTCCAAGGCCACGAGCCGCAAGCCGGCTTGCTCGGCTTTTATGCTGCTGACTACCGAACTTGCCACTACCTGGATCCGCAAACCCTCCGCTACACAGCGGCCAGCCAGGGCGTCGATAAAATAATTGGCAGTCGAGCCGGTACCCAAACCCACAGTCATGCCGTCTTTAACTAGACTAGCCGCATGTTCGGCGACGCATTGTTTATCATTCATTATCTACCTCCAAATTTTTAACCCGCGCATCTAAGGCTTTAAATTTTTGCAACAATTCCGGCAACTTACTCAACGCTGCCAACTCCCGCCAGGCGACTTTTTTATCCTTGGCGGGACTGCCAAACACCTGAGCGCCGGGCGCGACATCGGCGGAAATGCCACTACGCGCCATCACCACTGCCCGCGAACCTATCTTCACATGATCCGCAACCCCTGCGCTGCCGGCCAAAATCGCCCCATCTTCGATGGTACAGGAGCCGGAAATACCAGACTGACCACAAATGATCACATTACGGCCGACAATATTGTTATGTCCCAGTTGCACCAGATTATCAATTTTGCTGCCGGCGCCGATTCGGGTTGCACCCAAGGCTCCCCGGTCGATACAGGTATTAGCGCCGATTTCAACCCGGTCAGCAATTTCGACATTGCCGACATGCGGCACCTTGATATGCTGATTATCACGGAATTTGTAGCCGAAACCATCAGCGCCGATGATCGCGCCGGCGTGGATAATCACTTCGTTGCCAATCACGCTATGGTCGTAGATTACGACATTGGCATGAATAAGGCTGTTTTTGCCGATGACGACATGATTGCCTATACGCGCGCCGGCTTCAACCGTGCTGCCTTCGCCAATAGCAGTATGCTGGCCGATACTGGCAAACGGCCCGATATGCACATCCTGCCCCAAACTGACCGATTCCGCCAACGCGGCTTGCGGTGAAACCTGTCTCTGCACTACAGGCTCGGGATGCAGCAGTTTAACCGCGTGCAGAAAGCTGATTTCCGGGTCCGGGCAAATCAACAGGGTTAAACCAGCGGGAATATCGTCTTCTATGAGTTTTTCGGAAATAAAACAAGCAGCAGCCTGAGTATCTTTTAGATATTTTTTATATTTGCTGTCGCTAAGTACGGTTATCTGCTGAGCTTGGGCAGACATAATATCGGCGGCGGAAAGAATATTTAAAGCCGCATCGCCGCCTCTGGCCTCTGCTGCACACTGTTGAGCAAGTTCCGTAATTAACATGCTGTTTCCTATTTCCAAATGCCAATGATATGAGTAAAGTCGTCAGTCCAGGGTTGGAGGCCAAACGTAAGCGGTAGTTTCTGCCAATGTCCAAGACGGCTTTGCTGAAAGCGTTGCAAACGTTCCGGTTGTTTAGCAATGACCACCCAATCGGTGTCAACCACTAATGGGACAGCCGTTTCCGGCTTAAATTCCTGCAACAATGCAGCTAAATGCAGATTATTGACATGATCGGCCAAAACTTTTTTCAAGGCCAGATGGCGATTGGTGATATGAAAAGCCAGCAAACCCGTGTCTTTCAATTTCCGGAAATACAATTCCAGCGCCTCGCGGGTCAATAAATGCGTCGGCACAGCGTCCGAGCTAAAGGCGTCCATAATCAACAAATCAAAACTATGATCGGCTTCTTTCTCCAACGAAAGCCGGGCATCGCCGATGACCATCTCTGCGCGATTGTTACAGCGGCTCAAATAGCTAAACCAGCGGGGATTTTTCGCCACTTCCACCACCAACGGATCAATCTCGTAAAACCGCCAATGCTGAGTATCCTTGCTATAACAGGCCAAGGCCCCCGCACCCAGGCCAACAGAGCCGATAGTCCAATTTTGATCTTCGGCGTCAAATTCGCTGAATAACTGACCGATGGGGCCTGGACGGCTGTAATAAGTCAATGGGGTCGTCAGATTAGCCGCAGTCAAGCGCTCCGCGCCATGTTTGGTCGTGCCGTGATAAAGTTCATGCACTTTTTCCGGATGCTGCTGCTCATCTTCTATAATGGTCTCCCGCACCGACAGCACCCCGAAAAAACTGCGTTTCTGATACAAGGTATTGGAGGCCAGACTATGTAAGCCCATGGTTAACATTAAAATGACTGCCGTCAACATACCCAGCCCCAGTGGGCTGTTGCGTAAGCTATAGCTGAGCCCGGCCAGTAAAATCAGCGCACCGCCGATAATATCCAGATAATCGAACAATTGCTCGGCTGACAGATAAACCACGCCGCCCAACAACAAAACCAATAAGGGGAAAATGGGCTGTAAATACCAACGGCCGGCAAAAAAGCCCGGACGCAAGAATAAAGCCGCTACAATCATCAGCGGATATTCATACACAGCATTAAACACAAAAGGCGCGACAAAGGTATTAAACAAGCCACCGAGCATGCCGCCAAAAGACATGACCAGATAAAAACGCGTTAAATGCCGCGTATGTGGCCGGCGTTTCGCCAATTCGCCATGACAGACCATAATCGCCAGAAAAAACGCCAGCGAATGCAGAATCAAGTCCAACCAGTATGGCAATACCGCCGGATTAATGAAGGAATAAGCGATAAATACCAGCAACACCGCAGGTTGCGAGGCGACCATGGCCGGATGGAGACGATCCGCCCATTTCGAAAATACCAGAATGAAAGACAATAAATACAGCGTCAGCGGTACTATCCACAATAAGGGCACAGAGGCTATATCGGTGCTGATGAATTGGGTTAAACCCAACAACAGGCTGGATGGCACAAAGGCTAATGCCAGCCAGTGCAGTTGCTGTAGCGTTGTTGGTTGCTCATCCTCCTGCAATTCATCGTGGCCGGCCTCGGCCTGTTGCCGCCACATGGAAACCCCAGCGCCGATAATCGCCGCGCACAACACAGCGTAAGCCAAGCTCCAAATCAGGCGTTGGTCAGCCAAACCGATATGCGGTTCAATGATAAAAGGATAACTTAGCAAGGCCAGCAAACTACCGGCGTTGCTCGCCGCATATAAAAAATACGGGTCCCGGCTATGATGATGACCATAATCCGCAAACCATTTTTGCAATAAGGGCGCTGTGGTGGATACCACAAAAAATGGGATGCCTATGGCTACAAACAAGGTACGTATCAGCCAAAAACTAGGATTACTCTCAGTTGGCGGGGCCACATCCGGGGCCAAGCCTACCGGCAAGGCAATGATGCTAAGCAGCAGCAAGCAGGTATGGACTTGTATTTGGCGATGATTTCCAAAACGCGAGCTCAAGAAATGCGCGTATAAATAGCCTAGAAACAGCAAGGTCTGGTAAAACACCATACAAGTATTCCAGACGGCCGGCGTACCACCCAGCAAAGGCAATAAGATTTTGCCGAACATGGGTTGCAACACAAACATCAGTGTTGCGCTGATAAACAAGGTTCCGGCAAACAAAATGACCGGGGCAAAGGAAGACTTGTCTGTTGCTGACTGCGGGCTGTTCATTATTATTATAGTGTCGCTTAATATATCATCAGCAATGATAAAACATTTAGCGCAGTTTGTGGCTGTCTATTCAGCTAAAAAGCGTAGAGTAGCTGTATCAGCCCACGTAGGTACGATTAGCGGCAGCGTAATCATGCGAATTTGTACCAAGATGCCTCCGATTACGCTATCACTAATCGGAGCTACGCGTGCTTAAATTAAGGACAATAACCCCTGTTAGGCGCTATAGGCTTGAACCAATTCCAAATTAGGCGTTGCAACTTCCGGAGTTTCACTTGGCGCGAGCACTGCCATTACTTGCTCACAACTAATGTTTCCGTGTGAATTATCAAGAATGTATTGCGCCAAGGTGGTTATGCTTTTCCAATTGCGCTCTTGCTCGACAAAACGAAATGCTTCCCCAAACAATGCCTTTAACTTCGCCTCGCGTAGCTTCGAGTTTGGCACAAAAAAATCCAGATAGCGCATAACTTCCTGCATATCGGCTTCCCCTCCGTAATGCCTTATTGCTTCAGGGCTCATTAAGTCGAGATTAAAGCCCTCGTTATCCCGGATCGCCACATATTTAGCTTCTGCAAGAGAACCAGCCAAAAAATTGATAATATCGGCTTCATAAACCGCTTGATGACCATCAGTCGCCGATGAATTCCAATTTGTTTCAACTTTCTCCGGCGTGATAGTCCCCAGATCGCCTACCAATCTGCCGCCGCTCACTTTGGCTAATAACAAGCGGGTCTTACTTTCTTGTTTACCAATCAATATTTGAAAATAGATTAAGGGCAGATTTTTACGCTGATTTTCCAGATACATAGCAGCGACATAACCGGCTATATGAAAAGCGGTCAGGCGATTCAATTCTTGATGATCCTTAAACCCGATTTCGTGACGCTGATCGATTCTTTGCATAAATTTCTTAAAGTAATTAAGTATCAGACTGCTGGCAACAGCCAACGCTAAGACTATCAATAGTCCCGTATTTTTTGCCAAATAATAAGACTAGACTATTCTCGGCTAAAAACGCCGAAAATTAAGACTGGATTTCTAAACTAGAACATTTGAGGGAAGCCCAACCTTGGCGCTGCATCAGCAAAGATCTGTCCGGGCTGGTAGTCTCAAATTCTATATACAATATCAATTTTAGGAATCATTAAGCAATACGTAGAAATACCTAGGCAAAAATCCAGCTCATCAAAAGCTAAATGTTTCGCAGTTGGGTTGCTGATTTTGCAACCCAACCAACGCGACTGAATCCTAATAAATTGGGTTAGCACTACCATGCCAACCAAATTAACTGTTATTTGACGAGCAAAATTAAAACAAACTTATCCGGCTGCTTGCAGACTGGCGGCGACCTCGGACAGGATAAGACTTTCGTAATGGCGCGATAAAGTCGAGTCTGTAGGACGAGGCAAAAACTTTGCCTCAACTTCTGCACGCAACTGCGTCAAAAAATGCCGTTTTAGCACATGGTCTTCCGGTACTGTAACTTTGGCCTGCCCTACTGGTTCCGCAAGGGACAAAGTTGCCAGTTCAGCCGACTCGATGCTTGGGGTAGAGAGCACCTCTAGACGGCTTTCATGATGTCTACGCAAAACCGAATCTGTAGGATAAGGATGAGTAATAGCAGCTTTCTCGGCAGCTTGTGTCGAAAAATAATGCCTTCTTAACACAGAATCTTCCGGCGCATCGCTAAGCGGTGTTACTTCTACGCCAAGTTTTTCTTTATCAATCGAGCTAACTAGCAATTCAGCATTTGCCGGTGGCGCTATTACGACTGGATTAGCACTTTCTTGAGGTTGAAGTCTAGCCAGATCGTTTCCCGTGTCTTGCTGCACTGGCTTTTTGAGTATCGCAAGCCCTTGGGCCAATAAACCATCTACCCCTCTGGCAACGCCAGACTCCGGATATTGATTTTTTATCCAAAACGCTCCAGCAATGACAATGCCTAACACTATTAAAATTTCCAAACTATCCCCCATTAATTGATGAAAAAGGTTTTGCTGCCTACCTGAGATGAATCAGAGTAAGATAATTGTTTATTATCTCAGGCATATCCACCAGTTACCAAGCAAGGATTTAATAATGCCGTATAATTTTTTTGCGCAGTTAAACCAAGGATCTATGTTTAGCCGGAAACGCAGACTGGCGTAATGCCAAGCCCACCCCTTTTTTTAGGCAATAAATTTTCCAGCTCTACGTATAAATCGGCTATATTTGCAAATAAGCTCTGATTGCCGCAGCTAGCTGTAGACAAGATAGATTCCCAACATAACTTGCCGCAGATTCGGCATAATACTGTTCATGAAGACACCTAAAAGAATCGAACCCTTAGTGCATAGCGGTCTGGTTGACGAAGTTATCCGCGCCTTAAAAAGCGGAAAAGAAGCAGCAGTATACGTGGTACGTTGCGGAACGGACATCCGTTGCGCCAAAGTTTATAAAGAAGCGGACCAGCGCAGCTTCAAAAAAAGCGTCATTTACCAGGAGGGCCGCAAAGTGCGCAACAGCCGACGCGCCCGCGCCATGGAGAAAGGCAGCCGCTTCGGACGGCAGGAGCAAGAATCCTCATGGCAAAATTCCGAAGTTACCGCCTTATATCGACTAGCAGACGTTGGTGTCAGAGTGCCGCAGCCCTATAATTTTATTGACGGTGTTTTGCTGATGGAACTGGTAACCGATGATAAGGGTGATGTTGCACCACGCTTGAACGATCTGGAGTTAACAGCGGAACAAGCCAGGGAATATCACAGTTTCCTGATTGCACAAATTGTACTTATGCTCTGCGATGGCCTCATTCATGGCGACTTGTCTGAATATAATGTCTTGGTCGGCAGCGACGGCCCGGTGATTATCGATCTGCCGCAAGCTATAGACGCAGCAGCCAACAATAGCGCCCGCATGCTACTGGAGCGCGATGTCGCCAATATGGCGGCCTACTTTGGTCAATTTGCGCCGGAACTTTTAAGCACCCAATATGGCAAGGAAATGTGGAAACTTTATCAAAGCGGCGACTTGCATCCTGACTCGCTATTGACCGGACGATATGAACATAGCAGCAAACCCGCCGATTTGCGTAGCGTACTGCGCGAAATAGACGCCGCTCGCGAAGAAAACGAAGCGAGGCAACGAGATTAGTCTTGGATGCACCAACCAACCGTCGGGCAAGGCATTCGCGACCGATGCGCCTTCTAACAAAATACCGTATATTTAGCTGTGGCATTTCCCTATGAAGTAAGTATTCAGCCCCCCCTCGTTTAACTCTTTCCCTTTGAAAAAGGGAAAGAGTTATGATTTTCCACTAATCCTTCTTTTTAAATATGGAGACCTAACTTTTATCCTAGGGAATACTGGAATAAAATGTCTAATTATTTATTAGTACTCAGACGCTCGTTAAGCATCTCAAAGTTTTTAAGGGAAAGTAAATGCGCATAAATCAATTCTAATTCGTCCGATTTCGCCAGTTCGGCAAGCTTCTCAGCTGCCAGATTCTTAAGTTTATCTCTATTGACACAAAAAAAGCCGCTCAGCGAAAACACACTACCGGTATTAAGCGAAATCTGCGCCTGCATAGGTTCAAGTATCCCCAATTCCTGCAGTTTTTGCGAAAACTTTTGCGTACGCAGGAATTCGTTTTGATAGCCTTGCAAAAAAGTCAACACGTTTTGTACATACTGAGTTGGCTTTCCCTGATCGTCAAACAGCCGGACGCCCTTATCCTCCTGATTAAATCCTGGAAATGTATCATCAATGCAGAGCGTAAATTGTGAACCGTCTGCATTGCTCGAAAACACAAATGGATAGCGACGCACAAAGGCAGGTATGTATTTGGCTTTCCAAACACCCTGATCAGTAAGATAGAGATTTTGGTTGGTTTTAATTCCCAGCACAACCACAGGGGAGAACCCATTATCCCCCTCTACAAATACCACAGGGTACTCATTCGCTGCCGCGATAAATTCAACCGTCATTAGCGGAACAGAGTTGGTGTTCCGGCTAAAACCAAAATCCTCACCAACGGTAACCGACCAATTGCCATGTTGTTGCTGATTTAATGGTACAGCCGTGTCGTAAAAAAGTAATTGTTTGGTCACTTGTTGCCTGTTTAGATAGTAATTTGAAAACACTAACCAGTCCTGAGTGGACCAGAGATTATGATTTTGCCTCACCAGAAAACGCTAGGTGTAAGCAAAACCGCACTAGCGATTTCACTTTTATAGCTAAGTTTCCTGCGAAAGAGCACAAGCATTATATACGTTTATGCTAATTTTGTGTCCCCTCTACCCTTTCGATTCTCTCTCTATCGCCATACAGCAGTTCTTATTGGCAGCTGTATATCTGTCACTGTGACCTTAATCACCGGAAATTTTTATGCCTACGCATAGGTTATGCCGATAAGTTTGAAAAAATATTGTATACTTTAGTTCATAACTTAATTCATTAATTAAAACTTTAGCAAAATTTGGCTTTACCTAGGGTAAGCAGCGCGTTGGGTATGCATCCCATATGACAAAGGCCCCAGATGTAGTCCGAGCTTTAAAAGGTTTGCGATGCTTGCCTTGGAATTTTGCGAATTATATGAAATGCCAGCTGAAAATTGAGAAATAGGTGAATTTTTATGCTTGAAAAATATTGATACACATCGGACTCCGCTATGATTTTGTTTTTTAGGAACATCCCCGCAAGTACAGAACCATTTGAATTAGAAGACTTTATTCAGCCTGCATTGAAAGCTTGGCTACTTTTTAAGCCTGGGCGTATCTTAAAGACCGAAATATTGGCTGTCCACGATACCCTGGCAAACTCTGTGGAATTTCATGCATTAGTCTATGTTGACTCAGAAAAAACCGGACTGCGAATTATCAAAAATCTTAACGGCAAAAATTTCAAGACCAAACTTTTGGAAGTACGCGAATACATAACGCGTTGCTGGCAAAATGACAGGAGAATCAACCGGGAAGTGACCAACGCCATCCAAGAAAAACGCCAAAAAGATCGGCGGCGCATTCGGCTGGAAAAAATTGACCATGCCCAATCTTATTATGACGACCTTAAGCCAAAGTTCACTACCTGTATTTAGCCTTCTATTTAAGTCAGCAAACCAGACGTGCTCCGACAAATCACCGACCCGATTTTTCGGTGCTTATCCACCAACAAATTCAGTAATTCAGACGTATCAAGGTTTCGAATGCAGCCCTCTGGCAAAATCGGAAAATCGCTGTAACTAAAACCCAGTGAATTCATATTAATGTCTTGAAATGTTTACCGGCATAGTTTAGCCTTTTCAAATCCTGAAAAAGTGAGCTAGGTATGAATTTTCTGTTATCAACAAGATATCTTCCCAGCCCGGATTTAATTAACCAACCTAACTTGTATAGCGATAACGAGACGCCCAGCCTTGGCGCCGGAATTCTAGAGTAACGCTTATGCCTAATTATCAAGTATTTCCAGACGAATATCCGCAAGCCGGACCACCTAATCGCCTTCCTAAGCGGTTACTTGTTTTTTTGGCTGTTTTTCTCCCGCTATTACTCGCCGCACAAAGTTATATTTTTTTGCAACCGGCCGTTTATCGCAGTGAAGCGTCGGTATTGACAATGGCCGCCACTGCAGTGGATCAAACCAGCCCGGATCCCGATCTGCAACATGTCAGCATGCAAATGCAATTACTGCTTGGCGACGCCATACTGAAAAAAACCATGGAAAGACTGCAAAACCATACAGAGGCCTCCAAACTATCGATTGCCGACTTACACATCATGTTTGCAGTCACGCCGATTACCGATACCAATTTGCTCAAATTAACTGCGGAAGGTACTGATCCGCAATTATTGCAAAACGCTGTGAATGCCTGGATTTTGGCCTATCAGCAAACCAGCGCTAACAATATGACGCAAAATTCAGAAAAATCCCGGGGCTCCCTGCAAGACGAGTTACGGCGCGCGACACAACAAATCAATAATAAACGCCAGGAGATTGATTTATTTAGAAAACAACATGACATATTATCTTTAGACAGCACAGATAATCAGGCACATGCCCGTTTACAAGGCTTAAACGAATCCTTAAATCACGCACTGGAGGAGGAAGTCAATGCCAAAGCGCAAATGGATTCCATCCATGCAGCTATCAGGCAAGGCAAGCCAGTGATAGCGGAAAGCGACTCGCTCAGTTTGGCCGTGCTCGTTGAGCAGGCGGAAAAGCTGCGGGCAAAATTAGCCGAGTTGCGCAGCAAATTTACCGAAGACTACATCCTCTTCAACCCAAATTTTCGCGCCTTACCCGAACAATTAGCAAAACTCGACGCGCAAATTACTGAGCAAAAGCAGGCAGCCGGGAATTTGGCCGTGGCAACAGCAGAAGATAATTATGCCGCAGCGCATCAGGCCGTGATCGATATCCAGCAACAATTGCGCGAACATAAAAAAACAGTTGTCGAGTACACCAGTCAATTTGAAAAACACCAGCAGCTCCAACAGGAACTGGATGCTTTGGAAGCAATGCAACAAGAAGCCAAACAGCGTTTGGCCGAAATTGATGTTAAACGCCGGGAAAGCACTCCACAAGTGGAGGTGGTAGATGCAGCATCCTTACCAGGCGTACCAATCAGTCCTGATTATTGGCAAGAATCTGCTTTGGCTTTCCCTGCCTGTTTGCTGCTAGGGCTATTAGCGGTCTGGATAGCAGATTATTTGCAGCGAGAAAATCAACCGCCAACGCCTGAAACGCTACCATTAGCTTATTTAACCCCCATCCTCCGACAAGCCTTGGGTGAATTTAATGCGCCGCAAACGCTAAGTGCACATCCAGTAAAATCACTGGAAAAACAGCCGGCTGGGAGAGAACTTTCCTATGCTGAAATTTCTACTTTGTTTACCAATGCCGACCTGCAAACCCAAATAATTATCGCACTTTTATTAAATGGCTTATCCGGGGCAGAGATTTTGTCTTTGCAGAGCAACAGCATCGATCTAGATGAATATAAACTCTATATTCCCTTAAACGCCCGCAAAATGCGACTAACAGCTTGCTCTTACTCCCTCATCGAACACTGCCATTGGACTCAACCAGATCAGTCTTCACTTGCAGAATTAGACGCTCTGCTCGGCTGCGCAGCAATAGATGCAGGTTTGTATATGCCGGAACAAATTAATGCTGAGAACATTAGATTCAGTTATTGTTTATTTTTGATCCGCCAAGGCATCAAGTTATCCGATCTACCAAAAATTATCGGTCCGGTTAAGCCGGAACGCTTGCTGCAGTTTGGCAAATTTTCACCGGAATCTGCAGGTTTGGCGCTGGAACAAATCGATATCGATTATTTAAAGTAAGCATTGCGCATACTGATTTTTGAATTATACATGTAATATGTTCCTGTTATTCAAAATCAGATCGGCCTATGAAAATCAGAAAACTCTTGATAATCGTTGTTTTTTTCGGTTTAACTTTGCTCGCCGGCATGCGCTTAAACCTCATCAAACCACCAGTGATGCAAAAATCCTTAAGCACGGAAAGCGTTGGCGACATTGTCCTTAGCGAGCCGCTATGGGGTTCACATGGACTGGCGCTGGTTTTTGTCGACACCAAAAAATATCCGGCCCACGATCTTGGTCAACGCCTATCGGCCGGAAGCATAAGCGTAGCCATTATAGATGCGGCAGAGTTTTTAAACGACTTTACTGCCGAATCAGGCCAATGTCTCGATGCACAAAAGCTTGCTACCTCTATAGATGCATGGCTCAAATTTTTACCTGAACAAGCAAATGATAAGCTGATTATTTCCGGAATTGCCGATGGCGCCCTGCTGCCATTTATCAATGCCCTGTCGGATTTAAGAAGCGGCGATACCAATGTTTCTGTTGGTTTTTCCGTAGACCTATCAAATGAGTTAGCGTTATGTCCACCACTATTGACGCAGCATCGGCAGCAAAAACATGAGTTGGTAGCATCCCCGGTGCTGAAAAGTAACTGGCGCTCGATCTGGACCGATCAACCCGCCACAGACACAGCTCTATTTATTCGAGCATTAGGCGATGTTGAAACTCGAATCGCCGATTACGATACCCCGTTGGATAAGGTGCTGGCAACAGAATTGCAGAACAGCATCAATCAAACCGACCAACCTGCCGTGCCTATGCCGGTTGTCGAGTCGCCCACCCCGCAACATAGCGATAGCCTAACCTTATTTTATTCCGGTGATGGCGGTTGGCGCGATCTGGATAGAATCGTAGCCGGCGAAATGGTCAAACAAAATTATCCGGTCGTCGGCGTAGACGTGTTGCGGTATTTCTGGGAACATAAAACTGCTGAGCAAGCAGCGACGGACCTCGCTGCAACCATGGCCTATTACCGAAAAAACTGGGGCGTAAAGTCCTTTGTACTGGCTGGCTATTCGTTCGGCGCCGACATTTTACCAGCCATTTATAATCGATTAACTGTGCAGGATAGAGATAGTGTTTCACTTTTAGTGTTATTAGCGCTGGCTAAGCAGGCGGACTTTGAAATCCATGTCTCAGGCTGGCTAGGACAAAGCGGTGGTGAGCAACCTTTGGAGCCCGAACTCACACAGATCGCCAAAACCAAGATCTTGTGTATTTACGGCCGCGAAGAAAAAGCCGAATCCGCCTGTAGCGACCTGACCAGCCCGGCTACCATTCTGGAACTTCCGGGCGGCCATCATTTCGATCAGGATTACCCCAAGTTAACTCGACAAATCCTGGATGTCTATGTACAGCACAACATTACCAATAAACCTTGAGCATCCAAACCCATCAACACCCTTCCCGCTTTCCTAATTTTCATACCTTTTGCCCATGACCCGTGAAACGCTAAGCCGATTTGCCAAGAAAATCGCTAACTTCTTGCCTATCCTGTTATTTGCCTGCGCGCTTTTTATAGTGCATAAGGAAATGCAGATTCACAACATAAGCGACATTCTGTCAACCCTAAGCACCACGCCGCCTCTGATTATCATTGCTGCGCTAGCGTTAACCGTAATCAATTATTTGGTGTTGGCCGGCTATGACTGGTTGGGATTGCGCTACACAGGACATACAAATATCCCCTTATCTAAAATGATTCCGGCGGCCTTATTAAGTTACGCCATCAGCAATAACACCGGTCACGCCTGGGCCTCCGGCGGCTCGATTCGCTACAGGTTTTACTCGAAATGGGGAGTGCCTGGCTGGGACATTTTAAAAATATCCTTGTTTCAAACAATCACCTATTTATTAGGCGCTCTGAGTTTGGGCTTGATCGGCAGCTTACTATTGCCGCATTATTTATCGAAAAATGTTCAAGAACCGCAAGCCATCCATTGGGTAAGTTTACTTAGCGCCACGGCCTTGCTGGTTTATTGGGGCGCGGTGTTTTTCCGCCGCAAACCTATTCCGATTAAAGATTACGAACTCAATTTGCCATCGCTCAGCCTGGCATTTTGGCAAAGCTTGGTCGCCGGCATTGATGTAGTGTTATCTTCGCTAGTGTTATGGGCACTTTTAATCGGCAAGGTCGATATTGGTTTTGGCGCCTTCCTGACGGTATTTGTCGTTGCACAAGTGGTAGGCGTTATTAGTCAGGTACCCGGTGGCATCGGCGTATTTGAAAGCGCCTTTCTTTGGTTGATGTCGGATATTGAAGCAACAGATCAACATTTAATCCTGATAGGGGCTTTGCTGCTCTATAGGGTGATCTACTATTTTGTTCCCTTGTTGCTTGCCGGCGGCGGCTTACTTGGCTTTGAGATCTACAATCGGAGAATATTGATCAATGAAAGCGGGATTGCAGTTAGCCGTATGCTATCCGCCGTCGTGCCGCAACTTTCCTCAGTATTGTTGTTATTTGCCGGAGGGATTTTGCTGGTTTCCGGCTCAATTCCGGCTAATTCCGAGCTAATGACGGAAATCAAGACATTACTACCCTTACCAATAGTAGAAATTTCGCACTTAGTCAGCACTTTGGTGGGTTTATTGCTATTGTTTTTAGCTCGAGGCATTCGGCTGAAAATTGATGCTGCCTGGTATGGCAGCCTATGTTTACTGGCATTAGGGATTGTAGTCTTGTTGCTAAAAGGTTTCGATTGGCGTGAGGCCTTAGTATTACTAATGATACTGCTATTGATCGTTCCGACCCGCAGCCATTTTCAACGCCGGTCATCCTTGCTGTATATGACTTTTTCTAAATCCTGGCTCATCACCGTCAGCATGGTGCTGATGGGTTCGCTGTGGCTAGGGTTTTTCGCTTATCGCGATGTCGCCTACAGCCACGATTTGTGGTGGCAGTTTTCCTATCACGGCAATGCGCCGCGATTCTTGCGCGCTTATTTACTGGTCGCCGTGGTGACGGTGGCTTATGGTTTGCTGCGTTTACTGAGCGTTGCCCCACCACAAACCTATAATAAACCCTCTACTGAAGAGTTAAACGCAGCCCAAGACCTCGTGAGTCTAAGCTCGCATACCCAAGGTTTTTTAGCCCTGCTTGGCGATAAATTTTTATTTTGGAATCAAAATAAAACGGCTTTCATCATGTTTGCCATCACGCCGCAATTCTGGATAGCTATGGGCGACCCGGTGGGCAAAAACTCGGAAATGGATGCTTTGTTCTGGCAATTCCAAGAACAGGCCGACCAATACGGGGCTAAAGCCGTATTTTATCAAGTCAGCCCGGAATTCCTGCCTTATTACTTGGATCAAGGCTTATCTTTATTCAAACTTGGCGAAGAAGCGAGAGTCGATTTATCCAGTTTTAGCTTGACGGGTAAACAGCGGGAATCACAACGTAGCGCCCATAATAAATTCACTAAACTGCACTTCGAATTTAAAATACTTTCCGGAGAGGATGCAGCAATAAACTTACAAAGATTGCGTGAAATTTCCGACGCCTGGCTGGCTAATAAGCACACGCGGGAAAAAGGCTTTTCGCTAGGATTTTTTACGGAAACCTATTTACTCCGCACCGATGTGGCAGTGGTATGCAATGAACAGGGGAAAATAATGGCTTTTGCTAATTTGTGGAAAACCACCAGTTTGGAAGAGTTATCGATCGATTTGATGCGTTATGACCCAGCCGCCCCGAAAGGCATTATGGACTTTCTATTTGCCGAATTAATGCTGTGGGGAAAAGCAGAAAACTATAAATGGTTTTCACTTGGCATGGCCCCGTTGGCCGGCCTGGAACGCCATCCGCTGGCGCCGACCTGGCATAAAATCGGCTCCGCCATTTTTGACCTGGGTGATCAATTTTATAATTTTGGCGGCTTGTACGACTACAAGGCAAAATTCAATCCGCAATGGAAACCCCGCTATCTGGCTGCCCCGGCCAGTTTATCGGTACCCTATATTTTAGTCACCATTACCCGCTTGATTTCAGGGGGTTGGCAGGGGATATTTAGCAAATAGTCCTGTCGTTGCTGCTTAAATCTACCCGGTGAAGTCTTAAGCAAGGATCTTGCCGGTAATATAGCTGTAGTTGCTGATAAACTGCTGGATAGTGTTGCATTAGAACATCAGGCGAGCAGAAAAAATATTCGCTGATAACCGCAAAAAACTCAGCTGGACTGCTGGCTGCATAGAGGTCAATCGGGCAATGTTGCTGCTCAACAATTTCCGCCGCCAAACTTTCGTATGCATCCGTCATTATAGCCGTCCAATCTGGGATAGACATAGCCGCATGCAGCGGTGGAAAACCATTGCAACGACCATTTAACATATCCAGTTTATGGGCGATTTCATGAATCACGACATTCCTGCCATTATGCGGAAACAGCATTTCACGTTCAACATCCGACCAAGAAAGTATTAAAGGTCCATGCGACCAAGACTCGCCGCTTAATACTCTCTGCCGCCTATGTACCACACCGGCAAAATCCACATTATCCCGGCTGACACGAAACGGCCCCGGATAGACAATGATATCCGTCCAACCGGACAAACAGCTTAAGCCTAAGTACAATAAAGGTAGACATGCTTGAGCCGCGATAAGGATACGCTGGGTGCTGGTCAGCTCTAGTCCTTGTACGGAAATAACATTTTTTTCATACAGTAACAAGCTGGAAAGCCGACGTAAATGTGCTTTTTCTACTGCAGTCAGGCCTGCTAAAATCGCTACTTGTTCAATACTTGCCCGCCATAATTGACGCGGCAGAACATGCTGTTGCAAAATATAATACAGGTATGCTCTTTTTAAAAAACCCATGACTAATTAATCTCTGCTTGGCTGAGGTGAACTCTTGGGTAGTGATCATTGTCACTTGGATGAATACCTAAAATTCATTGCTTATGCTGTGGTAAGATTACTATATCGTTGATTTATTGTCTGCATCAGAATATTCCAGATAGTTTGTGTTTATTGCTTCACTGGGTCCGGCAGGTCAATGTAGCTTTTTGCAATCCGGCGCGTCCAATATTATTTTGCTCTAAACACAATAGCATTAATTAGACATCTATTACTTTACATTACCTTAGCACTCTCATGACTCCAGCTAAAAAATACCTTTCCATTTATTCTCCCAGCACAGCGAAACAACGCCAAGAAAACTTTGAAGAGTATTGGGGTTTCAGCCAAGCTCATTGCGGGGAAATCATTGAAAGTGAACAGAACTTAACCAAGAAACACGCTATCCTGCAAAATTTTCAGGCCACACGCCCAACCTTAAAACAACCACTTGCACACCCCGAGATTTTTTATCGCAATTACGTGCATTGTGTAGACGACGTTAAAAGCCTGGATCAGAAAACGCTGTTATTAACCTGCATTTATAAATTTGCCCGCCATGAATGGGTTGGCATCACCGGCGCCTGGGCGGCTACGCCTAATATGGAGAGCTGCAAAATATTAACAGACAAAATAAGCCGCTATCATCTGGCTGAAGAATTTTCACATACCCGCTTGTTTCACGAAATGCTTAAAACTTGCGGCTTACATGAAGTGCAATGGGTGCCACTAGGTCCAATCGCTCAAAAAGTATATGAAATTTTCCCAGTGCTGCCGGAAGTCTGGATGAGTCCTTTCGCCTTTGTTACGGAAATGATGGGCATCATTTTCTATCGGAAAATAGACGCGTTGCTGGTTGAGGTTTTTGCTGATGAGCCGGAAGTTTGTGTGCGTTTACGAGAATTGCTGAATGAAATCACCGTTGACGAATTGGCGCATATTGGTCAGCGCCGAAATTATTTAGGTACAATCGGCATAAAAGTATCTAAATGGATGACACCACTGTTATTCAAGATGTTTTTCAGCGACATACCGGAAACCCGTTTGTTACTAGATATGGATAAAGTCATTCAGGAAGCCCTGGATTTTGACTATAGCGAAATCCCCGGATTTATTTTAGAAAAATCTTGGGTGCCTAGCTATTGTATTGCCGCTGCATAATTAATCTTTAGTTAGCTGTATCTTGTAGATGAGTCTTGCCTCGTTTCCTGGCAAGACTCATAACTGAAAGAAGCCCCGATTAAACCACCACGCTCTCTATACCTTTGAACTCTGGAATGCCCGCCGTCAAGCGCACTCGCAACACATTGATTTGTCTATATAGTGCCTGAAAGAAAACTCGGTTTTTTCATTGCGCCGTAGCCAATCTGTTCCCGAATGCCGCGATTTTTCGTACCCAGATGAAGTATTTTATTTGCTGAACGACGCCGATTGAGAATCGCTCTCATTTATGGCGTTCTCAGGGCGCATCTATCCTGACAACGTTTAAAATCGTTGTCAATCTGCGTTATTTTTATGCGGCTTTTTTGTATGGTCCTCGTCGCCGCTCTTCTTGTAGCTTTTCTTGCTCACGCAGTACCGCGCCTAAACGCTGGATATTTCGGGCCACTACGGCAAGGCTCACATAACGCTTGAAGCCATCAATACCATGATCGGGGCATTGATCCAAACCATGCGCTTCCAAAGCATTGATGGCCGATTCTACCGCTGAGTGTTGACGGCGCAGGCCGACAAATTCTGAGTCTGATTCGCGCACTTTATCCGCTTCTGACAACCGGCCTTTTTTCGGCAGCACGATAAGTTCCAGCATTTCTTTGAGTTGGGTCTGATTGCTCGGACTGTGGAACCCCTTATCCATGCTGACGGCTTTTAAGGATGGAAATCGCGTTTGAGCTTGTTTGACAATGGAAACGGCTATTTGATCGTCCGTTGTTTTTTCCATGACTTGATGATGTAGGATAAAGCGGTATTGATCTTCGACGACACAAACCCGCAGCCCTAACTCAACCGGCACACCGGCTTTGCCTTTGCTTATCCACTCGGTATGGGGCTGAAAAATGGAAAATACTTTCTCTTCGTGAGGGATGTTTTCGCCTTGAAGTACCCGGCGACGTATTTGATCGATTTGCCGTTCGGCATGTTTCAGGTAGCCGTCAAGCTCAGCTAGTAGTATTGATGGAACACCGTAATCTTTGTTCAGCCATTGACGGGTAGCATGAACACGTTGCACAAAGAGTTCGGCTTGGTCGATATAAACTCGATGGGCTTCCTTGATTTCTTCTTTTTTGGCCTCGCGCTTGTCTTCATCTTTGGAGGTGGAATGTTTGAGCCTCTGAATCTGGCGATAGTTTTTCTTGAACGTACGCAGGAGATAGGCGCTCTGACGCCATTCGGTTAAGTCATGAGCATCGCAAAGTTGAGCGCTGGTTTGGATGGCTTTGCGGATGGCGTCCCACAAAAGGTTAACGTCGGTCGGGAAATGCACATCCGTCTCGACCACAAATGAGTCACAACGGGCTCTTAGGCTTTCTTCGATGTTTTTTTTTAACGTTTGATGCCCGGCGCGTACCACTTCCTGATTGATCCGATCCAAAATTTCGGGTGTGAACAAGCTGATATTGTCCTTGATCGTTTGCAATTCATAACGATTCTCGTCCATCCAATCACTATGACCCAACATCTGCCTGATTGTATTGTGTTGGTTGGCTAATTCCTGCATACGATCATAATCGGCATTCAGTCCTAACCGCAGCACCCCAAGCACCAGTATTTTCCATTGTTCCATACCAGGGCGACCGGTCTTTGTACTCGCTTTACCCTCAGCGCCTACCCGCTCAGGCAACACTTCTTCGAGAACGGCGAAAACCCTTTCGCGTAAAGCGACCTCAGTATAAATGTACTGAAGTCCGCGTAGTAACTGAGGAATATCATCCCGGGATTTTGGATCGAGATAGATGGCTGCGATATCCGTTTCGCCGAGCTTCATTTGAGGTTGGATGATTGTGCGCATGATTTTTCAATTGGCGAAGATTTTTAGATCTCATTTGCTCATTGGTTGCTTTCAAGCTATTTGTAAGTAACAATAGCTCTAGATAAACAACAAATCAACAGGTTAGCGATGTCGACTAATTGTGCATGTAAACATCTTCTTCCTACTGAAATAATTATAACACATTGAATTATATGGCGTTAACCAATTTTCTTTCAGGCACTATATAGTTCATCTCCTGCATTCACTAACATTTTTAAACATAAGCACCACTTTTTGATCGTTTACCATAGACGGATAGTATGCTAAGTTTTGCTTAGACTACCAACGCTGACACTTCTTCTCATTCTTGTAATAATATTTATTGATGAACAAGATATACTCTTAAATTAGCTTAAAGAAGCAATGCACCAACAATAATTCATTCTGCAATCACAATTATTTATACTAGGCTTAATAAGCATAAATGCCAGTTGCTTTACGGACTTATTTTTTGCAAGCTGGTAATGTTTTTTGCAAAACAGCAGCCAGCAATTGCTGCCGGCCTAAAAAAGTGATTGGAAAATATTCAATCAAAGGATAACTATGCCTGAACAACAACCTGTTATTCCGCATTTCTTTGAGAGTGATTCGACCCTGAGCGACAGGCTTAATGTTTTGCATGATCGTATATTGTCTTCAATACCTATTGTAGATCGGATTGCTGTTGCCATTTATGACGCTGCCTCAGATCAGCTGAAAACATTCATAAACAGCACCCGTAAAGGCGAAGCCATTACCAATTATGAATTTAAGCTGTCCGACAGCCCAGCGCTTTATCAACTGGCTCTTAGCGGTGAACCGCGCGTGATTAACGAAATCCAGGACGTCATAAAAGCAAATTCATTACACTCAAGCTGGCTACTTAAACAGGGTTACAACTCGTCATTCACCTTGCCCATTTACGATAACGGCGAATTTATTGGCTTTGTATTTTTTGACTCCATAGAACACGCAGCATTTACCCAGCACATACAGCGCGATCTGAGCTTGTATTCCAGCCTGATTAATATGAGTATCTCCAGTGAATTTGCAGCAGTCCGGTCCATTGTGGCGTCTGCAAAAATCGCACGGGATTTTGCAAATTTACGTGATTTTGAAACTGGCACCCATCTGGAACGAATGGCGCGTTATTCCAGAATCATTGCCAAATCGATTGCCCTGCTACATAACTTAAGCGACGAATTTGTTGAGCATGTCCTGTTATTTGCACCCTTGCACGACATTGGTAAAATCGGCATTCCGGATAATGTATTGCTTAAACCAGGAAAATTGGATCCTGAAGAACGCAAGATCATGGAAACCCATGTCAGCAAAGGCCATGAAATTGTTAAAAAAATTTTAGGGGATTTTGCGCTCCAACATCTTGCGGATTCCAAGATTATGACCAATATCGTTAGATTTCATCATGAATTTGTTGACGGATCCGGGTATCCAAACGGATTAAAAGGCAATGAAATCCCTATCGAGGCCAAAATTGTAACCGTGGCCGATATTTTTGATGCGCTGACAAGCAAACGGCCCTATAAACGCGTTTGGACTATTAAAGAAGCTTTTGACGAACTCGACAAAATGGTTTTGGCCGGCAAACTGGATGTTGACTGTGTTGCCGCCCTACAAGATAATACACATGATGTCGTAGAAATCTGTGAGCGCTTCCAAGACATCCTACTAGGTTGAAAAGCAGGACATTTCGCAATTCCTGCCGATCTATCGGATCAGGCTCCTCAAAAAAATAATCATATTTTAATTCAACCGAATCCGGTACATCTTTGCTTTAACTAGAGGCCTTGGTAAGTTGGGTTATTTATGCATAAGCAACTATGTTGTCCAAAATCCTTAGCAACTCAGAGCTCATGGCTTTCTCCTGTCGTATATTACCGATGTGCTGATATAATATCTGCCAACCGTCTTACCCCAGGCCCTGCAAAATCGGGATTTGCCAGGATTAGGTAGAGCGGTACTTCACGCATATAGCCCTCATGCAAGGGTAACGGCTTTAATCTTCCTGTTCGTAGTTCATCACGAATATGCTCTTCAGGCAGCCAGGCAAAACCATAGCCCATGCAGACCGCCTGAATGGATGTAGCCACCTGACTTACCGTCCAACGCTGATCAACCTCGATGGATACCGCACGTTGATCTCGCTTTGCCCCAGAATCCCTAACCACAACGTGACGATAAGCGTGTAAGTCTCGAAAGCTTAGCTCTCTTCCTAAATGATGAAGAGGGTGGTCAGCTTGTGCGACTGCAAGCAAGCGAATGCGCATCAACACATTACCTAAAAAGCCTGGGGGTAGTTGGGGAGAAATAGCCAAATCGATATTTCCACTCAACAAGGCATCCGACGTTCCACCAAGCACTGATTCGATCAATTCAACTCGTGTGCCTGGACTTTCCTGACCAAAGCGGTCAAGACAGATTAATAGCTGATCAGCGGGAAACAAGATTTCAGCGGCTATAGTGATAACGGCTTCCCAACCAGCGGAAAGCTTATGCGCCGCACGTTCTAAATCATTGGCCTCATTGACAAGCGCCAGTGCACGCCTATAGAGCATTTGTCCTGTTGGTGTCAGTATCGCCTTACGCCCTTGAATCTCAAAAGCTTTGATATCGAGTAAGGATTCAATTTTTTGTACGGCATAACTGACAGCAGACTGGCTTTTACAAAGCTTTTCGGCAGCTTGCGCATAACCGCCAGCATCTACGACTTCAATTAAAGATAGCCATTGTTCTAATGTAATGTGTGGGCTCATAAAGTACCTTTCTAAAAAATAGATCATTATTTACCAATTATTATGCTTTTTTATCTTGTGAATAAGAAGTTAAATAACGCCACTTTCACTAGATTGAGAAAAATCATGGTTACACCGAAAACGGACCTAAAGGCTTGCTTGCCGGTAAAAAAGTCTACGTTTTTGCAACCAGAGGCGGGATTTATGCAGGCACCGCTTTGGATAGTCAAACCACTTATGTGCTTGATTGTCTGAATTTTCTTGGCATGAGCGATGTCGAGTTTGTTTATGCGGAAGGTCTTAATATAAGCGGCGACGCCAAAGAAAAGACATTAAGTAGCGCCAAACAACGACTAATAGAACTAGCCACATAAATCACAGGTAATAGCGATTTTACAGGAGCAGCAATATTCAGTTTCACCTTCTGGCCGACGCCGGAAAATAACAATTTATTTTTTATCCAACCAAGCCATAACCTAGGAGCTTTACCATGAAACGCATTACCCTATTATCATTAGTTGCAACCTTTTCAACCGCTGCATTGGCTGCGCCGGAAACTTACGTCATCGACAGCACTCATACCTTGCCTCGCTTCTCTTATAACCACTTTGGTTACTCCAACCAACTAAGCCGCTTTGATAAAACGTCCGGCAAAATCGTGTTGGATCGCCAAACAAAAACCGGTTCAGTGGAAGTCACAGTTGATACAACTTCTGTTGATACGGGTTACCCGCTATTCAACGAACACATTCAAGGTGAAGATTTTCTGGATACCGCCAAGTATCCCGCCATGACGTTTATTTCTAACAAACTGAAATTCGAGGGTGAAAATTTAGCGGCTGTCTATGGTACCCTGACGCTGAAAGGTATTAGCAAACCCATCGAGCTTACAGTGACATCCTTCCATTGCATGCCGCACCCGATGCTTAAAAAAGATGCTTGCGGCGCTAATGCAACCACTGTCATAAAACGTACCGATTTCAATATGGGCAAATACGCGCCGCACGTAGGTGATGATGTCACCATCACCATCCCGGTTGAAGCCGTTAAAGAATAAGTATTGGCATAACGAGACCTCTGTAATGCTTCGGTCTATAAAGCCTTTGGTAACGGCAACAGGTTGTCTGTTGCCGTCTGCAAAAAACGAGGATTAAGACATGAGCACACGCATACTTCAACAAATCATTCCATCCATCGCGACTTCTGATGGCGGCGGCGTAAAGTTGCGTCGTAGCCTTGGACAAACTCAAACACTAAGGGTTGATCCTTTTTTAATGTTAGATGAATTTTCTTCAATGAACGCCGACGATTACATCGCCGGTTTTCCTGATCATCCGCATCGTGGCTTCGAAACTGTCACCTATATGCTGGACGGACACATGCTGCATCAGGATCATCTCGGCAACCGTGGTGACTTGAAGAGTGGCGGCGCACAGTGGATGACTGCGGGACGTGGCATTATTCACTCTGAAATGCCCCAACAGGAAAGTGGCCGCATGCGAGGTTTTCAGCTTTGGGTTAATTTACCGGCAAAGGAGAAAATGAAACCCGCGAGTTACCAGGACGTTCAGCCGGAAGAAATTCCATTGGTAAATCTGCTTGACGGCGGTGAGGTTAAAGTGATTGCAGGCAATGCTGAAATTGCAGGCAAAACCATCGCCGGACCGATACAAGGGATAAACACCGAGGCATTGTTCCTGGATGTTCGGCTTCCGGCGGGCGGAAATTTTGCCCATTCGGTTGTTAAAGACCACAACGCCTTTGTTTATTCTTACGAAGGCAAAGTGGTAATTGGTCCTATTGCAAATAGACGTACCTTGGAGGCGCAAGCGGCTGGTGTACTCTCTCTGGGCGATCACATTGAAATACAGGCAGGAGAACAAGCGGCGGCCTTCTTACTGCTGGCGGGTCGTCCACTACGAGAGCCGATCGCTCAGTATGGGCCTTTCGTGATGAACACCCGAGAGGAAATCGAGCAAGCGATGGCTGACTATCGAAATGGTCAACTGGTATGAATGGTTATCTCGATAAGAGCCAATGGGATGAGGGTTGGTCCAACACCGGACTCACCGGGGGTGAATTTATCCGCACCCAAATAGTTCCTGTCGCCCCGTGGCTGGATTTCTCATGGCCTGTTGATATGTAATTAATTGATGAGCTTCATCAAGCCGCTGCCGATATCCAAATTTACTAGCGGTCGATTTATAGAAGTCAATGAGGCGTTTCTTGAACTATTCGGCTACTGTCGGGAGGAAATTATCGGTTACAGTTCTATGGAAAGCGGGTTATGGGAATTCGCCGACCAACGCTCCAACATCATGGCATATTTGCAACAAAACGACAGAATCAAGAATCTGGAAGCCGGGTTATTAGCGGATACCGCAAACCAGGCTAAAAGTGCATTTTTAGCCAACATGAGCTATGAAATTCGCACCCAGATGAACGCTATTATTGGCTTAACCTATTTGCTTCAGCAAGGCCGTACTACAAAAAGGCCAACAGGTCATCCAGGGCCTACAAGCAACGCAACTGATACGTAGCGACAAAAAATACACTGATTTACCGATTTTAGCCATGACCGCCACCGCCTTTGCCGAAGACAAAACCAATTGTCTAAATGCCGGCATGAATTATTTTTTCGCCAAGCCGGTGCTGCCTGATGATTTATACCAGTGCTTGCTCTATTGGCTCTCAACAGCTAAGTACAAAAATACCAGCGGCAAGCTTGATACGTTTCCGGCTGCATGCGTTACCCATCCAGCAGAAAATAAGGAAGTTCCACAAAATAAAAATTCTAGCCAACAGTACTGGTTTGAAATTCCGGGCTTAGATACCAAACAAGGTCTTGCTGTTGTAAACGGTGATCCGGTAAAATTTCGGAGCTTATTAATTATGTTTGCTGATTCACATGCAGACGACATGCAAAAAGTGCTAGCCGGGCTGGATAAACCGGATCGCCTGGCATTGCTAGCAATCACACATGGCTTAAAAGGCGTTGCCGGCACTTTAGGCGCCATTAAAGTCGCTAAACTCTCAGCAGAACTGGATGCCGCCATCCGCAACAACACACCCCAAGCAGAATGCGCAACGCTCGCCTGGCAATGCCAACTGGAATTAAGCCAGTTAATTGCAAATATTCGCGCATTAGCAGCGGAAACACCGGAAAACCTCTCAAAACAGCAACCTTCACCACAAGCGCAGGCCATCTTCAGCGAACTCAAAACCCTGCTGGACGAAAACGATATCCGGGCCGGAAATTTGGTGGAAATCTTTGCAGAAGTATTACATGAGAAATTAGGTGTACAATATAAGCCCTTCAAACAACTGGTTGCGACTTTCGACTATGAAGCAGCTCTGGAAATATTGCAGGGAATCCCAATACCCTAAGCGGGCCATAACATACAGAGATTTTGGGCTGATTCGGCAAATTTAAGTTTTTAATCGATTGGTAAAAATTACTATCAATCTAGAATTTTTCAAAATATCATACAGAAACTTCATTCAATCTCTCGATGCATCTCTATCTCGATTTTAACGCCTCCTATTTAGCCGCATTTGCTATGGGCCTGTTCAGTAGCCTGCATTGCATTGGCATGTGCGGATCGATTATCGGCACGCTCTCCTTAAGCCTTTCTCCCGAAGTGCGTAACAATAAAAGCACTTTTTTCAGTTATGTGCTTAATTATAACCTCGGTCGCATTTTCAGTTATAGCTTAGCCGGAATTGTGGTAGGGTTTGCCCAGTATTTCTTAACGCTACCTTTTAGCGAAGGACAAGCCCACCGCATTCTGCAAATTTTTGCCGCCGCCATCATGAGCGGCGCCGGCTTGTATATTGCCGGTTGGTTTCCACGCTTTGCCTATATCGAAAAGCTTGGCTCCCACTGGTGGAAAATTGTCGAACCTTACGGCCGAAAATTGATTCCGGTAAAATCCCGTACTCAAGCTCTGTTATTCGGCATGATTTGGGGATGGTTGCCATGCGGTCTAATTTATACCGCCTTGGCTTTAGCCGCCACCACTGGAAATATTACCCATAGCATATTGACCATGCTGGCATTTGGCTTAGGAACTTTACCGGCAGTGATGGGATTCGGTATAATGACTAATATGTTATCAAGGCTCTCCAGACTTCAGCGCTTTAAACAGGCAGTCGGCATATTGTTTATTTTTATCGCCTTGTTGGCAGCATTTCCATGGCTGAATCCCATGCGAGTAGAACATATCATGACATTTTGAGGCAACGTTTTAATATGTATACATTTAATTCTATTATCGGCAACTCTCCGGCACTGGAAGCCTTAATCCGAACCGCCCGTATGGTCGCTGCAGCCGATGTCACAGTGTTAATTAAAGGTGAAACCGGAACTGGAAAGGAAATTTTGGCTTCCGCCATACAAAATGATAGCCCGCGCGCTCATAAAGCGTTTATTACTTTAAACTGCGCCGCCTTACCTGAAGGCCTAGTTGAATCCGAACTTTTCGGCCATAAAAAAGGCGCATTCACCGGAGCGGTCGCCAATAAAACCGGTTTACTGCAAGCAGCAGACGGCGGCACTTTATTTTTGGATGAAGTTAACTCGCTGCCTTTGTCGGTGCAGGCTAAATTACTGCGCTTCCTGGAATCCGGCGAATGTCTGGCAGTTGGAGATACCAAGCCGGAAATATTGGATGTACGCATCATTGCCGCCACCAACTCCGACCTAAACCAGCAAATTCTACAAGGCGGATTTCGTCAGGATCTTTATTTTCGCCTAAACGTAATTCCTTTGGAATTACCTAGGCTACAGCAACGCAACGAAGACATCGAAGCCCTTGCCAAGCATTTTTTCACCCGATTTTCCGAAGCACATGGCCTACCAGTGGCAAGCTTTAGCAGAAATGCTTGCAAAGTATTATGTGCATATGCGTGGCCTGGGAACATCCGGGAACTGCGTAATGTTTGTGAACGCCTCAGCGTTCTGTTGGCCGGTAAAATAATAGAAGTTGAAAACCTGCCTTACGAATTCCACCACAAAACACAAATCAAAGCCAATTCCGACTTCACTCTCCCGCAAGAAGGCCTGAATCTCGAAACACTAGAGGCAGAATTAATCTATCAGGCTTTATCCAGGACCAAAGGCAATCGCAGCCAATCCGCGCGTTTGTTAGGTATATCCCGTGATGCACTGCTGTATCGTATGCAAAAACACGGCTTAGCTACACATTAAATCCGGCAAGATTCCCTTAAAATGCTCCAAAGCGCATCCACTTAAACATGGATGCGCATTCGCATATTGATCTGTTAGTTTGAACTCTAAAATTTACGCTGCCTTCGCCGCAAAAAATGACTATTAAAATCTTAATGCCCGGACCATATCACTAAAACCGACAACATGACGGACCATAAGCCGACTTGCTTCCAAAGACTCCTTTGATTCGACCGCAGCGCGTCATTTAACCATTGAAAAAATGATTGAGCTTTATCTTTTTTTATTACAGTGTCCATGTGTTCTTACCCATAGTTTTATAAAAGCCAAACAAAACCCTAGTAAATTTGCTCAAAGAACAAATCACTGACTGAATATTAAGCCGTTCGAAGTTTTCCTACTATTGTCCTTAAGGACAATCAACCAGTCACACTTGATCAGGGGACAGGATTATCAAATACAAACTCAAAATCAGCCTGACCCTGAAGTAAGCATTTTTAACACAGAAATATTAAATTTGTATTAAGACCACCCGCTTAAACGGAGTTTTTCGGTAAATAATTGATAACGAAAATGCCTATTAAGCGCAAGATTTGCCCTTTAAATTTAACAACTAGCATTTACAACTAGTACTATACAGCGTATTAAATAAGTTAGCACTAAATTTTAGTGCATACACACGTCACAAACCATGTTTAAATTTTTAATGTACAATAGAAAGTATTTTGACTTTAATTTTTCCAGAGGAATCATGAGCTTTACACTGTCCAACAGAGTTAAATCGGTTAAACCGTCCCCAACCCTGGCCATTACCGCCAGAGCCGCGGCTATGCGCGCAGCCGGCAAAGACATTATTGGCCTAGGCGCTGGGGAGCCCGATTTCGACACGCCCGAAAATATAAAAACCGCCGCCATTCAAGCTATTAATAATGGATTCACTAAATACACCGCTGTTGACGGCACCGCCGGTCTTAAGAAAGCCATTATCAGGAAATTTAAACAAGACAATGACCTGGATTATCAGCCCAATCAAATATTAGTTTCCTGCGGCGGCAAACAAAGCTTTTTCAATCTAGCTCAAGCTTTACTAAATAGCGGCGACGAAGTGATTATTCCCGCGCCTTATTGGGTCTCATACCCTGATATGGTGCTGCTGGCAGACGGCGTACCGGTCATAATCGAAACCGGTCAAGCTGAAAACTTTAAAATCTCACCAACTCAATTGCGGCAGGCAATTTCCGATAAAACCCGTTTATTAGTCATCAACAGCCCTTCCAATCCGACCGGGGTCGCTTATTCTCCGGCTGAATTGAAAGCACTGGGCGAAGTCTTGCGCGAATTCCCACATGTACTGATAGCTACGGACGACATGTACGAACACATCCTTTGGAACAAAGGCGAGTTCATCAACATTCTCAACGCCAATCCGGATTTTTATGAGCGCACTATCGTTCTCAACGGCGTATCCAAAGCCTACTCCATGACCGGATGGCGTATCGGCTATGCCGCCGGCCCTGCCCCGCTGATTGAAGCAATGTGCATCATTCAATCGCAAAGCACTTCCAACCCAACCTCAATTTCGCAGGTTGCCGCCGAGGAAGCGCTAAATGGCGACCAAACTTGTATTGATGTCATGCTGGTGGAGTTTAAAAAACGCCATGATTTCGTCGTCGCCGAACTCAACAAGATAGACGGCATTGAATGCCTGCCCACCGACGGCACATTTTATGTTTTTCCAAACGTTGAAAAATTATTAGCCAAGCTTGGCTTAGCCGACGACCTGGCCTTTAGCGAATTTCTGATTGAAACCGCCGGCGTCGCCTTGGTTCCCGGCTCCGCTTTCGGCAGCCCTGGCTACATCCGGATCTCCATCGCCACCAGCATGAGCAACCTGGAAAACGCCCTGCTCCGCATTAAACAAGCGATCTAAATCTATACCGATTACCTAGGTGGTTTGGATAAGCACTTGTTCCAGTAATACGCCTAACTTTTAACGACACTAGATCAAAAAAAACTTGGCGGATAGCAAAAGTTACCTTATAATGGTCTGAGTTTCGCTGGTGTAGCTCAGTCGGTAGAGCAGCTGATTTGTAATCAGCCGGTCAGGAGTTCGAATCCCCTCACTAGCTCCATATAAGACAAAGGCCTGTAACGGTTTCGTTACAGGCCTTTTTATTGGTGCTACGGTCTCGGTTAAACATTGCCTAAAAGCCTTTAGTCAGCACCAATAAAAAAACCTCCAAAACAAAAAAGCAGCAGACATAAAAAAGCCGGTGTTACCCGTCTCAATTGAATTCAGGTTTACCGCAGGTATAGTATCAACCTTCGCGGTATGCCCAGCTAAAGCCCCGTGACCTGAAACCTGAAACTTGTCCGCCATCTGAAGATTAGTTAAAAAATCTTGATGAGTTCGCGCTATATAAATTTTCATGCGCATAGCTCCAGGGCCTTTATCAATCTGCATTGTGATTCAAGATTTGGTCATCAAAACCGATAAAGTCAACTATCGTCGCGAAGTCTATTATTCACCGTCTTTTTAAGGGTGCCGAAGCGGTTACGCTATTGCTACGTTATTTGAAGCTTAATAGATGCACAATAGCGCACTGATCTGAGCTTATCTATGGCAACTTGACCAAGCGCCAATTTTATACACTATCAGAATAATGGCATACAAACACTATCTCTATATCCTGCCAAACAAAAACATATTTTCTGCTTGGTTTAGGATTCTTCACTTTCAGAGATGCGTCGACATTCCAGGGAACACCAACGACCGACAACAGGTTTACCATTAAACATGACTGCCTCTACCGGCGCCCCACAGACTATACAAGTTCCATCACCTTTAATGTTTACAGTCGCTTGGCGCTTTGCTGTCATGATAGCGGCATCAATAAAAAGCTGCACTTTTTCATCTGCAATATCAACTTCATCACTCATGTACTAACAATGTCCTATATGGTGTGATTTATTAAAAGGGACAAATATTGTATAAGTTTTTTCACAGATATCAAGCGAATTTTCATGTACTTCCCCTATTAAAAAGGGCTGACCAATACCGGTCGATTTCGTCCCCTATTTTCGAAGCCTATGTCATTTTCAAAAGTTGATTATTCTTCTGAGCTGATGTTTCCGATGTACAATTTCTCTTAGTGAGTTTATAAACTAGACGGTTTTTATAAAAAAATGGGTTTATGAAGTACAGCAAAATTTGTAAAAGCTTTTGTTACTTAGTTACAGTTTTCTTGGTGTTTTCTGCCGCAGGCTGTACCACGCCTTTTCATATTCATTATGCTTCGGCCAGTCACAACGCCATGTGCCCCGGTTTTGACGGCGCTACGCCGCCGGTTGAGGCCGCAAAGCAGGATGGAGCGCTTTGGACGCCGCAAACGCCTTGTGAAGCGGCAGTGGTGCAGATGGCTGTTGACCGCTGTATCGGCGCATCGTCTACATCAACCGACATAGTGGGAGCCGGAAGTTTTTCCAATGGCGCCGGTGTTGCATTAAATGCGGTCTCCAGCGCATTTGATGGGCTTATGTCATCAGTTTTGGGGATAATAACCAACCCACTTTTAACTTCAGCCACTTTTGTGGCTACGCTTGGGACCTCCATTGCCAGAGTATTTTCCGGAACCGCAACATCACCGCTTTCAATTAAGAATATGTATGCAGCTGCCGGGAGCTACACATTAAATAACCAGAAACTGGCTAAAGACGAAATGTATTATAAAGGACTTTGGAATGCCGTCGGCTCTGTTTGTCCGCCTAATCCGGTCTTGGGAGGCTTCGAAATGGAAAAATCCAGCACCAGCTATTCAGCTCCCGCCGTCATGCATTAGGAGTCGGGTAACAAGGAGCTATTTAACTTAAATTTGGTTAAAATACCTGCCATGACCGAGCATACCCCCATCCACACCCCGATGATGCAGCAATACCAGCGCATCAAAGCCCAACACCCAGACACCTTGCTGTTTTACCGGATGGGGGATTTTTACGAGCTATTCTTCGACGATGCCAAAAAAGCCGCGCAATTGCTCGACATTACCTTAACCGCGCGCGGCCAGTCTGCGGGTCTGCCTATTCCGATGGCCGGCATTCCTTATCATGCCGCAGAAAACTATATTGCACGGCTATTAAAGCAAGGCGAATCTATAGCGATTTGCGAGCAAATTGGCGACCCGGCAAAATCCAAAGGTCCGGTGGAACGCAAAGTGATGCGCATCGTCACACCAGGTACGGTGACTGACGAAGCACTATTGGAAGATCGTAAGGATAATTTGCTGACCGCCTTGGCGGCTTACGATAAATTTTATGGCTTAGCCAGCCTGGACCTGGGCAGCGGTAAGTTTGTGCTACAACAATTCGAGAATGATACGCAAATCCTCAGCGAAATCGAGCGCCTTAGCCCTGCCGAGTTACTTTGTAACGAAGACTCCGCCTTGCCAGACGCGCTTAAAGAGCGGCGCGGACTGTGCAAACGCCCACCCTGGCATTTCGACTTGGAGAGTTGCCGGCAGTTGATCTTGAAACAGTTTAACTGTCACGATTTAAAAGGTTACGGCTGCGAGCAGTTACCGGCGGCGATTTGCGCGGCGGGATGTTTGCTGCAATATGTCCGCGACACTCAGCAAACCGCCCTACCGCATATTCAAGGGATCAGCGTCGAAAACTTCGACGACAGCATTTGCCTGGACGCCGCCAGCAGGAGAAATCTCGAGCTGGATAGCCATCCCAGTGGTCAAATGCAATTCACGCTGCTTGGCGTGCTGGATAAAACCGCCACATCTATGGGTAGCCGTTGTCTGCGACGTTGGATACATCGGCCTTTACGTGACCAGACTGTAATTAAGGGCCGTTACGCCTGCATCGCCAATTTGTTGGAACATGGCCTGTATAGCGGCTTGCAGCATAGTCTGCGGCAGGTCGGCGACATAGAACGTATTAGCTCGCGTATCGCCTTAAAAACCGCGCGTCCCCGCGATTTGCTGGTTTTGCGGCACACCTTGGCGATCTTACCGCTATTGCAAACCCAGCTAGCCGACAACGATAATTTACATCTGGAACATTTGCGCCAGGAATTATGCGAACAACCCGAACTCCTGGCGCTGCTGCAACGGGCGATTATCGACAATCCGCCGGTGCTGATCCGCGACGGCGGCGTGATTGCTCCCGGCTATCATGCCGATCTCGACGAATTGCGCAATCTGAGCCAAAACGCCGACCAGTATTTGATTGACATGGAGTGTCGTGAGCGGCAAACCACCGGCATCGCTAATCTAAAAGTCAATTATAACCGCGTGCATGGCTATTATATTGAGATCTCCAACGCTCAAGCCAATAAAGTCCCCGCTCACTACAACCGCAAACAAACTTTAAAAGGCGCCGAACGCTATATCACGCCGGAACTAAAAAACTTTGAGGACAAGGTACTTAGCGCCCGCGAAAAATCTTTAGCGTTCGAAAAAGCTTTATACGATGAATTATTGACAACCTTAGCAGCTGCGCTGGCCGATTTACAGCGTTGCGCTGCGGCTTTGGCGGAATTGGACGTCTTGGTAAATTTCGCCGAACGCGCCGAGACCTTGAATTTATCACAACCCGCACTTAATCTGGAGCCGGGAATAGATATTGTCGCCGGCCGGCATCTGGTGGTGGAACAACTATCCGCTACGCCCTTCGTCGCCAATGATCTTAATTTCGCCGAAGATAGGCGCATGTTGGTCATCACCGGCCCGAATATGGGCGGAAAATCAACTTATATGCGGCAGGCAGCGCTTATTGTACTGCTGGCGCATATCGGCTGCTATGTGCCAGCTCAAGCCATGCGCTGTGGACCGATAGACAAAATTTTCACCCGCATCGGCGCGTCGGATGATTTGGCCAGCGGTCGTTCCACTTTTATGGTAGAAATGTCGGAAACCGCCAATATTCTGCATAACGCCACCAGCAATAGCTTAATACTTATGGATGAAATCGGCCGCGGCACCAGCACTTTCGACGGCTTGTCTTTGGCTTGGGCCTGCGCCGATCATTTGGCGCGGCATACGCAGGCTTTTACGCTGTTCGCCACGCATTATTTTGAATTAACCACCTTAGCTGAAGAACAAAGCGCTATTTGTAATATTCATTTGGATGCGATGGAACATGGCGATAAAATAGTCTTTTTGCATGCAGTAAAGGAGGGCCCAGCCAATCAAAGTTATGGATTGCAGGTTGCTGCGCTGGCCGGTGTGCCGCAATCGGTGATTGCCAACGCGAAAAACAAATTGCAAACACTGGAAAACACCGCATATCAAGAACAGCAAAACCATAGTGAAATCAATCAGTTTGATTTATTTGCAACGCAGGAATGCCATCCGGCGGTGTGCTTGCTTGAAGAGATTAATCCCGATGATCTTAGCCCAAAACAAGCTCTGGAAACTCTCTACCGCTTAAAAAAACTCATCAATAAACGTTAGCAAAATCGACACGATTGCACGTTAACAACTTGTTCGGAATCAAGGTCGAACCTTATAATGGCGCAGTAATTAATTTCAGGGCGCAAATTTATTGATCTTGCCGCTGAATCCGAACTTTAAATTATCGCCGTTTAGACATATTTAAACAATGAAAAACAAAACATTCAAACCCTGTGATTTTGTCATTTACGGTGCAATGGGCGACTTGTCGAAACGCAAATTGCTGGTTTCCTTATACCGCCTGGACAAATACCAACTGCTGGAGCCCGAAACGCGCATCATAGGCATTGATCGCATTGAGCAAAACAGTGAACAATTCATAGAAACCGCCCAAAACAGCTTACAGGCTTTTTTAAATAACAGCATAGACCCTGAAGTTTGGAGTCGATATTCCAAACGCTTGTCTTATGTCAAAATTGACCTAACGCAAGCTGAGCAGTTTAAGCAATTGGATACTATCGTCAATTCGGAGCAGCGGGTTATGGTTAATTATTTAGCCGTATCACCCTTCCTGTTTAAACATATCTGCCAGGGCCTGCAAAGTTCTGGCGTTATCAATGCTGAAACCCGTTTGGTGATGGAAAAACCCATCGGCCACGACCTGCAATCCTCCAAGGAAATTAATGATGTGGTGTCGGAAGTTTTCAATGAAGAACAAGTATTTCGCATAGACCACTACCTGGGCAAAGAAACCGTGCTGAATTTGTTGGCCTTGCGCTTTGCCAACTCTATTTTCACCACCAACTGGAACCACAACACTATCGATCATATCCAAATAACCGTGGGTGAGGATATCGGCATCGAGGGCCGCTGGGAATATTTCGACAAAACCGGCCAGTTGCGGGATATGTTGCAGAACCACTTGCTACAGATTCTTACTTTTGTGGCGATGGAACCGCCTGCCGACTTATCGGCAGAAAGCATACACAGTGAAAAAATCAAAGTCTTAAAAGCTTTGAGACCGATAACTGCGCGCAATGTCGAAGAAAAAACCGTGCGCGGCCAATACACGGCCGGCTATGTCCAGGGGAAGTCTGTTCCCGGCTACCTGGAAGAGGAAGGCGCCAATACGGCCAGCACTACCGAAACTTTTGTCGCCATCCGCGTGGATGTTGACAACTGGCGCTGGGCGGGCGTACCGTTTTATTTGCGTTCCGGCAAACGCATTCCTTCCAAGCGTACGGAAATCGTCGTCAACTTTAAGCAGTTGCCGCACAATATTTTTAAGGATAGCTTCCGTAATTTACCCGCCAATAAATTGGTGATCCATTTACAACCGAATGAAGGCGTGGAAGTGGTGATGCTTAACAAGGTGCCGGGGATAGATGGCAACATTAAGCTACAGGAAACTAAACTGGATTTAAGCTTTTCTGAAACATTCAAGGAAAACCGGATCTTCGGCGGCTATGAAAAACTGATGCTGGAAGCCTTGCGCGGCAATCCGACCTTGTTTTTAAGCCGGGAAGAAATTGAGCAGGCCTGGACTTGGGTCGATTCGATCCAAACCGCCTGGGAAAACACTAACACCAAACCTAAACCTTATCAGGCTGGTACCTGGGGCCCTATTGCATCTGTTGCATTATTGGCTCGCGACGGTCGCGCCTGGGAAGAATAAATTCCGCATAGATATTTGAGAACTTCTGTCATGGTAAGAGAATTTCACTTCGAGAATCGTAATCACTTGTTTACCGCGTTGACTGCGGAATGTCAGGATATTTTGTCTGAAGCCCTCAGCAAACACGGTTCCGCCACCCTCTTTGCTTCCGGTGGCGGCACGCCCACGCCGCTTTATGAAGCGCTGTCTAAAACGGAGCTGGCCTGGAAAAAAGTCAAGATCGCTCTGGTTGATGAGCGCTGGGTAGATCAGGAAAATGAAGCAAGCAATGAACGCCTGATTAAACGCCACCTATTAATTAACAATGCTAAAGCCGCTGCTTTCACCGGCATGAAAACTCCTGACAAACACGCCAAAGGCGGGCAAAGCAAAACCGAAGCACTTTATCGCGGCCTGCCTCAACCGTTTACGGTCGCCATCGTCGGCATGGGCATAGACGGCCATACCGCCTCGCTATTTCCGCATGCAGATGGCTTAAACAATGCGTTGAAAACCGAGAGCGAGCAATTGACTGTCGCTATAAAGGCCAAGCCTAGCCCTGTCACAGGCACACATATTGAACGCTTAAGCTTAACGCTGGCCGGTTTGTTAAAATGCGAACGTTTGATCATTTTACTGACCGGTGAAGACAAACTGGCGGTCTTTGACCAGGCCATGAAACCTGGCTCAGTCGAAGACATGCCGATTCGGGCTTTGCTAAATCAAGAAAAAGTGCCAGTAGAACTGTATTGGGCGCCTTAATTAATATTTAGTATACGAGACTGTGAAAGAAATTAATCGTATTCGCCTTCCGCCCACACAGGAGCTTTTATGCATCCCATATTAGAAAAAGTCACTACCGAAGTGGTGGAACGCAGCCAAGCCAGCCGCGCCGCTTATTTGTCGCGCATTGCTGCAGCCGTTGAAAAAGGCCCTTATCGTTCCAAACTCGCTTGCGGCAATCTAGCGCACGGCTTCGCTGCCTGCGCCCACGGGGAAAAAGACGATCTTGCCAAGGCGCAAAAAGCCAACGTCGCCATTATTTCAGCATATAACGACATGCTATCAGCACACGAGCCTTACAAAGACTACCCGGCGCTGATAAAGCAAGCCGTGCGCGAAGCGGGCGGCGTCGCCCAGTTTGCAGGGGGCGTGCCGGCCATGTGCGATGGCGTTACCCAGGGTCAACCAGGCATGGAGTTATCTTTATTCAGCCGTGACGTAATCGCCTTAGCCACGGCTATCGGTTTAAGCCATAATATGTTCGATGCGGCGCTCTATCTAGGGGTCTGCGATAAAATCGTCCCTGGTTTATTGATAGGCGCACTCAGTTTCGGGCATTTGCCTGCGGTATTCGTGCCTGCCGGACCTATGCCCAGCGGCTTGCCAAACAAGGAAAAAGTCCGCATCCGCCAATTGTATGCAGAAGGCAAAGTCGGCCGGCAGGAATTACTGGAATCGGAATCGCAATCCTATCACAGCCCCGGCACCTGCACCTTTTACGGCACCGCCAACAGCAATCAGATGATGGTAGAAATCATGGGCTTGCATCTGCCCGGCAGTTCCTTCATCAACCCTAATACCCCATTGCGCGAGGAATTAACTAAAGCCGCCGCCAAACAAGTCTTAAAATTTACTGCCCAGGGAGCCGACTTCCGACCGATCGGCCAGGTAATAGACGAAAAAGCCATTCTGAATGCGCTGATCGGCCTTTTGGCAACCGGGGGCTCTACCAACCACACCATACATTTAATCGCCATTGCCCGTGCTGCAGGCGTGATTATCAATTGGGACGATTTCGACCGACTCTCGAAAATCATCCCCTTGTTGACCAAAATTTATCCAAATGGCTCGGCTGACGTCAATCATTTCCAGGCTGCCGGCGGCATGGGCGTTTTAATTAGCGAACTTTTGCGCAACGGTTTATTGCATGCAGATATTTTAACAATTGGCGATCAGCGCGGCATGGCCCAGTATAGCCAAGAACCTGGCTTGGTGGATGGCAAACTGCAATGGTCGGCCGGACCGGAAAAGTCCCTAGATGCAACGGTGATCAGTACTGTCGACGCGCCCTTTGCCGCAGGCGGCGGTCTGCATGTGCTGCACGGCAATTTGGGTCGCGGCGTGTCGAAAATTTCTGCGGTAGCCGAACAACATCAGGTTGTTAGAGCGCCTGCAGTGGTATTCGACGATCAGGATGATGTGGTAGCCGCCTTTAAACGCGGCGAATTGGAAAAGGATTGTATTGTGGTGCTGCGTTTCCAGGGCCCAAAAGCCAACGGCATGCCGGAGCTACATAAACTCACGCCACCGCTGGGCGTATTGCAGGATAGAGGCTTTAAAGTTGCGCTAATAACCGATGGCCGCATGTCCGGGGCATCCGGAAAAGTACCTTCCGCTATCCACATGTGTCCGGAATGTATAGACGGCGGCCCATTGGCAAAGGTACGGGACGGCGATCTAATACTACTTAACACGCAAACCGGTGAAGTCAAGGTCGAAATTGATCAGACCGAATTTAACGCCCGGATACCGGCTGAAAATAGCGCTAAGGACCATCATTTCGGCATGGGGAGGGAAATGTTTGGGGCTTTTCGCGCCCACGCTTCCTCAGCTGAAACCGGGGCTACCAATTTATTTTATGTCGATTAAAACAACAATAACACTAGTGGGGACTTGAAATGACCGCATCCATAAAGGAAATAATGACTACTTCGCCGGTGATACCGGTCATGGTGATCAACCAACTCGAACTGGCTGTACCCTTGGCGAAGGCTCTGGTGAATGGCGGCTTGAAAGTCCTGGAAATTACTTTGCGGACGCCTGCGGCCTTAGAGGCAATCCGGCGCATCAAAGCGGAAGTACCCGGCGCTATAGTTGGCGCCGGCACCATCATCAACACCCAGACCCTGACACAAGCTTTAGACGCCGGCGCCGAATTTATTGTCAGTCCCGGTGTAACCGACAGTTTACTTGAGGCAGCGCTGGCTTCAGGGATACCTATACTTCCCGGCGTCGTAACGCCTAGCGAAGTTATGCGCTTACTTGAAAAAGGTATTACCGCCATGAAGTTTTTTCCGGCAGAAGCAGCAGGCGGCATTCCGATGTTGAAATCAATCGGCAGCCCATTGCCGCAAGTACTGTTTTGCCCTACTGGCGGCGTTACACCCAAAAACGCCCCGGATTACTTAGCATTAAATAATGTTGCTTGTGTCGGCGGCTCTTGGATGGCCCCGGCCGATTTAGTAGATGCCCAAAATTGGGCGGAAATTACCCGGCGTTCGCTGGAAGCCAGTGGCTTGAAAAAATAGCAGTAAATATCCATTCTATTCAGCACCATTTTTACCGGAATTTTCCTATTTGCGCATTAGCCAAAACAGGAATTTCCGGTTTAACCTTTTTAAGTCCAAACGCACCATTAAAGTTCAACAACATGATTTTTTGCCCAAGCTGAACATCAGTTTTAAGACAACTTTGTTAAAAATCTAACAGACATCTGCTGTTGCACATCTAACTTAAGTTGCTATTTGGCTTAGAAGTTTTCTCAGCTCAAATAATTTCCACCTTTTTCTGGTTGACTTTTAGTCAAAATTCCTGCAATTTACGCATCTGGTGTGGCTATCCAATGCGTTCGGCTGTGGCCGAATATGCCCCAAAGGGCAGTCATCCAACACAGAGCATCAACAACTAATATTAGTCTTAACAACATAAAATAGTACTCTGTCTCATCAACAGATTACCTGGAGGAAACCTATGAAGAAGCCTGTAATAAACTGGCTGCTTGCTTCGACTGTAGCTGCTTTGCTTGCTGCACCCGTTGTATCTACTGCTAACAGCGACCTAGAAAAATTAACACAAGACCCAGCCAACTGGGCGACCTGGGGCGGTGATTACGCCGGCACTCGTTACAGTAAACTGTCGCAAATTAATGCCCAAAACGTCAAAAACCTGCAACCAGCATGGTCTTTTTCAACCGGCGTATTGCGCGGTCATGAAGGCGGCCCATTAGTTGTTAACGGCGTTCTGTATGTTCACACCCCGTTTCCTAATACCGTTTACGCAATCGACCAAAATACCAAAGCTGTTATCTGGGAATTTACACCTACCCAAGATGCTGACGTAACTATTCCTGTCATGTGCTGCGACACTGTTAACCGTGGCTTGGCTTATGGCGATGGTAAAATTTTCCTGCAACAATCCGACACCGTGCTAACTGCTTTGGACGCCAAAACCGGTAAACGCGTTTGGAGCGTGCAAAACGGCGACCCAAAATTGGGCATGACCAACACCAACGCGCCTTTGGTTGTTAAAGATAAAGTCTTAACCGGTATCTCAGGCGGTGAATTTGGCGTACGCGGCTTTTTGGCTGCCTACAACATCCGTACCGGCCAACTGGAATGGAAAGGTTATAGCATAGGTCCGGATAAAGACACTTTGATTAATCCATCCAAAACCACCGCTTGGAAAGACGGCAAAGTGCAACCAGTTGGCCCGGAATCCTCTACCAGCACTTGGAAAGGCGACCAATGGAAAATCGGCGGCGGCACCACCTGGGGCTGGTACAGCTATGATCCTAAATTGAATCTGGTTTATTACGGTTCAGGCAACCCTTCAACGTGGAACCCTGTGCAACGTCCGGGCGATAACAAATGGTCTATGTCATTGTGGGCGCGTGACGCCGACACCGGCGAAGTCAAATGGGTTTACCAAATGACGCCACATGATGAATGGGACTATGACGGCATCAACGAAACCGTCCTGGTTGACGAAGAAGTCCACGGTAAAATGCACAAAACCATCGTGCATTTCGACCGTAACGGCTTCGGCTATACCCTGGATCGTGAAACGGGTGAATTGTTGGTTGCTGAAAAATTCGACAAATCGGTCAACTGGGCGACTCATGTTGACATGAAAACCGGCCGCCCTGACGTAGTGCCTGAATTCAGTACTGAAGCGCATGGCGAAGACGTCAACACAATCGGCACTTGCCCAGCTGCTTTAGGCGCTAAAAACCAACAACCTGTTTCTTACTCTCCACAAACCGGCCTGTTCTATATCTCAGGCAACCATTTGTGCATGGAGTACGAACCGTTTGAAGTATCATACACAGCAGGCCAACCTTATGTAGGGGCAACCTTGAATATGATGCCTGCAGGCGCTGACGTTTTAACCGGTAAAAAAGACGGCACCACCAACCTGGGTCAATTCACAGCTTATGACGCTAAAACCGGTAAAATCGCTTGGTCTAATAAAGAGCAATTTTCCGTATGGTCAGGCTCTGTTGCTACTGCCGGCGGCGTGGTTTTCTACGGCACTCTGGAAGGTTACCTGAAAGCAGTTGACGCCAAAACCGGTAAAGAATTGTACAAATTCAAAACCCCATCAGGCATCATCGGCAACGTCAATACTTGGGAATTTGGCGGCAAGCAATATGTTGGCGTTCTGTCCGGTATCGGCGGCTGGGCCGGCATTGGTATCGCTGCCGGCTTGGATGACGGCACCTCAGGAACCAGTACAGAAGGCTTGGGCGCTGTTGGCGCATATAGAAGCTTAAGCTCCTATACCAAACTGGGCGGCACATTGACGGTGTTTGCTCTGCCTTCTAACTAAGATCTAACTCGTTAGATTTCAGAGAAAGCAAGCCTTGGCCGAGCAATCGGCCAAGGCTTTTTATTTTTATGGATGTGCTGAGCAATAATGAAGCGCATCAATCGATCCATGTTGGATGTGCCAACCAACGTGCGGCGCATCATTCGCGACCGTTGCGCCTCCTATCGTCGGCACACCCTACAAAATCAATTTTCAAGGAAAGCCGCGATGAAAATACTATCATTCGTCACTCAATTCTTATTGGCAGTCAGCCTGGCAACCCATGCGCAAGCCCAAGACAAATTCAAAGTCTGTGCCGATCCCTTACATCCACCCTACTCTACTAAGGAATTAACCGGCTACGAGAACAAAATCGCCGCCCTGTTCGCAGAGCAATTGGGACAAGAATTGGAGTACACCTGGTTCCCGGAGCGCATGGGCTTTATTCGCAACACGCTTAAAGCTGAAATTGATAACGGCAAAGGTTATAAATGCGACGTGGTTATGGGCTTGCCAGCTGGCTCAGACCTCGCGGATACCACCAAACCCTATATGCACTCGACCTATGAATTATTGATCGCTAAAGGCCGTGGCTGGGATGATATAAGCGACCCTGCGCAGTTGGCGAAACTCCCCCTGGAAAGCCAAGAAAAATTAAAATTCGCCATGTTCGATAGAGGCCCAGGCACGACCTGGCTGCAAAAAAACGGTTTCTTGGAACAAGGCATCCCTTATCAAAGCATGACCGGTGATAGCGAACACAACATCGCCATGCAAATTGATAACGATATGCGCAAAGGCTTAATCGACATGGTAATACTTTGGGGACCTATGGCGGCTTACGTGCAATCACAAAGCCCTAAGGACAGCTATATCGCCCTGCCTATGCAATCCTCGCCAGGCATGCAATTCGATTTTTCCATTGCAATGGCGGTTCGCCAAGGCGATAACAAAAGAAAAAAACTGCTAAATGATTTGATCGATAAAAATAAAGATCAAATTCAAGCCATCATTTCCAGTTACGGCATACCCATGCTGCCGATACCGGAGCAGAAAATTAATAAAAAGGATGACTAACCTTCAATGTACCAACCGATCGAAAATATTGCTTGTGACTGCTCATCCAATACGTTTTGATCTTTGCGGTAATGCCGCCAAAGCATACAAAACAAGAGCTATAATAAACAACATAAAAATCACTCTTTCATGAAGCTGCTTAGGAAAATATGAATATTCTCTCCGTCGGTAAAAAATTATTCGTGCTGGATACCAATGTTTTAATGCACGACCCGACATCGATTTTTCGCTTTCAAGAGCATAACGTGTTTATACCTATGGTAGTTTTGGAAGAACTTGATCATGCAAAAAAAGGTATATCCGACGTATCACGCAACGTACGCCAGGTTAGCCGCTTTCTGGATGAACTGATACATGATGCCGACCAAAAAAGCATCAACGAAGGACTGCCCTTATCGCGTATTGAATTTGGCGCAAATAGCGATCGAGATCTTGGGGGGCGTTTATTCTTTCAAACTAGGCAACTAGCACACTTGTTGCCGGCCGACCTACCCGGCCAAATTGCTGATAATTCGATTTTAAGCATTGCGTTGGCTTTAAGCAAAGAATATCCCGGCGTAAACGTTATATTGGTCTCGAAAGATATTAATATGCGCATCAAGGCCGCCGCCCTACAAATCAACGCTGAAGATTATCACAGTGATCAAACCATAGAGGACATAGATTTACTTTACAGCGGCTCTATGGCGCTTGAAGCGGATTTCTGGGAAGAACACGGCGGTAAAATGGAATCCTGGCAAGAAAACAACCACACCTATTATCGGCTGCACGGACCGCAGGTCGCCGAATGGTTTCCTAACCAATTTCTGTACATGAATGACGAGTCAGGATTCGAAGCCATCGTCAAATCCTGCGATGGCGAGAGCGCGGTATTACAATTAGCCAGCGATTTTCGCACTAAGCATCATAGCGTCTGGGGGGTATTCGCAAAAAACCGCGAACAGAATTTTGCTTTAAATGCCCTGCTTGACCCTAACGTTGATTTTGTAACCTTACTTGGTTCGGCCGGCACCGGCAAAACCTTGTTGGCGCTAGCGGCTGGTTTATCGCTAACTATGGAGCGCAAAGCGTTTACAGAAATTATTATGACCCGGGAAACCATGCCGGTCGGACAAGACATCGGCTTCTTGCCCGGCAGCGAAGAAGAAAAGATGGCGCCATGGATGGGGGCGTTGATGGACAATTTGGAACTGCTCGGCAGCCGTTCCGGCTCGAACGAATGGGAACAAGGCGCCTCGCAAAATATGATGATGAACCGGGTAAAAATCCGCTCCTTGAATTTTATGCGCGGCCGCACCTTTTTAAACCGCTACTTAATTATCGACGAAGCACAGAATCTGACGCCCAAGCAATTAAAAACCCTGATCACCCGCGCCGGACCCGGCACAAAAATCATCTGCATCGGCAATTTGGCGCAAATAGACACGCCGTATTTGACCGCAACCAGTTCCGGTTTAACCTATGTCGTCGACCGCTTTAAAGGCTGGGAGAATAGCGCGCATATCACCTTAAAACGCGGCGAACGGTCGAGACTAGCTGATTTTGCTTCGGATAATTTATAGACTTTCAAAGCCGGAATGGGCAAAGCGCTAAGCCTCGCCCATCCGCGGCCAAGCATTTAAAACTGCCTTAACCAGTGTGGCAAGTGGAATCGCAAAAAACACGCCCCAAAAGCCCCATACGCCCCCAAAAAATAGGATAGCCACAATAATTGCAATCGGATGTAAATTCACCGCCTCGGAAAACAACAACGGCACCAGCATCACGCCATCTATGGCTTGGATAACCGAATAAGCAATCACGACATACATAAACTCATCGCCATGGCTGGCCCCCCATTGCACATAGGCGACACCCAGCACTGGAAAGGTCACCAAGGTTGCACCTACATAAGGAATAACCACAGACAAACCCATTAACACCGCAAGTAACAGCGCATAGTTTAATTTCAGCAGCGAAAATGTCAGAAAACTTGCCGCCCAGAGGATACAAATCTCCAGGAATTTACCTCTGATATAGTTGGCAATTTGCAGATCCACTTCTTGCCAAACATGTACGGTCAAACTTCTATCCGCCGGCAGGAATTGCACAAACCAATCCATAAGGGGTTTTTTGTCTTTTAAGAAAAAAAACACCATCAAGGGTACTAAGAATAAGTAAATAATTGCGGCAAGCAATCCGGCAAAAGATTGTGCGGAGCCGGAAATCAAATCTTGACCATATCTAAGCAGATCTTGCTGCACCGACAGCATAATATCTCTAATTCTGGCTTCCGATATCAATTCTGGGTGTTGCTTAGGAAAGCGCATGATTTCATTTTGCGCACCGGTGACTATTTCAGGTATACGCTGCACCAATTGCACCAATTGCTCGGAAACGATCGGCGTCAAAATGAACAGCACAAAAACCAAACCGGTCAAAAAAGCAAAAAAAACCATATAAACGGCAAGCAGTCTCGCCACTTTCCGATTTTCGGCTTTTGCAACCAAGCCTTCCAACAGATAAGCCAGCACAATTGAGACGAAAACCGGCATCAACAAACTAGACAAGCTGTAGATTAATAAAGATCCGACAACCAGAATGGTTGCCAAGGAAACTACCTGAGAGTTCGGTAAAATCCGTTGTAAAAAATTCCTTATAAATCCGAAATTAGAAAAATCAGTTCGTGTACTCATCACCATATCAAGAACTTATTTAACATTTTTTCGGGCATTTTTTATTATCATGCTACGTTTCCAATAAGCAAATTATTCTTTGCTATCATATCAGCAGACTAAGAATTTAGGTAAAATTCAGCATGACCAAAAGATTCGTTTAAAGGAAAACTCATAACCTTGTAAGAGCGGGCCACGCCCACGATAAGTCCTTTACGTCAGGACAGGCCATATCGTGGGAGTGGCCCGCTCTTACATTTTTTTCTAATAGTGCTTTTCGCTGAATAGTTACAAGGTTAGTTGTATCAACTTTATATAAGTTTAAGATACCAACGCAAGAATTTGCGCCGCAATTTTTTCCACCGGCAACACATAGTCGGCTGCGCCTTGCTTAAATGCCTCCCCCGGCATTCCCCAAACGATACTGGTGGCCTCATCCTGCACAATATTTTTTGCACCGGCGTCACGCATTTCTTTCATAGCCACAGCGCCGTCCGCCCCCATACCGGTCAACATCACGCCAATGGCGTTACTACCGACATTCTGCGCAATCGACCGGAACATAACCTCCACGGAAGGCCTATGCCGATTTACCGGTTCTCCGTCATCAAGCCGGCACATATAGCGCGCGCCATCTCTGACAACACGTAAATGCCGGTCGCCGGGCGCAATATAAATATTACCCGGTAAGATTATTTGCCCGTCCTCGGCAATACAGGCGGTCATATCCGTCACTTCGTTAACATGCTTAGCAAATGAGAGGCTAAACGCAACCGGTAAATGCTGGGAAACAACCATTGCCGGCGCATGGCTCGGAAGACTTTTAACCACTTTTTTGAGCGCTTCAGTACCACCCGTCGATGAACCTAAGGCCACAATTTTATGGGTTGTTTTGAAATGACTTTTTGCGGAAAATTGCTCGGGAGTCACAATGATGTTTTTTGTTGTAAGTCTATTTGCATCTAAAGCATTTACTTTTACTCTTGCCGCCAATCTGACCTTGGCAATGAGTTCATCCGCATATTCCCGCAAACTATGGGAAATATCAACTTTTGGCTTGGCGATAAAATCAATTGCGCCTAAATGCAAAGCCTCCAGAGTAATTTCAGCGCCTTTCTCGGTAAGCGTCGAAATCATCACCACCGGCATTGGCCGCAACCGCATCAGATTGCGCAAAAAAGTCAATCCGTCCATACGCGGCATTTCGACATCCAAGGTCAAAACATCGGGATTAAGGGCTTTAATTTTTTCTCTGGCAATAATTGGATCACCGGCGGTGCCTACGACTTCGATATCTTCGGCTTCATTAAAAATCTGGGTGAGGATTTGTCGGATCAATGCCGAGTCGTCAATGATCAGCAGCTTTATTTTAGCCATGCCTTTATCCTAAAACAATTCTATGCTGCCTTCAACCGGCGTATCTCTAATAATAGAACTGTATTGTTTTTCACGCATTACCAGAGTTTCATTATGCAGATCTTTAATTTTTTTCATTCTCACCTTACCTGTTTCCGGAAAAAAATTAACCTTACGCGGATAAATATCCCCTAAATCATGAGACACCAAAATCAAGGCCTCAGTGTCGATATAGTCCAATACAAATTGAATATTTCTTTCCCCAACATCACCTAAGGTAGGAATTATCTTGCCGCCGCCAAACAATTTAACTTCCAGGTTTTTACGCTTTCCACCATTCCGGAGAATGAGATTAATTAAATGCTCCATCGCATAGTTTCCGTAGCGCGTGGCTTTGCCCACCACGTTTTCCTCTGGCATGGATACCCGACTTTTGCTGAGTTCCGGCAACATAAAATGGTTCATGCCGCCAATCCCGGTGACGGTATCCCTGATACAGGCGGCTACACAAGAACCCAACACAGTGGTGATCATTTCATTTCGATTTGTCACATAGTATTCTCCTGGCAACAGCTTGGCAGTCACAATCTCATTCACTGGGTCCCAATAGCGTTGTATGCTTTCAAAACCGGCTATCGAAGGCTGACCTACATCATGTTTATGCTTCATGTTTGGGCTTTTCTATAAATAGTATTTCCAATCAACTCAAATCGGGTATGTAACTGGTGTAAAGACTCGGAATGACCAATAAACAGGTAAGAGCCTGACTGTAATAAATCCGCATAGCGGTTGGCCAGCATGGTCTTGGTTTCTTTGTCAAAATAAATCAACACATTACGACAGAAAATAAAATCGAAATACCCTGTCATGGGCCACTCGCGCATTAAATTCAACTGTTTAAATGTAATCAACTGCCTAATTTCCGATTTGACTCGGACTTTGTTGCTATTACTTCCTGCGCCTTTTTGAAACCAGCGTTTCAAACGCCCCTCATCAATACCGTTCAGCCTTTCCGTGCTATAAACACCATCGATTGCTGTTTTGAGCACGTTGGTATCAAGATCAGTCGCCAAAATTTTAATCTCCCAATTTTCAGGTAAATTTTCTTTTAGGGTCATGGCCAGAGAATAAGGCTCCTCCCCGGTTGAACAACCGGCAGACCACACTTTTATCTGCTTGGCTACGTTATTTTTTTTCAGCAATTCAGGTAAAACAGTATGTTTTAAATACTCAAAATGATGGCTCTCCCGAAAAAACGACGTCAGATTAGTGGTTATCGCGTTGATAAATTCGGTAAACTCAAGATCAGGTTGATCAAGTAAATACTCCGTGTATTCTTTGAAAGTACTAAATCCCAACAATCTAAGGCGCTTCGACAATCTCGAATAAAACATATCGAATTTGTCATCTGGCACTAAAATGCCTGAATGCTGATTGGAAATCGTCCGTAAGCGATCAAAGTCAGCTAAGGTATACTCAAATTCACGCATCTATAATTTTGCCCCAATCCACTCATCGTCCATTAAATGTAAATTAATAATAGTTGGATTTAAAAAACCTGCTACCGATTAAGTTTTTATAATCTCAACGTACTCTTCCTGACTTAACAACTTTTCAACATCTAATAGCATGACCATGCCGGATTCCCGCATATACATACCGTGCATGTACCGGGTATCTATTTTACTTCCCATACTCGGCATTGCGCTGACTTCAGACCAGTTAATTTCCACTACGTCCGATACCGCATCGACAATGATGCCTAGCACCGTTGGCCCGCTTTCCGTCAGATTGAGACGAATGACTATGACTACAGTCATTGGCGTGTACTCTACCACCGGTAACT
>CAVPMI010000033.1:0-15949 GCA_963705975.1 uncultured Pseudomonadota bacterium
TTAAGCTGCCCTGCCTTAAGTGGATAGCCCGCACATCTTATCGGCTCAGTTGCGGCATAGTAAAAGCGCCCTCTAAAAATCGAATTGATATTCCGGGCTTGGTGGTACTGGAGCGATGGTTAAAGTACCTGTTTGCCAAAAGTAATCCTCATCGTTATAGCCGGATATATCTAGAATAATTTGGCAGGCATTAGGCCCATTGATTCTATCTGCTTCAAATACCGTTCTGCCTATGGTCGCGTCATCGCGTAGCGCTTTTGACCGCTGCCAGTAATTTTCAGTAGGAAAATTCATTTTTGACAACGGCTGCACCCCCCAATCATAAATATAGGGCAAACCGGTACTGCTATCGGTAGCCTGATGATAATCCTTGATCTGCTTGCCGGTAACAAGCACGGGTAAGCCGTTTATGCCTGCCACCGAACTGGTGTGCGTCATGAGCATAATTGAACTTTCCGCGTTATAGACTGCGGTTGCAACATAATTCAGCAGATTACTATCACTAAGTGAACCTGCCGCTGATTGAGTGATAGAAACCGTCTGCCCCCAAAATACATCGGTGGGACCGATGTTGGCTTTGAGGGTTACAGAACCTACGGTTACGAAATTGAAGCTCGGATCATTTGTAGTGCCATCGGCGTATAAGGTCACATTAAATACGCCTGCAGAACTAGCGCAACTTGTTTCGCTAACGACCGCTTGAGCTTGAAACAGGGCAGCATTTAATAAGGAGTAAGCGGCTTTTTCCGGAACAAACAGGCCGGAATTAGCCAGCAGCGGTGAAGTGGGTCCGGAGGAGTAGATGCTTGGCGGTGGAACCGGCACCACCTGAGAAATTGCTGGGTGACAAAATCCGCTTAATACTATCATGGCAAGAAATTTGTTTTTCATCAGAAATGTCCTCTATTCCGATTGCTTGTAAGTGTTCGTACCAACGATTTTGTCTGAAATTAAATCCTTTCTTTCAACTACACGCATACTATTAAGCTGCTATCCAAAAATTATCACAGTTAATTAATTTAGTTTTTTAGAAAAACCGTCCGGTTTTACCCGGACGGCTTTAATAGCACCTTATGATTTAATCAGACTAAACCATAATGTTTTTGCAACACGGATTGAGACCAAGCTTAGTCAACGTTGGTGAATGGAGCTTGATCCCAAGCTTCGGCGCCTGTTGAATCTGGTTCAACTAGAGTACTAGGCGTAACCGGTGCAATAGTCAAAGTACCGGTGTTGCCTGGATTGGAAGAGCCTTGCCAGAACAAGCTGTAGCCATCATTGGTACCGTTAGTATCGATAATGATACGGCAATCTGTAACGCCGACTAAACGATCTTTAACAAATACGGTACGCGCCAAGGTGCCATCGCTACGGTGGCTTTTGGAACGTTGCCACCATTTATCAACCGGATAACCCAATTTTGAGACGGATTGCAATCCCCAATCAATGACATTGTAGTAATCGGGTTGTGTATCATCCGATGTATTGCCCATATAGAAGTCCTTAATGACATTGCCAGTGTATGAATCAGGCATGCCGTTAACGCCAGCGATACTGATGCTGGCGTTATTGGCCACCATCATATTGTCGGTATTATTGAAATAAAGATTTGAAGTATAGGTAGTTATGCTAGAGCCATTGAAAGAACTGCTACCTACGCTAGGGACCGCTAAGCTTACTGTGACTTCTTGTCCGCGATTCTGAACTGATGTTCCCAAACTAGCAGAGAGGCCAAATTCCTTAGTTGTACTACCAGCTGCATAGACCTCGGCATGATTACTCGATACACCGTCGGCATACACATTGATATCGTAGGTTCCGCTAGCGCAAGAAGTTGCGTGGATTTGAGCTTCAGCGATTTGCATTACACCTTCATACAGTGAAAATGCAGCTTTTTCAGCCTCGCTTAACTTAACTACCAAGGAAGGCGACATAGGCCCGGAAGCATAGATCGTTGGAGCTGCCGGCGCCGATGCCAGTGTTGTTGTTGTTGTTGTTGGTTGCGCACTCGCCACGCTTGAAAGCGCGACTAAAATGCCCGCAGAGATTGCTGTTGCTTTGATATTCATAATAAAACTCCTTAAGAAAAGTTTGTTATTTGTCATGATTTATTCAAACAATCCAATGAGACATGACCTGCACATTGGTTTTCGGTTTAGATGATCAATAGTTCATCTAAATCAAATAGTTTTAATCTATAGAATGACGAGACTTGCGGTTCCATGAGCTTAGCAGGCCTATCAGCGCTGAGCCCATTAACCAGGCTGCGCCAGGGACAGGAATCACAGAGGCGGTCCCACCATTGGAAAGCGCTTGGACTTGCATTATTAGACCCAGACCCTGTACGTTGCCGTTACCAGGCAGTCCTTGATAGTCCACGCCTTGTCCATTCAATAGATTCGTACCTTGCGCGTCGCCTGGCTGGTTGTTATTCATCCAGAAAAGTTGGTTTGTTTGGTCTGAGCTGGAAAGAACCACCCAGTAGTCGGTGCCGGTTCCTTTAGGCAGACTATCTCCCCCAGCTGCGGCGTTGAATTCAACTTCGACGGGAACAGCATCAGGAGTGTAAACTGAGGTTACAGTTGGACTTAAGGTATAAAGCAATGTGCCTGGAACATTATTACCGTTACTATATATATCTACTACAAGTGAACTCGTCTCTACGGGTGAATATGCGGCAAGCAGGAGGTTAACATCTTGCAAATTACAACCGTTAATGCAACTGGAGCCTATGGAAAATTCATTTGCGAGAATATCGTTACCATTTTGACCTGTACCTGGGCCACCTTCCACGACATATCCATTTAAATTCGGCCAGATAGAAGTAGGTGAAGGTGGTGAAGGTAAAGGGATGTTATTGTAAAGATCAGTAGCATTTGCGATGCTTGCTCCACCCAGTAACAGGGTAATGATTGCGCCTAATTTTTGATATTTTTTCATAAGAACCAAACTCCTAACATTATAAGAATAAATTGCTAATAACTTTTACATAAATTACTGATTTTTCAGTAAACAATTACTGATAAACTCAGTATTTTTTAATATTGTAAACATTAACTTAATAATAACAATTCGTATAATTACTTAAGCTGCATAACTAAATTAACTAAAGTACAATAAAAATACCCAAGTTTCAAGTTGGTTATTTATTAACCTAAATCAATTACAAACTGTTAAGAACTGAATCTGTTTTTTAAGTTAAGCTTATGATCCTTGCATTACTATCGAACGGATTTCTTGTGTCCGGTTAATAATTTCGCATAATCGATTATTAAGGGCAATTCGTAAAAATGCTATTAGTAATCATACCAATTTTCAATTAGGTATATATGCTGATCTAATGCGTTCAAATCAATTCTTGAACATAAGCGGAAAATAGGAGGATTTTCTTGTAGATACGCGGAGATGGTTGGTGCTTGGCCTTAAAGACAGTGGTATGCAACAAGTGATGTAAAATGTTTTCTTAACAATTTATACTTGACATGTAAATAGGTATTTTTACTCATAAAATTAATATAACTTGATAGTACAATAGTTATTATTTATTGCTATAAATTAGCATTATAGGAATTGGTAATAGACTAGATTTTCAGGCATGAAGAAATATAACAATCCATTAAGGAGACTGTATGCGAAAAATTTTATTACCGCTATTAATTACTCAGACTCTGGCTTTAAATGTAGCAGCGGACGGACAAAGCTCACTAAATACCAACCAAAACCTGAGGAATAATTTAATACCGCCAACAAATAGCAATATTGGCTATTTATGGACTAAAGACGCTAACACAGCTCAAAATTTAGCCACTAGCACCGGGGGCGTCAATTTTTATGCAGTCAGGCCGCACAGTAATCCTGTCGCTGTCATGCCCGTGATAGAGACTACGCCAATTTTTTGGGGAACAACTTGGGAAACCCAAGGCTTCAGCGGTGATAAATTTTTTGGTTTACTTGAGTTTTATCAGAACTTTCAAGACTCTACTTACGCCAACAGCGTAACCGAATATTTACCTTATCCACTTTCCCATACTCTGCTAAGCCCGATAATCGATGCAACGCCCGCCAGCAGCGACCCTAACGCCCTGCTGACGGAAATTTGCAATATGGTTGGCTATCCAAGTAGTTCAAACACTCAGTACTACCCGGTTTACACCGACATTCCTCGCGGCTCAGCCAGTTACTGCTCATTTCACGCCGCCGGAACCTGCTATGGCGTTCCGGTACAGTATGCTTTCTTTTTCGATCTGGATGATGACCCGGAATGCGACCCCGCTAGCCCTTATGCTCCACCCTTAGGCGCCGCAAATTCGCAAAATCCGGGTTCCGTAGAAGGCATAGACGCGGCTTATCAAATGTCGCAAGGACTCGCCGCGTTGGGGAATGTCAGTGCGCACGAAATCGTCGAAACTATCACCGATCCGGCTGCTTTCTCGGCTAACGGAAATTTTCAATATTGGGAGGGCTGGTATGACATATTAGGTTTAGAAATCGGCGACAAGTGCGCCTGGACTTTTGGTCCTTCTAATATTACCGATACGGCCATGGGAACCGTACTCATCGGCGGGAGTTATTGGAAAATTCAAGGCGTATGGTCAAATCAAGCCGAGAAAGCCGGCTCGGCAGGGCCGGGTTATCCCACCCAGAGTATCAACATATATGGTTGTATAACAGGCTCTTGACCGGCAATGATCGCTGTTATTGCTTGATAATTTATATTGATATTTAGTAAATATTCAGCGAAAAGCAAAATTAAAAAAACTGTAGGAGCTGGCCACGCCCGTGATAAGGCCTATCCAATCTTAACGGCCTTATCACGGGCGTGGCCCGCTCCTACAAGGTTGTGAGTTTAAATCTATTCGTCACGCTGATTAGTTACGATATTTAGTTAATTTTATAGGTTACTTGTTTAATTAAATTGACTTATGCAATCAATTCTCCAGTAACTCATGTTTAATTGCGTAATGGATCAATTCGCCATTGGTGTTAAGGTCAAGTTTATCCAGTAAACGGCTGCGATAAGTGCTAATGGTTTTGACGCTCAAGGACATGTTGTCAGCAACTTCGGTGAGTCGTTTGCCTTTGGCAAGGGAAAGAAAAACCTGAAATTCGCGGTCGCTTAATAAAGTGTGTTTTTGTTTGGCTTCGAAGTTGGTATTTAATTCATTGAGTAGTTTTCTGGCGATGGCGCTACTAATGTATTTTTCATGGTTTGCTAATTTTCGCAATGCAGAAATAAGTTCGTCGGGCGCCCGGTCTTTACATAAATAACCGTCGGCGCCGGCGCGCAACATCCTGATAGCGTATTGATCTTCTGGATAGCTGCTTAAGATCAAGATGGGTTTTTCCGTAGCGTATGACTTTGCCAAGTGAATCAAATCCAAAACATTTTTCCCCGGCATGGCGATATCCAGAATTAACACATCCCAATTTTTACACCTGAGAAATTTTAGCAGCTCGTCGCCAGTGCTGGCTTCTGCCGAAACATTCATATCCACTTCATCGTTGATGACTTGCTTTAAGCCTTCACGAAAAATGGCGTGATCATCTGCAATCATAACTCTAATCATCTGGATTCTCCTGGTAAATATCCGTTAAGGGCTTACGCAATCTTATGGTCGTGCCGGCTCCGGCTTGGTTGGCGGTGTTTAGGTGGAGGCCAAAATGTCGCGCCCGTCCTGCATGCCGATGACGCCATTCGGCTGGCATGCGCAGGGGTTTGTCGTCGGCGCAGGGTTCAAGAAAAGTACAACTCTGGACTTTACTGCTTACAAAGCCCAGCGCCGTTTGTTCACGAAGTTCTGCCGCTGTTATGCTGTTTGGCCGATCTTTCGTCACTGATATCTCCGCCAATTTATATTGTTTTTGTAGGTAAGCCTGTACTTCATGGGTATCTTAGTGTTGCTCAAGCTCGTAGTATTAACTAAGTAGTAATAAGCATATCCATGCAAAGGATATTACATTAAAATTTAAATTTTTCAACAAAAAAATTTGTTGATTTGTTGTTTTTTTATAAAAATCTAAATATCAGGTATTATATTATTATTTTTATGGTAAACTATTCAAATTTTTGGTGTTACATGATTACTCATAAGCTTTAGCTAGTTTTTGTAATCGAGGTTGTAATAGTTATATGGGGTAGTATTACTTACGTATTTATACTAATTATGGCTCATGATAATAGTAAAATATAATGATTTCAATGTCGTGGATTAGAGTTTTGATATTTAGAATAAAGTAAAAAACTATTCTGCTGATGCACATGGGTAATCAGAGGGTTTTTTCTGCAAAAGACATGAACTTAATTTACATATAATCACTTAAATAATCGAAATGCTTAGGTAATTGTTCTTTTTGTGATAAAAACTTAAATATCAGTGCAGGATATGTATTACCCTTGTCTAGGGTAAAGTATTATATAGTTATCGGTTTTGTCCTACAAAATTAAAAGCTATATTTACACATAAATTCTGAAACGTTCTGATTTATTTTTGCTAAACTTGGATTTAAAATTACTCCCTGCAGGAAAAGCAATTAATAGTTGACAAATAGTTTAGGAGAGAGTTTATGTCTGTTAACAATGCTGCTTACGAAAGTAATGGCAACTAAAAATAACGATAAGATGCAAAAATTTCATCCAAAATTGTGTTTTAATCATTTTAAATAAATATTATGTCATTTTCTGTGTTGGTAGAGGAACAAATGGAGCCTGATTTGCAAACCGCTGTGGTCTACTTGGTTGACGATGATCCTGACATACGTGACTCGTTGTCGCTCTGGGTTGAATCGATAGGACTAAAAATTCAAAGTTTTTCATCGGCTGAAGGTTTTTTAAAGCAGTATTCACCTGAACACCCGGCCTGTTTGATCTTGGATGTCGTTATGCCACTGATGAATGGGTTGGAACTGCAGGAAGAATTAGCTAATAGAAATATTGAAATTCCTATCATTTTTATCAGTGGTAATGCCAAAGTCGCCGATTCATCGAAGGCGTTTAGAGCCGGTGCGGTGGATTTCATAGAAAAGCCTTATGATCTTAAGCTGTTGATGACACGCATCCATGAAGCGCTTAAAAATCAAATCCATTACCGGAATCAGCAGCTTGAAGCAGAACAAAATCAAGCTTTTTTTGATTGTTTAACACCCCGGGAAAAGCAAGTATTACAACTGATAGTGAATAACCATAGCAGTAAGGAAGCCGCTCATATATTAGCGATCAGTAATCGTACGGTAGAAGCCCACCGCGCAAGGATCATGAGCAAACTACAAGCCAAAAGTATCACTGAGCTGGTAGCTATGGTTTATGAGCATGGCTTAACTTTTGAAGTTGATCCAAAAAATCTGATTGATGCGCTCCCATTAACTACAAATCGGGTTAGCCTACAGTGTTAAAGACTCGGCTGAAACCAACTTAATTTTTCTCGTAAGCTTACCACTGTGCCGATGATAATTAGCGTCGGTGCTTTCAGTTCGGCTAGCGCCACGCGTTGCGGCAGATCTGTGAGAGTGCCGGTCACCACGCGTTGTTGCTGGGTGGTGCCTTGCTGGATGATGGCTATCGGCAGGTCGGGCGGGCTGCCGTGAGCGATAAGTTGCGCACAGATGACCTCCAGGCCGACCAGTCCCATGTAGATGACTACGGTTTGCTTCGGCGCAGACAATTGTCTCCAGTTCAAATTGATGCTGCCATCTTTCAGATGGCCGGTAACGAAGGTGCAGGATTGGGCGTGATCCCGATGCGTCAGAGGAATGCCGGCGTAACTGGCGCAACCTGATGCGGCGGTGATGCCTGGCGCTATCTGAAAATTGACGCCATGCTGCATGAGCGTTTCAATTTCCTCGCCGCCGCGGCCGAAAATAAAGGGGTCGCCGCCTTTTAAGCGCACTACGCGTTTACCTGCTAAAGCCAGGTTAGCCAGAAGTTCGTTAATGGATTCCTGCGGCAAACTGTGCAAATTGCGTTCTTTGCCGACATAAATTTTTTCGGCGTCACGGCGGCATAATTCCAAGATTTCCTTGGAAACCAGACGGTCGTAAACGACGATATCGGCTTGCTGCATCAGCCGTAAGGCGCGAAAAGTCAATAAATCCGGATCCCCTGGGCCGGCCCCGACCAAATAGACTTCACCCTTGTTGACGCCGCCGTTTTCAGCCGCCAGTATTTGGCTGTGCAAGCGTTCTTCTGCAGCTTGTTGTTTTCCGGCGAATACTAATTCGGCTATCGGACCTTGCAATACTTGCTCCCAAAAAATTCGCCGTTGTGAGCTATCCAAAATATGTTTTTTCACCAGCGGTCTAAATTTTTCCGCCAACTCTGCCAGCAGGCCGTATGCAGCCGGAATGCTGCTCTCAATTTTTCCCCGTAGTAAGCGGCTCAGCACCGGTGAGGCGCCGCCGGAGGAAATCGCTACCACGAGTGGCGAACGGTCGACGACAGCCGGAAAAATAAAATTGCACAGTTCGGGATCGTCGACCACATTCACCAACCGGTTCTGTTGTTGTGCGGCGGCAGCGACGGCCGCATTGAGTGGTCGGTCGTTAGTGGCGCACACCACGAGCCGCATGCCATCTAAGTCACTTATATCAAATGATTTTATTTTTATATCCAGTGACAGGCGCAGTTGCAGTTCGGCGACGTTGCGGCTAATAGTCAGCGCGACAACCTGGATATTACCGCCGGCTTTGGCGAGCAGTTCAATTTTTCGTGCTGCAACTTCGCCTGCGCCGACCACGAGACAGCTTTGTTGGTTTAGGTCTAAAAAAAGAGGCAAGTATTTCATGTCGGCTGGATTTTTTCTGGTATCTGGGGAGTGTTATTATAGAATAGGAAGAACTCCTATATCAGCCCCTTTATATTATGATCAAATTCGATTTAGAAGTGGATGCCAGCGGCTTGCAATGTCCGTTACCCTTATTACGCTTAAAAAAGGCGATTATGGAAATTGATAGCGGTAAAGTGGTAAAAGTGATTGCCACAGATCCCGCGGCACATCTGGATTTTGGCGTGTTTATGGATCAGACCGGACATATTCCGCTTAAAATCCTTAAAGAAGCTGAAAAACAGATATTTTTTATTCAAAAAAAGTAGTCAATTGGGAAGGAGTCGGGCTTTGAACGAATTTGCACCTGAAGGCAATGAAAGCTTATCTGCGGATATGTTGACGGTCATAGCTCTTTGGGATGAGTTGCTGGTCAGGGAAAAAAAGGCCTTGGGTCAGGAATTACATGAGGATGTAGCCCAAGTTTTGACAGCTTTGCGTTTGGAAATCGCTCTGTTTATTCGGCAGCAGCATGACCATATGGATTTAGTGGATAAAGCCAAGCGGATGTTGGCAATGGCCGATCAAAGTCTACAAACCGTAGGCAATTTGCTGAATCATTTACAAACGCCAAATCAATATCAGGGTTTACAAGCTATTTTGGAACAGCTGTGTTGGGATTTTAACCAACGCCATGCGCTAAATTGTAAGTTGACGTTCCACAACGATTGTAACGGCTTTGACGAAAAACAGAGTCATGCGGTGTTTAGTATTGTGCAGGAAGCCTTAAGCAATATTGTCCGCCATGCCGCAGCAGAAAATGCCGACATCATCTGTAGTCAAACCGCCGGCAGCATTAAAATTACCGTGCTCGATGATGGCTGCGGCTTTGGTCTAGCAGAGGCCTTTAACGGCCCAGGCTTAGGCCTGCAGGCTATGCGTTGGCGGGCAATGGCCATAGGCGGGAGCATAGCCATTAACAGCAATCAGCCAAGCGGCGTCCAGGTAACACTAGTTATGCCTTGCCGATCATAGGCCGCCGTTTAAAATAATTTTATGCCCGCGATTTTATTGAAAAAAGTCTGAGTTTTATGTGCGCCGTGTTCGTGTTCAAGGCCTGCAACAAACCTATTTTCAAAAACGGTTACCGAATGGCTATCTATAGCATAACGTGGTTCTCTCAATGGCTGTTGGTCTTCCGGCCGGGTAATGTCGTTAGGTGATTTTAAAGAAGTATCCACTGCTAGGCACCAGACTTTACCCGGAATCTCCGGCAGTTGCACTTGAAAGCGCTGTTCGGACATGTTCATGACGACATGAATATCTGCTTCATGCTCCGCAATAGCCGCCAGGGTAAAAGCCAATAACCGCGTGTCCGGATCATCCCAGCGCGGTTGCTCATCGACCTCGGCCCCGTACCAGGTAATATCCGGCATGATCTTCCCTTCCAGCGGTTTTCCGGTCAAAAATTGGCGGCGCATTAACGAGGTATGGCGCTTGCGGAATTTGATCATTTTTTGCACAAACCGCAGCATGTCGGCATTTTGTTCGGCTTGCTGCCAATCCAGCCAGCTCAATTCATTGTCTTGGCAATAACAGTTGTTGTTGCCTTGCTGGCTATGCAGAAACTCATCGCCGGCCAGTATCATTGGTACGCCACGGCTCAGCAGCAAAATCGCATAGGCATTTTTTGCCTGTTTGCGGCGTAAGGCTGCCAGCGCCGGGTTTTGGCTTGGGCCTTCGTGCCCGTAGTTATAACTTAAACTATTGTTACAACCATCGCGGTTGTGTTCACCATTCGCGGCGTTGTGCTTATGGTTGTAGCTAAATAAATCGTTTAGCGTAAAACCGTCATGACAGGTGATGAAGTTGATGCTGCTGATCGGGAGGCGATTAAGGTGTTGATACAAATCGCTACTACCGCATATGCGCGTGGCGACTTCCCGAATGATGCCTTTATCGCTGCGCAGGAAGCGGCGGATGGCGTCGCGGTACATACCGTTCCATTCGCCCCAGCGGTAGCCGGGGAAACTGCCGACTTGATAGAGGCCGGCTGCATCCCAGGCTTCAGCTATTAATTTGGTTTTAGCTAATTGTTCGGAGAGTTCGATGCCCCAGACCAGCGGCGGGTCTTGCAAGACTCTGCCGTCTTCGCCTCGCGCCAAAGCGCTGGCCAGATCGAAACGAAAACCGTCAACGTGCATTTCCCTGACCCAATATTCCAGACAACTAATAATAAAATTGGTGACTAAAGGATGGTTGGCGTTGACGGTATTGCCGCAGCCGGTGTAATCCAGAAAGATGCGTTTATCGAATTTATCGTTTAAATAGAAGCTGTTGCCGGTGATGCCTTTAAAGTTAATCACCGGGCCGTCCACACCCGACTCCGAAGTATGGTTGAAAACCACATCCATGATCACGCCGATACCGGCCTTGTGCAGGGCTTTCACCAGATCGCAAAATTCTTGGATATGCGTACCTTGTTCGGGTGTCACGCAATAGCCGGGATGCGGACTGAAGAAGCTGTGCGTACTATAACCCCAGTAATTGCTTAAGCCTAGATCAGCGGTATGCGGTGGAATGTCTTGTTCGTCGAAGGCCATTACCGGTAATAGTTCGACATGGGTTATCCCTAAGGCTTTTAGGTAAGGGATTTTTTCGATCAACCCGGCAAAAGTACCCGCATGTTTGACTTTGGCAGACGGATGGCGCGTAAAGCCGCCGACATGCAGTTCGTAGATTATGGCTTTTTCGCTGCGGATGGCCAGCGGCTGATCGCCTTCCCAGTCATAAAAGTTGTCGGTGACCGCTGCACGCATGGCATATCTGCTGTTATCGCCGGGGCGGCAGGCGGCCGCGCGATTCCAAACTTTGTCGCTGACCGCGCGCGCCCAGGGATCCAGTAACAGCTTTTCGCGGTCGAAACGCAGGCCGGATTCACTGGTGCAGGTAGGGCCGTCCAGGCGCCATGCATACCAAGTGCCTATCGGCAATTCCTCAACAAACACATGCCAGGAAAAAAACGTGTGATTTTTCTCTTTTTGCAAGGGGATGACCTGAAACGGCCGTTCGCTGTCAGCTGCACTAAATAACAATAATTCTACATAGTCGGCATGACGGCTGGAAATAGAAAAATTTACCCCGGTTTCACTGGCTTTAGCGCCGTAAGGGTAGGGGCTTCCAGATCTTAATTTGTATTTTCTATGCATGGCAGGGAGCAGAAAATTGCGAATAATCAGTAATTCTACTGCAAACTAGGCCCATAAGTCTGAACCTTGCGTAAATTTTCGCTCTCTATTTGGATACTTTAGAGTAAAAGCTTAAACTGCATTATGCTAAAGCATAGAAACAGTGATGAAGTGTGCCTAAAAAGCCAGGAATGTGCGACAATCCGTCCTATAGAAATTGCAAACGGCTATTTGCTTGTTACCGTCAGAACCTCATCATCTACTTGAACTTACGCAACCGGAGATGCTGGACATCAGTCTGTGGATAAACCGTGAGTTTGCGCCGCGTTTCACTACGCCAATGCTGAAAAATACCCTGGCATTGTCCTTTGCGGCTCAGGAATTGCTGAGTATTAGTGCAGAAATCAGCCGTGAATTTACCCCGCTTACCAGGGGCGTTTCGGCAAATCTGGTTCTGTTGCCGATAGATCCCCAGCATTTGCATGCCTACTGGCGGATAGAACAACGATCCCCAAGTGCGCAGTCTGCGCTTAAGCCGCCTGAACCATTGACTTTGAGAATTTTTACCCAGCCGTCTGTGCCTGTTGAAAGTACTGTTGTTATTGAGGAACCCGCTTGGTTTGACATCCGCATCAATCAAGCCGAAAGGCATCAAGCTATCGAGTTACCGGGTAAAACTGCTTTTTCCGGTGCTTTTAACGCTGCGCTTGGCGTACGGCAAGGCGAGCAGGATTTTACGCCTATATTGGTCTCTAATAGTATCGAAATGCCTAAGCTCAGTTGGGTTGGAGCCGCTCCGGATCAAGAAAAAGCAGTTTTATCTTCAGCCATTGCGCAGTTTATAATGCCAGCGGCATCTGGCTCATCATCTCCCGCAGGGAAACCACTCTGTTAAACACTTACACACGATGAACAACGGCTACCTTAGCATCGTTTTACATGCCCATTTGCCTTATGTGCATCATCCGGAATACGAGCAGTTTTTTGAAGAAATCTGGCTGTTCGAAGCAATAACCGAATGTTATCTACCTTTAATCGCCATGCTGGATCGCCTGCAAAACGACGTGGTGGAGTATCGTTTAACGTTGTCTTTGTCGCCGACTTTGCTGACGATGTGGCGCAATCCCTTATTACAAAGCCGTTATTTAAGGCATTTGCAAAAACAATTGGACTTGGCGGAAAAAGAAGTCGTGCGCACGCGCCATCAACCGGAATATCAGCCCTTGGCGGAAATGTATCGCCAGTTATTCCATACGGCTTTATGCACCTACCGCGACCATTATTCATGCGATTTAGTGGCGGCTTTCGTCAAACATCAGCAAGCCGGTAAGCTGGAATTAATCACGACTGCCGCTACGCATGGCTTTTTGCCGTTGCTGAACGTCAGTGAAATTGCGGTGCGTAACCAGATTAAGGTAGGGCTGCAAACTTTTAACGAAATTACCGGCCTGCAAGCGTCCGGATTTTGGTTGCCGGAGTGTGCTTATTATCCGGGCTTGGAAAAAATTCTGATCGAGTTTGGCGTCCGGTATTTTTTTGTCGATACGCACGGGATTATGGATGCCGGTCATTTTCCGGAGCATGCAGTGTATGCGCCACTGGATTGCGGTAACGGCGTTGCCGCATTCGGTCGCGATCCAGCTTCTTCGCGGCAGGTATGGAGTGCGCAGGAAGGCTATCCGGGCGATGGCGATTATCGCGAATACTATCGCGATATCGGTTTCGATTTGGATATGGATTATATCGCGCCGTATATTTTGGATGGCGTCACGCGTATCAATACTGGCATAAAATATCATCGCGTTACCGGCGGCGATCTCCCGAAAGCGATTTATCAACCCCAGGCAGCCCAGGCCAAAGCTAGGCAGCATGCCGAGCACTTTGTCAGCCAGCGGCAAGCGCAAATAGCGGCGCTCAGCGCCGAAATGGTTACGCCGCCGGTGATCATAGCGCCCTATGACGCGGAATTGTTTGGGCATTGGTGGTTTGAAGGCCCGCTGTGGTTAGAGCAGGTGTTGCGCTTGTCCAGCCAACAGCCGCAGTCTCTGCGGACGCTGAGTTGCGGGGATTATCTGGATTTGCAACTTCCTCTACAACAAGCGCAACCGGCGGCTTCCAGTTGGGGCGAACATGGTTATTCCTCGTATTGGTTAAATGAGAGTAACGACTGGATCTATCCCCTGATTCATAAAGCCGGCGCGGAAGTGGAAAAACTGGTCGCCGATCTACACGGATTGACCTTGAACGCTTTGCAGGAACGGGCTTTGAATCAAGCCTTGCGCTCCTTGTTATTGGCGCAAGCCTCCGATTGGCCGTTTATTCTAAAATCCGGCACCAGCGTGGAGTATGCCAAAAAACGTATTACCGATCACCTGGCGCGGTTTAATTACTTACATGATTCGATACGTAAAAACCGGATCAATGAACGTTATTTAAGTGCTTTGGAAATTATGGATGATATTTTTCCGCAGGTGGATTTTCGGGATTGGCAAAAGCCATGATGGTGGGTAGTGGGCATGTTGATTATGTTTGCATATTGCGATGAATTAAAAGCAAAACTGGATAAATGCCGCCCATTGCCTCAGCATACTTTAAAATCCCTGCATAATCACTGGGTGCTGGAATGGACGTATAACTCCAATGCGATAGAAGGCAACACGCTAACCTTAAAAGAAACCAAAGTCGTGCTGGAAGGCATTACTATTGGCGGCAAAGCCATGCGCGAGCATTTTGAGGTAATTAATCATAAAGAAGCCATTGATTACGTCGAGGCGGTTATTGCCGGCGATGAAGCCTTTTCGGAGCGGCTGATAAAATCCATCCATCAATTGGTGTTAAAAAACATAGACAACGAAAATGCCGGCATCTATCGTCGGGAAAATGTCTTGATAGCGGGCGCAGAGCATAGGCCACCGGACTATCTGCATGTTTTGGAATTAATGGCGGAATTAGTTGTTGCTTACCATAATTTTGATGGACACCCAATAGAGCGCGCCGCTCGCTTGCATGTGGATTTTGTAAAAATCCACCCGTTTGTCGATGGCAATGGCCGAACTGCCCGCTTGTTGATGAATTTCGATTTAATGAAGTCCGGGTATTTGCCGGTAATTTTTCAGGCGGCTAATCGTTTGGCTTATTACGAGGCATTGGATAAGGCGCATGTGCAAAACGACTATTTGGATTTTTTTGAATTAACTAAAGACAGAGAAGTTCAGGCGTTTAATACTGTTTTGTCATTGGTGGGATGAGTGTATAGCTCGGTGTCAATAAGTCCTGTGGCAAATAGCCAATCAGCTTTTCGCTTCGGTTTTCTTAGACAGATAAAAAGCGAATTTTTTACGCATAGAAAGGTTTGTCATCCTTGATCATAAAAACATTTGCTTATTGAAACTGTAGGAACTGAGCTTAAGGGCGGGGGGGGGGGTAAATTGAAACACCTCTGCTAAAACACACCGACGCCTAACCGAGTTGCTGCTGTTTCGCATCGTGCAAGAGGCTTTGAGTAAAGTCGCAAAGCATGCCGGGGCAAAACGCCGGCATTGAATTTAGTTTGACGGCTGACGGCGGCCTCCGGGTACTCATCAACGACGATGGTTGAGGTTTTGACATTGCCCAGGCGCAGCATGGGCCGGGTTTAGGTCTGGCGCTAATGAAAGCTAATCTATCCGCCTTGGGTGGGCATATGGAAATAGACAGCAAAAAAGCCCGCAGAATCAAGAGTACTTTGTTATATCCTCTTTCACAATCCAAAAACCATAACCTCGGTGTTTTACCGCTGCCGATAGCACAATTGAATTATTTCCAGCAAACACACCCAAGCATGTAGTTAAAACATGCTACCAGAAACATATGTCCTAGATCATGTGGCTTGTGCTCAAAGCAGGAATAGGAGTAATTTTCCCACCAACGGCGGGGGTAATCGGGTGAACAACCTCGTTAGCTGTTTTTGATTTTTGAGGAGAAAGCGCTGTGGATCAACAATTTGAAAAAGACGTGATGAACGAT
>CAVPMI010000034.1:0-67612 GCA_963705975.1 uncultured Pseudomonadota bacterium
CAGCTTATCTATGTCTAACAGCATGACCATGCGCCCACCGACTTCGACTAAGCCGTTGATAAATTCGGTGCTGACCTTGGCGCCAAAACTCGGCGAGGCTTGGATGTGTTTCTTGCTGACATTCACCACATCCGAGACCGCATCGACCACGACGCCCATCACCCGCGTTTTGTCGCCTATCTGCGCTTGTAATACCACTACGACGGTAAGTTCAGTATAGACGCTACGGCCTAGATTAAAGCGTTCCCGTAAGTCGATGATCGGCACTATCGCGCCCCGCAGGTTGACTACGCCTTTTTCGTAGGCGGGTACATTCGGGATCCGCGATACCGGCTCCCAACTGCGGATTTCTTGTACACGCAGGATGTCGACGCCATATTCTTCTTGGTCCAGCGTGAAACTGAGAAATTGCAGGCTCGATTGCTCTGGTCCTGGATTTTCCAATGCGGCAATGTCTGACATAGGCTGTTCCGTGTTTACTGATTGGCCAGCCGTACCAGGCCGGGGATGTCGAGTATGAGGGCGACCGAGCCGTCGCCTAAGATGGTCGCGGCTGAGACGCCTTCTATCCGCCGGTAGTTGGCTTCCAGCGATTTGATGACGACTTGTTGTTGGCCCAGCAGGTCATCAACGAATAGGCCGTAGCGCTCGCCCTGCCCTTCCACCACGACCAGCAGGCCGTCCGTGAGCCGGGTGGCTTTCGGCTGCGGGACATTAAATATGTCATGCAGGCGGATGATGGGGAGATAGTGGCCGCGTAATAGGAAGGTTTCGCCTTTGCCTACCACCCGGTTGACCCGGTCTTCTTTGATGTTGAGCGATTCGATGATGGATCCCAGCGGCAGGATGTAGGTTTCGTCGCCGACTGCGATGGATTGGCCGTCCAGGATGGCCAGCGTTAAGGGTAAATGGATGGCGATGGTGGAGCCTTTGCCGAGTTCGGAGATGAGTTCGATATTGCCGCCCAGCGCTTGGATGTTGCGCCGCACCACGTCCATGCCGACGCCGCGCCCGGAGATGTCGGTGAGTTTTTCCGCTGTGGAGAAGCCGGGCATGAAGATCAGTTCGTAGCTTTGTTTGTCAGTGAGGATGGCGTCGTTGCTGATCAGGCCTTTTTCGATGGCTTTGGCGCGCAGCATGTCTTTGTCCAGCCCTTTGCCGTCATCTCTGACTTCGATGACGATGTTGCCGCCGCGATGGTAGGCTTCTAATATGACGGTGCCGGTTTCCGGTTTGCCGGCGGCTAGCCGGACATCCGGCATTTCGATGCCGTGGTCCAGGCTGTTTCTGACTAGATGCACCAGGGGGTCGCTGAGCAGTTCGACGACGGTTTTGTCAACTTCGGTGTTTTCTCCGACCAGTTTGAGTTCGATTTTTTTGCCGAGCTTGCTGCTGATGTCGTGCGCGAGCCGTGGGAAGCGGCTGAAGACGAAGCTGATCGGCAGCATGCGGATGTTCATGACGCTTTCTTGCAGTTCCCGGGTGTGTCTTTCCAGTTGCGAGAGGCCGTTTTTGAGTTGGTCGAGCTTGGTAAGCTCGAAGTGCTCGCCGACTAGGCTGAGCATGGATTGGGTGATGACGAGTTCGCCGACCATGTTGATCAGGGCGTCGATTTTGCCGGTGTCGACGCGAATGGAGCTGGAGGCTTTGGCGGCGGGTTTGCCGTCGGCTTTTTTGTTGCTGTCGCTGGCGTCGGCTTCCGGCGTGGCTTTGCCGGCCGGAGGGGGTAGCTTGGCGGCAGCTGTGGGTTCAGCTTGCGGCGCTGCATCTGCCACAGCCAATGCCGAGCGCTGGCTGCCGTAAATGGCTTGTAATGCCAGGTCGCAGTCGTCTTCGACCCAGTCGAATATTTCTTCAATGGCTTGCACCGCGACCGGACTGGCGATGCTTAATCGCCAGGATAGGTGGCAGTCTTCGGGGTCGAGATCGGCTAAATCCGGTACGCCTTGCAAGTCGACCGCGACGCTTAAGTCGCCCAGCGTCGCTAGTTCTCTGAACAGCCGCACCGGGTCATTGCCGGTTTTTAGCATGTCTTTGTGCGGGCTGAAGGCGATGACCCAGCCCACTATGGACGCGTCGTTGTCAGACAGTTGCGCAGTCAGAGATGCAGCCCCGCTGGCTGCTGCTACACCGGCTTGGCTGCCGCCGCCGGTCTGCAACTCGTCTTCCAGCGCTTGTTTGTGCTGATTGACACTGTTCCGGTTGATGTCGCTGTCACTGCGGATGGCTTGCATCATGTCCCGCAAACAGTCCACCGAACCCAGCAGCACGTTGATCGCCGCTTGCGTGGCTTGCCGCCGGCCATCGCGCATTTCGTCTAGCAGGGTTTCCATCACATGCGTGAAATCGGAGACTGCGCTGAAACCGAACGTGCCGCTGCCGCCTTTGATAGAGTGCGCCGCACGGAAAATCGTGTTGATGTCATCCGCATTGACATCGCCCAAGTCGAGATTCAGCAATCCCGACTCCATTGCATCCAGGCCTTCGAAGCTTTCTTCGAAGAAAACCTGGTGGAACTGCTTCATATCAATAGCCATGCTGGGTTTCCCTTAGCCGTGCATCAAGCCTGGGTTTATTCCATGACTTTTTTGATGGTTTTTAATAATTGGTCCGGATTGAAGGGCTTGACGATCCATCCGGTCGCCCCTGCGTCTTTTCCTTGCTGTTTCTTGTCCATCCCCGACTCGGTAGTCAGCATCAGCATCGGCGTGAATTTGTAATTCGGAAGCGCTCTTAAGTCTTTTATCAAGGCAATGCCGTCTTTATTCGGCATGTTCACATCCGTCACCACGCAATCGAAACTTTGCGCCTTGGCTTTATTCAACGCATCCAGTCCATCCACCGCTTCGACTACTGTATAACCCGCGCCTTTTAGGGTAAAAGACACCATTTGCCTCATCGAGGCTGAGTCATCGACTGCTAAAATTGTTGCCACTGTTTTTCCCTCTTAAATAATTTAACCGCTTAATTTACATCAAATTTTATTTGTAAAATGTCAGGGACTATTGCATTTCTGCCAACACTCAAAATGTACCTTAACCTGATCGGCAGTCCTTATGCAGCGTAAACCTGATTCAGCGAATCGGCTAATGCTGTGAAAAAAGCAAGTTACATCACGCTAAGACTTTGATGTTTATACAGAAAAATTGAACTATAACGGCATTGCCCGCCGGTTTATAGTAAAAAATTCTGACTGTGCGGTAAGTATAGACAACAGTCAGAATTTGGTGGATTAGTTTTGAGAAGGGAAATGCTAGCGAGTGCAAAGTTTTAGTTCGGCTATTTTTGAACTGACGGATGCTATGAATACCCAAGCCAGCCAAATCAATGGGGATGGGTGACCGGTGCGGATAATCTATCCGATACTAGGCATTGAAATAACGGGTGCAAACAGGTGTTTGGGAATGGATTTTTAAATGCCGATTTAATCGGCAGAATATTTTTTAGCTTATTGACAACGGCTGGCTAATGGGTGATCCCATTGATTGAAAGAGTTATCCAGCGAATTCAGTTAAAGCTGATTTAAATACTCTTGATTGGTGGCCTGGCGTTTGGGCCGATACTCTTGACATTGCTACTAGAGAGACTGGATTTCTGTATGAACGTTTTCCTCAAAAATGTCCTTGGGGATACATTCAAATAAAGAACACCGATTTTTGGCCGGAATAAAAGTCAACGGGTTACGGAATTCAACGAGAAAACCATCGGAGAGCGGGGTCAGTTACCCGTTGCGGCTTTATCCGGTTTGGGGAGGAACCAAGAAAACTTATGGCGTTATGCCAAACTCCAGAAGCTTAATCGATTTCACCTCAGTAAAGGAATTAAACTTTGCTTAATCGGCTGTCAGGCTTAAGCCGCTTTTCAGCGTTGCGCAACGTATCCCAGTATGCCGGCCAGAATAAGTCCCAGGGAAGCAGGTTCCGGAACTGTGCCGGAGCTTGTAGTGCCTACGTGCCGAGTATCTCAAAGGAATTTGCGGAATTGTGCATTAAAGTTAACATCCCACAGTAGCTGCCCACTCCCCCCAAAGGAAGGGCCATCGGATAGGGTGAGGTAATAGGTGCCGCTATTGAGATTATGTGCGCTGATATTGACAGCAAGATTCATAACCTTCTCGCAGCTATTTATCCACTTGCATAGCAAATTCGACCTCAGTATAGAAATTTTTTCCATCAACAAGTACAGTGAAATTGGCAACTACCCGTTATAATAATTGCCATGACTGAGTTGGGTCATCGACAGTTGATCGCAACTGATTAAATGTAAATATTACTTGGTCGGGAAAGCTGTCCATATCTTACCGTCCAGTCCATTGATTATCGCCTACCCAAAGCCTTAGCCCTCTACAAAAGATGCTTGATCGCTTCACGTTCCTCCAATAATTCTGTTTCATTCAGGCGCAATTTTTGTAGGCTAAATTCGTTTAGATCTATCCCCTTCACAATGCTGATGCAACCGGCTGTGACGGTAACCGGAAATGAATACACCAAACCTTCGGGAATGCCATAACTGCCATCGGACGCTACCGCCATGCTGACCCAGTCGCCGGGTTCCGTGCCATGCACAATTTTACTCATATGAGCAATGGCCGCATTAGCAGCAGAGGCTGCCGAGGATTGCCCGCGCGCTTTAATCACTTCAGTGCCGCGATATTGCACGGTAGGGATAAATTCATTGATATACCAGTCATTATCAACCAGGCTTAAAGCGTCAAAGCCTTTGACTTTAGCATGATGCAAATCCGGATATTGCGTGCAGGAATGATTGCCCCAAATCGTGACGTTTTTAATTTCCGTACTGGGTACGCCGCATTTTATTGCCAGTTGGCTCAGCGCCCGGGTGTGATCCAGCATAGCCATCGCCGCAAAATTATTGGCCGGTAGATCAGGCGCATTATTAATGGCGATCAAGGCATTCGTATTAGCCGGATTTCCGGTTACCAGCACTTTGACATTCCGGCCGGCGTATTCGTTTAAAGCCTTGCCCTGCACGGCAAAAATCTCAGCATTCTGCTCAAGCAAATCACTGCGCAGCATCCCTTGCTTACGCGGTTTAGCGCCAACCAGAAAGGCATACTCGACACCGTCGAAGGCGACACTGGGATTATCGGTCACGATAATTTTCTGCAACAACGGATAGGCGCAATCGTTCAATTCCATCACTACACCGGCAAGCGCCGGCAAAGCCGGAGTTATTTCCAGCAATCTCAACACGATAGGCTGGTCTTTACCTAATAGCTCACCAGCTGCCAAACGAAACAATAATGAATAGCTAATTTGCCCTGCGGCGCCTGTTACTACTATATCGACGGGAGTTTTCATCTGATTCCTGTGTTTATCCGGTTACCCAGTAATTATTTTTGTTGTCAATATGACACAAAGCCTTAACACAAACAATCACTAATTCTCTAAGATCAAACTAGAGCAATTGAGCAATTGCCTTAGCATTGCAAGAAGTTACCAAGCATAGAAACTAAAATTACGCAGAAACAACGTGTATCATGCCGAAATCCACTGAAATTATAAAGGCTTAAACTTACAACTTTTAACAAAACTCACGAATTGCCCTGACTTCGCCAGTTACATCAAACAGGCGACGTTTTTAATATCCTGTATAATGCCGCAGCCCAAAAACAGGTTGCCGCATCATCAATTTTCACATAAGGTAGATTAATGAAAAAGCTGTTATTTCAGTTCGACACGGACGCCACGCCCTCGGTATTTGACACGGTAGTCGCCTATGACGGCGGCGCCGACCATGTCATTGGCCACGGTAATCTCAACCCCGAAAATGTCCGCGCCCTAGTGGACGGCGCTATTTTTACCCGCGCGCCCAAAGATAAAAAAAATACCGCAATTTTCATAGGCGGCAGCGATATGGAAGCCGGCCAGCAATTGCTCGTCGCTGTGCAGAAACATTTTTTTCCCGGCTTTCAAGTCTCCGTGATGCTGGACAGTAACGGCAGCAATACTACTGCTGCGGCCGCAGTCGCCAGACTGGCCGGCAGCGGTACTTTAGCCGGAAAAACAGCCGTGGTCCTGGCCGGGACCGGTCCGGTCGGACAACGCGCCGCGGCTATGCTGGCCTTGGAAGGCGCGCGTGTTTCTCTCACGTCCAGACATATATTTAATGCCGAAAAAGCCTGTTTTACCATGAAGGAGCGCTTTAATGTCGATATACAGCCGATTGAAGCCGCCGACTTCACTAGCCGCGCCGCGGCTATCCAAGACGCCAATATCGTCTTGACTACCGGCGCTGCAGGCGTGGAATTGCTAAAACCCGAACACTGGCAGGATAATCCACACTTGGAACTGCTAGCCGACGCCAACGCCACCCCACCGATTGGCATTGGCGGCACGGACGTCATGGACAAAGGCCGGGAACGCCACGGCAAAATTGTTTGGGGGGCAATAGGATTCGGCACTTTGAAACTTATGCTGCAACGCGCCTGCATTGCAAAATTGTTTGAAGACAATACCCAAGTTTTCGACGCCGAGATTATTTTCGAGCTCGCAAAAAAAATGTCCCAATAATTCTGCATGCATAATGCCTACAACTAAGACACATCAACGCCGCGATATTCTTGCCATTTTTGCGGACGGCGTAGCCGCCGCCGACCCTTATCGAGCGGTTAAAAACGCCTTAGAGATGATAGAAGACTGTCTGTATATTGGCCTGGATTTCAATGATCCCAGCAAACAGCGCATAGGCCTTTGGCCACAAATCCATGTGCTGGCCTTCGGTAAAGCCGCCTGCAATATGGCTGCCGCGGCATTGGAAAAAATTCCGAGCCGGTATTTGGCAGGTAAAGGCGTAGCAGTGACGACTCACGAAAATGTCACAACCGTGAACAATATGTTGGTGCTGGAGGCCGGCCACCCATTACCGGACGCCAAGGGCTTACAGGCGGCTAAAATCATCGCCGAACAAGCCCAGTTGGCAAAAGCCGGCGAATTAGTGCTGACCCTGGTTTCCGGCGGCGGCTCGGCACTACTGCCTGCCCCGGTTTCCGCCATTAGCCTGGAAGATAAAATTGCCGTTACCAACACATTACTGGCATGTGGCGCAGATATCCAGCAAATCAACTGTGTGCGCAAGCATCTATCGCTTTTGAAAGGCGGCGGCTTAGCAAAAATAGCCGCCCCTGCCGACTTGCATGCGCTGCTGTTATCTGATGTGATCGGCGATGATCTTAGCTCCATCGCCAGCGGACCCACTGTCGCCGATGATACGCGTTTTATCGACGCCATCACCATTCTCAAAACCCATCAGGCATGGGAACAAGTACCGGAATCGGTCCGAACTTATCTGCAACAAGGCATGCAAGGTCTGCAGCCGGAAACGCCGAAAAGCGGCGCGGAAATTTTCAAACAGACTTCGTACACCCTGATTGGAGGCAACCGCTTAAGTATTGACGCCATGCAGTATGCCGCTACCAATCTTAACTATCAAGTCGAACGCTACAGCGACAATCTGTGTGGTGAAGCGCGAAGCGTTGCGGATAACTTGGTCCTGTACGCGAAGAAATTATTAGCCCAACCACAAAAAAATGCTTTAGCGATTGTAGCCGGTGGTGAAACTACTGTAACCTTGTCAGCTATGCACGGTAAAGGCGGCCGGAATCAAGAAATGGCTTTGGCCTTCGCCTTAGCCGCCGAACGCCATGCATTACCGGGCAATTGGACGTTTTTAAGCGGCGGCACGGATGGTCGCGACGGACCCACCGACGCCGCCGGCGGCATTGTCGATAGAGAAACCTTAGCGCTAATCCGCCAGGCTGGTCTCGATCCGCAACAGATGCTGGACCAGCATAATGCCTATCCGGCCTTACAAGCCGTCAATAATTTATTGATAACAGGCCCCACCGGCACCAATGTTGCTGACCTTCAGATCCTGTTACTACAAACAGCTCACGAATAACTACAGACCTAGGAGAACACCATGTTTAGCAAATTGATGACCATTGCAGGTTTTGATAACGAATTATTCCAGGCCATGGAGCAGGAACGCCGCCGCCAGGAGGATCATATCGAACTGATCGCCTCGGAAAATTACGCCAGCCCTAGAGTGCTGGAAGCCCAAGGTTCGCAATTGACGAATAAATATGCCGAAGGCTATCCGGAAAAACGCTATTACGGCGGCTGCGAATTTGTCGACATCGCAGAGCAATTGGCGATTGATCGCGCCAAGGAATTATTCGGCGCCGATTACGCCAATGTCCAACCCCATTCCGGATCGCAAGCCAATATGGCAGTGTTTATGTCCCTGGTGCAACCCGGCGACACCATACTTGGCCTAAGTCTGTCTGATGGCGGCCATTTAACGCATGGTGCAAAACCAAATTTTTCCGGCAAAATTTATAATGCCATCCAGTATGGACTGGATCCGAAAACCGGTGAGATCGATTACGGCCAGGTCGCAGCCCTAGCCCTGGAACACAAACCGAAACTGATTATCGCCGGCTTCTCGGCCTACTCACGGATTTGGGACTGGCTGCGTTTCCGTGACATTGCCGATAGCGTCGGCGCCTATTTTGTGGTGGATATGGCGCATGTCGCCGGTCTGGTCGCTGCCGGCATCTACCCCAATCCGGTGCCGATTGCTGACGTAGTCACCAGCACCACGCATAAATCCCTACGCGGCCCGCGCGGCGGCCTGATCCTGGCCAAAAGCAATCCTGAGCTGGAAAAGAAAATCAACGCCAACATCTTTCCAGGCATCCAGGGTGGTCCGTTAATGCATGTTATCGCCGCGAAAGCCGTAGCATTTAAAGAAGCGTTAGCTCCGGAATTTAAAACCTATCAGATTCAAGTCGTAAAAAATGCCCAAGCAATGGCGGAAGTATTTATGACGCGCGGCTTCGACGTGGTTTCCGGCGGCACCGACAATCACTTGATGTTGGTCTCCCTGGTGTCTAAAGGCATCACCGGCAAAGCCGCCGACGCAGCATTGGGCAAGGCGCATATCACGGTTAATAAAAACGCCGTACCGAATGATCCACAATCACCTTTCGTGACCAGCGGCATCCGGGTCGGTACGCCGGCGCCGACTACGCGTGGCTTCAAAGAAGATGAAATGCGGGAAGTCGCCCATTGGATGTGTGATGTGATGGATAACCTCGAAGATGAAACCGTCATTGCTGCCGTCCGCGAAAAAGTGACAACCTTATGCGCGCGCTTTCCTGTGTACACGGCTGATTAAGGCATTTGGAGAACAGCATGTCAGATATAGAAATTGCGCAACAAGCCAAAATGCGCCCGATCATCGATTTAGCCGGCGAAAAATATGGAATTGCTGCTGAACATTTAGATCCTTACGGCCACTACAAGGCTAAATTATCTCTGGAGTATGTTAACTCTTTGGCTAACCAAGCGGATGGCAAGCTGATTTTGGTCACCGCCATCAGTCCGACCCCGGCCGGCGAAGGCAAAACCACAACTACGGTTGGCCTGGGCGATGCCTTAAACCGGCTCGGCAAAAAAGCCATCATTTGCCTGCGCGAACCTTCGCTGGGTCCGTGCTTTGGCGTAAAAGGCGGAGCAGCAGGCGGCGGTTATTCGCAAGTGGTACCGATGGAAGATATTAATCTGCACTTTACCGGCGACTTCCATGCCATCGGCATCGCGCACAACCTGTTGGCAGCTTTAATCGACAACCACATCAATCATGGCAATGCGCTGGACATTGACCCGCGCCGCATCCAGTGGAAACGGGTGATGGACATGAACGATAGGGCCTTGCGGGAAATCACCATCGGTCAAGGCGGACCGGCCAATGGTTATTTACGCACAGACGGTTTTGATATTGTGGTTGCTTCAGAGGTAATGGCGATATTATGTCTGGCGACTAGCCGTTCCGATTTGAAAAGCCGCTTGGGACATATCGTTATTGGTTATAAATCCGACCGGACGACACCAGTTTACGCCAGCGACTTAAAAGCACACGGCGCAATGGCGGCGCTATTGAAAGACGCCATCAAGCCAAACTTGGTGCAAACCCTGGAAAACAATATAGCTATTATCCACGGCGGACCGTTTGCCAACATCGCCCACGGCTGCAACACGGTTACCGCTACCAAGACTGCGTTAAAACTAGCTGACTATACAGTTACTGAAGCGGGTTTCGGCGCGGATTTAGGCGCAGAAAAATTTGTGGATATAAAATGCCGCATGGCCGGCTTGAAGCCGTCGGCGGTGGTGCTGGTGGCGACAGTCCGAGCTTTGAAATTCCACGGCGGCGTAGCCAAGGAAAACCTGAATGTGGAAAACCTCGAAGCTTTAGCACAAGGCTTTGCTAATCTGGAGCGGCATTATCACAATATCACGCAGCATTTTGGCCTGCCCTGTGTGATTTGCATTAATCATTTTACTTTCGATACCGAGGCTGAAATTGCATTATTAGAAGAAAAATGTGCGATGTTAGGAGCTAAAGCCGTGGTCTCCAAGCATTGGGCGCATGGCGGAGCCGGCGCGGAAGGCTTGGCGCAGGAAGTTTTAAACATCGTTGACAATCGCGAACCGAAGTTCAACTTTGTGTACGATCTGGAACTGCCGTTGTGGAATAAGATAGAAGCCATCGCCACCAAGTTGTATGGCGCAGCAGGCATCAGCGCCAATCCTAAAGTACAGACAGACATCAAGGCTTTGCAAACCTTTTACGGGCATTTTCCGATTTGCATGGCCAAAACCCAGATGTCGTTTTCGACCGATCCAAACGCCAAGGGCGCGCCTTCCGGGCACACTGTGGAAATCCGGGAAGTACGGTTGGCCAATGGCGCGGGCTTTATCGTCGCCATTGCCGGCGATATGATGACGATGCCGGGTTTACCGAAGTCGCCGGCGGCGGAAAGGATTGATATTAGCGATGCAGGGGTTATCAGCGGGTTGTTCTAAAGCTTGCTCATGAAAAGCCGAAGGAATTGTATTCACTTCGGCTTTTTTAATTCGTCGAGTTGATTCATGGGTTGTGCCTTAATGCTTCAGCACGGCCCCGGAAAAATTCAATTGTCGCCAAGCTTGGTACTGCACGATCGAAACGCTATTCGAAAGGTTTAGACTACGACTTTCGCCGCGCATCGGCGAATAGAGTTTCATTTGTGGCGGATGTTGGTCCAGAAACGCGGCGGGCAAGCCGCGGGTTTCCGGTCCGAACAGCAAGGCGTCGCCCGGCTGATATTTGACTTGATTATATTGGGTTGCGCCTTTGGTGCTTAAGTCGAACAAGCGTTTAGGCTTGGCTCTATCGATATAATTACTTAAAGCCGCGTATTGCCTAATATTAACCCATTCATGATAATCCAGCCCGGCTCGGCGCAAACGTTTGTCGTCCAACGCAAAGCCGAGCGGCTGAATTAAATGCAGATGTGCGCCGGTGTTGGCGCACAAGCGGATAATATAAGCAATTATCCAGACCTCGCCACACCCTATTTCGTTAGTACGCCGACCTAAGCTCATATTCTAAGCAGCTTAAAAATCAATTTTCACACAATTTTCCCTCAAATTTTCGTACTAACGAAATTTTTTTAAATTTTTTTGAAGAAATTCATCTTTGGCAATCATACCTTTATATAGGCAAAACTAGCCATGTAGCATCTACGGCCTCAAAATCGGTTAACATCACATCATCAGCAAAAGTTACCCGACCAATTAAAATTACATGTTCCATATTGCCCTCTTTGAACCAAAAATGCCCGCCAACACCGGCAACATAATTCGGTTAGCAGCGAATAACGGATGCACACTACATTTGATTGAACCATTGGCTTTCAACTTTGAAGAAAAAAATCTTCGGCGAGCCGGCCTGGACTATCACGATATGGCAAACGTAACTAGCCATTCAGACCATCAAGAATTTGCTAAAAAAATGCAAGCAATGAGAATCTTTGCCGTTACAACTAGGGGTAGCCAACCTTATCATAAACGGCAATACCAACCCGGCGATGTATTTTTATTCGGCTCAGAAACAGCAGGACTACCACCGAGCGTACTTGATAGCATTCCAGTTGAGCAAAGAATTAGAATTCCAATGATGCCAAACAACCGGAGTCTAAATTTAGCTAATGCAGTGGCAATCATTACTTATGAAGCATGGCGCCAACAGAATTTTGAAGGCGGAAACTGACTGGTTACAGGTAAAATACGACTATCTCTTATAAACCAAAAACATATGGACAATGAAGACAATAGTTCCTAATCACAAATCTGAGCATCGATAAAGCCCATATCATAAATACAACCCAATGTGAAAATGATAACCAGGATAGGTAATGGCACTCTTCATTGAAAATGAAATAAGAGAAAGAGCACGTAAAGCAATTGCAGCTGACAAGCTACTAAATAATGCCTATGCAGCTCGGAGCGCACGAAGCATTCTTCATTCGACAAATGAGTTTTTGGATTCACGAAACTACGATATTTTTTTGTCCCACAGCATCAGGGATTGCGACTTAATACTTGGAATGCGGGAAATACTGGTAGATCTAGGTTATTCGGTGTACGTAGATTGGTTCGAAGACCCAACACTCGATAAGCCAAAAGTGAGCGCTGAAACAGCAAACTTACTACGCAAACGCATGAATCGGTCGAAATCTATGCTTTACATTACCAACGAAAATATCGAAAATTCGAAATGGATGCCTTGGGAGTGTGGTTATTTTGATGGATTAAAAGAAAAAGTTGCGATAGTCCCGGTTAAAACGACAGACTTGGCAACTTTTTTTGGAAAAGAATATCTAAGTATCTATCCGTGGTGCGTGAAAGTTGATGGCGTGCTTAATGTTTACAAAGATGCAAGGACGTTCACAACTTTCGATAATTGGATTAGGACAAAAAACTCATCAGTACAATGGCAGAAATTTTAAAAGCCCAATCAATTTTTTCCATAAATGCGGTTTAATCCGGCGCCAATGGCGACTATAACAAGTTCCGAAAGCACCAGTTGTAACAGATAATGTAAAAGTTGCTATCGAAACTGAAACTATTAAAAAACCAAGGAACCATCATGAAACTATATTACACCCCCGGTGCCTGTTCCCTGTCACCTCATATTGTTGCTTGTGAAGCAGGTCTGCCGATTGAACTGATCAAAGTCGATTTAAAAACTAAACTGACCGATACAGGTGAAGATTTTCAGAAGATTAATCCACATGGCTATGTGCCAACCCTGATTCTTGATGACAGCAATAAACTAACCGAAGGCCCAGCCATCATCCAATATCTTGCTGACCGAGTACCTGCTAAAAAGCTCGTTCCAGAAGCTGGAACAATTGAGCGCTATCATCTTCAACAATGGCTGAACTTCGTAGCAACCGAAATCCATAAAAATTTTTCGCCATTGTTTGATGCTTCTGCGCCCCAGGCATCTAAGGATTCCGCCAAGGAAAAACTCATTCTACGCCTTGGCACAGTCGCAGAACATTTATCGGAACAGTCGTATTTGCTTGGACAAGCATTTAGCGTGGCCGATGTTTATTTATTTGTGACGCTCAGTTGGGGGCATTACGTCAACGTGGATATCGCTACATGGCCGACATTGACACGCTATTACGATAAGATTTTTGTTCGTCCAGCCGTTCAACAAGCACTACGGGAAGAAGGCCTTATTTGAATGCCAAATCCAAACTCCTGTGAACGATTACTGAATCTGGCCGGCCGATTTGAAACGTCTTCTAACCAATTAAAATTCATAAGGCCGTATTCAGGAGCTTTTGAAACAGTCTTTTCGTTAACGATGGGGCTAAGAGATTGATTCACTTGTACCTATTTTCTCGACAGCCTTTAATGGTTAAGATTTTCGTGTTGATCAATTGTCACCATAGTTTATGGATTAGCAATTAAGCCAGTGGTTTATTGGTCAATCCGCTTAAAAGGTGTCGAATATTGCGGCTCATCGAGCCATACGGGTTGTCCGCCAAACTTTGTAGCTAATCTTGCAGGCAAGCAACAGGTTTAGTTGTCGTTCGTTACGTAGCGCCAAATTATTTTTTTCAAAGTTCTCAAGCATTTATTCTAGTAATCTCATCAAAAAATATCTTCAATTGACCGCCAGCAAGTGAACCTGTCTTGGAAATGTTACATGGCATGGGTTGCCAAAAACGCCATAATTTACCTGGGTTTCGTCAAATTATTCCTCTTTTTCTCAATCGGCGCTTAACTTGCTGATGATAGAGTCTTGCCAAACACGTACGAATCAATGGCAGGCCGATAAACCAAGCCACGGGTTTAAGCAAGGGTACTTTATGCATCAATAAAATGTAGGCATCCATCTCTGACACGACCCTGCCGTTGACATCCCTGACATGCAGTTCATATAATGCTTTTTGCGGATCGATACCCATTTCTTGCAGACGAATCTCTTGATCAGTGATATCAAACCAGCAAACCTGTTCGCCGGCTTGGCCCGATAATTTTTCATAATATTCTCGGTCGCGGATACATTTTGGACAGGCGCCATCATAATAGACAGTCAGCTTACCCTGGTCTTTACCCTTTTGTTCCAGCTTTTCACTGAGCTTCAGCATGACGAAATTTACTTGTGCTGAAGAAGCGCTTCGAATTGTGGAAACCAATCAGAAAAACTAGCGACATAGTTATAGCCGCAGACCGTATTTAACTGTTTATAACGGACGATTTCATAAATCCGGCGTGCCTGATTTTTGGTTTCCAATTCTGGGCCATACGGATTGAAGCACATATCATCGTCGATCAAAAAAACATAGTCACAGATAAACAAAACGTCTCGATAGATATAAAAGGTAAACCCAGGAGTATGCCCGCCGACATGATGAGCAGATATCCCATAGGCGACAAAGTCATCGCTAAATCGTTGGTCTATCTTGAACTTTGCAGCCAGAGGATTTCTGGCATCCAGTTCATGCAGCGATATTTTTGCATTCCAAAGTCTCCGGTATTGATTTGACGCACCCATAAAATGATGATGGGTAAACAGAATCACATTTACTGTTGCCAAATCACGATTAAAGGCTGAAGGGGAATCGATCCAAACCACACCTTCATCGGTTTCAATGCGATAGGCTGCATGTTCCAAACCCAGTTTCGGCTCGGATAACAATTGACCAACGACATCGTTGACTGGGTGGGTTTTAACACGAAAATAGGTTTCAGCCTCATCCCAAGCCATAAATTGATCATGCTTGGCACCACAGAACGGACAAATGTCAGGCATCTCGCCAATCATGTTATAGCCGCATTGCAAACAAACCCATTGCTGGGTATCACTGAAAAGTTTTGGCATACCCTACTCCCTTACTAAAACAAGTTAACCATATAATTTTAGACATTTAAATGACCGAGAAATCCAAGCACCGGAATATTGATCAACGATTGATATAGTAACGCCATTCCGAACTTTAATCAGTTGGCGACCAAAAATTAGTAAAATTAACTGCACTAACTATTATCCACCAATCGATGAACAACAAATTGAAAGCCGATAATCTCTCCATTCCCTTGTCACCAAAAGAGATGCCCATCAAGTCCCTTAAAGTGTCGCTTGGATTTTTGAATTTTGGACTCCTTATCGAGAAGCGATGTTGGAGCGAACCATGGCTGAAACTTTTCGGCGCACCAGTGATGTAGCTGGGCGTAATGATTTATGTCTTTGCGGCAGCCAAATGAAATTTAAAATGTTGCGGGGCGGCTGTTTTGCATTAACAACCCGGCTCCAATTACTGCACCTATCATGGAAAGCTGGAAATCCGTATAAATAATAATAAGTTACGAGCTCTAAATTCAACTCACAGCCGTCAACCAGGTTTTTTTAAAAATAAGAATACCAGTTGATAGAATTGTTAAAGGTTTTCACGAATCGATGCGGGGTTTTCAGGTTCGCAAAAACCACCACAGCAACTGGACACAGGGTTTGACAAATGACATTGTTGAAAAGAAAGCTATACTTGAAAGATCAATTTTGGCTAGACTGTAAGTGGGCAAATAGATCCAGAATTCGCCAATGTATGCCATTAACCCTCTAATTAGTTTACAAATTATGCAACTGTCTTTTTTTATGATTAGCAAACTGATGCAATCTGGTGAAGTATAAGAAACATAGCGCAGATATTTCTGCCGCTGAACAAAAAAATCATAAAGGAATTTCCATACAAGCGTTGCTAAAACGTTTTGTACTTATTTTTCTACCCATCGTTATTTTTATTTCTATTGCTCTACTATTTCTTGCCCGACTAGAAGAACAAAATGAGGTGAGAAAAATAGAGTTGAAGGACAAAAGCCACATCGAGATTGCCAAGGCGCATATACTGCAAAAATTTAAGGAAATTGATTCCGATCTTCGCATCGTCGCCAAATTGCCAGCCTTGCAACATTATTTAAACACCGGCAACCCAAAGTTTATTGATGAATTGGCACAATTCTATTTAGCCCTTACTAAAGAGAAACAGCGGTACGACAATGTGCGCAACCTCAATACCGATGGACATGAAATTATTCGTATTAATTATAATGTTGGCAACCCCTCAATCGTTCCGCACGAGAAGTTGCAGGATAAATCACGGCGTTATTTCTTCAATGACACGTTTAGCCTAAACCTTGGTGAAATCTATGTTTCACCGATGGATTTAGGGGTTGAAGAAAATCGTCTGGTGATTCCCTTCAAGCCTACGATACGCTTCGGCACACCAATTCTTGATGACAGTGGTCGTAAAAATGGCGTTATTTTATTCGATTATCTGGCTAATGATCTGCTCCTGAACTTTCAGAAAATTGCGCGTGGAGAGTCTCATAACGCCATGCTCCTCAATAGCGATGGTTATTGGCTTAGCTGTGCCAACCCCGCAGACGAGTGGGGCTTCATGCTGGACAAAAAGGACCGCACCTTTGGACATGACTTTTCCGAAGAGTGGAAAAGCATTTCCACAACTGATGAAGGAGCTCTGCTAACGGCAAATGGCCTATTTGTTTATAGCACGGTTTATCCGCTGATTTTGGGACAGCACACTTCATCTGGCTCTAACACGGTGTTTGGAGTTAGCCAACAGACGATGAAGTCGTCTGAATATTATTGGAAGATCGTATTATTTACACCACGGGCAGCTTTATCCAGCAATTTTTTCTACAATCAAACTAGAAACAGAATAGCAATTTTTTTGGTTTACCTAATGTCGGCTCTTGGCGTACTGCTATTCACCTACACCACCTTATCCCGTAAACAGATGCGAGATGAATTGCGGCAAGTCAGGCATGACACGGAAAAAGCCATTATGGACACTTTTACCAGTGCAATTGTCACCATAGATCAAACTGGCATAATAAAGAGCTTTAATGAGGGGGCAAAACAAATTTTTGGCTACAAAGACAGCGAAGTTCTTGAAAAAAATGTTAGTTGTTTAATGCCACCTGCAATTGCCGCGCAACACAACGGCTATCTCCAACGTTATTTAGACACTAAAAAAGCCACCATTATGGGCAAGCGTCGCGAGGTGGAAGGACGTCGTAAAAACGGCGATCTTTTTCCAGCTTTATTAATGGTGACTCCAACGAAAATTGACGGGGAACTTCAGTTTTTTGGCGTAATTGACGACATCAGTGAAACTAAATTTATGCAAGCCCAGCTTGCCCAAGCGCAAAAACTAGAAGCCATAGGCCAATTGGCTGCCGGTGTTGCCCATGAAATCAATACGCCTATTCAATACATCGGAGACAACCTCTCGGCATTGCATGGCAACATTGCCGATATTATTGCTTATCAGCAATCATTGTACTCCTTGGCCGATAAGAAATTAAAACCGCAACTTGATGCATTGGCTGATCAATACGATTTGCCTTTCATTCTGGAAGACAGCCCTAAAGCCTTACAGCAAGCGCATGAAGGTGTAAAACGGGTAACTGAGATTGTCAAAGCGATGAAAACCTTTTCCCATGTTGAACAAAACCAAAACAGACAAGCCATCAACCTTCACGAGGCGCTTAACTGCGCTCTGACCATCAGTCGCAACAGCTATAAATATATTGCCGAAATCGAAACCGATTTTGCGACTGATGTCAGTTTCATTGAATGTTTTCCAAGCGAGCTCAATCAAGTGTTTCTTAATCTGATCATCAATGCTGCCCATGCAATTGAAGAGAAATCGACCGGTATGGGTAAAATTCGGATTGTCACCCGTAAGCTGGACGATATGGTTGATATTCAAATCCAGGATAACGGCGCTGGGATTCCAATAGAATTTCAAGAAAAAGTCTTCAATCTTTTTTTTACTACCAAGACAGTTGGCAAAGGTACTGGTCAGGGTTTAAGTCTGTCACACAGCATCATTGTTGAAAATCACCAGGGTAAATTGTTTTTTGAATCCAGCCCCGGAATCGGCACCACATTTCACATACAGTTGCCGATTAATCTGAAAAAACAGGAATCTTCATAAACAAAAGAAAATTTTATTTGTTGATGATAAAGAAAATATAAGTTGGTGAGGCTATCCTTTTCTGCCATGTGTTGCTTGGTTCTAGCACTGATCTTGGTTTCAATAGAAGCGCTTAACTCTAATGAGAATAGAAATGAAAAATAGGCCGAAATCGCTGCCTGATGTGCTTTTAGTGATTCAATAGATTGCAACTCATCAGGCAAGACCTTATTGAGATAATCATCTACGAAATATGAATAGAAAAGTTCGGTATGGTGAACTAACGGAGTCTTGTGTGATTTATGAAGTTTATTGATGTAGCCTTAGAATCGATAAACATGCCCAACATAGTTTTTAACTGTGTTTTCAGCGATGTCATTTTCTTTTAAGCCTTTTTGAATTTTTTCTGGTTTTTAGCTGGCTGATCTTGGGGCAGATTGATCAAAAGTTCCTGTGATATGCCATCCGTGGACTGTACTCTTGCAAGCAAGATAAACAGTCCACAACAGAGACAATAAGATTACTGCACCATCATCATCCAAAAAATCATACAAGTTTTCGAGGAAAACGCCTTCTAATTCAATGCCCTTAACACTAATACGATCCATTTCATTGCTATAACCATCCAAACCTATTGGTAAGTTTACCAGCGTTCAGATGAAGAAGGAATATCTCGTACTAACGTTTTTAATAAAGTTATAGGTGCCTATAATGCCGGTATTGGCCGGGATCTCCGGCTCAAACAGGACAATATCAATCATAACAACAGCGTATTACTTATTTTCGACATCAACCGGGGTTAACTTCCAGATATCGCGATTGTAATCGCTGATAGTCCGATCAGTAGAGAATTTACCGCTGGAAGCCGTATTCAAAATACTCATTTTCGTCCAGCGTTCCTGATCCAGATAGGTTTGTTCCACCCGTTTTTGTGCCTCAACAAAGCCACGGAAATCCGCCAGCGTCATCCATGGATCATGCGGGCTTTTGACTGCAGCAATCAGATCATCGAAAATGCCCGGCTCAAATTGATTGAAATGTCCACATTCCAATAAATGCATCACCGACTGCAAATCGCTATCCTTATTGATATAGGCTTGGGGATCGTAATGATGCCGCAGAGCTTCCACCTCCGATTCGGTCAAACCGAACAGAAAGAAGTTTTCCGCGCCGACTTCTTCGCGAATCTCGATATTCGCACCGTCCAAAGTGCCAATAGTCAGAGCGCCGTTCATCATGAATTTCATATTGCCGGTACCGGAGGCTTCTTTACCGGCAGTAGAGATCTGCTCGGACAAATCCGCACCTGGGCAGATTTTTTCCATCGCCGATACTCGATAATTCGGCATAAACACCAATTTCAACCTATCGCCAACCGCCGGATCGTTATTGATAACATTAGCGACGTTATTGATGAGCTTAATGGTTTTTTTCGCCATCACATAACCCGGAGCGGCTTTGCCACCTATCAATACACAACGCGGCACCCAATTTTGTGTATCACCGCGTTTGATACGGTCATAAAGATATATGACATGCAAGACATTCAAAATTTGCCGTTTGTATTCGTGGATGCGCTTAACCTGCACATCAAACAAGGCGTCGACATTAATCTCGATGTTATGTTCTTCTTTCTTGTAATCCACCAGGCGTTGCTTGCTGGCGCGGCGTAACTCTGACCATTTTTTTCTGAAAACAGAATCCTCTGCATACGGTTTTAACCTGGTCAAATGCGATAAATCGGTAATCCAGCTCTCGCCAATCGTGGCGCTAATCAATTCCGCCAATTCCGGATTGCAAGCCGCTAGCCAACGTCTGGGGGTAACGCCATTGGTTTTATTATTGAACTTTTGCGGCCACAGCTCGTAGAAATCTCTGAACAGGCCATCCTGCAATAATTTGGAATGCAATTCCGCGACGCCATTGACCGAGAAACTGCCGACAATCGCCAAATACGCCATCCGTACTTTTTTATCCGCGCCCTCTTCGATAATCGACATCCGCCCCATACGCTCGCCATCGCCTGGCCAACGCGCCGAAACCTGCGCCATAAAATGGGCGTTGATCTCGAAAATAATTTCCATCAGCCTTGGCAACAGATTCTGCATCAAACCCACCGACCATCTTTCCAGTGCTTCCGGCAACAGGGTATGATTGGTATAAGCCATGGTTTTGGTAGTAATCGTCCAAGCCTCTTTCCAGCTTAAACCGTAAATATCCAACAATAGCCGCATCAGTTCCGCAACAGCGATACTGGGATGGGTATCGTTCAACTGGAAGCAGTTTTTTTCAGCAAAATTACTGAAGTTGCTGCCGTGCCGGCCAACCCAATTGGAAAGCACGTCTTGCAGACTGGCTGAGGCCAGTAAATATTGCTGCTGTAAGCGCAAGGCTTTGCCGTTTTCATTGGCATCATTCGGATATAACACCATCGTGATGTTTTCTGCGGTATTTTTCTGCGCCACTGCTTCGGCATAATCACCGGCGTTGAACTCTTGCAGATTAAATTCTTCCGTAGCGATGGCTTTCCACAAACGTAAGGTGTTAACTGTGCCGTTTTTGTAGCCCGGTACCGGTGTATCGTAGGGCATGGCTAACACATCGTGCGTATCCAGCCAGGTTGTGCGTTTCTGACCCTTCTCGTCGAGATGCGTTTGAGTACGGCCGCCAAATTTCACGCGGGCCATATATTCCGGCCGTTCTATTTCCCAAATATTTCCCATGCGCAACCAGTGATCGGGCAACTCTACCTGTTCGCCATTGACGATTTGCTGGGTAAACATGCCGTATTCATAGCGCAAGCCATAACCGGTCACCGGCAATTGCAACGTGGCGCAGCTATCAATAAAACAGGCCGCCAAACGTCCTAAACCACCATTACCCAAACCGGCGTCTACCTCGCTATCCATCAGTTCTTCGGCATCCAGGCCCATTTCATACAGAGCTTCACTGACCACGTCGTCTACGCCCAGATTCAACATGGCGTTGCTGAGTGAGCGGCCAATCAAGAACTCCATAGACAGGTAAAAGGCTTTTTTGCAATCCAGATCTTTGTAAGTGTTATAGGTATTTTTCCAACGCTCTACCAAACGGTCACTTATCGCCAGCGACAAGGCTTCGTAAGCGTAATGCGGCGAACGGCAATGTTCGTCCCGACCTAAACGGTGACTATAGTAATGTTTGAAGTCCGCTATAAAATGTTTTTTTTCCAAGCCAAGTTTCGGTAGTTTTGTAATATCCGATTTTGGCGTACTAATTCGAAAAACTCTATGTGGCATAATTTATCCCTATATGGTTTTGTGGTTATTCTTCATCAGGAAGCCGCGACCGGCATCCTGCAAAAATCATTCAAGCCTGCCGTGGCATTGCTTGTATTTTTTACCTGAACCGCAAGGACAAGGATCGTTTCGCCCGACTTTTTGGCTATCTCTAACAAAAGGCTGCTCTGCATTGTTTGCCGCTTCTGCTTCGGCAGCCGGTGGCGCAATCTCCTCAAAGGCCGAATGCGCTTCGGCGTGTTCAAAATGCATCTCTTGCGGGGCCTGGCGCTGTTGGTCTATGGCCTGCACATCCTCTTCACGGGTGACTTGCACTTTAGTCATAATGCCGATCACTTCTCGTTTAATATGATTCAACAAATCGCTGAACATGGTAAACGATTCGCGCTTATATTCCTGTTTAGGGTCTTTTTGCGCATAGCCGCGAAAATGAATACCCTGCCGCAATTGATCCATAGCCGCCAGATGCTCTTTCCAACTGTTATCCAGCACTTGCAGCATCACGGATTTCTCGAAATGCCTGATCACATCCGTGCCGATTGCGGTTTCTTTTTGGTGGTATTCCTTTTCAGCTTGGGCAACGATGAGTTCACGCAGTTTGACTTCGGTCAGCGTCACATCCTGCTCCAGCATATCGGTTACCGGCACAAACAGATTAAACTCTTGGAGTAAATGTGACTCCAAACCATGCGTATCCCATTGTTCCTGCATGGTTTTCGGCGGGATATAAACGGTAATGGCGTCATTGATCACATCCGCACGAATCGCGGCGATAATATCGCTAATATCATTCGCGGCCATCAACTCGTTCCGTTGCGAATAAATCACTTTACGCTGATCATTGGCAACATCGTCATAGGCCAGAATTTCTTTCCGAATGTCGAAGTTACGGCCTTCGACCTTGCGCTGCGCACTTTCAATGGAACGCGTTACCCAAGGATGCTCTATGGCTTCGCCTTCCTGCATACCCAGTTTCTGCATCAGGCCGGCGACTTTGTCGGAAGCGAAAATCCGCATCAAATCGTCTTGCAACGACAAATAGAAGCGCGTGGAACCAGGGTCGCCTTGGCGTCCGGAACGACCGCGCAATTGGTTATCGATCCGCCGAGATTCGTGACGCTCCGAGCCGATGACGTGCAGACCGCCGCTGGCCAGCACTTGCTCATGCCGTTCCAACCAAGCGCCACGCACCCGATCTTTTTCGGCTTCGCTAGCGTCTTCGCCTAACAAAGCCAGTTCAGCGGCGAGGTTGCCCCCCAAGACGATGTCGGTACCACGGCCGGCCATATTGGTGGCGATGGTAACCTGACCCGGCATGCCGGCTTGTTCGATGATATGCGCTTCGCGCTCATGCTGCTTAGCGTTCAAAACTTCATGCGCAATGCCTTGCTGATTCAGCAAGGCAGAAATTAGCTCGGAGTTTTCGATGGAGGTGGTGCCAACCAAGACCGGTTGCGCGCGTTTTACGCAATCTTTTATATCTTCGATAACGGCAACATATTTTTCCCGCGGCGACAGATAGACGACATCGCCCATATCTTTGCGGATCATAGGCCGGTGCGTAGGTATGACCACCACTTCCAAACCGTAAATTTTATTCAGCTCGAACGCTTCGGTATCCGCGGTACCCGTCATGCCGGACAGCTTGTTATATAGCCGGAAGTAATTTTGGAAGGTGATGGACGCCAAGGTCTGATTTTCGTTTTGAATCGGTACGCCTTCTTTCGCTTCCACTGCTTGGTGCAAGCCTTCGGACCAACGCCGTCCGGTCATCATCCGGCCGGTGAATTCGTCAACGATGATGATTTGATTGTTGGCGACCACGTAATCCACGTCTTTCTGAAACAGCACATGCGCACGCAAGGAGGCGTTGAGATAATGCATCAAGCGGATATTCGCGCCTTCATAGAGCGTGGTGCCGTCAGCGATCAAGCCGTATTGCGCCAGCAAGCGTTCTACGTGTTCGTAGCCGGCCTCGGTCAAATGAATTTGCCGCGACTTTTCATCCACCGCATAATCACCGGGCATACTGTCCTGTTGCTCAGGATCGGAGGCCTTTTCCTGTTTGGTCAGGTGAGGTATGATCTGGTTGGTTTTTAAGTAGATTTCCGTGCCGCCTTCGGCTTGTCCGGAAATGATCAGCGGCGTTCTGGCTTCGTCGATCAGGATGGAGTCCACCTCGTCGACAATGGCGAAGTTTAAATCCCGCTGAACTTTTTGCTCCAGATTAAACGCCATGTTGTCGCGCAGGTAATCGAAGCCGAATTCGTTGTTGGTACCGTAAGTGATGTCGGCGGCATAGGATACTTGGCGTTGTTCGTGGGTCAGATCGCTGACGATTACGCCGGTGGTCAAACCTAAGAAGCCGTAAAGCTTTCCCATCCAGGCGGCATCGCGGCGCGCCAGGTAGTCATTGACGGTGACCACATGCACACCTTTTCCCGGCAGGGCGTTTAGATAGGCAGCCAAGGTCGCCATCAGGGTTTTACCCTCGCCGGTTTTCATTTCGGCGATTCTGCCGCTGTTCAGCACCATGCCGCCGATCAACTGCACGTCGAAATGGCGCATGCCGAAGACGCGCGTCGATGCTTCCCGGACCGCCGCAAACGCTTCCGGTATCAGGTCGTCGAGTTTTTCACCTTCAGCTAAACGATTGCGGAATTCTTGTGTTTTGGCTTGTAAAGCCGCATCGGACAGCGCTGCAAATTCGTCCGCTAAGGCGTTAACTTTTTTGACCAGCTTCCGTTTTGTCTTGACCAGCCTGTCGTTACGGCTGCCAACGACCATTTTAACCAGCTTACCCAGCATGATATTTCCAGTGTAATAGTGAATTCAAAGCTTAACATTATAAACTGTATAGGGACTTCGACGCCAGAAAACAAGATCATGCGTACAACTATGGGGCAGGTGCTTGGCAAAATTTCGGGGTTTTTGAGGCGTTTCGGTTACCGTTTTTGAGTCAACGGCTTGGTTTTTGCGTGTGCTCTTCCAGACTATTGTATATAAGGTGTTGTTACGATTAGGTGACAAAACCCTTTTCACCTTTTATTTTGGCGGCTAGTCAAGTATTGGCTGAGATTTCACAGCAAGGGAATGAAATCATGTTGCGCGCTAGAGGCCTGGAGAGAAAAGAATTATTATCGGTGATTGCGGCAGAGCTGGATAACCTAAACGATAGTTTTCATTTAAACAAGGAAAATCAGGCTAAGGTTGAAAAACTGGTGCCTTGCAATTGCAAGCAATGTAGCAGCAAAGATTTACCGGAGTTTTTTGAACAAAAACGGTTATTACAACGCAAATCTGACCGTAAGCTAAAAGTTGAATGTCCGGGAAGTTATATAGAAGTCGATGTATTGGAGTTATTAGATGGCATTAAAGCCAATATTACTAAATGGCCAGACTCCAAAAGCGAAAGAACAGCAAAAACGTTGAAAGTTTTTATTTCCTATTCTCATGCCCAGTGTTTGTATTATCCAACATTTAGGGCTGATTTTGAACAATACGCCAAGCTTCCGGGATTAGACATTCAGATTTTTGGTGATGAAGCTATTCCATTCGGTGCGGCTTGGGATGTGTTTTTACATGAACAAGTTGCTGAATGCGATATGATGTTATTACTGGTCAGCCAGGAGTTTTTGAACTCTGAATATATTCAAGAAAAAGAATTCGGTGCAGCAATTAATCGATTGAAGAAAGGGCATAAATTAGTAATCGCTCCAGTTTATTTTACGCCTTGTTTTTTCGATTTCAATGAAGAAATGGCCCGGTTGCAATTTTTCAAGCCACATGGACAAAATTATGGGCAAGCACAAAAAGGCGAAAGATTTGCTTATATTGATTTAATAGAATTCAATCGTGACATTCAAGCAATACCCAACTCCAACCGGCAGCATTATATGATGGATCTTGTAAGAAAATTAGAGCCATCAATTTATGATTTACTGGGGTATTCATTATAAATAAAAAATGTTAATCCAAGTAAAAATGCATTAGCATATATAATTGTTATGTTTTTATTAATGCGGTCCAAGCCAAGGCGCTGAGATTTTGGGATCGATGAAGGTTTTAAGAGGTAGCGGAGGCCTGGATGCCGACTCTAAGGCTACAGGGATGTATACACGCCGGCCTCTTAAAAACTTTATCGATTCCGAAATCGTTGGGCATTCTTAACCTAAATTACAACAACAGTTTTAAAATCGGCTGTAAGTTTAACTTACATAAAGACACTAGCCAAGCCTACAGGGAGGTACTCGCGGCGTCCCCTGCCGGAAAACCCCGGCAGCAAAAGCCGAATGGAAGACAACCTACCTTGCAAAAATTTTGGCCGATTTAAGTCATAGAAAAAAACACGCATTCAAGCCTATAATATTTTCATCACGCATACCCACCATTACGCGAAAAAGCCATGCAAATCCTACACATCAGCGACCAAGCGGCTCAAGAGTTACATGATTTGGCCGAGCAAGAACATATTTCCAGCAGAGATTTAGCTGAACGCCTAATACAACAATACAGTCAGTCTTAGACCAAACAGCGCGACTTAAAAGCGTTTTTGCAACCTTATCAGAAAGATATGACGGACTTTAAATTTGATCGGGAAGAGGCAAATGCCAGGTGAATTTTTAGACACCAATGTAGTGATTTACAGCCTCAGCAAAAACAACCCCAAGCAAGACAAGGCCATCGCAATTTTAGCATCCAAGCCAGTTGTGTCGGTTCAGGTCTTGAGTGAGACAGCAAATGTAATGCGGACTAAACTGGGTCCTAATGTTGTAGAGATACGCTCCGTACTTAATCGAATAGGTCAATAGTATAGTGACATACAACCTATTACGACACAAACCCTAAATACCGCTCTCGACATCGCCAGCCGTTACAGTTTTTCACATTTCGACAGTTTAATTGTAGCAGCAGCAATAATAAGCGATTGTCACGCCCTTTACTCAGAGGATATGCAGCACGGACAAGTTATTGACAACCAATTGGTTATTTTGAATCCTTTTTTATAGTGTAAACCGCCAAGTACCTTTTGAAAAAAGGGCTTTGCACCGAGCCGTGTTTTTCAACATTCGTTAAGTTTCTTTTAAGCTCAAACGACTAAATTATCCGCCAACACCCAGTTACTGCAATTTCCTTATAGCCATTGCAAACCACAGGGAAAATTTTTCGTTTAGTCTTTTAACAGAGGAACATGCTATGAAAACAATAATCACCGCCGGCATTTTTATGTTTTTCGTCGCCGGTAATGCTATGGCTTACGGCAATGGTTATGGCTATGATAACTTTGACGCAATGGCGTATCAAGAACAAGCCATGATCAGCGCTCAGGAACAAGCCGATGTAGCGCGCGAATTGCGGGCAGGCGACTTTCGGGACGCGCAGATGATTATGCAGCGCGATGAGGAAATCAAAAGAGAAATACGCCAAAATGAAGCCATGTACGATAGATTAAAGAATACTGGCGGCTATGGTTATAATAACGGTTATTATAGTGGATGGTAGACACTACAGGCCTTAAATGACCCCGCTAATTCGCTTCGATCAAGTATGCGTAACCGCCCAGGCAAAAACCATTCTTGCAGACATCAGCTTTGCGCTCCAACCAGGAGACAAAGCGGTGCTCTGCGGCAAATCCGGTTCCGGCAAAAGTAGCATCTTAAAAACCCTGTTAGGGCTGCATAGCATAAAATCCGGCACGGTATACTTTCAGGAACAAGCCTTAACAACGGCAACGGTGCAAAATATCCGCAATTGCACGGCATATATTGGTCAAGAACCCATGCTCGGGGCTGACAGTGTTCGAGACGCCCTGCTGCTGCCGTTTCAATTTAAGGCGCATCGCGGCCAATGCCCTACTGAAACTCAACTGCAGGACGTATTGCAGCGCCTGCAATTACCAGCCGACATTGTTGAACACGCAAGCAGTAAAATTTCCGGCGGCGAAAAACAACGCATTGCCTTGGCTCGCGGCCTGTTATTGGGCAAAAAACTTTATTTGCTGGACGAAGTGACCAGCGCTCTGGACGCAGAAAGCAAACAAGCCGTGTTTGACGTTTTTGCCGAGCCGGAACTCACGGTGCTCTCGGTATCCCACGACCCGGAGTGGCTGGCGCGTTGCGACGTAGTGTTTGCACTTGATGCCGGACATTTAACTCAGGTGAACATTTATGGAAACGCTTGATATTCCCCTCCCTCAACTCGCGCTGTTGCTTGGATTATGCTTAATGCCCTTGGCTTTGCTGCGGCTGATCGGCGCGGGTTTAAGCAAAGATATAGTCATAAGCATACTGCGCATGATTGTGCAATTAGCGCTGGTCGGCATCTATATCAAAACTCTGTTTAATCTTAACAATCCCTGGCTAAACGGCTTATGGATCTTGATTATGCTGCTGATTGCGGATCTTAGCATTTTAAACCGCGCCGGACTCAAGGTCCGGCATTTCGTACTCGCCACCTTTACTGCCGTGGCTACCAGCATTTTATTCTCCACCGCCTATCTGGTGGTGCTGGTGATCCAACCGCCAAATTTTTACGATGCGCGTTATCTCGTACCCTTGTCCGGCATGATTCTCGGCAACTGCATGCAGGGCAATGTCATCGCGCTGGAACGCTTCTACGCGGCCTTACGCAAAAACCAAAACGAATACACGACTTATTTAATGTTGGGGGCGACGCGTTGGGAAGCGGTACGCCCGTATTTTCGCGAGGCGATCAAAGCCGCTCTCAATCCTACCATCGTCGGCATGGCGACAATGGGCCTGGTTTCGCTCCCCGGCATGATGACCGGGCAAATTTTAGGCGGTAGCGAACCTTTGGTGGCGGTTAAATACCAAATCGCCATTATGATCAGTATTCTTGCCAGCACCACGTTGGCGGCTGTCGTCAACTTGAAATTAAGCCTGAATATTGCCTTTGACGCCTTTGACGTATTGCGGGAAGAGGCGATTACAGCGCCGAAATAAACGCTCCAGCAACCTAATCATGCAATTAAAATCTCTGTCCTACTTTTCACACACTTGTCATTTTTACTCAGTATAAAACTATGCTGCACCACGCCAGGGCTATTCTAGACCGCAGCGCGAATAGCCTTTGCTTTTAATCGACACTTAAGGAAATATATGATCACTTCCCGCCATTCGGCATTACTAAGCGCAGCTGTAAGCATACTGTCTACCTTAAGCAGTATTCCGGCATTTGCCGCCGATCAGACTATTCCTGGGAAAGGCAACGCCGCCGCGATTAAACTTGCCGGCGCTTCACCTTTAGTGCAATCGGCTTTCGCTCTGTTGCATGAACGTCTGCAGCAGGTGCATAACCAAACTATTCGGCATAATCTGGCAGAACTGCTGGATGATAAGCAGGCTTGTATCCGGCACCGCGCCAATCTCAGCACTGAGGATCAAGCGCAAATCATAGCCAAACTGAAAACGGCAGGCTTGCTTAATCAAGTTGACGGCAACGCAATGCAAGGCAACGTTAGCGCCGGCGTTTTCCCACCGGTATTACAAGATGGCGGCGATTGCCCGAAAATGCCACAACCTATCTATTCCGCGCCTGGCGGAGCAACTGACAGCCATCACTCCGAGCCCGGCGGCTTGCCGATTCACGAAGCCTTTAACGATACCAGCGCACTTGGCTTAGCTAACAGTTACAAAGTGATTTATAGCCACACCGGCAAGAATGGACTGCCGATAGTCGCCAAAGACACAGATCATGCTACGTCTAAGCATAATCAAAACCTGAATCCCGCATTCAAGATTAACAGCGATATTATTTTAGCTGCGCCGTTATGGCACGACTGGGCCAAAACGATAGTTTTTCAGTGGAACAGTGACGGCACGGAATTTACCGAATTGAATTTCGGCGGCAATGGCGTCAGCGACAACTATGGCGCGGCCGGCGATTCGCAAACCGGCGCACATCATATTCTCGGCTTAGCCGAAGCGATGAAACGCGGATTGCCGGCTGATTTCGTCATCAGCGTAGCCTCAGCGCATTCGGCCCCTACTAGCGGCAATGAATACAAAGTCGTCAACTGGTTACGCACAGCGGCCATTATCGCCAGGATCGACCCGGTCGCCACCGGCTATTTGCAACTGGATAAAAAAGGCAATTTACGCCTGCCCGCTGTGCGTCATCTTGGCGACATGGATTTGAACGCCGCACCAGTCACGCAAACCAATATGTTGATTGAATACATTCTGCAAAACTTATCAGACGCAGATTTTGCATTCACTGGACCCGCCGCGACTGAAGTCGGTTTGATTTTGGCGAAGTTAGCACCCGAATTTGGCTATGACTCTGCCGCTGCGGATTATACATTTAAATTCCGGCATACCGTGCTGAGCTATTTGAGTGCAGAGCGGCTATATATCTTATATAGCAACGGCGGACTAGAGATTGTGCGCCAGGAAGTGAAAAAACTACATAAGTTGGGTATTATCTGATTTTAGATAGGATGCAAGCCAATTGGCGGGTTATCTTTCGTTGTGAATATGGCAAATTTTAATCACGCCGCCCAATCCAATTCAATCTTAAATTTCAGTTTAGCCTTAGCCGCCAAGGTTAAAAGCATATCGAGACTAAATTTTTTCCAATGCCCGCGCACCAAGTCAGATACTCTAGCCTGGGTCACCCCAAGCTTTTCAGCTGCCTCGGTTTGCGTTAAGTTCTTGGCCTGAAGCCACAGCGCTAACCGGTTCATTAAATCCGCTCGCAGCTGCAATATTTCCGCCTCATGTGGCGGAAATCCCAAGGCCAAAAATAGATTTTCTTCCGATTTAACCACATCATTCATCTATATTCTCCAATCAGCTTAAAACGCTGCCGAGCTAACTCAAAATCCTGCGGGGAAGTCTGCTGGGTTTTCTTTTGAAAGTAATACAGCACATAAACGCCTTCGGGTCGTACTGAGAAAATCGACAGGGGCAATAAGAAGATATATTTGGAATAACTCTCGACGCAGTAACAGTAAAAAGTCAATATTACTGCATTTTGCTGGCCGTTACAGGATTTTCGCGGATAACGCCGGACAACAAAAAACCCGCCAAGCCAGACAGCTTGCGGGTTTTTGGACTTTATCGTACGCTATGAAACATAAACTTGGTCGGGACGGCGGGACTCGAACCCACGACCCCTACACCCCCAGTATAGTGCGCTACCAGACTGCGCTACGCCCCGAAGTTTATTTACAAGCCGACCTATGTTTGTTTCCATTAAGGAAAACAGCCGGCTATTTTAACACATCTCGGAACGCCCTATTTGAGCAATTCCAAAATATCTTCCAAATCACCCAGCATTTGATGAATTAATTGTTTGCTGCGCAAGGAGTCTTCCTTAGCATCATCGCTGCCCAAATGAGCTCTGGCGCCGCCTATGGTATAGCCTTGCTCGTACAGCAGTGAACGAATCTGTCTGATTAATAATACGTCATGGCGTTGATAGTAGCGGCGGTTACCACGTCTTTTCACCGGACTGAGTTCGGTGAACTCTTGCTCCCAGTAACGCAGCACATGCGGTTTTACACCACATAATTCGCTAACTTCACCAATGGTGAAATATCTTTTTGCCGGGATAACCGGCAATTCATTGTTATTACTCGGTTCCAGCATAGGATTCTACTCTAGCCTTTAATTTTTGACCGGTTCTAAAAGTAACCACTCGGCGCGGCGTAATCGGAATTTCCTCACCGGTTTTCGGATTCCTGCCAGGCCGGCCACTTTTATCGCGTAACTCGAATTTACCAAAACCGGAAATTTTCACCTGTTCACCGGTTTCCAGCGAACACTTAATTTCATCGAAAAACAATTCGACTATTTCCTTAGCTTCGCGCTTGTTAAGGCCCAAATCTTCAAATAATTTTTCTGCAATATCTGCTTTTGTTAATGCCACAATCACTCCCTCAATTTTGCATGTAATTTTGTAGCCAAAACATCTAATACCCTGTGAAATATACCATCTATTGCCGTCTCGGTCAGTGTTTGCGAGAAATCTTGCAAAACCAGGCTCAAAGCGATGCTTTTACAACCTTCGGCAACACCCTGGCCTCGATAGACGTCGAAAATCTGCACATCCCGTATCACTGTTTCATTCACAGCCTGAATTGTGTCGATAATTGCCTGCGCCGACACAGTATCCGCTACTATCAAGGCCATATCGCGCCGCACGGATGGAAACTTGGATAGGGGTGAAAACTTAGGCGTAACCCGAGCCAGCACCGCGTCCTGATCCAATTCGAATAAAAATACCGGACTATCAAAGCCTAATTGCTTCTCCAAGCTGGGATGCAACATGCCCAACAGACCGATGACTTGTCCATCCGGTTTACAAATCTGCGCGGTTTGCCCTGGATGCAACGCCGAGTGTTCAGCCGGCTGAAACAATACGCTGCCGCCGGTTAATGCAAACAACGCTTCTACATCGGCTTTTATATCGAAAAAATCGATGGTTACGGATTTTGCCGCCCATTGCTCCGGATTCACCGCGCCTAGCGCCAAACCGGACAGCATTTTCCGCTGATGTATCTCACCATTTTCCCGATAAAATCGCAAGCCGGATTCAAACAAACGCACCCGGGTTTGCTGACGATTAATATTGTAAAGAGCTACGTGCAATAATCCGCACCATAAAGTGGTGCGCATGATGGCCAATTCGGAAGAAATTGGATTCTGAATGCGAATAAACTCGTCAGCAGGCGCAATGGTTCTTTGCATGACCTCGTCGACAAAGCTATAGGTAATCGCTTCCTGATAACCTCTATCCACCAAACAATCCTGTAATCTATCCAGCGGCATTTCGGCTTCCGGCGCTTTTGCCAATTCGGAACGCATCAAGAGGCTACTGCTTGGCAGATTATTATAACCGACAATTCGGCCAATTTCTTCCAACAAATCTTCTTCAATGCTGATATCAAAGCGAAAACCCGGCGGAGTAATTCGCCAACCTTCAGCAGAGACTACTACTTGCATGCCCAGACCCTGGAACATGGCGGCAATTTCGTCATCACTTGGCTTAATGCCCAGCATTTTTTCAATGCGGCGGCGGCTTAACTCTACCGGCAAGCGCTCGGGTAAATTTGCGGCATCGCCAGCCTCGGCAATTGGCCCAACGCTGCCACCGGCAATCGAGACAATCAATTGCGTTGCGCGCTCTATCGCCCGGTATTGCAAGGTAAAATCCACGCCTCTTTCAAAACGATGCGAAGAATCGGTATGCAAACCGAATTTCCGCGCCTTGCCGGCAATGCTCAGCGGGCTAAAAAACGCGCATTCCAGAAAAATATCGCGGGTTTCGGCGGAAACAGCACTCGGCTTGCCGCCCATTACGCCGGCCAAGGCCAACGCTTGCTGCTGATCAGCAATGACCAGGGCTTCGCCGTCCAGGCTGATGGTTTGATCGTTCAGCAACAGCAGGCTTTCACCCTGATGACTGCGTCTAATCACGATAGGCGCAGCTAATTTTGCGGCATCAAAGGCATGCAAAGGCTGGCCCAATTCCAATAATACATAATTGGTGACATCGACTACCGGCCCTAGGCTGCGAATTCCGCAACGCCGCAAGCGTTCCTGCATCCATAACGGCGTAACGGCTGCAGTATTTATGGCTTTGATTAAACGCCCCAGATACACCGGACACGCTTCGCCATCCACAACTTGAATCGCTAAGGTCTCCTGATGCTCAACAATCGCACTCGGAAACTCAGCTGGATGGAACGGTAATTGGTTTAATACCGCTACTTCTCGAGCGACGCCCTCAACACTCAGACAATCGGCGCGATTTGGCGTCAAACCCAATTCGATGATCTGATCGTTCAGCAGCAGATAGTCGCGAATATCCACGCCAACAGGGGCCTGATCCGGCAACTCCATTAAACCTTCGGAATTCACTGCCAAACCCAGCTCTTTTTCCGAGCACAACATGCCAAAAGATAATTCGCCGCGTAACTTGGATTCCTTGATTTTAAAATCGCCAGGCAACACTGCACCTATCAAGGCTGCTGGAATTTTCAAACCCGGCCGGACATTGCCGGCGCCGCAGACGATTTGCAAAGGCTCCGTCTGACCAACGTTAACCTGACAAACCTTGAGTTTATCGGCATTCGGATGCTGCACGGTAGACAACACTTCTCCAACCACGACGCCGCTAAATACTGCGGCTACCGGTTGCACGGCGTCCACTTCCAGCCCCGCCATAGTCAATTGCGAAACTAATGCATCGGTCGTTATGGCAGGGTTAACCAGCTCCCTTAACCAGGCTTCACTTACTTGCACGATTCCCCACCACTAATTAAACTGTTGCAGAAACTTAAGGTCGTTTTCAAAAAACATCCTTAAGTCATTAATGCCGTAGCGCAACATCGCCAAGCGTTCTACGCCCATGCCAAAGGCAAATCCCGAATACTGTTTGTGGTCAATGCCAACCGACTTGAATACTTCCGGATGGATCATCCCGCAGCCCATCACCTCCAGCCAGCCAGTATGACTACACACTCGGCAGCCTTCGCCGCCGCAGATCACGCATTCGATATCAACTTCCGCCGAGGGTTCTGTGAACGGAAAATAAGAGGGCCGGAAGCGGACTTGAATGTCTTTTTCGAAAAATGCGCGTAAAAATTCAAACACCACGCCTTTTAAATCGGCGAAGCTGACATCGATATCCACCAAAAAGCCTTCGACCTGATGAAACATCGGCGTATGCGTTAAATCCGAATCACAACGGTAAACTCGACCTGGGGCGATGACTTTCAAGGGCGGCTTTTCCGACTCCATGACTCTGATCTGCACCGGCGAAGTATGCGTCCGCAACACGGTATGCGCATCGAAATAAAAGGTGTCATGCATTGCGCGGGCCGGATGATGCTCCGGAATGTTCAGCGCACCGAAATTATGATAATCATCCTCGATTTCCGGGCCTTCGACGACCTTAAACCCCACCCCGGCAAAAATTTTGGCGATGCGGCGCAAAGTGATAGTGACCGGATGCAGACCGGAAACGGCTTGCCCTCTGCCCGGCAAAGTGACGTCTATGCTTTCTCTAGCCAAACGCGCAGCTAACTCAGCATTTTCCAGTAGAATTTTACGGGCGTCCAGGGCTTCTTGAAAGGCATTCTTCGCGGTATTGATCACTTGACCAACACTACGGCGCTGCTCGGCGTCGAGATTGCCGAGTTCTTTCATGTGCTGGGTAAAAACGCCTTTTTTGCCCAGATAATTGACTCTTACCTGATCAAGCTGGTTAAGGTCTTTGGCTTGCGCAAGCTCTTGCAATGCTTGCGTAACAATGTCTTCGATATTAACCGACACAACTCAGCTCTCTCAGTTATGTAATGGGGAAAAGTCCTAAAGCAATCAACGACAAGTATGCCGAGAAACAGACCCTCCACTTCAGAAGTAGAGAATCTGGTTTGCTCATATAACCCGGCAACTGCCTAGGCCGGATCTTCTTAGGGTTTGCTTTGATTCGCTATAGCGATTTTGGCGATAGCGCCAAATGCGTCCAAATCGCGCACGGCCAGATCGGCCAATACTTTACGGTCGACCGCCACATTGGCTTTAGTCAAACCGTTAATCAAACGACTGTAAGAAATGCCGAACAAACGCGAAGCCGCATTTATCCGGACAATCCACAAAGCGCGGAATTGGCGTTTTTTCTGTTTACGGTCGCGGTACGCATATTGACCGGCTTTAATAACCGCCTGCTTGGCAACGCGATATACCCGGCTTCTAGCGCCGTAGTACCCTTTCGCCAACTTTAAAATTTTCTTATGTCTTGCTCTAGCGGTGACGCCGCGTTTTACTCTTGCCATGTTCTATTCTCTTCGATTACGGTGTTGATCAACTATACGGCAGCATGCGTGCTACCAATGGCGTATCTGAAGGATGCAGAATAGCTGTCTTACGCAACTGTCTTTTCCGTTTCGTGGTTTTTTTGGTCAAAATATGACGTTTATGCGATTGCTTGCATTTAAAACCGCCGCTGCCGATTTTCTTAAACCGCTTGCCGGCGCCGCTATGGCTTTTCATTTTTGGCATTTGTTTTCTCCAATGTGTATAAAGTTAAGTCCCTGAGATAAAACCCGATCAGGCAAAATGCTTGGCCCAAACGAATTTATGACATCATTAATGCTGTCAGATGACAATTCTCTCCTGAATCGCCAGGCCATTTTCAAAACGACCGAAATTTTCTAAAATAATGCTTAAAATCAGTACTATTGCAAGGATTAACCGTTCGTCATCGGCAATTGCTCCATGCATTGCCCTACTTCCTGCATCCTTGCAGTCGTGAGCTTGTCGAAAGGTGAACGGTTAATCCGTACATGGTTCGACAAACTCACCACGAACGAACGGATTAACTTTACATCGTAATGTCTTAAAAAATTGAGCTATTTTTTCTTTTTGGGGCCCATGACCATAACCATTTGCCGACCTTCCAATTTAGGAAACTGTTCGACAGTGGCGTGCTCTTCCAAATCCGTTTCTATGCGTTTCAATAAATCCATGCCCAAATCTCGGTGCGTCAACTCCCTGCCTTTAAAGCGCACGGTAATCTTGGTTTTATCGCCTTCACTGAGAAATTTGATCAAACTGCGCAGTTTAACCTGATAGTCCCCTTCTTCAGTACCCGGTCTAAATTTGATTTCCTTGATCTGGATTTGCTTTTGCTTTTTCTTGGCGGCTTGCAGTTTCTTATTGAGCTCAAACTGATACTTGCCGTAATCCATGACTTTACAAACGGGAGGATCAGCATTGGGCGATATTTCGACCAGATCCATGTTCGCATCGTAGGCGAGCTGTAAAGCTTCGTTTATTGAAACAACACCAACTTGTTCACCTTCTGCGCCTACTACCCTAACCCGTCTAGCGGTAATTTCGGTATTTAAGCGCGTTGCATCTTTTTTAGAGCTGATACCCTAATCCTCCACGTTGTTTTTATGTCCTGTCCGCAATCTGGCTTGTTAAACGTTCAACCAGTTCGATGACTGACAGACTTCCAAGATCCTCGCCCTGTTGGCTGCGTAGCGTGACAGCTTGATTATCCAATTCTTTGTCGCCAATAATTACTAAATATGGCACACGCTGGATTGAATGCTCGCGGATTTTAAAGCCTATCTTCTCATTTCTCAAGTCAATTTTGACTCTCAAGCCTTGTTTTTCCAGTTCCAGCCTTACCTGTTCAGCATATTCGGCATGTTTATCGGTAATATTCAAAACGACCAACTGAACCGGCGCTAACCACAACGGGAAGTTTCCGGCATAATGTTCAATGAGAATACCGATAAAGCGCTCCAAGGAGCCTAAAATCGCCCGATGCAACATGACCGGCACATGCTGACTGCTATCTTCAGCAATAAAAACCGCGCCTAAACGCTCTGGCATCGAAAAATCAACCTGTATGGTACCGCATTGCCAAATCCGGCCTATACAATCTTTTAAGGAGAATTCAATTTTAGGCCCATAAAAAGCGCCTTCGCCCGGCTGCAACTGCCAAGCCAGCCCCTTTGAGTTCAAGGCTAGTTCCAAAGCGCTTTCGGCTTTATCCCAGACTGCATCGTCACCTACCCGTTTATCCGGGCGGGTGGATAATTTAATCAACACTTCTTTAAAGCCAAAATCACTATACACTTCGAACAACAAATCGATGAAAGTGGCTACTTCATCTTGGATTTGATCTTCAGTGCAAAAAATATGCGCATCATCTTGCACAAAATTTCTGACCCGCATTAAGCCATGCAAAGTGCCGGAAGGTTCATTACGATGACAGGAACCAAATTCCGCCAAACGCACAGGCAAATCCCGATAACTTTTTATACCTTGATTAAAAATCTGAACATGGCAAGGACAATTCATCGGTTTAATCGCATAATCGCGATTTTCCGAATCCGTGGTAAAAATCATTTCGCCGAAATTATCCCAGTGACCGGATTTTTCCCATAAACTACGATCGACAACTTGCGGTGTTTTCACTTCTTCATAGCCGTTTACCCGCAACTTTTGCCGAATATATTGTTCAACCTGCTGATAGATCGCCCAGCCATTTGCATGCCAAAACACCATGCCCGGCGCTTCTTCCTGGAAATGAAATAAATCCAAGGTTTTGCCGATTTTGCGGTGATCGCGCTTTTCCGCTTCTTCCAGCCGATGCAGATAGTCCGCCAGTTCTTTGCATCAGTCCAGGCGGTGCCATAAATACGTTGCAGCATTTCATTTTTAGAATCACCACGCCAATAAGCGCCGGCAATTTTCATTAATTTAAAGGCTTTTAGTTTGCCGGTGCTGGGTACATGCGGACCACGGCACAAGTCGGTAAAATCGCCTTGTTGATACAGAGATAAGTCTTGACCAGCAGGAATGGAGGAAATAATTTCCGCTTTGTACGCTTCGCCCAGACCTTGAAAAAACTCAACCGCTTCGTCGCGGGATAACACCGAACGGCTGACCGGCAAGTCGGCGGCAGCCAATTCCTGCATTTTCTTTTCAATGGCTAGCAGATCATCCGGAGTAAAAGAACGTTCGTAGGAAAAATCGTAATAGAAGCCGTTGTCAATCACCGGCCCGATAGTGACTTGCGCACTCGGAAACAATTGCTTGACCGCTTGCGCCAACAAATGCGCGGTGGAGTGGCGGATAATTTCGACGCCCTCTTCGTCCTTGGCAGTGATAATCTGTAAACGCGCATCCGACTCGATGAGATAAGCGGCATCCACCAGCTTATCTTCGACTTTGCCGGCCAGGGTAGCTTTCGCCAAACCTGCGCCTATCGACTTGGCGACATCCATCACGCTGATCGCCTGATCGAATTGACGTTCAGAACCATCTGGAAGAGTTATTACCGGCATTTTGATTCCACAATAAAAAAAGCACCGGCTAGCGGTGCTTTAGTTGTATTTGGTAGGCGCGAGTGGACTCGAACCACCGACCCCCACCATGTCAAGGTGGTGCTCTAACCAAACTGAGCTACACGCCTAAAGTCTATCGTTCGAGCCGCTCATTATAGCGATGTCGAAAAATTATGCAAGTTTTTTTATTTTCGTCGCAAATTCTACGAAAACAGATCAAATCTTCTATCACAACGTTGATTGTTGGGTGTGCACAAAGGTGCGCTCATGCACCTCCTGGCAAACAACGCAACGGCAAGCAGTGGGATAGGCTTCCAGGCGCTCTAGAGCAATTGGCTCGATACAGTCACAGCATTCACCATAGCTGCCTACAGCAATGCGCATTAAGGCTGCATCCAACTCATTAATTTCCTGAATGTGACGGTCGATAGAAGCCAGCTCGATGTCCACCAGCAGGTCGGCTAGAGCCTCATCGGCCGTATCATGTACTTGGCCTGCCAACACACCGTATTGCTCCTCATCATAGCTGAGTAACTCTTTGCTGATTTCATGTCGCAACGTCATGAAACGATCATTCAGCTTAGATTTGAATTCGTTGATCTGGTGGTTAGTCAATTGAACGGTCATGGTTTTTTAGTTTTAATAGTTGTCATAATCAAAAAATGGGGGCTTTTTTTAAAAAACAAATGCCTACATTGGCTATGTTTGGCAAATCATGCGCTTCAATAGTTGTTGATTAAACTATCAGTCATTAACTAAATATACAATACGTGTAAGGGCTTATTTTTTATTAGGTAATTATACGCATTTATTTATATTTTTTTTAATTGATAATATCATTCGTTTTTTGATAATTTTGCTTTTAACAGGAGATAAAAATGATTCGATACTGTTTAAATGGTCTGATCATTTTTCTATTATTCACAAACCCTGTTTCAGCGGAAACTAATACTAAGCAGGATACTCTTCGAGGCGAACTGCTTTACGAAAATCATTGTAGCCAATGTCACTCCGAGCAAATACATTGGCGGAAAAAAACGCTGGTTACTGATTGGAAAACGCTTATCTCCGAAGTGAATCGTTGGCAGAATGCATCTGGGTTGGAATGGAGTAATAGCGATATTAATGAAGTAAGCCGTTACCTACATGACCAGTTTTATCATTTCCGCTAACCACCCGATTTTTAGTTGATAACCTTAGTGCGTCAGAATCGCTAATTTATGTTGATATCAGGATTCGGCCTGAATGATGTGTTGGCGAATTTCAACTTCATCTTCGGCAACCAAATTTTTATCCAGGGAGATGCTAACCATTTTCAAAATATTATTATTGAGCGCATTCCGTAACACCCCCAAGAAAGCTGGCGGAGCGACCAATATCAGCTTGGTATAATTGTGATTCACACGCCCATGCTCCAGTTTGTTTGCAATTTGTTTGGCAAAAATCTCCAGCTCATGCTCTTTCGGGTCAGTCGATGCTGCAAAGGGATGGCCTCCCTCGCCATGACCGCCGGCAAGACCACCCTGCCGATCGCTTACCACATCCCCATCATGCAACCGACCTTCGCTATGCACCATGCCCTCCAATTCCGTCAACGGTTCGTTTCGGCTATCCATTAGGAAAAACCTTGCACGGCTACTATCAGCTACAACAATCCACCTGTTTAACATAATGTCTCCATCAATAGGCGTTAAATAAAAAGCAGGGAAAACCACAATGGTTGGCGAATTTAATTCAGCACGAATAGATTTAGTTTTTATGCTTTTTCACCTGTAGTCAGGTTTATCGCCACTATTTCAATGATTTTTCAAATCAATCGAATAAAAACTCACTTACAGTATCCACTTATAAATTAAGGAAATATATTCGTACAAATACCTAAGTAGGCTGTGTAGTAGGCTCTGTTGACTGATGCGTTTGCGACTTTTCACACAGACCAATGCATTGTTTCTAAATAAAAAACAATCCATGCACTATTTTGCTAATTGTAAATTTACTTAAGAAGCATATAGTGAAACCCTAGCTTACATATAGACCCTCAAGTCAAGGCGGTAAAAATGAACCAATCGGAAAAAGATCAATCAGAGAATGTCTATAAAGGCATGTTTTATGGCATCTGCCTGTTAACCGGCGTTTTAATTTTGATGGTTTTGTATTAATTAAATTTTTTTAAGCGCTTTACCTTTGCCATAACTACTTTGTTATGTGCTGATCAGGTACAGAAGTTGTTGCGCTAACCTGATTTTGTTTTTGTACCTCCCTGTTGTTAAGGCAGTATTTATACTCTGCTCACTTTATAGCCCCCATTTTTTAACTGGGGGCTTTTTTTTACCTGGCTTAATTGGCTATTTCCCAACCTACGCCAATACCACCGCAAGCTTTATTTAAAAAGTGCGATACACTGCTCAACATCTTCATTCTTCTGAATTAGAATAGTCAGGCCATAGCAAAAGATTGCCAATCAGCTATAGAATAGCACTACAGCAATTCATCTTGCTGGGCAACAGCTTAAGCCAAACACCTCGATTAGCAAGCGGCTGAAGTTGTTTTTAAGACCAGATGCGTACGCGCGGGCTACCCCCTGTACCATCAAAAATGCAATTTTTCCAGGAAAAATCGCTATGAAAAACAATGTGATGCTGAAAGTTACCCGCCACATGCCGATGCCGGACATGCTTGGTTCGACCTTACTTTTCGGGCTTAGTGCGCTTATCCTAGCCTTTTCGGCGCTCGCCAATGAAAAACACGGCATGGGCTTTATCCCGGAAAACCCCGATACCTATTCCGCAATGCCTAAAGCATCCAGGTACCGCGCCTATTTCAGCCCGGATACCGATTTGTCGCCCTTATTTCCTAAACCCGGCAATCAAGGCAAACAAGGTTCTTGCGTCGCTTGGGCCACGGCTTATGCCGCGCGCAGCTATTTGCAAGCCCGCCGCCAAGGCGAAAACCCCAGCAGCCCCGAACAAATCTTCAGCCCGGCCTTTATTTTCAACCAGGTGAAAGTCGGCAACTGCAAAGACGGCGGCAGTATTGCCGAAGCCTTATCGCTAATGAAAACCCGCGGCGTAGCCAGCTTAGCGGAGTTCCCTTACGACGAGCAAAACTGCTCACGGATGCCGGATGCCGAAGTGATTTCCGAAGCGAAGCGGTATCGCATTGACGACTGGAAAAGAGTCGATATCGACCAATTGGACGATATGAAGGGGACAAATTTATGCCGGCAATCCAGTCATCTTCGGCATGTTTGTTTCCGACGGTTTAGAAAAACTCGACAAACACCAGATTTACGATGACATCGATGCACCACGCGTCGGCGGCCACGCCATGGTAGCGGTAGGTTATAGCGAAGCGAAGCAGGCGTTCAAAATCGTGAATTCTTGGGGCGAGGATTGGGCGGACAAGGGCTTCGGCTGGATATCCTATCGAGCCATGCAAAAGTGGACCCAAAATGCTTTCGTCATGAAATTAGCCAAGAATGACAGCCTAAAACCTGAGCCACTGCCGGCGGATTATGAGCCACCGGTGACGCCTGAGGAATTTCCCGAGCCTAAGCCTGCGCCTCTGCCTTATGTGCCGCCGCCACGCCCTAAGCCACATCCTGTCGTGTCGCCTATGCCAGTGGTATCGCCCTACCCGCCGGCGCCAGCCAAAGACACCGACCCCCAAGCCGAAATTAGGCAAGCGTTAGCCACATTGCTGGATCAGACTGCCTGTGCCGATCTCCACGGCGCAGTGTCCCCAGCAAATCAGGTTAGATTGACAGGGTTCACTGGTGAACGAGCGGAACTGGAACACATTAAAAAAGCCCTGGAAAAACTGGGCGCCAAGGTGACGTTGGACGCCGCCATCCGGCCTTGGCCGCAATGCGAGGCCTTGCTGACCTTTCGGGATGAGCTGACTAAACCGGATGGATTGCAGCTCTCGCTTAGCGGAAAAAATCCGTCTGGCTTAACTGGCGGCGAAGCGCTGAGCATAGAGCTGGATACGCCAAACTTCCCAAGCTATCTGTATTTAAGTTACATCCAGGCCAACGGCGACGCCATACAATTACTTTCGCCACAAGGGCGCTTCCCGAAAGCCTTAGCGCCTAATACGCATCTCCGTTTGGGGGACGGCGCGGACGGCGGCGCGAAATTCACGATTACCCCGCCGTACGGCGCCGAAATGTTGGTTGCCATCGCCGCCGCCAGCCCGCTGTTCGAGACGGAATTACCGGCTAGCCAGACCGAGCGCGACTACTTGACGCATTTTCGGCAAGCGTTTTTAGCCAAACCGCAAAGTGGTGCGCAAACTCGGGTTATTTCCGCAACTATGCTTAACTTGGTCACTCACCCAAAACCCTAAAAATGGAGGGACGAAACATGAAAAGTTTAACATTTTCTATTTTGATGTTAGTTAACCTGGCGATTTTCCCGCTGCAAACGGCATGGTCGACACCTCTCCCAGATACGGACGAAATCATCCGGACTTTACAGCTAAAACCCACCCATAAACCAAAATCACTGGACCGCAGTTGGTCCAGTAAAGGTGTGAGCGTTGATCCCGGCCAGTCTAAGCCGGCTGACAGCGCCAGCATGGACCTGGAAATCAACTTTGAATTCAATTCGGCGCAACTCAGCACCGATGCGCAGCTCTTGCTTAACCGGCTAGGCCGGGCTTTAAACTCAGCAGAACTACATAACCAACACTTTAAAATCACCGGTCATACCGACGCGGTCGGCAGTGAGGCTTATAACCTCGATCTATCGCAACGCCGCGCGCAAAGCGTAGAAGACTATCTATTCAGGAATATGCGTATAGGCGTGGATAGACTGCAAACTGAAGGCAAAGGTTTTTCGCAACTGGCCGACCCGACGCATCCGACCAGTGCGGCGAATCGACGTGTGCAAGTCAGTAACCTCGGCTCTTGAGCCGCCGCCGCAAATCTGACACGCGGAGGACATCGTTTATGAAAAATCTCCACCTGATAAAATTTTCTGGATTTGTGGCGCTGCTAGGGTTGTTACTGTGCAACTCGGTAACCAACGTTTTCGCGACCAATAATGTGCAACTTGCAGACCACGGCGAACGAGTGGCCTTGGTGATCGGTAACAAAGATTACCCGCAAAAGCCGCTGCTGAATCCGGTCAACGACGCCCGCGACATCAAAATCGCTTTACAACAAGTTGGTTTCCGAGTCATTTACCGGGAAAACGCCAATCTAAATACCATGGACACCGCAGTCCGTGAATTCGTGCATAGCTTACATAAAAACAGCGTCGGCCTATTTTATTATTCCGGGCATGGCGCGCAAGCGGACGGCGGCAATTACTTAATACCGGTCGGCGCGGATATTACCAGCAAAGCCGAGCTGAAATCCCGCGCTTATGACACCAACATTATTCTGGACGAAATGCAGGATATCGGCAATGCAGTGAATATCGTCATTCTTGACGCCTGCCGCAACAACCCCTACAAAGGTTTCGGCGCTAATACGAACGGCATGAGCAGCATCAGCGGCCCAAAAGGTTCATTGATCGCCTTCGCCACCGCGCCCGGTTCGGTCGCCGATGACAATACTTCGGGCCGTAACGGGCTTTACACCTCGTATCTCAAGCAATACTTGGTGCAACCCGGCTTGACGATAGAAGAAATGTTCAAAAAAGTCCGCGAAGGCGTACTGCATGAGAGCAACGAACAAGTGCCCTGGGAAACCTCTTCCATCACTGGCCGCTTTTGTTTTGCCGGTTGCGAGAGCAGCAAATCTCAACTCACGACAGAAGTAGACAATATAGAGATGAAGTATTGGGAAAGCATCCACGACAGCAGAAACCCGGCTGATTACCAGTCCTATCTGGCGCAATATCCTAATGGCCGTTTCGCCAGTTTGGCGCGGAACTGGTTAACCCGTTTCGATACCGGTGTAGCACAAACTTGCGACTACTGCCCGGAAGTTACCCCGTTACCCATCGGCATCTTCATGGGTAAATACGAAGTCACCCAAGCCCAGTGGCGGGCGGTGATGGGCGACAATCCTGCCAAATTTAAAAACTGCGGCGATAATTGCCCGGTGGAAAATGTCAGTTGGAACGAAGTGCAGGTGTATATCCAGCGCCTTAACCAACAGACCGGCAAACACTTTCGCTTACCGACTGAGCAGGAATGGTATAGTGCATGTCAGGCCGGCGGCGGCAATTATGAATTTTGCGGCGGCGGCAATCTTGACAACATCGCCTGGTACCATGATAACGCCGGCCCTGGCCCACATCCGGTAGGCAAAAAACAAGCTAATGCCTGGAATTTATACGATATGTCGGGCAATGTCTGGGAATGGACCAGCAGTTGCGATCCCAGCGGCTGCAACCGCCGAGTAGATCGCGGCGGCTCCTGGCTAGGCAAAGCTAAATACGTACGCTCAGACCACCGCGGCGGCGATGTGGCAGCCGAACGCGAGGCTGATTTGGGCTTTCGAGTGGCGATGGATCAGTAGGCGTTCAAGCTAGCGCCGCTAAGCAAGCATTGGAAAACAAATAAAAAAACCATGTATGAAAAAATCTGGGATAGCCATCTGGTAGTCGATGCGGCCGGCCAAGCGCCCTTGCTGTATGTTGACCGGCATCTGATGCACGAAGTTACCAGCCCCCAGGCTTTTGAAGGTCTGCGCCTTTCCGGGCGCAAAGTGCGTAATCCGCACAGCATACTAGCCACCATGGACCACTGCGTACCGACCAAAAATCGCGACCTACCGATAGCCGACCCGATTGCCCGCTAACAGATCGAAACTATAGCGGAAAACTGCCGGGAAAACGGCCTGAACCTGTACGATATGAAAAGCCCGAATAATGGCGTCATTCATGTGGTGGCGCCTGAGCATGGCTTCGTGCATCCCGGCATGGTGGTGGTCTGCGGCGACAGCCATACCGCAACGCATGGCGCATTTGGCGCGCTGGCCTTCGGCATCGGCACTTCCGAAGTCGAGCATGTGATGGCTACCCAGACTTTACCGCAAAAGAAATCCAAAACCATGCAAATCGTGGTCAATGGCGAGTTATCCAAATATGCTTCAGAGTAAAGCACTTTGGAAGATTGAGACCAACTCCCTTATTTATTGGATTACCTGTGCTTACGGCACAACTGTCATTTCATGCAACTGACTATTAATCAGCTTAATCGTCGCCAAAATCCCCGAAAACACCTGATTCACATGCACGCCCCGGGTTTTGCGCAACTCAGCACCGCAATCCCAAGTAATTACGCATTCGGTCAGCGCACTGGTGTGGCCGCCTTTGGGAATACGGACTTCATAGTCGGCCAGCGCGGGTAAAGTGTAGCCGTAGTTATCCAGCACTTTGCTGATGGCGTCGATAAAGGCATCGAAACCGCCGCTGCCGACCCCGGTTGCCTGGTGTTTATCGCCTTTAATCTCGACGCGCAGACTGACGGTGGATTGTAAATCCAGGCCGCTATTTATGGAGCAGGCCAATAATTTAATGTGCTCGTAATTCTTGCTTTCCAACACGTCAGCGATAATAAACGGCAAATCATCGGTGGTGATGGTCTGCTTGGAATCGCCGATGCTGACTATGCGCGCCAGGACTTTCTTTTGATCTTCTTCAGAGAGATCCAACTCCAGTAATTCCAGATTTTTTTTCAGCGAAGCTTTACCACTCATTTTGCCCAGTGCATAGCTGCGAGTACGGGAAAAGCGCTCCGGCCCCAACCGGGTTTTATACAAACCGCCTTTTTGGTCGCCATCGGCATGAATGCCGGCGGTTTGGGTAAACACATCGGCGCCGACTATCGGCGCATTGTCGGCAATACGTTTACCTGAGAAATTTTCTACCATATTGCTGATGCGCACCAAATGGCTTTCGTCGATGGATAACTCCATCGCCATTTTATCCCGCAGCACCACCGCCACCTCGGCCAGCGAGGCATTGCCGGCCCGCTCGCCTAGGCAATTAATGGTGCAATGCACGCTGCTGACGCCCGCCCGCACAGCTGCCATCACATTGGCGGTAGCCAGACCATAATCGTTATGTGGATGAAAATCAAATTGCAGCATCGGATAACGCCCGCACATATCACTGAGACTGGCGTACACTTCATCCGGCGACATGACGCCCAAAGTATCCGGCAACATGAAATGACTTATCGGACTGTGCTGAAGGCGCTCAATGAACTCATAAACATAAGCCGGGTTATCCTTGTAGCCGTTCGACCAATCTTCCAAGTAGACATTGATTTTCAAGCCTTGTGCATGCGCATAGGCAATGGTTTGCAGCACATCGGCACTGTGTTGTGTCAGCGTTTTGCCAAGTTGTTCCCGGCAGTGTTTTTCGCTGCCTTTAGCTAGCAGATTAATCACTTGGCCGCCGGCGGAACAAATCCAATCCACACTGCGGGTGTGATCAACAAAGCCCAGTACTTCGACGCGGTCGGCAAAGCCCTCTAGTTTTGCCCATTGATTGATGCAGCTTACTGCTTCCTTTTCACCTTCCGAAACCCGTGCCGAAGCCACTTCTATCCTGTCTACGCGTAAAAACTGCAACAAGGCCTTTGCGATACTGACTTTTTCCATCGGGGTAAATGAGACGCCTTGGGTTTGCTCGCCATCGCGCAAGGTAGTATCCATTAATTCTATTTTTCTGGAAAGCGCGGCGGCGGGTTGAGTTTGAGTATTCATGCTGATTAATTCATTAAGCTAAGCCGCGCATTTTCCCTTATATTGCGGGTGCTTGGCAATGTCAGACCGCAATAGTCTGTGTTTGCATATGTCTGACAAAGCAATTGACGTTTATTTTTCCTGCAGCGCAGACAGTCAAAAGTAAAGTAAAATACCTATTTTAGATCTCTCCACTTCACTCAGCTGCAAGCAGAAAATTAATGAAGCATTATAAAATCGCAGTATTGGCCGGCGACGGTATCGGCCCGGAAATTACCCAAGAAGCCATCAAAGTTCTGAAACTCATCGAAGAACGTAATGAGGTGAAATTTGAACTCATGCCCGCTTCTTTCGGCGCTTGCGCCTATTTTGAGAGCGGCGATGCTTTCCCGCAAGCCACCAAGGATATTTGCGACCAGGCCGACGCCATCCTGAAAGGCCCCATCGGTTTGAGCCATGAAGAATCGAAAAAAATTCCGGTTGACAAACAACCCGAACGCGGCGCCTTGCTACCCATGCGCCGCCGTTACAATACTTATGCTAATTTAAGACCGGTGTCGCTGCCGAAATCCTTGGCACATTTTTCGCCACTGAAACCGGAAATCATTGGCGAAGGCATTGACTTGATCATGGTGCGCGAACTGGTCGGCGGCTTGTATTTCGGCACGAAAGAAAGAGGCGTCAACGATCAAGGCTTGCGTTATGTGCGCGAAACCCTGGAATATGATGAAGAGCAAATTCGCCGCATCATGCATACGGCTTTCAAACTGGCCTGCAAACGCCGAAAACGGCTGCACAACATCCATAAAAGCAATGTGCTGATGTCCAGCGTGTTATGGAACGAAGTAATGGAAGAAGTCGCCAAAGAATATCCGGAAGTAGAAGTAATCAACTGCCTGGTCGATTCCGCAGCCACTGCCTTGTGCCTGAAACCCACCCAGTTTGATGTAATGGTGATGGAAAATATGTTCGGCGACATCCTCAGCGACCAAGGCGGCGGCATTTTGGGCTCCTTAGGTCTCATGCCATCAGCCTGCATCGGCCCGGAAAAAGCTTATTACGAACCCTCGCACGGTTCAGCACCGGATATTGCCGGCAAAAACATCGCTAACCCTTACTCAATGATAGGCTCGGTGGCGATGATGCTGGAAAACAGCTTCGGCATGGCGGAAGAAGCCAAAAATGTGTGGGCGGCCATGCAGGCCGTGTTTGGCGACGGCTATTCCACTGCCGATTTGTCGAAACCCGGCACCGGAGTAACGATGATAAGCACCGATCAATTTGGCGACAAAGTACTGGAAAAGTTGCGGCAAATGCCTAAGGTTTAAGAATTTGCGCTGAAAACTGTTATCCCAGCTAAAAGCCAACAAAAACCCAGCCCCTGTAGGCTGGAATACACCTGTTTATGCACCGGCACTACAAGTGATTCCGGCTTATACGCCAAGGCTGCTCATCAACAAGCATAATCTAGGCATGTCGGAGAACATGCTCACACTCTACAAGAGAAAACAATCCTTTTCTGAGTTCTGAACAAATTAACCTTGACAATCTCCGCCAAGCCAGCGTTTTAATTCCCAAACTGTGACAGAAATCAATTTTTATTGCACCTTCTAGGTGCTTTACGCACCATTTCTTATCATAAAAACGGGGTTTGCCTTAAAAAATCCCCGTAACTTCAGCACTTCAGCTACTGGTACAAATTTTGCTGTAAATAATCAAAGCCAACTGCTTTATAAAAGCCTCAAGCTAATTGTCAATTTATTGTCAAAAAGTTTTCGTCGATTAATTCGACCAAGGTCTTTTATTAAATCAGTCACTTACAAACAGTGACTTTAGTTTGGATCTATAAAATTACAATTTTGAGGAGATGGCTGAGGTGATAAAGATTGATTCAGGTTATTTAATTTTATCGGCAGTATTCTTTGTGTGGATTGGCGTGTTGATTTTTGGTTGCGAAACTTTGCGGGGGTTATTATGAATTGGTTATATTTACTGAGTGGCGGCTTTGCCTTTTACAGCGTTGAAACTGCCGATGCAAGCCAACCGATACACATTACGGCAATTATCGCCCTTATGTTGCTAAGTATCCCTACCACCTTAGACGCATTACTTAGCTCCGACAAAACCTCGGATATCTTCAGAACCCTATGGAAAACGTCATCCGCCGCTAAGTCGGAAGAGTAAAAACAAAAAAACCGACACCAGTACTTGACAAGCCGCCAAAACTAAATGAGAATGCTTCTCATCATTTTTAATGTGCTGCTTTATAGAGGGGACTGGTTCTATGTATGTCTGTATATGTCAAGCGGTGACGGATCGCCAGATAATTCAAGCTGCGGGAAATGGCGCAAAAAACCTTAGCGATTTACGGCGTGATTTGCTGATAGCTAGTGAATGCGGCCTATGCGCCGGCAGCGCTCGAGTCTGCCTAAAAGCCGCCCACAATGAGCTCGCAGAAAATCGCCAGGCGTCTGCCTGCGCATAATACCAGCATTTAATCCAATCAGTTGCGCGAGTAGTAAACTGGGACAAATTGATTGCCAATAGAATCAGGGCGAGCGCTTCCAGCTAGTCTTGAATTCATGCTGGAAATACCCGTTTTTGCTCACCCATTAACAGCTTTTACTGCTGCCTACTTAATAGTCGAACCCGGCAAAAAGTCCTCGCCACCTTTTTAATTGCTGCCTGGCTCTATATGCGCTTGTAGATAATTCGGCAGGCTGACATCCTTAATAAGGCTATGCTGCGTCTCTATCCAGTCGATGGCCTGCTCGCAGTGTTCGAGTAAGTCTGCAAGCAAATCACGGCTGATATAGTCCTGAAGTTCTTCGCTTAATGCGATAGCTTTAATCAATAAAGGACGTTGTATATTTTGCTCGTATTCAAGATCGCCTATTAAGCATTCGGCAACATTTTCGCCAATCAGCAACTTACCGAGATGCTGCAAATTGGGTAAACCTTCTAGAAACAAAATGCGTTCTATCACTTGATCGGCCTCTTTCATAACCCGAATCGATTGCTTGTACTGGTAATCGTTGAGTTTTTCCAAACCCCAGTTTCGAAACATGCGAGCATGGAGAAAATATTGGTTAATTGCAGTGAGCTCGTTTTTCAGAACTTTATTCAGTATCTCGATGATTTTTTTATCGCCTTGCATGGGGGAATCCTCGCTCAATTAAATTCCGGGTTTCATTTGGCTTTGCTGATAATTTTCCAATCCCACCAAAGTAATCAGCCTTAATTGTTTCTCCAGCCAATAAGCATGATCCATTTCCGTATCTTCCAATTGCACAGTCAACATGTCGCGAGTCACAAAATCTTCGGCTTTTTCGCAAGCGGCGATGGCTTTTTTTAACTCGCCGACGACATGATATTCAACTTCCAGATCTGCTTTCAGCATTTCCGGAGCGGTTGCGCCGACCTTGATTGCCGGACGATTTTCTAAATTGGGCTTGCCTTCCAAAAACAAGATCCGCTGAATTAAAGCCCTGGCGTGTCTCCGTTCATGTTCGGACTCATGCAGGGTTTTTTCGGCAAGATGGTGTAGGCCAAAATCGGCGTACATTTCAGCATGAATCAGATATTGATCCGATGCGCCCAGTTCGCCTCCCAATAGATCATTAAGAATGCCAAGAATCTTTTTGTCGCCTTTCATATGGATCTCCCCAGGTAAACCAAATGTGAAAGTAATGAAAATTTGAAATAACTTTCATCAGTACTGGTTAGGATTTTATCGCTTGGGTGGGAGCCGTCAACTTAAATTTTTACTTTTTAGCAGGAAGTTTGTTTACGCATTTAAACCGATAAAGGTTTTAATAAGCAAAAAATTACTCTCCATTAAACTAAACAGCATAAGGATTAGCCCGTTAATATGCAAAATTAGCACTTACCCAGTAAATAATAACTACTAACTGAAAAACTCCAATTTATTGCCTATAATTGTTTATGGAAAATGTTAAAACGGGGTTAACATGTTGGAAAAAATGACTATTTCGAGATTATTGGCCTGGAGTTTAGGTGTAATCATTCTGCTGAATATGGCTATGGTGACCATGACGCAACTGATGAGTAGCAATGTCATCGCCGGTGCCGAAGCAATTTCCGAAAATGTCTACCCAACCAGCCTGCATGCTGACAATATCCGACTATACGTGCTGAAAAACTGGAGCAACACCCTATTGCTAGCGGAGACTGTGGATACAGCGGAAGTTGCAGGCATCAACAATGAGATGAAAAGCAACACCAACAACATCACTGAGAGCTTTGATAAACTGCAATTGCTGGTAACCGGCGCAAACGAAACACAACTTCTGGCGCAAACGCTAGCGGCGCGTAAAACCTATATCGAACATCGTCAGCGCTATATTGAGCTGATCAAGACCGGGACTTTAGATGAGGCTAAACATTATCTGGTTGAAACATTAGGTCGGGATATTAACGACTATGTTACCTTAGTCGGAAAACTAGGGGACTTACAAACCGAAAAAATGGATAATCACATTCTGAAAATGGTGGATGCCTCAAGCCAGCTGAAATCAACCAATCTGCTGTTGGGCATATTCGTACTGCTATTTTCGATTGCTACGGCGATATTCATCATCCATAGCGTACATGGCAAATTAGGCGGTGAAGTGAATTATGTCACTCGTGTCGCCCGCGAAATTGCGTCCGGCAATCTGCAACTTGAAATACCGCTAAAATCCGGAGACGATCGCAGCTTAATGGCTTCGGTAGTAGCCATGCGCAACAAATTACGGCAAATTGTCGGTGAAATCGACCGAAACGCCCATCAAGCCAGTTTGGCGGCAAAACGCTTGGTTCGCACTGCGGAAGAAGTAGCGCATGCCTCGCATATACAAAGTGAAGCCGCCACTACTACGGCGGCGGCAGTTGAAGAAATGACATTAAGTATTGCAGAGGTTGCGCGAAGCGCGCAAACCGCTCAGGACATTAGCCGCCAGACCGAAAACATCTCGGAAAACGGCGGCAAGGTTATCCACCGGGCGGCTTTTAGCATGAACGAAATCGTACAATCGGTTGAGCATTCGGCGCAAGTAATAGGCCTTCTGGATCAGCATTCCAAAGACGTGTCTATGGTCGTCAATGTTATTAAGGCCATTGCTGAACAAACAAATCTATTGGCATTGAACGCCGCTATCGAAGCAGCGCGAGCCGGCGAGCAAGGCCGAGGGTTTGCGGTTGTAGCCGATGAGGTGCGCAGCCTAGCCGAGCGCACTACCCGTTCTACACTGGAAATTACTGATACTATCGAGAAAATTCAGGCGGGGACGCGAAATGCGGTGAACTGTATGCATGCAGGCGTGGAACAAGTCAGTTCCGGCGCCGTGTTGGCGCATCAGGCCGGCCAGGCTATCAATGAGATCAAAAACAGCACTGGCCAAGTGGTTGCGCGCATCGACCAGATTTCCATCGCCATTCGCGAGCAAAGCGAAGCATGCACAGAAATTGCCCGCAATGTAGAGCGTATCGCAGAGATGACTGGCGAAAACAGTCTGTCCGTGGATAAAACCTCCGAAGCAGCGCAAGAATTGGAGGTTATCTCCAGATCTTTGGAACACAGCATAGGTTATTTTCAGCTTTAAAACTAAAAACGGCAGTTGGCGTACATCAATGGATTTTAAAACAGTCATGTGTTTTTACTTAATACTTTCGTTCTATTGAAAGATGATCATAAGCATGATATTTTTATTAAGATATATGCTTGATTATTGATCTTCTTGAGATAAGTTTACATTTGCTTATGTTTAGAAACAAAAACCTCGATAACTAAAAGCAGGAGTTAGCCACGCATAAACTATAAAATACGCCAAAGGAGGTGAAAGTGGTCAAAAATGATGTACGTAACTCTCCTCGCAGATCAAACGAATCTCGCCGTGTCAGCGATAGACGGACGGCCCCTTACCCATTTGGTTCTGAAGAATGGATAGAGAATATAAAAGCCAATTATCATGTTTGGCCTAAAACAGATCGCAGACAGGACTGTAGGCGCAGTGCTGACAGGCGCGCCTTTGATCGCCGACAACGGCAACTCAACGACCAGCAGCGCTCTGCACAAAAATACTCGAATATTTTATTGACACAAGAGGAATTAAAACTCATTGAAGAGCTGTACAAAAATGATACGGACTAGGCGCTAGCCCAGCTTTAGCATAATACTGAATCACGCTATATCCGGACATACCTCTCAATCCGCAAGTTCATCTCAAATCCCGGCCCCGTCTGCAAATAACTCGCTACGCACCTGCGCCTGACTGATATGACTGCCGGGCGGAATACTATGCGTCAACCAGACATTGCCGCCTATCGTAGAGCCACGGCCAATAGTAATCCGCCCTAAGATAGTCGCCCCGGCATAAATAACCACATCGTCCTCGACGATGGGATGGCGGGCGTTACCTTTCACCAGGATACCGCTCTCGTCTTTTTCAAAACGTTTAGCGCCTAGCGTCACAGCCTGATATAAACGAACACGACGGCCTATGACCGCAGTTTGCCCAATCACCACGCCTGTACCATGATCAATGAAAAAACTGTCTGCAATTTGCGCTCCAGGATGAATATCTATTCCGGTAGCGGAATGCGCCACTTCCGCGATCACCCGCGCCACCAAAGGCACGCCGAGCTGATAAAGTTGGTGCGCAAGACGATGATGAATCACGGCATTGATGCCCGGATAGCAAATCAATACCTCATCAGGACTGCTCGCTGCGGGATCGCCCTCATAAGCTGCCTGAATGTCGGATTCAATCAAGGTTCTAATGTTGGGTAATTGTGCGGCAAACGCACGGATAATCTGCGCTGCCAAATTTTGCGTATCGTGAATTAGATTATTCTGTTTTACTGTAAATTGCAGTTCAAGGCCGATTTGCCGGTGCAATTGCCGCAGCACACTATCCAAAGTGTGGCCTACGAAATAATCGATACCCTCATCATTAAGATCTGGAAAACCCAAACGGTTAGGGAATAGTACGGCGGCTAAATTTTCGACAATTTCGCTTAATATTTTGCCCGAAGGCAGTTTCGGCGGGTGTTTTAAGCGCTGCCTGCTCTCCAGGGATTGCTGCCGTAAATCCCGCAACTCGGCAACCAACGCCTCTATGCCCCAATGAGTGCTTAGCTCGCTAGAATTCATAGTAGACGGCCTTGAGTCAGGCAGTTATGGCCGATATGCGAGACAATATCTCTGCTGCAAAAGTTATCGGGATGCCGATGCATAATTATCTCCTGGCGAATAATCTAAAATATAAAATTTTACTCCTTTTGCGACTTCTCGGCTGCCATGATCGACTGAACTTACACAAGGCAAATGTAGTCTACTCAGTCAATAAAAAGCAGACATCAATTATGCGATCTTAAGATCTATGAATCTTAAAACTTTCAGCTATACTAAGATCTTGTTATATATATAAATTGTTTAAAATGCATGAACCCCCTTAAAAAATTAGTTACCGTTTTATTACTCATTAGCCTAGGCGGTTGCATGCCTATGAGTTACCCACCTGGCGACAAACAAAGCGCAGCACTGCTAACCGAGAACGCTTACCTCACCGAAGACGGCGCTAGCTTGCCATTGCGGCGTTGGCTGCCGAAAAACGAACCGCAGGCAGTGATTATCGCACTACACGGTTTTAATGATTATAGCCATTTCTTCGATTTACCTGGGGACTATTTCAGCAAACTAAGTATAGCCTGCTTCGCGTACGATCAACGTGGCTTTGGGGCAGCGCCACAGCGCGGTTTATGGGCGGGTAGCGATACCTACGTTAACGACCTGCAAGTTTTCACGCGACTCGTCAAACTCCGCTATCCAAAACTGCCGATATTTCTGCTTGGCGAAAGCATGGGCGGCGCGATCGTTATCAACGCGATGCGCGAATCCGCCACTCCGGAAGTCGCCGGCATTATTCTGGCCGCTCCGGCACTCTGGGCCAGATCAACTATGCCTTGGTATCAAACCGGTTTACTTTGGACTCTGGCGCACAGCATGCCTTGGTTAACTTTAACCGGACGCGGTGTCGTGCACGTCTTGGCATCCGACAATATTGACATGTTGCGCGCCATGGGGCGCGACCCCCTAGTAATCAAAGCCACCCGGGTGGAAACTATGTATGGCCTGACTGATTTAATGGACACGGCATTTGACAGCGCCGGGTCGCTACGTGGAAATACTCTGCTGTTATATGGCGAAAAAGACGAAATCATTCCAAAAGAACCGACTTATACTTTTTTACAGCAATGGCTGGCGACAAATATTTCGGGTGAAAAAACCGTGGCGATTTATCCACACGGTTACCACATGCTATTACGTGACTTAGAGGCGCCTACGGCTTGGAATGACATAGCCGCCTGGATAAGCACTAGCTCGGCACAACTACCATCCGGCGCAGATGGCCGGGCGAAGGAATTGTTGAGTAGCCGCTAAACTTGCTTCGGTTTGACTTTGAACTAGGCTAAGCGCTTTTCAAATAAAATATGCATCCAATTCGGATGATCTTTTATAAATGGCTGAGTAGCCCGTTGTGTTAAAACCGCGGCTTTGGTAAATACCTTTTTTACAATATTCCGCGCCAAAGGAGGTGTTAAATCGGCGCCACAGTATACGCAGGACTCCTCTTGCTCATACGTTCCATAAGGATTGCCGGCCAAATCCATCAGTAGACTTGAAAGCCAATTGGTTTGGGAATTATTATTGCCTACAAAAGATGTTTTAACGCTATTGCATGACTGAAACAGTTCATGTAAGCGTTTTTCATCAAAACTATTCACATGCCCCCACGGTGGATTAACTTTACCGCATGCCGCGCAAGTACTGCGCCCGACTCTAATATCCTGTAGAAAAGGCACGCCAATGACTAAATACTTATTCGAAACCCTAACCAACTCTTCACATGCTTTGGTGAGCAAATGCGGCGGTATGTGCTCCAGCACTTCCGCGCAAAACACCAAGTCGAATGAGCCATCTGGAAAATTCAGGCTGGTAATATCGCCTTGTACACAGGCAATCTTTTCATGATCTATTTGAGGTTTTTCCAAATCCAAAGCTGTAATTGCTGCATAGCGTTCAGCCAACAACATGGAAATAAAACCGTCTCTAGCCCCAATATCCAAGGCAGTACGCAGATTTGCCGGCAAAAGTTCCATTAATGATGCAACTCTAGACTTTTCTCTTTCGCTATTCCGATATTCTAATAAATCCATATTAATAATGATTACCAACAAAAAGGCGCCAAGCTATGCGCTTAACAGATAGAAATTTCTTCATCACGTTTCATCAACCATTTTGGTGTATTTGCGTTGATGCTTAACATCCAGGCACAAATATAGTTTAATTACTCAGAAAAGATTTAAGTTTTTAAACCATCTATTTCACTGGCATATAAGTATAAACCATCTAAAATTTTTTACCCAAACTTGCCCTACAATGTCTATTTTTTTATGGGAGGTACATTACGCTTGCCAGGCTATCAGGACTGCAACTTATCCCAAAAAATTTTCAGAAACATTTTTTTGCTGAAAATCCAATTTAACTTAAAGCACCTATGCAGCTATATTCTCCAGGAAGCCCCCCAGGTCAAGCCCGCCAAAAAATCGTTTATAGGCTGGCGTTAAGCGAAGATTTCAGGCTAAGATGTTGTTTGCAACTCATTTTTATGGACATTGCCCTTTCATAAGCGGCTGAAACTTGCAAAACTCCCTTCAAAACCAATAAAATACTGCAATGCTTCTATTCGGGTAGACGATTTTTACCCCACTAATTGCAAGCCGGTTTAAACAGTCGACTCCTTTGACAGCAAAACCCTTTTTCCTCGCTCGCTCCTTTTTAAAGAGGTTAACAAAACCATGACTCACAGCAATTTGCCGATAAAACAGGGCCTTTATGACCCACGCAACGAACACGATGCTTGTGGCGTCGGCTTCATCGCCCATATTAAAGGTCAAAAAAGTCATGAACTCGTGCGTCAAGGTCTGGAGATCCTCAAAAACCTAACCCATCGCGGCGCGGTAGGCGCCGATCCCCTGGCCGGTGACGGCGCTGGGATACTGTTGCAATTACCTGATGCATTTTTTCGCAACCAAGCGGAGCATTTAAACATAACCCTACCCGCTGTCGGAGACTACGCTGTCGGCATGTTGTTTATGCCGCGCAACCCAGAGAATCGCCTTAAATGCGAAACTGCATTGGCGGATTTTATCGCTACGGAAGGGCAAACGTTACTGGGTTGGCGAGACGTGCCGGTGGATAATAGCGCTCTTGGCGAGTCGGTAAAAGCCGTAGAACCGTTTATAAGGCAGGTGTTTGTTGCTCGCGGCGCAAATTGCGCCGATCAAAACGCTTTCGAACGCAAATTGTTCGTCATTCGCAAACAGGCGACTAAGGCGATCCGCGAACTTAATCTGCAAGATTGCGCCAAATTTTATGTCAGCTCATTTTCTTCCCGCACCATCACTTATAAAGGCATGCTGTTAGCTGACCAAGTGGGGCAGTTTTACCAAGATTTAGGCGATGAACACATGGTGACGGCACTAGCTCTGGTTCACCAACGTTTTTCCACCAACACCTTCCCAACCTGGGATTTGGCGCATCCCTTTCGGATGATTGCGCATAACGGCGAAATTAACACTGTTCGCGGTAATGTCAACTGGATGGCGGCTCGTCGGCAAACTATGGCGTCGAAAATCCTGGGTGATGATTTACAAAAAATCTGGCCGCTCATCGACGGACAGCAGTCCGATTCCGCCTGTTTCGACAATGCCTTAGAGCTATTGGTAGCCGGTGGTTATTCTTTATCGCACGCAATGATGCTATTAATTCCGGAAGCTTGGGCCGGTAATCCGCTGATGGACGATAAACGCCGGGCCTTTTATGAATACCATGCCGCACTGATTGAGCCCTGGGATGGCCCGGCGGCGGTAGCGTTTACCGACGGCAGACAAATTGGTGCTACGCTGGATCGGAATGGCTTGCGTCCGGCCCGCTACTTGGTAACCGATGACGACTATGTGTTGATGGCGTCGGAGATGGGCGTATTGACCATACCGGAACACAAAATTATCAAAAAATGGCGTTTGCAGCCAGGTAAAATGTTGCTGATCGACCTTGAACAAGGCCGCATTATCGACGATGCCGAAATCAAATCCGAATTGTCTGCGCGTGCGCCTTATCAAGACTGGTTAAACAAAACTCAGATTTTGCTGGATAATTTACCTCCTGCCATAGCCCCTATGCCTGCAGACGCAAAAAGCCTGCTGGATAGCCAACAGGCTTTTGGTTACACCCAAGAAGACATTAAACTCATTCTCAAACCTATGGGGGCCAGCGGTCAGGAGCCTATAGGTTCTATGGGCGTAGATACCGCACCAGCTATACTCTCTAACCGAACTCGCTTACTCTACGACTACTTTAAGCAAGGTTTCGCACAGGTCACTAATCCAGCCATAGACCCGATTCGCGAAGAACTCGTCATGTCTCTGGTATCACTGGTCGGTCCTAGGCCAAACTTGTTAGGGCTGGAAGATGGAGTCGGCCATATGCGCCTGGAAGTCCACCACCCTGCTCTCAGCAATCAGGATCTGGAAAAAATCCGCCATATTGAACATACGGAAAAAGCATTCCGCACCAAGACCTTGAGCATCTGCTATACCGCCGACCAAGGCGTATCCGGCATGGAAAAAGCTTTGGAAAAGCTTACCAATGCAGCGGAGCAAGCCGTACGCGAAAACTTTAATATCTTGATTCTTTCTGATCGCGGCATTGATGTCGATCATATTGCCATTCCAGCTTTATTGGCAACTTCGGCAACCCATCATCATTTGATCCGGGTGGGCTTGCGCACCAGTGTCGGCTTGGTAATAGAGACCGGCGAAGCACGGGAAGTACACCATTTTTGCCTATTGGCAGCCTACGGGGCTGAAGCGGTTAATCCCTATCTAGCTCTGGACACCTTGTCCGACTTACGGGGTACCTTACCGGATGCGCCTAGTGAAGCGGAGGTGCACAAGCGCTATATCAAAGCGGTGGATAAAGGCATACTAAAAGTCATGTCTAAAATGGGCATTTCCACTTATCAATCGTATTGCGGCGCCCAAATATTTAACTCTATCGGCTTGTCGGAAGACTTCCTGAATAACTACTTCACCGGCACCTTAAGTACTATCGGCGGCGCAGGCATTCGCGAAATTGCCGAAGAAACAGTACGTCGGCATCGGTTAGCCTACAGTGACGCCCCCTTGTATCGAAATGCACTGGATGTCGGCGGCGAATATGCTTATCGAGTCCGCGGTGAAGATCATGTCTGGACGCCGGAAACCATCGCCAAATTGCAACATGCTACCCGGAATAATGACGCCAAAACCTATGCCGAATATTCGAAACTGATTAACGAGCAAAACGAACGCTTGGTAACCTTGCGTGGCCTGATGAAGTTCAAATATGCCGATCAACCTATCCCGCTGGATGAAGTTCAACCCGCCAAAGAGATCGTCAAACGCTTTGCCACGGGCGCTATGTCCTTTGGCTCTATTTCTTACGAAGCACACACCACTTTGGCTATTGCGATGAATCGCCTAGGCGGCAAATCCAATACCGGCGAAGGCGGCGAACTCCCAGAACGATTCACTCCGCTGGCGAACGGCGATTCGATGCGTTCGGCAATCAAACAAGTTGCTTCGGGCCGCTTTGGCGTCACTGCGGAATATCTTGTCAACGCCGACGACATTCAAATCAAAATCAGCCAAGGCGCGAAACCCGGCGAAGGCGGACAATTACCCGGCCATAAAGTCGACGCGACTATCGCCAAGGTCCGCCACTCGACACCCGGCGTAGGCTTAATCTCACCGCCGCCGCACCACGATATTTATTCAATTGAAGACTTGGCGCAATTAATACACGATCTGAAAAATGTGAATCCCAAGGCCCGCATCAGTGTGAAACTGGTCTCGGAAGTGGGTGTCGGCACAGTTGCCGCCGGTGTTTCCAAAGCGCATGCCGACCATGTCACCATCGCCGGCTATGACGGCGGCACCGGCGCCAGCCCGGTGACCTCGATTAAACACGCCGGCTTGCCATGGGAAATCGGCTTGGCTGAAACGCATCAAACTTTGGTGCTTAACAAGCTGCGTGGTCGAATTTGCGTCCAAGCGGACGGCGGTATCCGTTCCGGCCGCGATGTCGCCATTGCCGCACTGTTGGGCGCCGATGAATTCGGCTTTGCTACAGCACCTTTGATCGTCGAAGGCTGCATCATGATGCGAAAATGTCATCTGAATACCTGCCCGGTCGGCGTCGCAACGCAAGACCCCGAATTGCGGAAACGCTTTACCGGTCAGCCGGAACATGTGATTAACTTTTTCTTTTTTGTCGCGGAAGAACTCCGGCAAATCATGGCTAAGCTCGGTTTCCGCACGCTGGCGGAAATGACCGGGCATAGCGAAAAACTCGATATGCGCCGCGCTGTTGAGCATTGGAAGGCGCAAAAACTGGACTATTCCCGCATCCTGTACAAACCGGAAGCTGGCCCAGGTGTTGCCATCCGTCAGGAAGAAACCCAAGACCACGGCCTGGATAAAGCCTTGGATCATACCCTGATCGCTCAGGCACAACCGGCACTGGACAATCGGCAACCGGTGCTCATTGAAACCGGTGTGCGTAATTTCAACCGCACCATCGGCGCCATGCTGTCCGGAGAAGTCGCCCGGCGCTATGGACACCAGGGTTTACCCGACGACACGATTTATATTAAAGCCGCAGGCACAGCTGGACAGAGTTTCGGCGCCTTTCTGGCTAAGGGCGTCACGCTAGAGCTATCGGGCGAAGGTAACGACTATGTAGGCAAAGGTTTATCCGGCGGACGTATCGTTATTTATCCGCCCAAAGAAACGCCTATCGTCGCCGAAAAAAATATTATCGTCGGCAACACGGTACTGTACGGCGCGATTTCTGGAGAATGTTATTTCCGTGGCGTTGCCGGTGAACGCTTTGCTGTGCGCAACTCCGGCGCTATTACAGTCGTCGAAGGCGTCGGCGATCACGGTTGTGAATACATGACCGGCGGCATTGTCGTGGTGCTGGGGCAAACCGGACGTAATTTTGCCGCCGGCATGTCCGGCGGGATCGCCTATGTCCTGGATGAGGACGGCACATTCGAAAAACGCTGTAATCTTGCCATGGTGGAATTGGAGCCAGTTCCGGCTGAAGACGACGCACTAGAAACCCTGGACCATCAAGGCGGCGAATTGGAAACCCACGGCAGAGTCAACATCATGCATAATATGACCGGCGACGATGAACTCCGCTTGCGGGTTTTGATCCAGCGGCATCAACGCTTCACAGCCAGCACCCAGGCCAAACATATCCTGGACAACTGGAAAGAATTTCTACCACGATTTGTGAAAGTCATGCCGGTAGACTATAGGCTGGCTTTGGAAGCCATGCAATTGGCGCAAGCAAGTAGCGAGCAGCGCCTGCATGGTTAATTTTTGCTTTTTATCCGTCTCCTGTCTGCAAAGGTGGGCAACGGCTCTGGTAGACCAGAATTCCAATCGCCACGACACACATTTTTTTGAGGTAGCAGTACATGGGTAAACCAACCGGTTTTATGGAATACACACGCCAGGAGCGTAGCTACGATCTGGTCGAGAATCGGGTCAAGCATTATCGGGAATTCGTTATCCCTTTAAGCGAACAGCAAGTGAGTACGCAAGGCGCCCGCTGCATGGATTGCGGCATTCCCTATTGCCATAACGGCTGCCCAATCAACAATATCATTCCCGAATGGAATGATGCCGTCTATCAAGGCGATTGGCAAAACGCGCTGGAAGTGCTGCACAGCACGAATAACTTCCCGGAATTTACCGGACGTATCTGCCCTGCGCCCTGCGAAGCGGCTTGCACGCTAAATCTTGACGAAGCGCCTGTCTCCATCAAGACCATAGAATGCGCTATTGTTGACAAAGGCTGGGAAAACGACTGGATTCATCCGCAGATTCCGGCGCATCGCAGCGGCAAAAGCGTTGCTATCGTCGGTTCCGGTCCAGCGGGTATGGCTTGCGCGCAACAATTAGCCAGAGCGGGGCATAACGTTACGGTGTTTGAGAAAAATGACCGCATCGGCGGCCTGATGCGTTACGGCATTCCTAATTTTAAGATGGAAAAAGCGCTGATTGATAGGCGCATGGCGCAAATGGAAGCCGAAGGCGTGGAATTTCGCACTAACGCCTGGGTAGGTAAAGACATTTCCGCTCAGCAATTGCTGGCCGACTATGATTCGGTAGTATTGGCCGGCGGCTCTGAAAAACCGCGTAATTTGCAAGTGCCTGGCCGGGAACTCAATGGCGTGCATTTTGCGATGGATTTTCTCACCCAACAAACCAAATTGGTGTTGGGTGATGACATACCTGAAGCCGAACGCATTTCTGCTACCGGCAAGCATGTGATTGTCATTGGCGGAGGCGACACCGGCTCCGACTGCATCGGCACCTCTATCCGGCAAGGCGCGGCTTCTATCACCCAATTGGAATTGCTGCCGAAACCACCGGAAAAAGAAAACAAACTCGGTACCTGGCCGCATTGGCCGAATAAGCTCCGCACCTCCAGTTCGCAGCAGGAAGGCTGCGAACGCGATTGGTCAGTGGAAACGATGGTTTGTCTTGGCGAAAACGGCCAAGTTAAGGAAATCCAGTGCCGGCGCTTAGAATGGAAAAACGTGGATAGCCGCTGGACTAGCGAAGGTATCCCCGGCAGTGAATTTACTCTGAAAGCGGATTTGGTGCTGCTGGCGATGGGCTTTGAGCACCCGGTGCAGGAAGGTTTATTGGCGGAATTGGCGGTGGCTGTCGACGGCCGCAAAAACGTCGCCGCGAATACCGAAGACTATCGCACCTCGGTAGACAAAGTGTTTGCCGCCGGCGACATGCGGCGCGGTCAATCGCTAGTGGTTTGGGCTATTCGCGAAGGCCGGCAATGTGCGCGGGCAGTGGATGAGTTTTTGATGGGGCATTCGGATTTACCGCGTTAATTTTTTTGATTGCTAATCGTTCCCACGTACCACGTGGGAACGCAGATTTTGCCTATGCCAACAACGCGCCATCTGAATCCGAAAAAACTACTGTTTTCCAAATGGACTGCCGTCAGTCCTAAAAACAAGGAAAAGCATTTTATTGTCACTAAGCTTGTTGCACCCGAATTGGCAACTATGCCGCTTGAACATATTGAGCTTGAAGCGGTTTATTCCAATCGCAGCTTTATCATGCCTTGGTGTGAATTGACTAAAGTTGATCAGTGGTTTCAGGGCTGGAAATAATGGGGTTAAATTTAACTCATCATGTGCGGTCGCTTCGATTTAACAGCATCACCGGAACAAATAGCAGAGCATTTTGAGTTGCAGCGATTGCCGCGCTTTGAAAAAAGCTATAACATCACGCCTGCCCAAAAGATTTTATGCATTGTGGAACTGGAGGACAAATCACTAAAGACCGTGAATTTGTTTTGGGGCTTAGTACCGTCATGGGCCAAAGACGACAAAAACAGCCATCATCTGATCAACGCCAGAGCCGAAACCGTAACAGAAAAACCCTCGTTTCGAGCTGCATTCCATAAGCGCCGGTGCTTAATCGTCGCCACCGGATTTTATGAGTGGCAGCAATTAGAGACCTCTAAACAAGCATTTCATATACATAGACAAGACGGCCAAGTTTTTGCTTTTGCCGGTCTATGGGAACATTGGCAGCATGAACAGCAAACCCTCTACTCTTGTACGATCATCACCACAGCCGCCGCAGAACTGATGCAGCCTATCCATCAGCGTATGCCCGTCATTATTCCGGCAGACGCTTATCGGCAGTGGCTGGATAAAAATGCTGATGAAAATACGGCGTTGCAATTATTGCACAATCAGGCTTACCAGGCTATGACGCTAACGCTAGTAAGTGATTACGTGAATAATCCGCGTCATAATGATGAACGCTGTGTTCAGGCAATTTAATTTACTAAAAGCTCGACTTCAGCTGAAAATTATAATTACGAACCACTGAGGGAAGTTAAACCAATTAATTGCGGTTCTTGTTACCCCTGATTTCTTGATTGGAGCGGGATGCGGGAATCGAACCCGCGTTCTCAGTTTGGAAGACTGCGTTCCTACCATTGGAAGAATCCCGCTTGTACTTTTTAACTAATCCTTTTCTTCATTAGGACGCTATTGCCTATAGCCAATAGTTTGCTTTAAGACTAACTGGTCTTGTAGACTGCTTAGCTAAATAACGATAAGAAAAACATTAAACTTTTGAAGTAATTTAAGTTACCGGTTACCAACGATTTTGGAATCGGCAAGGCTTACAGAGGACGCAGCGAGCACATCCATGTGTGCTTGGCACCGGCATCCATGCCGGCGACACCTCTGAAACCCTCACCGACCCCAAAATCTCAGGACCTTGCCTTCGAGCCCCAAAATTTAAACTGTTCTGTTATTGAAAAGCTATTGTCGTTTTACTTAAGTTTTTTAGCTGAGGTGAATTATCCGCAATATTTGAGATAATGAAACCCTGTAACGGTTAATGATAGAAAGTTGAGGGTGAACTGCTGATTTTACCGGTTAAAAAAATTGAAGCAGGCCTAACGGCTGTATGACAATACACAAAAACCAAATTGGTCGTCAAATGATGTACAATTTAAACCAATATAAGGTAATGAACGACTTCAGCGCGCACTTGCAGTGCAAAATCGGCGTATTGTTTTATAAATCCTGCGGTTATTTATACTTATTAAAAATCAATACATTCGTGTATTTAGGGTTAAAACATGGATTGTTCTCTGATTTGAAAATTAAATTCAAATCTAATTGCAACTAACGACCCTTTGCTGCCATTGCATTAAAAATTCGAATGGCAGCTTTAGCACGGATTTCGAGCATTGGTGATAGAATAATGATGCAATGTAGGATGGGTAGAGCGAAGCGAAACCCATCACTTAACATTCATTTGTTTGATGGGTTTCGGCTAGCGCCTCTACCCATCCTACGTGCTTTCTGTGTCCACTTGCGGTAATGAACAACCCGTGGATGGGATGCGGCAAACAACATGCACCGCATTGTTTGCGATTGGTGCGGTTCATAAACTCACCACACTCTACGATCATCCGGCGCACGGTTATCCCCGTTATTTAATTCTATGTTCCTTGTTAGGAGACTGTGGTGACAACTATTGCATGCTGGTTCAATCAAGAGCAGCAAAATCATTCAATATGGGTATGCGGAGACAGCAAGATATCTTCGGGTAATACCTCTTTGCTAGAATCTGGAGCAAAAATATTTTCTATTCCAGTCATATGCTTTGCTCCAGGACTTTCTGGGTTTTTTGATAAGCAAATCTATCGATCAGACATTGGATTGGCGTATGCAGGGAGTTCTCTTGTTGGACTTAATTTGAATGCAGTACTAACTACTTGTCTATCTAGGCTTAATTTTATACATCAATTGCCATCCCTAGATGATATCGTAGAATTTGCTGGTCGCTTAATTCGACTTTACGTATCTCAGCTATCTGTTTCTTCCGGTGCTGCTGCGCTATGTGAAATCGCGATAGTTGGATTCTGCACTCTTGAGCATAAGCTGAAGATATACCATTTACTTCCACAGTCTAGTGACGCTGGCATTGTGTACAAATCAGAAGTCTACTCGGATGGGCAAACTCTGGATAATTTTGTTCTTCTGCTTGGTGCTGACAAAAAAAGAATACTAAGTCAAATAGAAACTGAAAGGGAGATGTATGGCTCAGGTATCGCATGGTGGAGGGTACCAAAAAGAGTAATTGAGGCAGAAATTAGTTCCCCACAGCACTGTAGCATAGGTGGGCACCCCCAACTTGGAATATGTAACCAACTCGGTTTTTATGTTTATTCTCTATGCAGGCCTAGTCCAAACCAATTCCTCAGCTATCTTGGTTTCGATGTAGCCAATGATATAGGGACAATTGGAGGCTGCATTGTTGGAATGCCTGGTATGACTTAGAAACCTCATAGAAAGTCGTTGAGACCGATAGCCTTCGGGGCTTTGCCCTAATTCCAATATTAAACGACTGCTTTCGGTTTTACTGCCGCCATTCGCGCAAATCTTTGAATGTCCCTTGTTGGCCGACAGCGGTCTGTAACCATAACTAATTTCAGGTGAATAAATATGCCAATAAAGCATGTTTATCATGTTGTTCCATTCTAACTCAAGACAAAACATAAGGTTCATAATTATTGACCAACTTTAATGCAGCCAGTCAAACTGCGAACGTCTTTTTAGGCTTTTAAAAATTCAACAAATATAAATTTCTACCAAAGCCAAATCCAAAAGTTCTTACACCACAAAACCTGAATATTCGACAACTTTGGATTGTGCCGCCGGGGTTTCCGGAAGAAGTATATCCAGCATGGACGGATATTTTGCTCCTGCAATATCCGCATACACCACATCCCTGTGGTTAATGCTGGATCTAAGCCTACATGAACGTACTTGCGGCGTCTTCTGGAGGAAACCCCGGCGGCACAATCCGGGGAGCGAGAAGACCTCTACGCAAGATTACGCAACAACTTATCCTACCCACCACAAGTCAACAACTTAAACTCCACCCGCCTATCCATAGCATCTCTAGCGTCATCCGTTCCAATATCAAGAGCATCTACATCACTATTTATTAAACCCGCTCTTATGGCTTCCTGTATCGCTAACTCATGGTCTGGGCGCGGATGTATATTCATAGCGTTATCTCCGTATTGTTGAACGAAGGAAAAAAGCCGCCAATAGTCTTAACATACGATGACTTTTTAACGTGTAGCACTAAACCTTATTAATCGACACCGAATCCGGTTTCAAACTCAGCGTATATTCGCCACGTAACAATCCCTGTAACTCGCGGCCAGCCATTTTGTAGCGCCAACCCTGCAGCAACAGACAATCTTCTTCCTCGAACAACAACTCCTCCAAATCCTTGCGCGTAGCCAGGATGATGGGATTCAAGGAGTTTTCTTCCGCCTAATTCTGACCACCGAGCTTAAAACATCCAGCACTGCTTCGTGTTGTTGGGTTTTTTTAGCGGGTCGGTCTTTTTCATTTAAAGGCTTGGGCGGGTGCTGTCGGGCTGTGTCTACCAATTCACATAACACTTTGCCATAGCGGTTTACCGAGCGTTCGTTAATATTGCGGATTTTTGCCAGTTCAGCCAAAGTGACCGGCTGCAACTTTGCCAATTCCATTAACAGATCATCGCTAAGCAGCCAACTGCGCGGTTTATTTTCTTCCTGCGCAGTGCGCTCCCGCCACTCGGTCAAGGCTTGCATTATGGATAATTGCTTGCCGGTCAGCTTGTTCTTGCCACGCACTTTCAACCAGGCGTTTTCCGGAGATAGTTGGTACAGTTCCTGGTTATTCAACAACGCAAAATCACTGTCCAGCCAGTCACGACGGCCTAATTTCTCCAACTGGGCGCAC
>CAVPMI010000035.1:0-34982 GCA_963705975.1 uncultured Pseudomonadota bacterium
AACTGCCAACTGCTGTTTTCATCCAGGCGCTGAAACGCATAGGCTTGCAAACGTTCTTCTATGGCGGTTACCGCATGCCAAGGACTAGGCGCGGCATCAATAAAATCCAGTAACTCTTGCGCTTGACGATGAGCAGTCATACTTCTTCTTTCAGCACGATAGAGACAGAATTAATGCAGTAACGCAGACCGGTAGGCGGCGGCCCATCCGGGAATACATGGCCGAGATGGGCGTCGCAGTTTCGGCAAGTGACTTCGACACGGCGCATACCATGACTATTATCTACATGCTCTTGCAGGCTCTCGGCATGTAACGGACTCCAAAAGCTTGGCCAGCCGCAACCTGAATGAAATTTGTGTTCCGAAGAAAATAAAGCCTTCCCACAGCACACGCAATGGTATGTGCCGCTTGCCGTGCAATCCGTATATTTGCCGGTAAAAGCCGGTTCAGTGCCCTTTTCTCGGCAAACATAAAATTGCTCGGGAGTCAGTTGCCGCCGCCAATCCGGCGTGGTGTCGTGTTGCTCTGTCATTAGGGTATCCGGTTCGCAAGCCAAACTTATATTGTACGCGCCCGGCTATGCGAGTACAAAAGCCGAAGTTGTCAAAAGTCGGAAAATTTACTCACTTAAGAAAGACCCGCGTAGAATTCCAAAGGCTTACAAACTTAAAATCCAAAGGAAAAGTTAAATTGCTCACTCCCCAAACTGCCATAACCAGTCCCGGAAGACCCTGAAGCCTGTAATTCAAACGGCCCCTTACGTCCGTCATCGCAGCTTAATACGCCTCGACCATGCTCGTATTCGAAATAGTCAACCAAACCATCGCAAACTGCGCCTTTTGAAGAAATCAGCTTTAACAAACCACTGCCATTAATCTCGTTGCTCACGCTACCGGTAAATGTCTCCGTCGAATTTTGTAACTGCCCTTTAACGGCTAAGGAGGTACAAGCCTGCGCTGTTACTGCAATTAGGAGCAGGATAAGCCGCTTTTTCATGTTTAACATTCACTGGTAAGTTAAAAAAGACATCAGTATAAGTCGGATTTTTAGATGGGGCAAAGCTAGTAGCTAACTCTTCAGCACCGTCATTGAATCTTATGTACTAAAAACAGATAAATTAGACTGGAAAGCCTTGACCATTTAGCAAGGTTTTTTATAAAGAATCAGACCCTTGCTAAACGGTAAGCCTATACTCGGCTGCATTTTTAAGTAAAATACCTGAAATTTTTGTGTCGAGCCTGCGACTAATTGTCCAAAATCACAGGCTCTTAAAAAATTACTATCATATAATCAATAAATTACGGGTTAACTATGTGTTTTAGTGCAAATATGTCCTTGGGTTTAGGCTTAGTCGGTCTGGCAGCGGCAACAACGACTTTCATGGATAAAGACGAGACTTTTTGGGTACGGGCCGCCCGTGCCTATGCAATTTTCCATTTTTCACTGATGGAATTTATTCAATATTTCGCCTACCCGGTCGCCGATCAATGCGGTTACGGGACCAATCTTTTTCTCAGCGAATTATCAACTTACCACATCGCCCTCCAAGCTTTTGCCATCATGCCTGCTCTGGCGACATATTCATCCGACCCCAAAGCATTAACAAAAGCTACGTTCATCGGCGTAACCTTAAGCAGCTTATTTCTGATATGTAGTTTTTTACCTAACGAATGGCAACTTTTGAATTTTAAACCTAAGTTTATCGGCAACATGATGTCCTGTTTGTTTATGGGCAAATATCATATTGGCTACGCCATATCCAGCGCCTACGGCACCTTGGTCACCCACGGTTCTTTTTTTGCTTTGGCATTGAGCGGCTTTGTCTGGAAAAACAACAAAAAAATCGCCTGGTATCATTTCAGCATGGCAATAATGACACTTTACATGCCACAGTGGATTTTTAAGGTATCTACCGGCGAAGCGGCAGCCATGTACTGCTTTTACTCAATACCGATCACAGCCAGTTTTATGCCTTATTTTAAAACATTTTTTACCGCGCAACCGCAGTGGAACGAGATGCAAACTGAAAGAATTAGGTAAGTTGAAACAGGCTTATAGCTAAGCTAAGCCAGATCTGCAGCTAAAGCTTTTAATATATTCCCGCTCGAACATAAGCGGGAATGAAAGATCACCCATTGCCAAATCCGGCCTGCGCCCTTGGAAGCAAGCCATATAATCACTTAGGCTCAGTTTCTTGACCTCTCGGGCTTTGCATTTTTCGTAGTGATGCTGTAAGCTAGTCTATAAAGTGTGTTATGCTCACCTGAAGCCCTATAACAACTATGCCTTTAAAGTTTAAATAACAGCGTTTATGATAAAGTTTAATGGCTTGTAATAGCCTTAAAATCTTAAAACGTTCACAATAAGACCATCAACTGCGCCGTACCTTATTTACTTTCTACATAAAGTAGTTTTAAAAGCGCATTTTGGATAACAACTAAATCTTTAATGGTTATGCAAATGCTGAATTGGAGCGATTTTTCAACAGTCAGTTAGTCTCAAATTAAATTTGGATTCACCATGTGTACTCAGGCCGCAATGAATATTAGCAAGCAGTTATTATCTAGACACCCTAAAACTCAACTGGCTATCGCCATTACCGGAAAAAAATCCAAACAATGTTCAAACCGGCGAAAAGCGCTGATTAACCTATGTTTTTTGGCCTTTTCACCCCTAACTTACGCTGAGCCTAGCGGCGGAGTGGTGTCTAGCGGGACTGGACAAATAACGCATTCCGGCAACGTGACCACGATTGACCAAACCAGCCAGAACCTTTCCATAAATTGGCAAACATTCAACACCTCCCATCAGGAGACCGTTAACTTCGTCCAACCATCCGCCAGCGCCATAGCCGTTAACCGGATTGCCGATACTAACGGTACGCAGTTTTTTGGACAACTCAACGCCAACGGCCAAGTCTATTTGATCAACCCCAACGGCATCGTGTTCGGCCCGGGTGCACAGGTCAATGTCGGTGGCCTGGTTGCATCGACTCTGAACATAAATGACACTAGTCTGGGTACAAATACCCAGAGCTTTAGCGGCACTGGTCAAGGCGGCATTGTCAACCAAGGAGCGATTACAGCCGCACCAGGCGGCTACGTAGCGCTGATCGGCAACCAAGTCAGCAATCAAGGCATCATCACCGCTCAACTCGGCACTGTGGCACTGGCCGCAGGCAGCGGCATAACCTTAAGCTTTAACGGCGCCGGCTTGGTGAAAATACAGGTTGATCAAAGCACGCTGAATAATCTGGCGGAAAATAAGCAACTCATCATCGCTGATGGCGGACAAGTCATCATGACGGCAGGCGCCAAAGACAGCTTGCTGGCCAGCGTAGTCAACAACACCGGTGTCATCGAAGCTAACACTGTCGCGGAGCATGACGGAGTGATCTCTCTGTTGGGCGGCATGACGGCAGGCAGCGTTAGTGTTAGCGGCACGCTGGACGCCAGCGCCCCAAACACGGGTAACGGCGGCTTCATCGAAACTTCAGCCGCCAAGATAGAAGTAGCCGAAAATGCGAACATCACTACCGCCTCAGCAAACGGCAAAAGCGGCACGTGGCTGATAGATCCGAATAATTTTACTATCGCAGCGTCAGGCGGCGACATAAGCGGAAATACCCTTTCTACTGAACTAGACCATGGTAATGTAGAAATAGAGAGTAATTCTGGAACCACTGGCACACAAGGAAATATCAATGTCAATGATGTTGTAGCATGGAATGCCAACCAACTTACGCTCAACGCACAGAATAATATCTATTTCAACGCCAATCTTAATCCCACGCCCATCGCGTCCAGCACCGCTAAATTGGCGCTGGATTATGGACAAGGCGCTGTTACAGCTAACAATACCAGCAACTATTATTTAGCTGCAGGCGTTCAAGTCAACCTTCCCGCCGGGCAAAATTTCAGCACGACACTAGGTTCGAATGGAACACCCATTAATTATACAGTGATAGACAGTTTGGGTTCAGCCGGCAGCATGACCAAAACCGATCTACAAGGGATCAACGGCGGCTTAACCGGTAATTATGTGTTGGGCGCCAATATTAATGCGTCGGTAACAACGAACTGGAATAACAACCAAGGATTTACGCCACTCGGTACGCCAAACACGCCTTTCTCTGGCGTTTTTGATGGCCTGGGGCATACCATCAGCAACCTCAACATCAATAACCCCAACAGCAGTTTTGTCGGCTTATTTGGATATACGGTCAACGGTTCTCAAATTCAAAACACCGGACTGAGTAACGCCAATATCCAGGGCGGCTACTTTACTGGTGGACTGGTCGGCTATAACGATCTTGGCGGCATTGTTAACAACAGCTATACCACCGGCAGCGTGACCGGCGCCAGCTATGTCGGCGGACTGGTTGGCTATAGCGACGGAGCGGTTAGCAACAGTTATGCAACAGCCGCAGTCAATGGTTCGGACTTCGTTGGCGGACTGATAGGGGCAAATTCCGGCAGCATCTCCGTTACCCATGCTACTGGCGGCGTCACCGGCCAAAACCAAGTTGCCGGTCTAATAGGCGAAAATTTCGGCCAGGTCAGCGTCAGCTATGCAACCGGCAACGTTACCGGCTCAGACTACGTTGGCGGACTGATAGGCCAAAATATCGATAGTGTCAACAATGGCGCCACTGTCGATGCATCAGTAACCAATACTTATGCTACAGGCAAGGTAACTGGAGCAAATAATAGCGGTGAACTGATAGGTGAACATGATTCGGGAACAGTCAGCAATACTAATAGTACAACGATAAATTCGCCAATATTACCGAATATCCCTTCAGCCTTATTTTTTCAACAAAAACTTAATAATCAGATTAAATCAGGTGTCGGCTTCCTAAATAATCAATTGGGCAATTCTTACAATCTGGTTTCAACGGACAAACCAATACAGAATGAAGGTGACAAATCCGGAGTAGCCTCAGCTCCGGCCAATTTGGTTCCCAATAATCCCACTCAAGATGAACAACTCTTTAAATTTCAAGGCGAAGAGCATGAAGATGAAATATAACCCTAAGCAGTGTAACGAGTTGCAGACCGTAATCGCGCTTGTCCTGTTGGTAAGTTCACCGCTTGCACTGGCTATTGAGCCCACGACACCAAATGTCGGAAACTTATTGCAGCAAATTCAACCCGCTACACCACTGCCTCCTGCCTCTAACGAAACCGGCTTAAAAATCGAGGAAGCAGGCCATGCTGCAAGCAAAGAAAAGGCGCAACCAGAAGTGACTTTTGAAATCAAAAGCATTTCGATTTTCGGCAATGAAAAAATCGATACACCTACATTGCATGCCTTGGTAGCGGACGCAGAAGGTAAGGCCATCACTTTAACCGGCTTGCAAGGATTGGCCGCCCGTATCACCGATTATTATCACAATCATGGCTTTATTGTGTCTCAAGCCTATATCCCTGAGCAGGATATACAAAAGGGTTTAGTGCGTATAGACGTCCTAGAAGTTAAATACAGTAAAATTTTATTTAACAACCACAGTCAAGTTGACACCAGCCTACTGGAAGACACACTCTCCAACCTGAAAAGCGGCCAAATTATAGATTTGCCCAAGTTAAATAACGACCTGTATCTGCTTTCCGATATACCAGGTCTCAGCAACACTAGCGTGCTCAAGCCAGGAGAAACCTTTGGTACCAGCAATTTGGAAACTACAAGCAATACCTTGCAGAATGTATCCGGCAACTTACAGGCGGACAATTACGGCAACCGTTATACCGGTAGCACCAGAGGCAGCGCTAACTTCAATATCTATAACCCTCTGCACCATGGCGACGTCCTCAGCATCGGCGGCCTCAGCACTGGAGAAGGCATGGACTATGGCAACCTCAGCTACGAGACATTGGTTAACGGCCAAGGCACTCGGGCAGGCGTGGCCTATACCGCACTGCAATACCAAATCAACGGCACTTTGTCTGCACTTAACGCGACAGGCGACGCGCAAATCGGCAACATTTGGGCGAAACATCCGTTAATTCGAAGTAGAGATTTTAATCTCTTTGGCCGTATAGACTATAACCATGTGGACTTAAGAGATAAAATCGGCGTCGGTGAAATCAATACTTTTAGACATCTTGATTTCGGCACCCTTAGCCTTTCCGGCGATAAATTGGACCAGCTATTCAACCACATCGCTGTTTCAGATAGCGATAACTGGAATAAAAACACCTGGAACTTGACTTGGACAGCCGGTAATTTGAGTTTTGATAATTCAGAAGCACTAATTGCCAATGCAACTACCGCTAAAACTCAAGGCTTGTTCTCCAAGTGGAATGCTAACTTCACGCGTATTCAAGCCCTAAGCTTACGTGATCAACTCTATTTGGCGCTTAACGGGCAATGGGCCATGGATAATCTGGATTCCTCAAGAAAAATGATCGTTGGCGGACCGTATACGGTGCGCGCCTATGACATGGGCGCTATTACCGCCGATACCGGCTATATCGGCACGGCCGAATTCCGTCACCAACTGGATGATTTTGGCTTTGGACGTTGGACTGCCGTGGCCTTTGTAGACAGCGCCTATGTCGTGGTTAACGCTCATGCCTGGAGTGGAGGACCGAATAACGCCACCCTGAGCGGGGCCGGCGCCGGTCTGAATTGGCTAAGTCCAAAAATCGACTGGGTATTAAAAAGCAATTTATACGCCAAAGCGTATGTTGCCGCACCGTTTGGACCGACACCCGCACTGATTGGAACCACTGATTCGGTAAGAGGCTGGGCGGAAATCGGCCTGAGTTTTTAACATGCGGATAACATATAACTCTTCCAAAAGCACCGACATCACCCTGCTTTTTTGCACATCAAGGATACAAGGCCACTGTCTCTAGACCTAAGCTCTCCGGCAAGCCAAACATTAGGTTAAGCGCCTGTATCGCCTGCCCGGAGGCGCCTTTGACCAGATTGTCAATCACCGACAATATCACCACAGTATCCCCGCCTTGCGGCTGATGAACGGCGATTTGACAACGGTTGCCGCCACGCACATTCCGGGTATCGGCGTGGCTGCCGGCCTGCAACACATCCACGAAAGGTTCATTTAGATAACGCTGCTCAAATACAGCCTGTAGATCAACCTGGCTGTTTAACCGCGCATACAGCGTGGCATGAATGCCGCGTATCATCGGCGTCAAATGCGGTACAAACGTCAAACCAACCGCCTGTCCGGCCGCAATTGTTAGTTCCTGTTTTATTTCCGGCAAGTGTCGATGACCACTCACCGCATACGCTTTAAAGCTCTCCCCCGCCTCACTCATTAGAGACGAAATTTCCGCTTTGCGACCGGCGCCGCTAACGCCTGATTTAACATCGGCAATCAGATGCTCAGCATCGACCACCCTGCTTTCCAGCAGCGGCAAAAAGCCCAGTTGCACGGCGGTGGGATAACAGCCCGGACACGCGATTAAGCGCGCCTGCATGATCTGTTGGCGATTGACTTCCGGCAGGCCGTATACCGCTTCGGCTAGCAAATTTGGAGCCGCATGCATCATGCCATACCATTTCTCCCATTCCGAAACATCCTTGAGACGAAAATCAGCGGATAAATCCAGCACTCTTACGCCGTGAGCCATCAATTCCGCCGCCATTGTCATCGCCGTGCCGTTAGGCGTGGCAAAAAACACCGCATCGCAATGGCGCAAATTTTCCGCATCCGGCAGGGTAAACTGCAAATCATATAAGCCGCGCAAACTGGGGTAAAGTTGATCAACCCGTTGCCCGGCGTCGGCTCGGGAGGTAACCGCCGCCACTTCGACGCCCGGATGCAATGCCAATATCCGTAATAATTCCACACCGGTATACCCCGTGCCGCCTACTATGCCTACCCGTATCATGTGTTGTTTATCCTGCTGTTTTAAATTTAAATAAAATTTTGGTCACTATTCATTGCGTTTTTTTGATTTAAAGAAATTTCCTGTAGGATGTGCCAACCAACGGGCGGCGCATCATTCGCGACCGATGCACCTCCTTACGCCGGCACATCCTACAAAATCGACTTTTTTCGCTGAAAAGTTCCAAGTTTTGTAGCAAAAGCATTATAAATCGATTCTTAAGTGTGATGACTAAGCAGATAGCGAACTCTGACTATTTATTCCACCGTATAAAATAATAATCCTTAACAGTGTAAAATTATCCTCATCATGCGCGCAATTAAAATACTTGCAACTGCCGACGGCAATCGCCTCGAACTGGCTAAATACCCGCAACCCACGCCCAACGAGGCGCAGGTTTTAATCAAGGTTGCCGCAGCCGGCGTCAATCGCCCCGATCTCCTGCAACGCCAGGGCTTATATCCACCTCCTTCGGGCGCATCGGAAATTCTCGGCCTGGAAATCGCCGGAACCGTGGTGGAAACCGGCACGAAGGTGAGTACTCTGAAACCCGGTGACCAGGTCTGCGCGCTGGTCACCGGCGGCGGCTATGCCGAATATTGTCTGGCGGATGCCGCCTGTTGTTTGCCTATCCCCCAAAACTTTAGTTTTGTGCAAGCCGCAGCTCTACCAGAAACCATTTTCACCGTCTGGAGCAATGTTTTTGCGCGCGCGCATTTACTGCCCGGAGAGACTCTGCTGGTGCATGGCGGCGCTAGCGGCATAGGTACGGCAGCCATTCAGTTGGCAAAGGCTTTCGGCAGCAGAATCTATGTGACCGCCGGCAGCCCGGAAAAGTGCCGGCGCTGCTTGGAAATCGGCGCTGATGCCGCCATCGATTATAAACAACAGGATTTTGTCGAAAGCATTCACGGCCTGACTGGCGGTAAAGGCGTGCATGTCATCCTCGACATGATAGGCGGCGATTATTTTCCGCGAAATTTAAAATGCCTTGCTATTGAAGGCCGTTTGGCGCAAATAGCGATTCAAAACGGCGCTGTCAGCGAAATTAATCTTTGGACAATCATGCACAAACGCCTAACGCTCACCGGCTCAACCTTAAGATCTAGGGATGTAAGCTTCAAAGCCGGCATTGCCCGGCAATTACTGGAGAAGGTTTGGCCCTTGCTAACCAGCGGCACCATCAGCCCGGTCATTGACAGCCGCTTCCCACTCGCGGATGCAGAGCTAGCCCACGCTCGGCTGGCAAGTAATCAACATATTGGTAAAATCATTCTGGAGCTTAATCATGGCGTATAAAACCCTAATTCCCGCAACCGCTTTAGCCGAGCGACTCGACAACAGTAATTGGATGATCTTCGATTGCCGCTTTTCGCTGGCGGATTGCGAAGCCGGCGGCAAGGCTTACCGGCAAACGCATATTCCCGGCGCACGTTATGCAGATTTGCATCGGGATTTATCCGCTCCGGTCAAAAGTTATACCGGTCGCCATCCATTGCCGAATTTTTCCAGCCTGGCAAAACAACTAGGCCTATGGGGAGTGAATAATCGTAGCCAAGTGGTCGTCTACGATGACGCCGGCGGCGCCTTCGCCGGACGGTTGTGGTGGCTGTTACGTTGCATGGGGCACGAGCAGGTAGCCGTATTGGATGGCGGTATTCGCCATTGGCAAAAACTTGGCTTACCACTGACGACCGTTTTACCAAAAGTTAGCCCCAGTCAATTTCGTAGTTATCTTGACCCTAAGCAATGGCTTAGCGCCCGAGAAGTTGAAGACGGCCTGGCGACTCATCGTATCACACTCATCGACGCCAGAACCACGGAACGCTTTCAGGGCTTACAGGAGCCTATCGACCCCATCGCTGGACATATTCCTAAAGCCTTAAACCGGCCATTTCAATTAAATTTATCTAAAGATGGACTTTTTTTGCCGGCCGAACAATTACAAGCACAGTTCAAAAGCCTTACGAATTCCTTGCCTGCTGAACAAGTAGTGCATATGTGTGGTTCCGGCGTCACCGGCTGCCATAATCTGCTGGCGATGGAAGTGGCTGGCCTGAGCGGTTCTAGATTGTATGTCGGCTCTTGGAGCGAATGGATAGTCAATCGCAATCGACCGGTACAGATTGGGCTTTAGTTGGCTTTTTTCACAGGGATGCGGCCTAATTTACTTGGAGGCAACTTCGCTATCATCAAGCTTTTTTTGCCAGGAACAAGGCCTAATGAGGAAGCGAGGGCTCGCTAGAAAGTGCATAAGCAGCCAAATTATTTGGCATGGCTAAATTTTGAGTGCGAATGTAGTCCAGCAAGTAGGCGGTCATGCGCCTGGTAATCCAGGCCTCGCCCATAGCTATTGCTTTGATAATTTTCTCTATATATTGCGGTAAGTCTCGAATATTCTGATAACCCTTGCCCCCGGCAACCAGACAGTCAAGTATCTGCTTATCACTTAGTTCTGTGCCAATAACTACGATACAGCTTGTCGGAGACTGTGCCAACAGCAGTTCTATATACGTAGCCGTTTCTTCACTGCGCAAAGCAAAGTTCAACAATATTAATCCAGGCAATTGCTTTTCGACCGCGTTCAGAGCCAAAATCTCATCATTAAAAAAAGTAACGTCAGCCTCCGTCATTAACAATTGCGGCTGCATCTGCCCGGTATTATCGATTACATGAATTTTCATAGCTGAGAATTTTGCTGACCTTGCTGATTTGAATTTTTTTACCACTCATCTTAGCCGAGAAGCAATTAAAGTCAATTGGTAATATCCACAAAACCGTGCAAACCACGTTTGGATTCGCCCGCTAACCAGTTTTGTAAGTATTGCAGTTCTTCCGTTGATTGCAATGCATCCAAGCTTTTTTTATTTTTTAATAACCGAAAAGCCGCAGATAACACTTTGTAATTTTCGCCAACGATGCCGGCGCGTCTTAAGCCAACAATGTTAAGCCGATAATGCTTGGCAGGCCGCCCACCAATCAGCATAAAGGGTATCACATCCATATTGATGCCGGTAGTACCTTGGACGATAGCGTAAGAACCTATCCGACAAAATTGGTGGACAACCACTGCGCCACCCATAAATACGTTATTACCAACCTCAACAAAACCGCCGATGGCGACATTATTCGCGAAAATTGTTTTATCGCCCACCGAGCAATCATGCGCCACGTGACTGTTATTCATAAAATAGCAATCCGAACCGATGCGGGTAGCGCCTTCGACCATAGTGGCGCGATGAGCGGTAAAACCTTCACGAAATTCATTGCGATCACCAATTTCCAGCCAGGAAACGGTTTGTGGTTTAAAACCCAGATCTTGCGGCAAACCGCCTAATACGGCGTGAGGATGTAGAATATTGCCTTCGCCCATCCTCACTTTGCCATGAACTACCGCATGTGCGCCCACTTGACAGTTGCCACCGAGAACTGCACCATCTTCTATGACCGCAAACGGCCCAACGACCACGCCTGTGCCTAAAACAGCATTTGCGCCGATGCATGCGCTTGGATGAATCAATGATGTCATGCTTAACCTCTAGGATGATATTTAGTATGCAGTTCTTTTAGGCGCTGCTGGGCAATATGCGTATAAATTTGCGTCGTAGATAAATCCGCATGCCCCAATAACATTTGCACAACCCGCAAATCTGCGCCATGATTTAACAAATGCGTAGCAAAGGCATGGCGCAAAGTGTGCGGCGATAAATGCTTGTTGATGCCGGCCTGTTTCGCATAACGTTTTATGATATGCCAAAATGCCTGCCTTGTCATACTCCCGCCACGTGCAGTAATAAAAATGGCGTCGCTTTGTCTTGCGCCCAATATCTGCTGTCGCGCACCGCCCACATACAGCTCCAACCACTCCATCGCCTCTTCACCAAACGGCGTCAAACGCTCTTTATCGCCTTTGCCGCTAATCCTTAAACAACCTTGGCGAAAATTAACCTGCTGAAAAGTCAGCGCTACCAATTCCGAAACCCGCAAGCCCGTTGCGTAGAGCAATTCCAGCATGGTTCTATCTCTAAAGCCTAAGGCATGGATAGTATTGGGTGCGTGTAACAATAACTCCACATCGGCTTCGGACAGGGAACCCGGCAAGTAGAGCCCCAAGCGCGGGGCGTCAATTAAGCGGGTTGGATCGCTGACTATCTTGCTTTCCCGCAATAAATACCCGTACAGCCGTCGCAAACTCGATAGTATTCTCGCTGCAGAACGACTGGAGGTTCCCTGCTGCTGCCGAAACTGCAAAAACCCGGATATATCTACTTCTGTCGCTTCAAGCAATGTTTTTGCTTTGAGCCACGCGTCAAATTGCCTTAGATCGCTGCTATATGCAGACAAGGTATTGTCGCTTAATCCAAACTCCAACCACAACGCATTGATAAAAGCCTCGATAATCTTTGCCGAGTTACTCATTCCCGCTCACTTACACTGCATGCGCTGAAACCACTTACTTGCAAAGGTTAACGGTGAAAAAAAAGGCGGCCAAGGCCGCCCTTTTCTCCAAAAAAGATTAAGAAAGTCTTTCTTTAATCCGTGCCGCTTTACCTGTCAAATCACGCAAATAGTAAAGTTTGGCGCGGCGTACATCGCCACGACGCTTAACTTCGATACTGCCGACGGCTGGGCTGTGAGTTTGAAATACCCGCTCCACACCGACACCGTGCGAAATTTTTCTCACAGTAAAAGCGGAATTCAGGCCACGATTACGCTTAGCAATAACCACGCCCTCAAAAGCCTGTAATCTTTCCCGAGTACCCTCTACGACTCGGACTTGCACAACCACGGTATCTCCAGGCGAGAAATCCGGCACGTCTTGTTTCAACTGTGCATTTTCTAATTCTTCAATAATTTTACTCATTACCACACCCTAATGTATCAACTTCAGTTTTAAATTCTCTCAGCAAAGCGACTTGCTCTGCGTTTAATGTTTTTTTTTCCAGCAAGTCCGGACGCCGCAACCAGGTTCTACCTAAAGATTGCTTCAACCGCCAGCGCTTAATCTGCGCATGATGGCCTGCTAATAACACGTCGGGAACATTGCCTAATACACATTGTTCCGGTCTTGTGTAATGCGGGCAATCCAATAAACCATCCGCATGCGAATCCTGCTTGGCCGAATCTTCATCTCCCAAAACACCTGGGATCAATCGGGTTACCGCATCAACCACGATCAACGCCGCCAGTTCGCCGCCACTTATGACATAATCGCCAATGGACCATTCTTCATCGCAAACCGACTGAATAAACCGCTCATCTATACCTTCGTAACGACCGGCGACTAGAATTAATTGCCCACACGCCGTTGCCGACTGCACTAACTGCTGAGTAATCAGTTTACCCTGCGGACTTAAACAAATAACTCTGGAGCCACCCGATATTTCCGGCTGTTTTGCGGCATTTACCGCAGCAAGCAAAGGTTGGTATTTCATCACCATGCCCGGACCGCCGCCATAAGGTCTATCATCGACCGTGCGATGCCTATCCTGAGTATAGTCCCGAGGATTCCACACCGATAATCCGACTATACCTTGCTCAATGGCACGACCTGTTACACCATTGGATGCAGCAGACAGTACCATTTCGGGAAAAAGACTGACGACATCAAAGCGCATATTACGCCATTAAAAATCGGGATCCCAATCTACAACCATAGACCGAGCGGATAAATCGATTTTTAATACCGTCTGCGGTTGCAGAAATGGAATTAAGCGTTCAATTTTATCATCAATAACCACCAGCACATCGTTAGCGCCGGTTTCCATTAGATGATCCACTTTACCGAGTTTAACGCCCTCTTTGGTCACGACTTCAAGTCCGATTAAGTCTGCCCAGTAATACTCACCTACTTGTGGTTTTGGCAACTGCTCCTTACGGATAAATATCTCCCACCCCATCAATTCCAAGGCTGTTTCACGATCAAGTACGCCCTCCAGTTCGGCAACCACATTACTTCCCTGACGCTGGCCGCCAACAACTTTGATTTCCTTAGTTTGGTTATTCTTCTGTAAAATCCACGGCGAGTAGCGCAGGATGTTCTCCCGCGGCTGGGTAAAAGAAAACACTTTCACCCAGCCTTTTACACCAAAAACGCCGGATATTTGCCCGGCGTTCAGAAAATCACTATTGGCCAACGACTTAGATTACGCAGCTGCTTTAACAGCGTCCTTAATCAATCGAGCGACACGGTCACTTGGCTGCGCGCCATTGGCTTGCCAATATTGCACACGCTCACTATCTAAAACCAATCTTTGCTCGCCACCGCGCGCCAAAGGATTAAAAAAACCAAGACGTTCGATATAACGACCATCACGGCTGCTTCTGCTGTCTGTAACCACAACATGATAAAAAGGACGATTTTTAGCGCCGCCTCTGGACAAACGAATGCTTACCATTTGAATACCTTCACATTGAATCGAAATTTAATTAATCTATTCTACGCGAATTTATAGATAAGTGAAGTACAAATTTTAAAATCAAGGCCGCATGCCGCGAATATTACTGCTTAAGCCACGCATCATGTTGGCCATATTGCCTTTTCCGATTTTTTTCATCATCTTTTCCATCATTTTATGCTGGTTCAAGATCCTATTGACCGATTGCAGATCTTGACCGCAACCATCAGCAATACGTTGTTTTCGACCGCCTTTAATCAGATCGGGGAAACGGCGTTCCTGCTTAGTCATAGAATTTATCACTGCGATTTGCCGCGCCAAATCTTTATCATTAACCTTGCTCTTTAAATCTTTCGGCACGCCGCCCATACCCGGCAACTTCTCCATCATGGCGGAGATTCCACCCATGTTTTGCATTTGCACCATTTGCTCCCGCAAATCTTCCAAATCGAAACCTTTACCCTTCTGCAGCTTTTTGGCTAATTGCTCGGCTTTTTTCTTATCGACTTTTTGCTCGATATCTTCGATCAGCGATAAGACATCGCCCATACCCAAAATCCGCGAGGCAATACGATCCGGATAAAACGGCTCCAGGGCGTCGGTTTTTTCACCCATCCCGATAAATTTAATCGGCTTACCGGTAATATGCCGAATTGACAAGGCCGCCCCGCCACGCGCATCGCCATCAGCCTTGGTTAAAATGATGCCAGTCAATGGCAAAGCGTCATGAAAGGCTTTGGCGGTATTTGCAGCGTCCTGACCAGTCATACTGTCAACCACGAATAAAGTCTCAATCGGCTTGATAGCCGCATGCAAGGCCTTGATCTCCACCATCATTTCATCATCGACATGCAGACGGCCGGCGGTATCCACAATCAACACATCAACGAATTGCCGTTTAGCCGCGTCAATAGCCCGATTAACAATATCAATCGGGTTTTCGGATGCATCGCTCTCAAAAAACTTCAAGCCCACATCGTCAGCTAAAGTTTGCAGCTGCTTGATCGCAGCCGGACGGTAGATATCGACGCTGACTACCGCAACCTTTTTCTTTTTCTTTTCCTTGAGATGCCGCCCCAGCTTAGCCACGGTCGTGGTTTTGCCCGCCCCTTGCAAACCGGCCATCAAGATCAACGCCGGCGGTTGCGTGCGTAAATTCAATTCTTCGTTTGCCGAACCCATGGTTTTTACCAGTTCGGACTGCACCACCTTAATCAAGGCCTGTCCAGGCGATAGGCTGCTTTGCACATCCTGCCCCAAAGCACGCTGCGTCACCTGCTCAATGAAATCAGCGACTACCGATAAGGCGACATCCGCCTCCAGCAAAGCCATGCGCACTTCACGCATGGTATCTTTAATATTGGCTTCGGTCAGACGGCCTTGGCCTTTAATTTTTTTTAAGGCACCGCTTAAACGGTCGGTTAAATTATCAAACATATCTGCGTCTTTATTTTTCTATGATTCGGGCTAATAAAAGCTATACACTTTGCACTTCAAATTCCAAAAAACGGCCGACGTCTCAGACAAAAGCCAGCGACGCCAAGACTTGAACTACAAACGGTAAAACAATCGGGTTAGAACAATCCGGTTGCTTAGTTTAACATAAGCTTTTCTGAACGCCTTTTGATTCTTCCTTACTCTCTAAGCCATGAATATTCTTATCGTAGGCATCATCTCGGTTTTAAGTTACATCGGCGCTTCAGCGCTGATGATTAAGGAACTTATTGCTGGCCGCGAAAAACATCGCTCCTCACTTTCTTTAGCCTGGCTAGGGGTGATTTTTCACAGCGCTTACCTATGGACAATTTTTCAGCAACACAACGATTTTAATTTCAGTTTTTTCAATGCCGCCGCCTTGGTCGCCTTGTTTCTTGTGTTGCTACTATTGTTCGCCGCCCTCGATAAACCGGTTGAAAAACTTGGCATAGGCATTTTTCCGCTGGCTGCGATTCTGCTTGGCCTTGACATGATATTTCCGGAAAAAACTCATCCATTGGTAGCCCACAATTGGGAGATGAGCACACACATTTTCAGCTCGATTATCGCCTATAGCCTACTCAACATAGCCGCGCTGCAAGCTATTTTTCTCGCTGTTCAAGATCAACAACTCCGCAGCCATCAACCAAAACGCCTGATGCTGGCTCTGCCGCCCTTACAGGCCATGGAAACCCTCTTGTTTCAGATGATAAGCGCCGGCTTGTTTTTTTTAACGGTTTCTCTGCTGAGTGGTTTTATTTTCATAGATGATCTCTTCGCCCAACATTTAGTGCATAAAACTGTGCTATCTATCTTCGCCTGGGTGATTTTTTCGGGGCTACTGATCGGCAGATTCCGCTATGGCTGGCGCGGCGGCATTGCCATTCAGTGGACGTTGATTGGTTTTGTCCTGTTGTTGCTGGCATATTTCGGCAGCAAGCTGGTTTTGGAGTTGATTTTAAAGAAACTCTGAAGAATCCGCCTTAAAAAGTCCTAGCTATAGCGTCCTAAAGGCATGCGAAGGCAATCGTGCAAATTTACTGAGTAGTGCTAGACTTGAAAGCAACCAATTCAACCTAACGAACTCTGAGAGGCTAGCAAACTGAGAATGAGTACGCTGCCAAAATCCACTATGCGCCATAAAAGTCGACAACTCAGCCAGCCAAGCAATAAAATTGCCCCTATAGCTGCGGCAAATGAACTGATTGAACTTTTCAATAACGGAAATTGGGAACAATTGACAGCGAAAGCCCAGGCCATTACTACTTCTTATCCTAAAAACCTGCTAGGCTGGAAAGCCTTAGGCAAGGCATTGGTCATGCAGGGGAAGTTGTCAGACGCAATTACCCCCCTGTCTCAAGCTTTAAAGTTATCGCCGCTTGATGCAGATGTTCACAACGATCTTGGACATATTCTCTTTAATCTGCAACGCAACGAAGAATCAGAAGCCAGTTACCGTCACGCCCTCAAACATAATCCCAAGTTCGCTGAAGCGCATAGTAACTTGGCAATTCTCCTGGTTAATCAGGGGCGACTAGCAGAAGCCGAGTCCCACTACAAAAAATCATTAACCATTAATCCGAATTCAGCCAAAACTCACAACAACCTCGGCAGTCTGCACCGCGATATTGGTCGATTAAATGCTGCTGCAGCCTGCTTCCAGCAGGCGCTAAGCCTTGATCCGCAGTATTTCGAAGCCTGGTTCAACTTAGCCCTAACACAACAAAGCCTGGAACAACTGGACCAAGCCCAAGCCAGTTGTTTACAAGCACTATCAATCAACCCTAACTCGGACAAGGTGCTAACCACCTTGGGAGCGCTATTAAACGGTGTTGGCGGAAAAGATGATGTAGCAACATATTGTTTGCAACGCGCACTTGAGATTAACCCAAACAATGCCGATACCTATATTGCTTTTGGCAATTTACTCATGCACGCCGATAAAATTACCGATGCCAAGCAAATGTTCCACAAAGCGAAGGCATTACAGCCGCTAATCACCTGGCCAGGAAAAAAATCCCCAGCTGATTTTACTGTGCTATTACTTGATACACCGCTTGCGGGCTGCACCCCAATCGACTATTTGCTCAGCAATGCGGCATATAAAAGCCAATTCTACTGCGTGTTGCCCAATGACTCCCAAGAAAACGATTTCCCGCCGGCAACTGCTAATGTAGTGTTCAATATGATCTCCGATGCGGATAATGGTAAAGAACTTTTGCCACTAGCAATGCATATCGTAGATCAGCTCGGCTTGCCAATTGTCAATCATCCGCGGTTAATTATGCACACCAATCGCGAAAATATTGCGCAGTTAATTGCCGACATTCCCCGCTGCAAAGCCCCTCTTACCCGACTGCTTACCGGAACAATACTGCTTGAAGCTGAACAGAACAGCAGCTTGGCCGGCTTAACCATGCCGTTATTAGTTCGTCTAGCCGGCTGTCATGGCGGAGATGACTGCGTAAAAGCTCAAGACTTCGAGTCCATTTCTATTTTCGTCTCTAAGCGACCTGAGCTAGACTATTATGTGAGTGAGTATATTGACTATCAATCAAACGATGGTTTTTACCGCAAATATCGACTGATTTATGTCAATGGCGAGTTACTGCCTTATCACTTGGCTATACACACCGATTGGCTGGTGCATTATTTTCGCACTGACATGGCTAATAACGTCTGGATGCGTGAAGAGGAAGAAGCTTTCTTGAAAAATTTTGATCTGGTATTTGACCAAGCTCATCAAGCGGCGCTGAAAGCCTTAGCAGTTGCAACCGGGCTTGATTATTTAGGAATCGATTGCTCGTTCGATCACAACGGGGATGTTTTGGTTTTTGAAGCGAATGCGACTATGCGGGTGCATTATGAAAACAATGAACTTTTCGCTTATAAAAATCCATACATTTCAAAAATTAAGGAAGCCTTCGATTCGATGCTAGCCAGCCTAGCAACATCGCAGTCAACAAACAATTTGTAGCTACGATGTTGGTGCCTGACACGCGATTTTTAGATTACCATTTCTATCTTTTTGATCATTTTTTATTTCATAACAACAGAATCAGTTTTGCCGCTTGACTAAGATGTTGTTCCAAAAAAAGTATTTGAATCCAAACCAAACCCACCAGATCTTTCTTTTAAAACATCCAGCAAAATAAGATTATTATTCTTAATTGCCTGAAAAATATATCGCATGGGCAAAAGATGCATTTCAAGCTCGTTTTTATATGACTGTTTTAAATAGGCACCAACATTAAAGTTGTATCTGTCGTGGTGCGTTACTGTTTGAAAATAAAAAATTCCGCCTAGTTTAATTTTAGATAAAATTTTATTCAACATGTAGTATTGCAAAGGCGGCGGGTTGTGTTGAATGACTATTTCAGAAAAGAAAACATCCCATTCCGGCACTGCATCAAAATCTTCGAGAGATTGTACTACTTTGTAGCTTACATTGCTGATATCACTGTTTTTTAAGTTTTCCTTGCATTCATTTAAATTGCCGATGGAAACATCCCAGCCGGTAATTTGTTGGAAATGTTTTGAAAAATGCTGTGTTAATCTGCCGACACCACATCCCAATTCAAATAGATGCCCATTATTAATGGGTACACCGTTCTTTGAACTAAGAGCTATAAGATTGTCTATACCAGCTCTACCCGAGTCATGAAACTCAACTAAATTGTTTTGCAAATTTTTTCTAAAGTATTTTTCTTCACAAAGAACTGAGGCGTAAGGTTCAGTCTCGCCAACATCAATCCACTGTTTCTGAATTCTTTCAAAACAGGCTTGAATCTTATCGGTTGAACAAAGAACCTCGATTTCTGCCGAGTAACCTGGCAGGTACTGAAGTCGAATGAAATCTTGAATAATTTCTTCAGGAGTATTTAGCATTTATTATGTCCACTTGTATTCTAATATTCATAGCAAAATAATCTACCGTCCTTTGCGGATTTTATTATTCCAAAGCCCTAGTAGCTCAGGTTTAATGTCGGTATTACCCTGAAATTAAAAGCAGATACCTTGATGTGATGTTTGCTGATAACGCGACCGATACGCCTCCATGGGTCGGCAGCATCCTAATTTTAGCCTTCGTTTTATTTGAATTTAGCGCTCCTTAACGCCTTGCCGAAGGAGCGGCAAGTTTAGCCATAATTTCTCGATCTAAACAATTACTTATATGATTTCACATCGCACCTCGAAGCAACCCTTACGGTCACCCTTGTTCATCAACAAAAACTTCCAATTTTTCAATAAAATCGTCAATATTATTGACAAAATTAATATTGCTGATATTATTATGATTAAGACTAGATTTTTTAATATAATAACAATGATTTTCATCTTCATATGTAAATCCAAGAATATTTTCACTTAGATATAGGGAAGTTGTTCTTATACCAGAAGTAGTTAGCATTATATTCAATCTACTTTTACTCATTAATAAAAAAGTTCTTTTTAATTCATACAAGTCATTATTATTGCCAGAATCATTTATTGTAAAATCAATACAATTTGGCAGTAATATCATATCATTATAAATTGAAAAAGTATTGAACAAATCATACTCATTACAACTTTTAATAACTTTTTCGCCTAGTAAAATAACTTTACCTTTGTATTTTTTTAAAATATTTATTAATCTATGTTTATTTTTTTCATAAATACCATAATTCATGTGAATCTCTGGTAAATTCCATACTTTGGTAGAGATGGTTATAAATTCATCAGGCAAAAATATTGATTGACTGATTGATTGGTCTATTAAATTTTTGTTTATCGAATATTTTATTTCATACCCATAAAGCTTAGCTATTTGATTGGCATCCGCCAGTACATATGATTGATCTTTAGTTGTTTTAATTCGCTCATCATTAAATACAAAGTTCATGATATCATAATATTTATCAAAAAATTCATCGGAATAGGTTGCTCTTGCATTCTTAAATACTTTTTCACAAATAGAAATATTCACCAAATCAATATCATCATTATTATTAATAATATATTTAAGAACATTATCATTTTTTACAATATGTTCTACACCAAAGTATGTCTTTAAATTAAGTATTTTCATGGTTAATAATTATATAAGTAGTAAAGTAATAATTTTGGATCTTCCCGATTTCGGGTGGTAACACGATAAGTTGTGCATTATAGGTTGCTGTCGTAAGGCGCATCATTTTTCACTATATTTAAATGCGATATTTCGCTATTAAAAAATGTAGCAGTCCAATGGTAGGCTCTGATAATAAATGTTTCTTAACATCTTTTATGATTTCTACGGGCAAATCCCACCACCTTAACTTCAGCAATAAATCAATTATTTCATCATCAAATCTTTTTCTGATGACTTTTGCAGGGTTTCCGCCAACAATTTCATAGGGCATTACATTCTTAACTATATGAGAATTTGTTGCTAACACAGCCCCATCACCGATAATAATGCCTGACATAATTGTCACTTTTTCTCCAATCCAAACATCATTGCCAATTACCACATCCCCATTGGTTGAGGGCGGTTCTATAATCTCAAGGCCTTCGACACCGCCGATCTCTTCGTAAAAAATATGATCATCAAAGATGCGTGCGAATGGAAATGTTGTGATCCAATCAATAGTGTGATTACCATCGAGATATATAGTCGCAGAAGCAATAGAACAAAATGAACCTATTTTTAATGCCGCTCCACCTCCCCACTGCCTAATTTCAACTCTGTCAAAACCATAAGTGAAGGGGCCAACAAAAATATCACTTGCTCCCACTTTCCCTATTAAAACCTTACTCACTAATTTGTTTCCTATATGTTATATCCTGCACAATTGTATACGGATGCCACGGACATTTATCAAAAAAGGTGCGCCAATACTGGTAGGTTTCATAATCATCTGGAGTGCCCCAGCAAACGTAATTTTCAACCTCGAATACCTTCACCTTAAGACCCATTTCAATATTTCGGCTAATGACATCATCAACATAAAATTCATTATTAGTCGTGTAATTCAATCCATAATTTTGTTTTAGCCCATCCATGAAATAGTGCGCCTTTCTGAAGAACATGGTCCCAATAATGGCATGTGAAGTCAGTGGATTATCAAAAATAAAGCTCTTACACGAAACAGACTTGATCAAGCCGTCTTCGCTCACATCAAGCCAAGAATACATGTTAGGATTATTTTTACTTGTCTGATTGTTTCTAAAACTCCAGACAATTACATCAACACTGTCATCACTGACCAATTCTTTGTATTTTTGAGTATCAAAATAGACGCCATTGTCACAGGCAGAGATCAATATCGGTTGATTCAGATCAATTCCCGCACCCTCAATACCAATCTCGCAACTACATGCCTGACCCGCAGTGGTTGCACTAACTGTCACAACCTTCGAGTTAGGGTAAGTCGTTGCCAACTCCTTTTCGATATTGAACTCATCAAGATGTTCAGACAGACAAATAAATACATGATCTGTCGTCGGAGGCAAGCAGTTAACCGCTTGTAGAAACATCGGCACGCCATTAACATCTAGAAAAGGCTTAGGTACTGGATACGATTTTTCAGTGAACCTGCTACCCCTACCAGCCATTGGCAACACCGTTGTTATAGGCGTCGTTTCTAGCTTGGGTTGACTGATAATAATGTTTGAAAAATAGCGTGACCATCCCTTATAAATCTCGAGGTCGTAAGGCGTACCCCACTGTAACATATGTTCAACAAGAAAAGTGGTAACAGAGAGCCCGTCCTGAATCATTTTATTATAGACAACACTGACATAATATTCATTGTTAATCGCCTTTCCGTTTTGAATCAGTTCGTAAAAATATTTCTTAAGAATAGAGCCATTGCGAAAATAATAGGTTCCATTGGACGCCAATTCACTCATTCTGTTGTCGGTAAAAGGTTTTTTTTCTTGTACTGCAACAGCAAATCCAGCTTCCTCTTTGATGAAAGCATAATTATCTGTACCCAACATATGCGGATGAAATCCGGTATAGCAAACAATAGCGCCATCCGAATTTTTAGCCCTTACAACTCTTAAGAAACCACCGTAATCCCAGTAACTCCCGTAGTCGCAATAGCTGACAATCGTTTCTTTTGAATTGTCGATAAATTCAAATATTCTGGCAATGGCATCCACAGGGCCTCTTCTATTCTCATTTGGAACAGAATAAATCTTACAACCCGGGGCCAATTTCTCAAGAGTTACTCTGAGTTCCGTGCGCTGAAGATGGAGTTCATTGCAAATAAAGGTAATATCGTTCGTGCCAGGGAACAAATCGATCACATGCTTTATTATGGGATAACCGTCAACTTCAATGAGGGGTTTCAAATCCATGTAACCTGCGTCGATAAAACGCTTGCCAACGCCGGACATTGGAATAATTAGTTGAATATTGCTTGCCATTTTTCTAAATTATAAAGTTTTGAGCACACCATGTCTGGATGCATATTGTTAGAACGCAAATAATCGATATGTTCCTCAAGTTTTTCAGGTTGACTCTGAAGTTCAGGAGAAACCAAGCAGATTTTTAGCCCCATTTGTTTTAGTTCTTCAAATTCGCATCGAGTCATAGGCATTCGAGTAAAACAATCGACCCAGACCCATGAAATCTTGCCGCTCATAATACGGATTGATTCCAAGCTTTCATATTCTGAATAACGCAAGGCGATTCGCTTTTCACCTTGCCCACCCAAGGTGATGACCATGGGAAATGAACAGTCAAGAAAAAAATACTCTGTAATGTCATAATGGCGCAACAATTCAAGTACTCGAAATTCTATTCTTTCAGACTTGATATTCAGAATGATGAAAGCATGTCTGTAATTCTCCAGAAACACAGAGAATAGCTCGCCACCAAGAAAAGGATCATGAGCCAGAACAATCTCCGCACCAAAATCCCTTAAATCCACCTCAATACCCAGCATAGGCGGGGTGGAGATTAATTCAGCGACTGTATTTACTCGGTGTGATATGAACATAAAGTTTTAACATGGAGTGAGCGATGCACCATTAAACTATAGTTCACCGTCTATCTATTGACAAGGAGCAATCGCAATTAATTCAAGAGTGTTGCTTTTACATGAGCTTTTATAGGTAGGTTCACTGCATATCTATTTTTATTGATCCTTTTCTGTTTTTTTTACTCCCATTTGACTCAAAAAATGTACACTTCCTTACAACATCTAACCATAATTAACAATGGGTTACGTTATTTTGAAGTTCGACGATTTTAAAGTAAGATGGGAGTAGTACTATAATCAGATATTTTGAGCTTTGATAAACTGATAATATTTATTTATAGACTCGCTCAATTTATACTGAAAATATTTGACTGCACTACCTGCCAATTCCATGAAAATCAACTAAATACAACTTTAAATATATGGAACAATTAATGCAAAACCGAATCGAAGACATCAATTGTCTAGTAGAAACTAACAACATTTATGATACAGAGAATTCAAAATATCTCTTCCTGTCCGAGGATAAATACGGAAGAAGAATATTTATCCACAAGATACGGAAGGCTCAACTTGTCGGTGACAGCCTGTATTATCCTAATATCACCATCTATTCTAATCTGGATCATAAGCTTTATGCCCCAATTAAAGAAAAGATCATGTCATTACAAACTGCTGAAACCAATGAAGCAGTAAATATATCTATCAAAAAGACCGAGACAAGGTGTGATATACCAGTATTTTTTCTAATTTATAACACCGACAATTACTACCACTTCGTTTACGACACACTACCCTATCTTATTTCCTTTCTTTATTTAAGACGAAGAATTAGAGGCATAAAGTTATTAATGAGTTACCCAAACTCACAGGCAAAACAATTTTACAAATTTGTTCTCGAATTTCTGGAATTGCTTGAGATCAACGAGGGCGATATTTTTCTTGCAAAAGACGCAGTTATATATAACGATCTCTATATTTCAAGTTCATACACACATGATATTGACTCAAATCTTCCGCCCCGTGATGAAATTTACGATTTCTACCATGACATTATTTCTTCCAACAAACATCGCCTCACACCGCCCCACTACAAAAGATTTTACATCTCCAGGCGCACTTGGCTACACAACGATTTCTCAAATATTGGCACAAATTACACGACCCGGAGAAAACTGGAGAATGAAGATGAATTAGTAAATTTTCTAGTATCTGAAGGGTTTCAAGAAATATTTACTGAAAATCTATCAACACTGGAAAAAATTAGCCTCTTCGCTGAAGCCGAAATCATAGTTGGTGCAATAGGAGGAGGTGTATGCAATGTTCTATTTTCAAGTCAGCAGACGAAGTTAATTTGCCTTATTTCACCAACATTTCTGAATGTTAATTACCGATTTAAATACGCTCTTGAAAAAGTGGCATTATCCAACATAACTAACACGCGCCACGTAGAACCTGGCCTGTTCAAAAAATATATGCGGATCAGTTGTCCTGATCAACAACTAGTTGGTGAAATAACGGAAGTCTATGCGACGACCGTTAAGGTTGCATACACCAAAGAAACGGTATCAGGTTGGAATGCACAAAATACATTTGAACACATTATCCTTAATCAATCCGACTGCATTCCTCTGGATGAAGGACTTAATTCGGCCTGGATCTTAGATATGGCTGCTTTTAAACGAAAATTTAAATCAATTGACTAGGGTTTTTCTATATTTTTCAGCATCCCAGTTACTGAGGAAATCAACCTCAGTAGCGGACAGATATGCCTGTCCGGATGCTGCCTCTCTCAATAGAAGAACACTCTTGAACACGCTTTCAGTCTCTCTGCATTTTTTTAATGAAGCATCAAAAATGTACAGTTCATTGCTGAACACCACTAGCTTTGGGGTACCAGATCGAGATACAAAACAGCGCACTTCCTGCTCATCTAATTCACTGAGATAGAGTATCTCGCTGCCGCAATAGACGACCGAATCGGGAAAAGTCGGATAAATGTTATCCAGTTTGGAAAAATTTTCGCGGATTAACGTATCCTCGCAAAGATACACTAAATGACCAAGATTTGTCACATTGTTTAGTAAGACCGATAAGGCACTGACCATTTTGTATTTTTCGTAACTAATCCCTGAATACTGCTCACATTTTGTTAAAATATCCTCAAGCAAGTTAACCAGTTCGCCATATTCAGAGGCCGTAATAATCAAGCCATGATTCATAAGAAATATGATTCCATTTCGATTCTGCTTGAGTATCTGATCCGCAATAGCGCGTCCAGGCGTAACATAATCGATCACCATGGCATCTGGAAACAGCGCAGATATAGTAGCTCTTCCTTCGACACCCGTCAGAATCTCATTCACCTGTAACGGATGCAGATGAAGGGTATATTTGCCAAGCACAGAATGCATAAATGTTTCGATTGATGCCTTGCGTTTTGAAAACACCAGATATTCATTCAGATCCTGAACATGATTTCCCACAAGATCATTCATTAAGCGAGTATTATCAACAATACTGTAACCCGACTTCAAATCTATATCTGACAACAAAAATCCCGATGACTTAATAACCAAGTGTCCATCCAGCTTGAACGAAATATTTCCGCCGGCAGCCTGAGTCAAATCAAACCTTTCCCCACAGTACCTGGACAGTATTTGCAATTTCTGTAATTCTTTATTCCAATCAGCAATCCATCCCGCAAACTCGCATAAGCTCGGAAACTGCATATAGTTACCTTCACTCGCCACGACTGGTTTGTTATTGATCCAAAAACCGTAAATACCGCATTTTATAGCACCCTGTATATCCTTGTCGAAGCTATCACCAATCATGATAACCCTCTCAGGAGACCGATTTATCCTTGAAAGAGCCGACAAAAACATTTTGGAATTCGGCTTTTCAACACCAACTTCCTCACTGGTAATAACATCATCAAAGTAATGCAATATACCGAGAGTTACCAGCTTTTCGAACTGATGCTGAATCTGAAAATCCGAAAGTAATATGAGCTGAATCTTATTAGTTTTAAAAAATTCAAGTAACTCAATGGCACCATCGAAAGGGCGCATGGCTGCGTAAAAGGTATGCCAATACAGATCGTGGTAATGCATTACCAGATCCAAAGCAATACCGTACCATCCTAAAAGCTGTTTAAAATATATAAAACGGTTGTGCGATGAAGCCGTCACTCCTAGTTCAACTTTGAGGTTGTTGCTAATGAGCTCATAATTCTGGAGTAAGTCAGTCTTATCTAAATTGCAATCTTTGCTTAACTCATCAAGAACGAGATTAAGAGCAACTTTATGGCAATCACTGTAACTATATAAGGTATTATCCAGATCAAATATGGCAGTATCAAAAAACATATCAAGAAGTCTTCAGTTTAATTATGGAAAAAATAATATAGTCATAGAAATCATAAGTGTGAGGAACCATAGAATCCTCCCAAAGTTCACACTGATGGTAACTTTCGAAATCCAACTCGAAAAAACTATCTTCCTTATGTAACTTAAATGGGATATTCAACTCCAAAAATTTATTCAGTATCTCCTGGATATTGAAGGAATATTTAATAAAAAGCTTCAGCGCGAGATCCCCTTTTTCGACAGATTGTTCATCGGCACATGTTTTCGCGTACAGATGTATAACGAGATCGGACTTTTCTCGCTGGTTATAGATATACTTTTCAAAGTCTTCCTTTCTACTCTCGATTTGTTTTAATACTGCATCAATATCGTGTCCACGCTCGCGTACATCACGTTGAATTTTCCAGTCAGTCTTCAAGCGAGTATCGGTATCAATGAATATCTTCAGGTTATATATATAATTATTGTCGGAATAGAGACTGTTCAAACCGCAGACAATAATATTTTCTGAGGGATCAATAACTTCCTTATCGGTAAACTTGCCAGTTTTGTGATCATAATCAACCTGGTAAATACTTTTCCCGATCTTCAGATCAAAAATATCCTGACTCATTTTAGTCAAACAATTTGATTCCGGATTAAGGTGGGTGAACTTCTTCCAGTTTTCATCGTGACGCTCCCATTTATGATACCTATCGCACTCAAGCATGAACGAACTGGAAAAGTGCCTTTTCAGGATATTACCAAGAGTTGTCTTTCCTGCGCCAGAATCCCCGCATATTGCAAAAACATTACAACTGGACAGAAGTACACTGTATTCTATATGCTTCAACTCAGTGTTTATACCCTGATCAGTCAAATAATAGTGTAATAGCGTCTCAGAAACTGATCCATATTTTTTAGATAAGACGCCTAGCGACAAATAAATATCAAAATATCTATCCATGACCGCAGAATTGCCATAAGCAAAAATATCGCATATATACGGGTCATCAGGGGTTGTGAGTTTATCTTTGTCGATAACGCTCTCAATAGGTAGGTAAACTACGTCTCTGGTTACGTCGCCAGAAAAAGCATTATCCGAAATAAGATCAACATCTGGTCTGAACTTGATGACCATATCATATTTTATCTGGAAGGCGTCTTCGTTGGCCTTTTTTAAAATATTTAACTTGTAATACTTGAACCACAAGTTATTCAATGATGCGTTTTCAGTAAATTTGATGTTATCTTCACAAATCAATGAAACTGGCTTCAGTTCATTATTAAGGAAATCAATATCATCCGCGAAATTATGTATGTTCAAATATCTGTCCTCCTGACTTTCGTTTTTTGTCATATGGATATATACATCAACATGACTGAACTTATCGATAATTTCACTTTTTATTCGCGGCATATTAGTCCGGAATGTTCTAAAGTAGCCAGAAATCAGAAGAGCAACTCTCATTTTATTTTATTATCAAATTTGTCAACATTACCGTGGGCATGAACATTTCCCCATTAAAACATTATGCTTGAATGGAAAATATAGATTATAATTACTTTAACTATTCTTTTACTAGTTTTGCCAAGAAGTCGAGAATATTATTTTCATTTGCTTTCTTTAGGTTACTCATTATAGACAAATAATTTTCGCTTAAAAAAATATGCTGCCATATTTCTTTGTAATTATCTTGCACATATTTTATTTTATCTGCAACAGAATTATAATCTGAAAATATAATAAATTCATTATAGGGTACTTTCTCTCGCAGTGGGACATCCTCACTAATTATAATTACACCATTTAGAAGGGCCGGTAAAATCCTCAGCTCTTCGAGTGTATCATGATGCAATGTTTGTCTAATATTTACCATTATTTTAGTTTTTAAATATAAATCACGTAGCTCATCTTTTCCAAAACAATTCGTTATGTTAGTTGAATTGATGTTACATTCTTGCAATTTATCTAAAAACTCTCTTCGTCTTGGTTCGTTTGGATTGCCAAAAAGTGTTATACATGGATACGTCTTCTCATCTTTATATTCTAATACTGGAACATCATAAATCATGGGAGCAATATATATAACCTTATCTAAATATGAGTTAAATAATCCAGACTGTTTTATGTTCTCAATATTAGGCATGCTATATTCAACTACAACATCCAGATTCTTAAGATAATCAAATCTTGCAATTCGAACCAAATAGAAATCATCGTTAAACTTAATCTTTCCTTTAGGATGTCCAACAGAGTCTCTACCACCAGGTTTTACCAATGTATGTTCACATTGAATATCAATCTTCAAAGTCGGCACCTTATCGGCAAAATCAAAATCATAGCCACCAAATATAAAGTTGTAATATAAATTTAATTTACTTGAAGCACCCTTAAATAACTCTATTACATAAAGATAATATTCTCTAATTACGATGTCATGACTCTCGTTATATGCCAGCTTACAACCTTCAAAATCTAATGTTTTTTCTGTTTTTTGCTGAACTCTTTTAGCGAAAAAAGTATTAACTGGTTCCAGTAAGTTTACAGTCCAGCAATCGTAACTTAACTTTTCTATCTCACCATCAATATCAAAGTTCTCATGATTATTTAATTCATATAAAATTCTAGCCAAATATCTTTCACCCGCCTCACTCTGCCGCCTAATTGTAATAATTATTTTCTTGAGATAATCGTATAGAGAAATTGTTTTTTCTGTGTTTATAATAAAGGAAGAGCACCAACAAAAAGTAATTTTATCAAGATTATCATGCAAACCTAAAAGCTGCAAAATAGAGCTGGAAATTTCTATAATAGCTCCATCTTGATAATGACTATTTATTGTGCATGCTTTAACATTATTTTCGGCTAATATATTAAAATCATACTTATTTTTTGCAATAAAATTATCCTGCGTAAAAACACAATAATCATATTTTGTCGTAAGATTATTATCAACAATATATTTAAGACCAACTGTATACGCCCCAATCTCAAACTTTGATTCTATATTGTTTTCTAATAATATTACGTTATCATACCCCAATAACCTATCAAAAATATCATTTTTGTATGTGGAATTGTTGTCCACCACAATAACCAACGATTCTGGGTACAACAAATTTATGTTATCTATATAATAACGTAAATATGATGGATATCCACGAAAATATTTATGTGCAATGACGAATAGTAATTTCATAATAATAACTTATAAATTAAAGGCGAGTTAGAGCTTGATTACACAAGATATGAATTTTCCTACTGATATTCCATCGACTATATCTAACTTTTTGCCATAAATTAATCGACATAACGCCATTAATTAATTAAAACATAGCTTATAAGTAGGCATACTTTAGCAATGGTGTCGAGCTTAAATAAATAGAAGACAGGTTTTCATTAGACCAATGAGCTGAATTAACTAAATTAGAAGATGGACAACTCATACTATATTTCACAGAAGAAATTATCATATAGTTTTTAATAATTACGCGGACATCATCAATAGTACTCATATTCTGAACAAAATATCCGTTACAAGTTTTTTCTGTTATATTCTCCACCTTGGCAGAACCAAATGTTTTTGTAAAATCTTGAGCTAGCTGATAATCATCCGACAAGACCATAAAACAGTCTGAAAGTTTAAAGAGCAACTCGAAGTCTTTTTCGATAACATGAGTAGGCAGCGGCATCGTTTCAAGCACTAACTTATCACCACCTCGAATGAAATACACGGCACTTTCCGTGTATGATTTAACATCTTCACCCACATTACCTAGCCAGTTGGCAAGTCTAGTCCTAATTTTTTTGTATTCTTCTTTCTTGAAATTTGCAAATGCTTGCAGAACATCTATATTAACAGTGGACATAATGTCACGAACGATATTCCACTGGATGTATTTAATAGGCCTGTTTGTGGGTATATTTTCATCTGTAAACAAACTACCAAATAGTTCGTTAAAATGTACTGGATAGCGCCACCATCTATGAAAATCATCATCTAGCTTAAATGATTTTCTTTGTAATAGACATAAATATTTTGCAAGTAATATATTCTCGACCACAGAAAACAAACCGGTCGGAGGTGGTGTATAGCACCACACTTCGTCACTATCAAATTGATAGTTTATTGATAAATTATCAGAAAACTCACGATATTTCCTAACATATGAAATTTCTACACTCATTAAAGTCGAAAGGAGCCGAGGGCCAAAACAAGTTGCAATTTCTATGCGTTCAAAAGCACCCAACTGGTTAAAGTTCTCAATTGAGAGCGCACCTAAAATATCTTCTAATGCATCATCATACGAAACATACCCCCAAAATAAAAGCCGGGCATATACCAGAAGACTTCTTCCTGGTTTTGGTGCTGTTCTAACGAGTTTGCGTAATTGATGAATGGCAGGTTCAGCTGGGTGTATTTCCGCCTGAAATTTTGCAATAAAACTCATTACTTCACTACTCTGTAGATCATCTCTATATATAGCGTTGCCAAACTGCATCATTTTATTTTACTTCCAACAATTTGTTCGCAGTAACTTAGCCAATCCAAAAAAAGTAGATCCAGCAGAACCCAAAAGATTTGACCGAGACAATATCAAAAGATCTACCACCGCATCCAGTATGCTTTGCTCACTCCGAGTAACATTACTGTAGTAAGCACGTCCGCTATCATCCAAAGTAGGCGATTGCCAATTTCCACTATCAACCTTCATCTCTACGTAGGCGGCTTTCTTTTTTATACGTATATTCGGAACAGCTATCAATGCACGCTCAGTATCCTCTGAATCCGAGCAAACAAAAATCAACTTGTCGGAATGCTGCGCCGCGATGGCTTTTACCTCATCATCAGAAAACCCTAAGACCAAATCGGTACGGCGCAAGTGAATCCCAAAATATCCCTCTTGCAAGTATTCGGAAATATAATTATCTGCCGTTTGTAACAATGCTTGCTTAAATGGCAAGTCAAGAATAGCGGCTTCAATGGCTTCTATTGGAATCCATTCGGGAATAAGAGGAAAATGATAAAAAACTCCAGAAGCAGCGTCAGCAAAAACGCTTTCAAAGCTTTTCACTGAATCAGGAAATAGATAAGCAACCTCAAGAAACATGGACTGATCCTGATTTGTAACAACTATATACCCGTCTAAGCTATGATTATTCTTTATATCTACTAGCTCTGTCGCTTCCACCGAGAGATTACTATCAAATATCGTTTCAAAGCGAGCCCCGCACCAACTATTGGCTGGCCATAGTATCTTTGGCCTTAGATTTAGCAACTTGCAGATAGCAAGCCCTGAAACAAGATTATTGTACCTATTGGCAAAACCACCATCGCAATAAATACGAAGAGTCTTTTGGATAATAGCAGGACTATTTTTTACCGATAAGTCTGCAATGGTTTGAGCCTGCGGCTCATCCAACATCAGTGCTATCAACTTATTCGTACACGAAGCCCACGAAAACTCTTTGATCAAGCGCTCCCGACCTGCGGCAAATGATGCTGCAGAAGCCCCTTTATCCATTAAGGCTCGTTCCATTTGTTCTACCAAACTATCAATTTTTGGTTCAAGATGATAACCATATTTAGAAATTGGTTTTGCTCGGCTATCAACCTTATTGCACTCTATCATCCACGCGGTATCTGCATCACAAAAATCATCAGTAGCGCCACCTTTACTAACGATGACCTTAGTGCCTGATGCAATAGCTTCAATTACCGGAAGATTGAAACCTTCTGCCCGATAAGGGGATACGTAGGAATCTACAGAACCATAAAACAATCTCAGTTGAGCTAATGAAACATTTGACGTTACAAGCACAATAGACTTAAGAATATCTTCATTAATTAAATCAGGAAATCGCCTCATTACGTCTTGGACAATACTGTCGGCGGTTATACCATATAACTTCCTGTTATCCTTTAACACCAACCGGGCATTGCTATGTTTTTTACGGACAGCCGCAAAAGCTATAACCAATAGATCAACACCCTTATTCCAATGCATACCTCCCACGTTTAAAAACACAAAATGTTCAGCCGACACACCAAGCTGAGCGCGAATATTGTCTTTTTCTTCTTTGCTTGAAGGGTAGAATATTTTCGAATCCACACCGTGAGGCACTACCACGATTTTGTCACTCGGCAGTCCAAATCCTTCAACTTTTTCTTTTGCCCATGCTGACGGAGTAACAATAATGTTTTTACCAGCGACTAAATCCGATATTTCCTTGCCTTTTTCCAGGAAGTAATCATCACCCAAACCAAATTCCGTTACCATAAAGGTAATGTTTTTTTTTGCTTGGACACTTGCCTTTCTGAAAGGCCATCCTATAGTGTAAACACAGTCAAATTCTTGTCCAGTGGGAGCAGGTATACTCGCAAGCAATTGTGTTGATTCTGTTCCAAACCCGCCACCATTTTTTTCTTGGCTCCATGTAGGAGATGGGTAAGGGAGTTCTTTATAAAACAGCTCAAATTCACTTTTAGCCGCTAGCTCTAATAGCTGATACTGATTCACCATTGCAAATGAATGATTAATCTCTTTCCAACCTTCAATCAGAACCTTTTTTATCGTATTGCTTGTATTTAGCGAACAATCATCCGCAATCGGATAATTCTGGCTTTGAGCCGACGACAAAGATGTCGTCACTCTTTCATACACTGCTTCCAAATCCCGCACAAACCGAGGCGTATCAAACAAAGCGCAACTCATACGATTATCAGCCAGTTTCTGCTTCATCGCCGCAATCTGTTCAGGATGTTTAGCTAACTCTACCGCCTTATTCTCATAGTCATTTAAACTATAAGTAATCAGCTCAGGCAAATCAACCGCCTTAAGCAAGCTACCCGCCATACGCGAAGCAAAACTCCGACCGGTATAAGTTAATAAGGGTAGGCCCATCCACAATGCATCGTTTGCAGTTGTCCCGGCATTAAACGGAAAGGTGTCCAAAAACAAATCTGCAACCTGATAGCGCGCCAAATAATCAGGCGGCGCAACCCTGCCGGCAAAAATCAGTCTTTCTCTTCTTATTCCAAATGCGTCAGCTGACGTAAATAAATTTTCTTCGGCCCATGGATTATCGGAAAGCAGCCATAACACGCTATCTGGAGCCTGGGCTAAAATCCGCATCCACGCCCCAAATACTTCGGGTGTGAATTTAAAATTATTATTAAACGAACAAAACACAAATGCATTTTCAGGGAGTCCGCATTCAGCCCTTGTCGGTCTTGCGCCAACCAGCCTACCGCGATCACTAACTTGGAAAGAGTTGGGCATATACAGCGGCTTTTCCGAGAAAGATGTTGTTAATTCCGGCGGCAACACAAACTTATCTGCGATGACATAATCGTTGCAAGGTAAACCGGTTGTACCGGGAAACCCTAGGTATGAGATTTGGATAGGTGCTGGACGAGCTGACAAAATATTTGGACGAGCGCCGGAGGTCAGACCTTGCAAATCCACTAATATATCGATTTCATGTGCACGTATACACTTAGCCGCCTCATCATCACTCATATCTGCAATGCGAATATAATAATCGACTGCTGAAGCGATGCGGTTTCGATAAGACGTAACATCCTCTCCGCTCCAGCAAAAACCATAAACCTCTACCCGCTTCCGATCATGCAATTCATAAATTTCAACAGTTAACAACGAAACCGCATGTATATTAAAATTAGATGATAAATAACCTATCCTTAATTTGTTATGCCCATAGCCATTTAAGTTTGCCAAAGTATGCTCTGGAGCACTTACTTTTTCCTTAACAAATTTTTTTGCCGCCGCCAGTTGCAACGCCGGGTCATCCGTAGCGCTCAACATCGCCACTGCAGATGTGGCTTCAATCAAATCTTTATTTACGATACCAAATGTATTGGAATACACCGGCCATTTGCACTGTTTCTGGCGGATATGTATCCAATGCGTCAAAAC
>CAVPMI010000036.1:0-88661 GCA_963705975.1 uncultured Pseudomonadota bacterium
CTCCTGCCGGCCGTACAGCGCCCGAGAATCCTCGCGGCGGACGCAATGCCAGAATAATCTCAAACAAGTGGTGCTTGGCTTTCTGAACTATGACATCCATCATGCCTGCTCAACCGTTATTCCCTCAACGGCACGACGCTTAACAGCGGTCACGGTTGGGGGATTACGTTGCTTCCGTTTATCGAAGAATCGAATCTCTATAACTCCTGGAATAACAACTACAGTTTTTTCGATCTCAAAACCAGGCCGTTTGCAACACGGTGGTAAACGCCTACCTGTGTCCCACGTCGCCGGACGGACCGCGTGTGATGCCGGTGTCGGCTGCAACCACGCAGACGTCGACGGGCATTGCCGGCGATTACGTCGTCTTCCACCAGATCACCACGACCGGTTCGACGGCGGTTTGTAGTCCGTGCGATACGGCCGCTCCCAAGAACGCCGGGCATTCCACTCCCCTGCGGCAAATCTCCGACTGGGCTGTCGCAGACATTGCTGATCAGCGAACAGGCTGGTTGGCCCGAGTACTGGTTGTCGGGCATGAAGCAAACGACCGCGAATCCGACTATCCGCTTTTCTGGGGCTGCTGGGCGGCATATCAATCGGTCACAGTACCGCAGGGCTTCAGCGGCGTGTTATCGTCGGCGGCCTGGCTGGCACCTATTCGATGAATTGGTCCAACGTCCAAGGGATTTACAGCTTTCACCCGCAAGGGGCGAATATTGGCATGTGTGATGGGAGCGTCCGTTTCGTCTCGGCGGAACTGCCGGTGACCCTGTTGGTCGCCTTTTCCTCGCGCGATGCCGGCGACACGACCGACGGCGGAATGAACTATTGAACGCCGAGCCATGTCAGGCTCGCTTTGCCGAGCACTGGCGGCGACGGATGACCGGCCGCCGTACGTCGGTAGATGTTTGGAGAGCGATCAGTCGATGAACCGAATTGCCGGGCGTTTATCCCATGCACCTCGCCGTCGCTGCTGGTGATGTTGGCCGCGTTGACACACGGCTGCGGCAAGCCGGAGAAGGCTCGGCTGGCGGTTTACCCGGTTGCCGGAAAATTGCTCGTGAACGGCAAGCCGGCCGAGGCCGCCGTGGTGAGCCTGAATCCGTTGACGCCGTTTCCGGAGCCGGTGCTCTCGGTTGACGTTGCCCTATGGAGTCGTCCAGGCGGACGGGACCTTCTCGATCGGCACCTATGCAGCCGACGACGGCGCCCCGGTTGGTGACTATGCCGTTACGGTCTTGTGGCCGAAGATCACGATTGAGGGGGGAGAAGAAATTTTCGGCCAAGACCGCCTTCAGAAAGCGTTCAATGACCCGCAACGACCGGTCACCAGGTTTGCGGTCAAAGAGGGAACGAACGCCGTGCCCACGATCGACTTAAAGGCCCGCACATTACCTTAGCCGCCGGCCGGGAACCACCGGTCCAAACACGATAGGAACCGAATATGACACGCGCTTTCGCTGCCCCTGCTGCCGCCCCGCAGGCTGGTCCCATAGCGGCAGGCCACCCGATTCAGGTGGAGCGCGTCACCAAACGTTTCAAACAAGGTGAAACCACGATCGAGGCATTCGGTCGCCGATCTCGTTAACTATCCCACAGGGCCAATTCGTCGCTGTCATGGGGGCCAGCGGATCGGGCAAGAGCACGCTCCTACACGTACTGGCCGGACTGACTTGGCCCGATGAAGGCCGGGTGATGATAGATAACACCGACTTGTCGCAGCTCAGCGACGGCCAGCTTACCAGCTTTCGTCGACGCCGGTTGGGGCTGGTTTTTCAGTCTTTCAACCTGATTCCGACGTTGACGGCCCGGGACAACGTTCTGCTGCCGCTGTTGGTCGACGGAAAGGCGATTCCGGCCGATGGCCGACTCGAAACGCTCGCCGATCGGCTCGGCATTGCCTCGCGCTTGCACCACCGCCCGGACGCACTCAGCGGAGGCGAGCAGCAACGAGTGGCGATCGCCCGCGCACTGATCACCAATCCGGCGCCGTTGCTGGCCGATGAACCGACCGGCAGCTTGGATTCAGTCAGCGGGCAGAAACTTTGCCGTTTGCTACGCGAACTTTGCCGTGAACAGCGGCGGACGATCGTTGTCGTCACGCACGAACCAACGGTGGCGGTCTGGGCCCAGCGGGTGATCGTAATGAAGGATGGTCACGTGCTTACCGAATTTCAGACACACGATTTCAAAGATGCCCAATTCGCTCGCTGCACACTACCAGGACATCGTGCAGTCCGAAGATGACGAGGTGCTGCTATGAACCTCGCCGGTTTAAAAATTGTCGTTCGCTTGGTTGCCGCCCACGCTCGTGCTCATCCGGGACGCGTTCTGTTCACCGCCCTTTCCACGACCATGGCGGCAGTCGTGGTCGTGTGGGTCGTCAGCGGTTACGATTCGCTGGTCGATAAATTCGACGACTTTGCCGAAGGCTACCTGGGGCGATATCAACTGGTGCTGGTTCCGGCGGGTCCGACGACTCAATTCGGTGGCCCGGGCTTACAGACGCCTCGCGGCGGCCTGTCGCCCGAGATAGTGGATCGGATCGCGAGCGATCCAGACGTCGAGCAATCGATCCGATTTTGCAGACCCGCGCCCGGATCGAAAATCTCCTTGCTCCGAGCGAGCAGCCCGATCGCCGGGAGCACGCGGTCGACGCGACGGCGGAGGTCGGCCGCGGGTCCACCGGATCAGACGACCGAAGAGGCGCGAGTCCTAGTCCGCCCGATCCTGCGCAGATGATCGCCCGGTTCGCTCGCCAGCCGACGCTGGTCGGCACCGACGCGGCGGAGCCGCCACATAAGCTGCTCGCAGGGTGCTGGATCGATGCCGCCGATCCAGAGCGGTTGGAAGGGTGCTCACGCATTCGTCGGCCGAAATGTTGAATGTGAAACTCGGCGATGAGCTCAACGTCTCTGCCAGCGGAAATGGTGCAGCGGGGTTGCGCCGCCCACGCGCTGCACGTCAAGATTGTCGGAATTGCCGAACAACCCAAAACTTTGCCGCCACCAAAATTCATGATCGGGCTTCCGCCGTCGCGCGAGCCGGCTTTGCGACGCGGGCCAGCCAGCTCGGCCCTTTATGTGTCGAAGCGGTCTTCGAGCGCGTGGCCGGCAGCCGGCCACCGCCGACCTACGTTGGCGTCGTGCTGAACAGCGGCGTCAATGTACGGCGTTTCAGCGGCGTTGGGCGGCCACTTGGCGGCGGCGCACCCGGCGTTCGAATTGCAATCGCTCGCCGACGTCGAGTCGGAAATCGAAGGCAGCACCACGACCGAAGTGGTCCCGCGCAAGGCCTTGTCGGCCACCGGAATCGCCCTGCTGGCGGCGCTGTTCATCATTTACACGACGCTCAGCATGGGCGTTCATGAGCGCATCCGCCAATTCGCCGTACTGGGGCGGTGGCGCTGAGCAAGGCCCATATCACCGCCATCATTGCCACGGAAAGCGTTCTGTTGGGCCTGATCGGCTGGGGCGGCGGACTGTTGGCCGGCTGGGGCTTGCTGACGTCATGGGAAAGCTTCGCCCCGAACGATCGCCGAAACGCGTCGCTCGGAACATGGTGCATTGTGTTGTCGGGCTTTTGTGCCCTGGGCGGCTCTTTGGCCGCCGCCATCACTCCAGCCTGGCAGGCGACCGGGTGAGCCCGCTGGATGCCATGGCGCCCGAGCCGATTTCGGTGCCGCGAATGTCTCTCTGGGCGACAGGTTAGGTCTGCTGATCTGCTTGAATCCGCTGTTGGTCTTCTATGTGCCGATGGCCGACAAGGCCCGCTACGCCTGGTCGGCGGCGATCGGCTGCACGTCGATGGCAATCGGCTTCTTGTTGCTGACGCCGCTTGCGGTCGTGCATGCGAAAGGCTGTTGGGTCCCTTGGTGGCGGCAACATTGCGGCTTCCGCCGCTACTGCTGGCGACGCAATTGAGCACGAACCTGTGGCGTTCGGTGGGAACTTCGGTCGCGTTGACACTTGGGCCTGGGCCTGTTCGTTGCCATGCAGACCTGGGGTTATTCGATGCTCGGCCCCTTCACGCCCGGGACCTGGGTGCCCGACATGCTGGTGGTGATCAGTCCGATGGGCGTGCCCGACAGCGAAATCGACGCCGTGCGCACGTGCCCGGCGTGGTGCCGACAATGTGTGCCCTTGGCGGTCAAGCAGGTCAAATTTGCCGACGACGTGACCGGTTCGAGACCCGGCTCGGCGGCCCGCCAAGACACGTGCGTCCTGGTCGGCGTCGATCCCGAGGCAGCGTTGGCCGGCGGCAAACCCCTCTTTCCATTTGAATTCGTGGCCGGAAATCGGCCGACGCGCGCTCGCGAAATTGGCCGCGGGGCGGTTTTGCCTGGTGCCCGACCACTTTCGCCCGCGAAACTGGGTTGGGCGTGGGCGATAGGTTTGCGGTCTCGTGCCGCCGCCGATTGCGGCCGAGGCTCGACCGGCAGGCCGTCCGGAGACGCCGGCGGCAACGAGCCGGAAAAAATCGAGTACGAAATCGCCGGCGTCGTTTCGATGCCGGGCTGGCACTGGATGAGCAAGCAGGGCTTCCGACAAGGACGGGCGGCGGGTTTGATGTTTGCCGATTTCGGCCAGGTTCGCCGAGATTTCGCCCTGGAGCGGACCACGCTGTTTTGGATGAATCTCGATCACACCGCAAACGAGGATCAGATCAAGGCCGACATGCAGACGATTGCCGATCGCAATTCGACCCCAATTTCCGCTGGCCAGACAGCGCCGCGGTCGCACGCAGACTCGCGGCCGAAGGGGGCGGGCGTACCGCTGGCGGCTCGGTCACCCTGCGCCGGCCGACAGCGTGCGGCAACAAATCAACCAGCGGGCCGACGGCATCATTTGGACACTCAGTCAATTGCCGCTGGTTACGCTGGCCGTCACGTCACTGGGGGTGGTCAACACGGTATTGGCGTTCGATCCGCGCCCGGCGGTGGGATTTGGGCGTGCTGCGTGCGCTTGGCGTTACGCGGTTCTCGCTTTTTCGGCTGATCATGGCCGAGGCGCTCTTGGTCGGCGTCGTGGCCTGCATACTCAGCCTGGGCTTCGGCGTCATGGCCGGCTATTGCGGCACCGGCGTCACCCGGTATATCAATATTCGCGGCGGGATGATCACGCCCTTGATCATCCCCTGGGGCCAGCTGGCGATCGGCTTCGCCGCCACGCTAGCCCTGTGCTTGCTGGCCGCGTCTGGCCCGCCGCTGCCGCGGGCGCACCGAACCCTTGCGCTTGCTTCAGGCCGGCAGGTCCACGATGTGAAAGGGCGCTTGCGGTGGCGAAGGCCGGACGGCACTTACAAGCCATCGCTCGGGCCGGGGTGCATCGGCGGCTCGCTCATGGCCGCGGATTTGATCGCGCAGCCGGGCGTATCTTGAACCGCTCTTCGCGGATCGCCCGCTCCAAAGCTTCGCGCAGTCGGACCACGGGGGACTGTGGTTTTCGACGGCCGGCAGCCGGCCGGGCCGCCGAGCGACGACTTGCTCGCGCGGGATGCACCAGGTGGGTCAATTCGCTGCACGACTCGACATTGTCGTCCAGGTGATACTCCTCCCAAAAAACGATGGATCTTTTCCACCCCGGCGTCGATCACCCCCAGAGCCGCTTCGAAGTCGCGCAGCTCCACCAATGGCGTGGCGACCGCCCTGGTGTGCATCATTGTGACGTAGGGGCGCCATTGATCGAACGCCAATTTGTCTTTGTTGTGCCGGGCGTATTCGCGGACAAAGGCGAACAGCCGCAGGTTGCGATTCGTGTCTGGCGGTAACACAACTCGTAACGCTCCAAGTGCCAAAAGCTGACATAGCGGTGGTAGTACTGCACCCCTTCACGCAGCAGCCGGACGCAATCCTCCCCCTCCAGCTTGAAACGGGCGCAATCGGGATTCGCGGCGTCGTGGTCTGCTGTTGCTGCTGATAATAATCGAGCCATGAGTCCAGGCCGTTTCGACCGCCAAGTGCAAGTCAGTTTACCTGATATTAAAGGCCGAGAACAAATCCTGAAAGTCCACGGCGCCAGAGTACCGTTGGCCGAAGACGTGAATATTGTCGATTTAGCACGCGGCACTCCCGGTTTTTCCGGTGCGGAACTCGCGAACTTGATCAACGAAGGCGCATTGTCCGCAGCCCGTAATAATCAGCGCATAGTGACCATGCTCGATCTAGATAAAGCCCGCGACAAAATGATTATGGGTGCGGAAAAACGCTCCATGATCATGACCAAAGAAGACTTATTGATGACCGCCTATCACGAAGCCGGCCACGCCATTGTCGGCCGCTTAGTGCCTGAGCACGACCCAGTGTATAAAGTCAGCATCATGCCGCGCGGCGGCGCGCTAGGCATCACCATGTTCCTGCCGGAACGCGACCAGTACAGCGCAAGTAAAGACAAGTTGGAAAGTCAAATTTCCGCTCTTTTCGCCGGCAGGATAGCCGAAGCTCTGATCTATGGCAAAAACAAAGTCACCACCGGCGCCAGCAACGATATACAACGCGCTACGCAATTGGCTAGGAATATGGTCACCAAATGGGGTTTGTCGGATCGCTTAGGACCTATGGACTATGGCGATAATGAAGGTGGCTATATGGGCCCGCAAGCCAAACCCATGTCAGAACAAATGTCACAGATCATTGATGAAGAAATCCGCCATGTTGTAGACGCTAATTACCAAAGAGCGGAACACATCCTGAAAGAACATATCGACATCCTACACAACATGGCGCATGCCCTGATGGAATGGGAAACCATAGATAAGTATCAGATAGATGAGTTGATGCAAGGCAAAACTATTGCGCCGCCGGAACCTAAAGTCGAGATAGTTGCTGTAGAAACCAGCGAAAACGAGCCTTTGTCAATTGGCGATGAAATTGATCTCGCAAAGCCTGATCAAGGAGCCATGATTTTATCTTAACTCAATCTCTGTAACCTTTCCTCCTCTATGTGCCCTTCACATGCTCGACTGGTGATGGGCATTTTTTTATAGGTTGAAATCATGAGCGCAAAACACATACTGATTACCGGCGGCAGCGGCTTTTTAGGCCAAGCGCTTATTTCTTGCTGGCTTGAGAAAAATCATCAACTCAGCATCCTCAGCCGTTATCCGGACGTTACGCGGCGTATGTTGCCGCCGCAAGTAAATGTTGTTGGCAATCTAAACGAGTTAACGAATGCTCAGCCGCTGGACGCCATCATCAATTTGGCCGGCGAACCGATTTTCGGCAAACCCTGGAGTTCTGAGCGTAAAGAATTGATCCGCGACAGCCGGATCGCTTTCACGCAAAAGCTTATCAGCTTTATTGCAAGTTTGGCGATCAAGCCTAAGGTTTTGATCAGCGGCTCCGCCATCGGCGTCTATGGCGATCAAGGCGATATTTTACTGACAGAAACCAGCACCGGCTGCAAAGCTGATTTCCCGCAAATCCTCTGCCAAGACTGGGAGCAATCCGCGTTACAAGCAGAACAACTAGGCGTGCGAGTTTGTTTGATCAGAACCGGGCTGGTGTTGGACAGTGGTGGCGGCTTGCTGCAAAGAATGCTGCCGGCCTTCCGCCTTGGTTTAGGCGGTCAATTGGGACAGGGCAGCCAATGGATGTCGTGGATACATCGCCGCGACTGGGTAGCTATCGCTGATTTGCTGCTGAACAATCCCGAATTACACGGTGTGTATAACGCCACGGCGCCACAGCCGGTGACTAACCGGGAATTCAGCATCTGTTTAGCAAAACAACTGCAGCGTCCTATGCTGCTGCCCTTACCGGCACGGTTGTTAAAAACGCTGTTCGGGGAAATGTCCGAACTTATATTGGGCAGCCAAAGGGTTATCCCGGAACGCTTGCTGAAACAGGGGTTTGAGTTTCAGTTTAAGTCGCTGGAGGCGGCTTTAAAGCAAATTCTGGAGAAATAAACACTGATTATCATATTCAGCGTAATTTTTTAATTTAAAACAATGTCCTGTAGGATACGCCAACCAACGGGCGATGCATCATTCACGACCAATGCGCTACATACTAATTCTTGCTTAGTTAATGTTGGCTGGAATTATTGTTTAGCGTCACCTTTGTAATAAGACAATAGACTTAGACTAAGCGACTGAACTACAATCCAAACCTAGATTTGCATTGAATACAAAGAGGCTTACTGATGATTAATTTCTTACAGCAAAGATTTACCGAACGTCGAATGCTAGGCTCTAAATTTGAACCTAAGCAAAAGAGGCTTTCGCAGGACATCTTGCGAAATTTAGAGATCCCATTAACCACAGTCGGTGTGCTTGCCGCAATTATGGGTTGGCAAAGCGCCGAAGCACAAACCTTCAATCAAGCAAGTAATGCTGAGCTTCGCTCAGTGTGTAACGGCGTTATAAATTCACTTAATAGTGATAGTCAGTACAGCTCGCCTAATCATGTGGGCTTAGCGTTAACTAATATATGTTCACAAATGAACGTCAATGGCCAAGCCGTAACTGCCTCTTCAGGCGGTGGTACGTTTTCGCAGCCCAGCTCGTTTCTTATTTCTCAGCAGCAATTGCTAAACGCGCAAACTTTAAAGTCAAACCAACAGCAGCCCGCCGGTGCTGCAGATTCTGTCACGGCCAACTGGGGAGAGAACTTCAGCACCTTTTTAACTGCCGGGGCAACAGCGCTCCACCACCGGAACAATGACTATGAACAAGGTTACAACGCCTCCGTGCCTTCGGTCACCTTGGGCGGGAACTACCTCATTGCCAGTAATTTGGAGGCCGGACTGGCTTTTAACTATGCGAACTCGAATGCTTCCTATACGACTGGCGGCGGCTTTAACACCAATTCCTACACACCGCTATTTTTCGTCAATTACCTGCCTTTCGATAACGCCTTCGCCAATCTCTCGCTTGGATACACTCGGCAAAATCAGTCCACCAACCGGATTGCTATAGCTGGCGTGAATGCCACCACTGGCTCTGCCATTACCGGCAGTACCCAGGCAAATCTTAACGCTAATCAATATAATCTAAACTTTTTAAGCGGTTATGATTTTGCGCTGACGAATATTACCGTAGGCCCAAGGTTGGGCGTGAATACCCGGCAATGGGAAATGAACAGCTATCAGGAAACCACCAACACCGGCTTGGAGTTGCGCTATAACAACCAGTATCAAACCTCGGTGCAAAGCACGTTGGGTTTATTCGCCTCTTCCGCGCATAGCTATAGTTTTGGGGTATTAATTCCGCAAATCACTGCGTCCTGGGTGCACGAATATGATAATAACTCCCGTACCGTCAACGCGCAGTTTGTGCAGGCTGCGCCTGGTACCGGCAATTTCAGCTTCCAAACCGAAACGCCGGCGCGAAACTGGGCGGCTGTTGATCTTGGCGTCTCATTAGTGCTGCCGAAAGGCATGCAGGCTTTTGCTAATCTTTCCACCGTGCAGGGTAACCGTAATTTTGAAAGCTACGGCGGCAGCCTTGGTCTACGCATAGGCTGGTAGGCAGATCGTTACCGGCAAGCGGAGTTACTCGGCTACTTCTTCCAGAACCTGAGGCCAAACTTGCTCCCAACAGCACACATGGCCGTAACCGTCCAGTATGATCAATTCCGCACCCAGATGTGCCGCCGCCGGCGCCATTAATGCCGGCGGCGCTATCTTATCCTTAGCCCCGGCATAATGCCGCTGCCGGATAAAGTCCGCCAAAGGCGGCAACGATGCAGGATTCAAGGAGCCGGTAAGCGCATGGGTTTCGGTATAGGCGGACCAAGCTACTAGATCCAGATTTGCCGCGACCGTAACGACCGCCACGGTTTGCGGTAAACGGGCGGCAAGCAGCACCGCCAACACCCCTCCGCCGCTGTGACCGAATAACGCGACGTTTTGGTAAGCGCCTTGGGCAAGCAATTGTTTAATCACCGCGCACAAACTGGCGACCACAGCCTCCGAATAACGCGCCTCCAGCCAAAAGCGGCTGGAACAGTCACTTTGCGAGCTGAAGCCATGATAACAAGGCCTACCCAGATAAACCGCCGGCGCTTTATCCTGCGCCATTAATTTTAAGACTAAGGGATTGCGAGGCGTGGGATCGTCCGCCGGCCGGCCGGCGATCCAGGGCACGCCGTCGCCATCCAAATAAACGTGCAGCGTGTTTCCGTTTTGGTTTTGATTGCGGAAAACCACATGCTGAAATGGCGCTCCTGGCATAACGTCGCGTTGCATGTGCAGTTGGGCGGCTTGCCTGGCAAAATCTTCCGGGACCGAGCTGCAAGCGGCTAAAGCCAATGCGCTCATAATTAGGACAAGCTTAAAATAAAACATTCAGGGTATTGGAAGTTGCGCCGATGTATGGCTATCCCATACATTTCAGGAAGTTGCATACTCATTAAGCAAGCCTTGTATACGCGGCATGCGTATTCGTGTCAGTAATGCGTTTTTACTTAATATGGACATAACAATACCCATGCGTTCAGGCTTTCAAACCCGCGTGGGCACAAAAACCGTGCCCACCCTACATTGAAATATCCCGTAGGCTATTGCCGGCAAGCTAAAACCTACTCCAACTTAGCATAAGCCAACATCAACCACTTAATCCCAACATTCCGAAAGTTAATCTGCACCCGCTCCTGCTCACCTTCACCTTCCGTCTGCAACACCACCCCTTCCCCAAACTTCTCATGCCTAACCCCCTGCCCCAACCGGTATTTACTGCCGGCGGCAATTTTGCCGCTGGTCGGCGCAGCAGGCGTCGCCACAGGTCGGCTAATATTGGCGCGCATGCGGATTTCCTGCAACAACTCAGCAGGAATCTCTCTTAAAAAGCGCGAAGGCGACGGATAGCTGTCCTTACCGTATAAGCGTCTGGATTCGGCATGGGTGAGATACAATTGTTGCCGGGCGCGGGTAATGCCGACATAACATAAACGCCGCTCTTCCTGTAACCGACCGGCGTCATCCAAGGCCTGCATGGAAGGGAACAGCCCGTCCTCCATGCCGACCATGAACACCAGCTTAAATTCCAGGCCTTTGGCGGAATGCAAGGTCATTAGCTGTATGCAATCCTGATCGACTTCTGCTTGCATATCGCCAGATTCCAGCGCGGCATGGGTCAGAAACATATCCAGTTCGCTGAGATTTTCGCCATTCTCGCTGTCGTAATCGAAAAGTTTGGCGGCGTTGACCAGCTCTTCCAGGTTTTCCACCCGGGTTTCACCTTTATCCTGATTTTCCTTTTTGTACAAAGCAATCAGACCGCTAGTTTCCACGACCATCTTAACAATTTCGTACAGCGGCTTGCCGGTGGTTTCCCGGCCTAATTGCATGATAAGCTGCAGGAAACCATTCAGCGCGGTCGCCGCTCTGGGCGGCAAACGGTTGTGTTCGAGCATGGCTAACGAAGCTTGCCATAAGGACAACTCGTTTTGCCGAGCCAGCCCGCGCATATCGTCCAAAGTCTTGGCGCCTATGCCGCGCACCGGCGTGTTGACGATGCGTTCAAAGGAGGCGTCATCATGCGGATTAGAGGCTAAGCGCAGATAGGCCAAGGCGTTTTTGATTTCCATGCGCTCGAAAAAGCGCAAGCCGCCATACACCCGGTACGGGATGGCGGTAGTCATTAAGCGCTCTTCAAATTGCCGCGATTGCGCGTTGGAGCGATAGAGAATGGCAATATCGCTTCTTAAGCCGCCGTCTTTGACCCATTGCCGAATCTTTTCGATGACGAAATAGGCTTCGTCCTGTTCGTTAAAGGCAGAATACAGCGAGATAAGCTCACCTTGGCCGGCATCCGTCCATAACTCCTTGCCCATGCGATTTTCGTTGTTGACGATCAGTTTATTGGCTGCATTGAGAATAGTGCCGGTGGAGCGATAATTCTGTTCCAGCCGCACCACCTGATGACCAGGGTAGTGCTTTTGAAAATCAAAGATGTTTTCAATTTTTGCGCCCCGCCAACCATAGATAGACTGATCATCGTCACCGACGACAAATAGATTATTTGCACCTTCGGTTAATAGCCGCAACCAGGCATATTGAATGGTATTGGTATCTTGGAACTCGTCGACATGCACCTGCTGAAAACGTTGCCGATAAAACTCCAACAGATCGGCATTATCACGCAGCAGTTCATGGGCTCTCAGCAGCAGTTCGGCAAAATCCACCAGGCCGGAACGTTCACACAGCTCTTCATAAGCTTTATAGACTGTCAGCATTTGCTTGAAGTAGAAATCGCCGTTATCCGCCAAATGCTTGGCACGGACGCCCTCTTCCTTTTGGCCGTTGATAAACCACTGCACTTGCTTAGGCGGCCATTTACTGTCGTCGATATTCATGCTTTTCAACAAGCGTTTGACGATGCGTAACTGGTCATCGCTGTCCATTATCTGAAAGCCGTCAGGCAGCTTGGCCTGCTTAGTGTGCTGTCTTAATAAACGGTGCGCCAAACCGTGAAACGTGCCTATCCACATAGAACGCGCCGAAATTTTTAATAAATCTTCGACTCGCACCCGCATTTCGCCGGCGGCTTTATTGGTAAAAGTCACCGCCAGAATGTTTTGCGGCGAAATGTGGTTGATGCGCACATGCCATGCGATGCGATGCACCAAGACACGGGTTTTACCACTGCCGGCGCCGGCCAGCACCAATAAAGCTTGCGGCGGTGCGGATACGGCTTGGCGTTGGGCGTCGTTTAAGGAACTTATAATTGTGTTAACATCCATTTTTATTTGCAGATTTCGGTGAGCTGTGTATATTTGCCGATCTTAGAAGGAAAGTATTCCAGTAAGGATTATAAAAACACAATAATGAGAGGACCGGACATGAAATTCGATTATAAACGTTTGATTAAATTTGAACACAATATAGGCTTAAAAGATAAAAAAATCCGCATGTATGCCGGAATTACACTTTTAGCCATTTCGCTGTTTACCGCCAGTGTTTTATTACTGCTGGTGGGCGGCATATTGGTGGCGACCAGTTATTTCGGCTGGTGCCCGGCATATTCCGGTTTCTCTCATAATACCTTGTGTGGAGCTAGCATGGCCGAGGGCGATAACGATACTACCGCACATTAAGGTCCTCTTGTATCAACTTAAGGCGGGACATGGACGAGGCTTAACCCTTCATCCTGGGCTTGTCGAAGGGTGAACGGTTAAGCCGCTCATGGTTCGACAAGCTCACCACGAACGTCTTAACCTTGAGCTGTCCCGCCTTATATAAGAAGCCTATCAACCGTACCCTGGCCTCTTAGCTGGGGTTCTGTAGGTTTCAATCTGGCTTTTTGTACTCGCCTTCGATGGCGCCATCAGTAAAGCTGGATTGTTTGCGAAAGGCAGTTGCAACTTCCGTTTTCAGCAAATAGTTTTCGATGACAAACTGGGCTACTTTTCGGCGTATGGATGGAATCAAACAGGCAAAGCCTAAAATATCAGTAAAGAACCCGGGCGTCAGCAGTAAAGCAGCACCGACCAGTAAAATGGGACCTTCTATCATTTCATAGGCCGGAATCACCCCCTGTTGCAAATTCGCTTGAAAACGCAGCCAAGTTGCAAAACCTTGTCGACGTAGCAACCAAGCCCCGAGTAATGCGGTAATCACCACCAGAAAGATAGTGGGAAATGCGCCGATCAAACTGCCCACTTCCAGCAATACATAAATTTCCACAAAAGGGACGATTAAAAAAAACAGAAACAGGATTTGCATGATTTTCATGACTTAAACTCAACAGCACAAATTAATCCGCCAATACTAAAGCATCTGTCGTGAATTTACAGGATAATATTCTAATACTGAAATTATTGCTGTCGCTATCGAAGGCGGCTCTGTGGACTATTTGAAATGGCTAGACTCTTGTTTACATATAAACTGATTTTTTTTGCTGTATGGCTGTTTTTTATGCAAACAGCATCCGCGCTGGACAGCAAGGATATTTTGCGTCCGGAAGAAGCGTTCAAATTATCATCCAGGGCCACTGCGCCTGATCAGTTGGAGCTAACCTGGCTGATTGCCGAAGGCTATCATTTATACCAGGATAGATTTAAATTCCAGTCTTTGACTGAAACCATCCCACTGGCGCAAATCACTATGCCCGAGGGCAAGACCGAACACGACGCAGTGTTCGGCGAAGTAGTGGTGTACCGTAACGCGGTAAAAGTAAATGTACCGCTACAAAATAAAAATAATGCCCGCCAAATAAAGCTGTTGGTTAAATATCAGGGCTGCGCCGATATCGGTGTTTGTTATCCGCCGCAAAAAGTCGTGCTGGAACTAGACTTACCGGACAAACTAGTTGCTAATGAACCCAGCGCTCCAAATTCGTTTGTACAAGGCTTTAAAAATTTAACCCCAAGTTTGTTTAGCAATGATTTATTGCCGGCGGAACAAGCTTTTCAATTTTTCGCCAGCGTTAAGGACGATCATACCGTTCATGTGAGTTGGCTGGCGGCAGAGGGTTATTTTCTCTATAAGGACAAATTGACGCTTAGCCTGAACAGCCCTAATCAAGATCAGTTAAGCAAACTCTCCTTACCTACGGGTGAAGGCCATGACGACCCCGAATTTGGCCAAATCGAGATTTATCGCCAGGAAGCCGCGGCCGATGTCAATTTGCTGCGGCAAAGCACAGACGCGGAAAGCATTACCTTAACCGCAAAATATCAGGGCTGCGCTGACAGAGGCGTCTGTTATCCACCTATGCAGTCTAGCATTACCTTAGCGTTGCCGGCTGCGGCCTCTCTTGCTGCTATTGCTCCGCAACCGGCTGTAACTGTTGCCGCTGAATCCGAGCAAGACCGGATCGTCACTTCTTTAAAACAGGATGGTTTGGCGCTGACTTTATTTACTTTTTTTGGGTTTGGCTTGTTATTGGCCTTCACGCCGTGTATTTTTCCGATGATACCGATTTTATCCGGCATCATCGTCGGCCAGGGGCATCATATCAGCACCCGCAAGGCGTTTTTGTTGTCCCTGAGTTATGTCGTGGCGTCAGCCTTGATGTATACCCTGTTCGGGATTTTGGCCGCCTTGTTTGGCAGCAATCTCCAGGCTACTTTTCAGAATCCTTGGGTGATTAGCGTGTTTAGCGCGATTTTTGTCGGCTTATCCTTGTCGATGTTCGGCTTTTATCATTTGGAATTACCTAAATCGCTGCAAGCCTTATTACATAACTCCAGCGAAAAGCATCGTGACGGTTCTTATTTGGGGGCCGGCATTATGGGCGCCCTCTCCTCTTTGATCGTTGGCCCCTGCGTGGCGGCGCCGCTAGCGGCGGCCTTGGTTTTTATTGGTCAGACCGGCGATGTGGTACTGGGCGGTTCGGCCTTGTTTGTAATGGGCTTGGGCATGGGCTTGCCTTTATTGTTGTTGGGCGCTTCCGCCGGCAAACTGCTGCCTAAAGCCGGTGAATGGCTAAATGCCACTAAGGCGGTTTTCGGCGTAATCATGCTGGGCGTAGCGGTGTGGATGTTGTCACGGATTTTACCGACGGCGGTGACTATGCTGCTGTCTGCAACGCTGCTGATTTTACCGGCGATTTTCCTCAGCGCCATTGACCCATTACCGGCCTCGGCTTCAGGTTGGCGTAAACTCTGGAAAGGTTTAGGCGTGATGATGTTGGTATTCGGGATTTTGCAATTAATCGGCTTGAGCACCGGCAATCACAATCTGTTACAGCCTTTGCAGGGCTTGGCGCTGGGTAGCCAAGCACAGGCCACATCAGCTGGCTTAGCCTTTCAACGCGTGCGTACGATTGCCGAATTGGACACCAAGATTCAACAAGCAGCAGCAAATAAACAGCCGGTGATGCTGGATTTTTATGCCGACTGGTGTGTGTCCTGCAAAGAGATGGAAGCATATACTTTTTCCGATCCTAAGGTTCAACAGCAGTTGGCGAATCATGTGCTGTTGCAGGCCGATGTAACTGAGAACAATGAAGCTGATACGGCTTTGTTAAAACGTTTTAACTTGATTGGGCCCCCGGGGATTATCTTTTTTGGCGCGGATGGGCAGGAAAAAACAGCGAGTCGGGTGATAGGGTATCAGGATGCTGGGGCGTTTCTTAAAACCTTGCAACAATAGAGAATTTATTTTGGTACGGATAAAACAACATCGTTATAAAACAGAGTTGTTTTATAACACACTACCCCACACCACCTCTTCAAGCTGATAAGACGCAAAAGCCCAACTCCACGCTGAATAATCAAAAAGCGTCAACCCGAATTGTTCTCCGTTCGCTCTGAAGTAAAAAGGTTTTATAGAGACGAATGCGCCAGTGTCGATACAGATATGCGAGAGCGCTCTGCGCAGTTTCGGGTATAGCGTATGCCCGCAGAAGGTTGGGGAAAGGCCGGGGTGTTTAGCGGCGCTCTTTATATCGATCAGTTGGCTTGACATCAAAGATCGCCCCCAACTCAGCCTAGACTCGGTATCATAAGGAATCGACCGCTCTCTAAACCAAGCGTCAATATCACTATCCAGCCAAACCGCTATATCATTTGCCGGATCCTGATTAGGCTGTGTGAGTTCAGCATGGATGACATGAAAACGCTGTTTACCCTCGCCTACTACATAGATCAAAGGCAAGTGCAAAGTCATGTTTAGACAGCGGTCAAATTCCGGCGTCATGCATTGCTGCTCCGCAAGAAAATAGCGCTTAACCCAGTCTCCACCATATTCCAAAAAGCCGTTCTCATCCGCACTACTCAAATCAGCAATTCGAGCTTGAAGCAAGTAAGACCCGAAGAATTCCGCCATCATCAATTCGTGATTACCCTGGACGGCATAAAACCAGGTCTCATCTAACAGTTGCATACACCGCAAAGACTCCGGGCCACGGTCTATCAGGTCTCCGACTGAGAACAAGCGATCCCTGCTCTCGTCGAAATGCACTGCGCTTAACAATCGCTCAAGCAGGCTGAAACAGCCATGCAAATCACCAACAATATAATCCTTGCCTTGAGAATTGGCCGGTAGATAGCAAATTGACGAGGCCATTAACCCACGTAAGCTATTTTTTCATCTGTCGCTTTATTAAACACTGTACCCAGGACATTAATATCTTTCAACAAAATAGCGGCATGCTTAAGATCATCGGTTTTAGTTTGTCCGTCGTCTATCACTAACAATACGCTATCCACATAAGGCGAGAAACCTAAGGCATCATCTTGGGAAAGTATAGGCGGCATATCGAAAATGATAATCCGTGAAGGATAACGGCTTTTTAATTCATTGACCAAACGCAACATCTTAGGTGAACGCAGCATTTCCGTAGAGTTAAGCAAGGGTTTGCCGGCAGGTAAAACCACCAGTCTATCAATACCTGGATTAACTAACAATGAGCTTAACTCAGCGTCATGCAGCAGATAATCACTTAAACCTGTCTCCGTTTTAAATCCGAATAATTTATTAACGGCCGGATTCTGAAAATTTGCATCCACCAGCAAAGCAGTGCGATCCAGTTCCATGGCAATGCTGATAGCCAAATTGACAGCCGTTAAGCTATTCCCGGTTTTGCTATTGGTGCTGGTGATAGCCAGAGTTTTCCAATCCATAGAATCCATAGTTTGTAAGCAACGTGTACGTAGCATCCGATAAGATTCCAGCCACTTTCCCGGCTGTGACGGCGAAATGACTCTATTTTCATTTAGTACTTTATCATTGCAGGCTAAAACCCGGGTTTGGGTATAAGCAATACTGGCGCCTTCTATCAATTTATCGGCGCTCTTAGCCGGTTGCCGTTGGTTTTCGTCTAGCGTTTGAAAAGAGTTCATAGAATATACCTTTAAATTATAGATTGCTGATAATCCGTAGCAGTTTGTACCAGAAAACATCCAGCGGCATCACGGCAAAATTAAAGATAGCCAACGCAACGATGATGGTAACTATGGTACCCACGAACAAAGCCCGGCGCCGATTGACTCTGTCTATTTGCTCTATGCGGCTTTCCAGATAGGGTATGGTAGCCAAGGGTGGTACGCCTAAAATCGCGGCAATGGCGTTTCCGCTGTGTATGCTGGCATCCATATTTTCCGCCAGCGCGACAGAACCAAAGCCACCTAGTCCGGCAAGAACAACCCCCAGTAATATTATCAATAAGCGATTAGGACTATAAGGTTCCAACGGTTCTTGCGGCGGATCAATCAAAGTAAAACGCTCGCCTTTCTTTTCTTGCTCCAATTGTTGCGAGATTTGCGCTTCCATTTCTCGGGCGCTCACTTCTCGATAACGCATATTGGTATTATCCAGTTCTTGCACCATATCCATATAGCCTTTTTCGATTAAAGGCGACTGGCGTAAATTGGAGCGTAGTTCGGCTATACGCGTATTCAACTGGCTTCGAGTTTGCGCCAGTGATTTTATTTCGCTATCAACCGAGGACAACTGAGACTTTAAAGTAATGTAAGCCGGGTTATCAGGTTCGACTTTAACATTTGAATATTCATGCTCTTTGGCGTCGACCAAGGCTTCCTGCAAAGCGGAAATTTCCTTTTGCAACTTAACGACATCGGGATGTTTATCCGAATATTGTTTTAATAACAACGCCAACTGGGCTTTTTTATCTGTCAGTTCCGCGCTCAGTTTGTTGACATCTGCATTGGCGCCAATTTCTTTCTGTAATGATTCGATTTCGCGGCGTACTTTCACCACATCCGGGTGGTTCGCCGAGTAATTGGCCACCATAGACGGATATTGCGACTGCAGTTCTTTCAGCCTATCCTTCATATCGAAAACCCGATTGCCCACCGCATTCGTAGCTAAGGCATTAGGGTCGACTTGCGCCAATTGACCATCCAGATAAAAACGCCGCTCTTGGGCGGAGCGTTCTTGGCTATCCAAGGCCAACAATTGATTGTTTAAAGCGCTCAACTCTTGTTGATTCAGTTGATTGGCTTCCGGCAACTGATTCAGGTTTTTCTCTTTGAATTCAGCTAGACTGGCCTGAATTTCCTGAATTTTATCCTTTAGGCGCTTAGCTTCCTCACTGAGAAACAGCGCAGCATTATCGGCAGATTGGGTACGGGACTTGATATTTTCCTTTAGGAACAAAGACACCAGCTCATTTGCGACTTTTTGAGACGTCTCCGGCGACGAGTCATTAAAGTCTATGGTAAAAGCGATCGTGGCTTTGGTAGGCTGGCCGTTGCGGGGATCAATAACGTCAGCGCTAATGGTTTCGACTTTGATTCGTTTGCGCATTTTTTCTAATATGCGCTCTTCAGTCTTGGTTTTTAAGTCATCGGCATACAGGTTATATTTTTTGATAATTTCCATTAAATTAGACCGCGACATAATACGTTGGCTAATGATCTGAATCCGTTGATCAGCAAAGGTCGTCACGGTTGACCTGACCAATTCAGAAGGAATTTCCTGTTCTTCAATCAACACTATCGCTGTTGAACGATAAATCGAGGGCAAAACCACGGCTAAAATAATGCTCAACAACAAAATAGTTACGAACGGAATAACGACGAATTTTCTACGTCTACCGATTATTTTTAAATAATCCCTAATACCTGGCGCTTGATTTTCCACGCTATTTCACCTGACGATTGATTTGAGGTTGATAATTGATTTGAAATTGAATGCTATTGGCTATCGCCGTTTGATTGATTTGGGTGTAATGTTGATCAAGATAGATATAAGACAATTGCAAATTGACTTCCTGTGTCCAATCCCATCGGCAATTAGGCGATATCGAAATCAGGTTGCGGTTTAAATAGGCATAGCTGGCCTGACTGGATAGATACCCGGCAATAGCCGTGACTTCCGTATAGGAACCGGAGAAACCAACTTTCCAGCGGTCGCTAAGTTCGTAATTGGTAGCCAAGCCAAAGGTTTGCGTTTGTTGCTGGCTGCCGGTGCTGGAAGGGTTTAATTGTTGGTTATAACTTAAATTTAGACTACCGCTTTCAAAATCCCGTTTAAAACTGGCGTTGTATAATTTTCCGCTGGTTGTGCTATGAATGTTGCTTGATGTCGGGCAAGTAATTCCAAACTGGACAACATCCTGACAACTTAGGCCATTGACACCATAGTTAAGCGCAGTTAAACCAGGAACATTATAAATGTCCGCACTATGGGTATTGGAATCACGAACACCGCCGCCGGCCGTAAACAGCATTTGCTCGCTAAAGGCATATTGCATACCCAGCTGCGCAGTAATGGTATTCGATTTTTGGCTGTAATTTAATTGTAGCGGACCAGCAAACGTCCCATATCCCAAAGGTGAAGTTTGTGAAAAAACTGGCTCCGTGAGCGGTTTTGCCGTGTCATAGATCGAATACCCTCCAGTCGCGTTGAAAGACAATTTATCCGAATATTTATGATTAAAGGTCAAGTTAAGCATTTCACTGGTATAAGGCAAATAGCCGCCTAAAGCGCTCGTCGGATTATAGCTATAAGTAATGTCCGCATAATAGCCGCTGAGTTCTAATGAGTTTTTCTCGCTCAACTGATAGGTGACCTCCGGAGCAATAGAGCGGGTATAGCGGGGAATTACCGCGCCTACGAGAATAGAGTTCCCTAGAGAGCCAATCTCGGACTGGGTAGTAATCGAGGATTGGATGCCATAGATACCGGTAACATTGGTTTTCCAACGTTCCGAATGAAACGAGTGGTTAATATTGATGATTTTTTCTGCAAAACCCAACTGTGTTTCGTTGGAATAAAACAGCTGATTCCAATTGAATCTGACTTGCAGCTCATTATCATCGGCGACATATCCCGCCATAAAACTCGGCGCCAACGTAGTGATCAGATTACCCTTATGCGGCACTGTCTGCATGCGTATATTATCCGCATAGCGTTCCGTAAAACCGAACTCCGGATTTAAAAGCCAGTCCAACGCGTAGCAATTGCCGGCAAAAAGCAGCAAAAGCGGTAACAAACGTTCCGTTTTAATCTTCATAGGCAAGTATCCTAAATCCAGGTCCGATTAAGGTACAGTGACAGTATCTCCGGGTTCTAACATAATATTTTGCTGCAGATCCTCACCTTTTATCACATCGTCGTAATCGAATGGAAATACTTTGGTTTCATTGCCTACCCGCCGTATGACGCTGATTGAATCAGAATCGGCAAATACCGTTAAACCACCGGCTAAACTTAACGCTTGCAGCACATCAATTTTCCGGCCGGAAAAAACTTGTCCGGGTTTATTGACTTTGCCAATCACAAAAAACGAGTTACCTAGATTGTTTTGTAGTTTAACCGTCACCGAAGGGTCCGAGATAAAATCGGCTAACTTGGCCGCCAACTGGTCTTTTAACTCGGTAATGGTTTTACCAGTGGCTAACACCGTGCCGACCAAGGGAAAAATGATGGTGCCATCGGGCGAAATCAGATATTGTTGTTCTTGCAAACCTTCTTCTTTCCAGACTGAAATAGTCAGTGAGTCGCCCGGCGCCAGTTGATAATTTGACAGGGTATTAATTTCAATCGCATTGTTTGGAATCACGCTAGTGCTTTTAGCTGCGCCGGCCTCAGGTATCACCGGGGCTTCAGAAACCGTGGGAATGCCAGGCTCCACAGACAACACTGCCGCACTGTCGGCAAGAGGCGCAGGCTGCTCTAGCAAACCCGGAGTTGTTGCTGTGTCAGGATTAGGCGGGGTGACCTCTATAACCGAATAATCCGTCTGTACAGGTGCTTCATCCAAAGTTTGTGAGGACTGCGGGAGTGTGGAATTCGCTGTGGATGTACGCGGCCCGGAAAACGCGTGGGGAGAAAACAGCAGACAGAAAATAAAAAGAGTGAGTATCTGTTTCAAAATGTATCCCTTTTAAAGTGGTATTGAGTGTCCGATCCAGACGGCCAGAACAATCCAAAAATCAAATCTAAATTGTAAAGACAAATTATAACAATAATAAGACAATGACTATTGTAGACACAAGCCTAAAATAAGCCAGAACCCCGGTATTTAAACTAGCGACAATGTGCTTTATTTCACGGTTCAAGCACTTTCGATTCTATAACAAAAAAACCTTAGGAGTAAAACTTTAGTGAGCATTAACGAATTTCTGCAACAGATAAAGTCAGGACAAGCGATTGATTTTAATGAAACGATAGCTATTATAGCTCAGCATTATGACTACCTGCCAACTGAATTCACCAATGGTATCATACAACCCCTAATAAATGCAGCCGGACAGAATGAGGGGTCTTGTAAAATATTTGCCTTTGCCAAACTGCAACAATTAACTCAGGCACAAACACTTGCCCTGTTTGGCGACTATTATCGTCGGGATGTACTTGGCAATCCGCAGGGCAACGATCATATGAATATCCGCCAGTTTATGCGCCACGGCTGGAAAGGCATCGTATTTCATGGTGAGGCTTTGCGCATTAAATAATGTATGCATATTGATGTCCTCATCATCGGGCAAGGCTTGGCGGGCAGTTTATTGGCCTGGGAATTGTTCCGCAGACAGTATCGGATACTGGTCATTGACAACGGCGAGGAAAATGCTTCGCAAGTAGCCGCCGGTCTGATTAATCCGCTTACCGGCCGACGCTTGTTAAAAAGCCCCGATAACGAAACCTTGTTACCGGCGGCCATGCACTGTTACCGGCAGTTGGCTGCGGAACTTCAACAGCAGTTTTTTGTTGAGCTACCAATGCTGCGGATTTTGCAAAACCCAGCCGAGCGGGATCGTGCGCTTGAACGTTTGCAGCAGACGGATTATCAGCCCTATATAAAGGCTTGGCTACCGGCAGCTGCAGGCTGTCAGGCTGAATTCGGCGTATTGCAACAAACTCAGACCGGTTATTTGCGCACACGCTTACTACTGACTTGTTTACGCGATTTTTTTGTCGCTAAAGCCGCCTTTCGTCAAGTAGGCATGGATTATGACGAAATTATTTTACAACCCTGTTTGCGCTGGCGCGACATTCAGCCTCGGCATATTGTGTTTTGTGAAGGTCATCTAGGCATTTCCAACCCCTGGTTTGGGCATCTGCCGTTTCAATTAGCAAAAGGCGAGATTATCAGTTGCCAGACCGACGCTCCTGGACCAAAGCAAATTTTGAATTATGGGCGCTGGTTAATTCCGCTTGCTGCCGGGCGCTTTAAAACCGGGGCCACTTTTGATCCAATTAATTTAAATGTTGAGACGCATAAACATACTGCGTCGGTTTTACTGAACGCCTTAGACGCTGTTTATCCGGGTTTGCAGCCGGCCAGCATTTACGAACATAAAGCCGGTATCAGGCCAACCACTTTGGATAAACAACCCTTTCTGGGCGCACATCCACAGTATGCTAATCTGCATATTTTCAATGGCTTTGGCGCCAAAGGCAGCCTGAGCATTCCCTGGTTTGCCCAGGTGTTTGCCAAGTCCCTGGAGCAGCAAAATCCATTACCCATTTCCGCCGATATCCGCCGTTATTATGCAACGCATTTCACTACTTGAAACTGCGCACAGTTTTGTGCAGGCCCATTTAAGCACCGGAGGGTTGGCCGTGGACGCTACTATAGGCAATGGCCACGACACGCTCTTTTTAGCGCAAACTGTCGGCGAGAACGGTCATGTATTCGGTTTCGACATTCAAACAATCGCCTTGAATGCTACTTCCCAGCGCTTGCAACAGCATGGTCTGCAGCAGAGAGTCACTTTATATCATGCTAGTCATGCCGACATGCTGGACAACATTCCGCAGAGTGCGCATGGTCACATCCAGGCGCTGATGTTCAATTTAGGCTATCTACCCGGCACTGACAAAAGCCTGATTACGCAGTCCGCCTCCACCCTGCAAGCACTAAATGCAGCATTAACGTTATTGACTAAACGCGGCGTCATCACCATAATGGCTTATCCCGGTCATACCGGCGGCGATCAGGAAAGCGAAACCCTGGCCAGGTGGTGCGCCGAAATAGTCAAACAACCTGAACATAAAGTCGAAACCGTTCTCAGCATGCATGCTAAAGCCACTGCGCCTAGGCTTTTTGTTATCCGTAAATAGTCGAATCTGCTATGATAGGAAGTTAACTAATTTTTTCCCAAAACTTTCGCTACGTATCATGTCTGAATTCAATAACGTCACCATCGTCAAAAAAGCCAACGTATATTTCGACGGCAAAGTGAATAGCCGCACCATTCTGTTTGCAGACGGCTCAAAAAAAACCCTGGGCTTTATGCAACCCGGCGAATATACCTTCAACACTGCCGATCCGGAATTGATGGAAATCCTGGGCGGAGAACTGGAAGTCTCTTTGCCTAGAGAAGACGGCTGGCGCACAATCAAAGCCGGCGAAGCCTTTAATGTGCCGGCTAACGCCGAATTCACCATGAAAGTCAGTGTCGCCAGCGATTATTGCTGCTCGTTTTTGAAATAAGCTCTCAATGGAAAAGCTGGCGATTTTCGTCGATGTGCAAAACATCTATTACACCACGCGGCATCGCTACCAAAAACATTTCAACTATAATGAGTTTTGGCGGCAAGCAGTTACCGACAAACAATTGGTCGCCGCATTTGCTTATGCCACTGACCGTGGTGACAGCAAACAGCAAGGTTTTCAGCAAATCCTGAAAAACATCGGCTTCACCGTCAAGCTTAAGCCGTTTATTCAGCGTAGCGACGGCAGCGCCAAGGGCGACTGGGATGTAGGCATCACCTTAGATGTAATGGAGTATGCAGCCCAAGTCGATAGGGTAATTCTGTTATCCGGCGACGGCGATTTCGATTTACTGCTGCTGAAAATTCGCCAGGGCTATGGCGTGACAACTGAAGTATACGGCGTGGAAACCTTGACCGCGCCGGCTTTAATTCGTGCTGCGGATCAGTTTGTGCCGATTGCCGGCGATTTGTTGATGTAAACTAGGGGAAATGAACGAATAAAACGAGTTCTGCCTCCTAATATCCCCAAAGCGATTCAACCTTACCATCGAAATAATCATTAGTCGCTGGATCAATTGCACTTTGGATTTTATAAACAGCTGTACTGCAATCCCGGTTATATGATTGTTTGTATTTAGCTCCGCGTGGACTGATAAAAATAAGTGCAAAAGGTCCCGATACTTTATTATTTTTAGCCACAGCTCGCTTAATAACGACCCCTATTTCACTATTTATCAGTTGCACAAACGTGCCTGGCGGAAATGCACCAATTTCACGAATGAATTGATTAGCAAGCTGCTCATCTATTTCTCCACCGCGCTTGGCGAATAATGCCTTGATAGCCTCATGGGCAATGATCGGCGGACGGTGTTTCCTTCCAGTGATCAATGAAGTATAGATATCTGCCAAGGATATTATTTTAGCTCCCTCGCAAACGCTATCCCCCGATAATTGATTGGGGTAGCCGCTGCTGTCGTTTTTTTCGTGATGCTGCCTGATTATTTCCAACCAGACTCCAGAATCGATACCTGCTTGTTGCAATAAGTCAGCGCTAAGCTCAGGGTGCCGGTCGATTTGCTGACGTTGATCTACAGTCAACGGAGATGACTGTTCATATAATTGGTCTTGTAAGTCCAAGATACTAGTATTCATCGTTAAAGCTGCACTGATAATGATTTCAGTATCAGGGTCGGATAAATTTCGACGCCGAGCCAGCAAGCCGCTTAAAATTGCCGTGTAAATTGCATGAGTGACCGAATAACTTGTCGTGCGCATAAAATGAATAGCGCCCAATGCGGCATTAGGATCAAGAACAACTACGTTTTTCAACAACTCCGCTAATTTTTGAATCTCAATATGCGCATTGCTTATTTGTTGCGATGTGATTACGTGAAGAATGGCGGATAATTTATCAACACAATAATCAATACAGGCAAAGGGATTGGATTGCAGTTTCTTCGGATCCCCTTTTGAGATCTCACGATCTTGAATTTCTTGTTCTGTCAGATTTCTATAAACACCTCTTTCCAATAAAAAATCAAGTTGCCGCACGCTAGAGACGACGGTACCTATATTCAGCAGCAACATCGATTCCATAGTAAAAATAGAGAAGGGTAATGGCTTACCGAGCTTTATATCCGTAGGCTTGACTTTAATTAGATCTATATCCATTAATTACCTTGCAATGTTAAAATTAAATAAAGAACCTTCTCTTGCCGGGAAGTAACTTTAGTGATGCTTATGCTATGTTGACGCCAATGAAACGCTTTTTTGCAAATCATAAGCTTACTTAGCCTATAAAATCATAGAGTTATAATCTCAACTGACAGCAGAAAATCTATTTCTCAGCATTTCCCTAAAAATCCATGAATTCAGTGTAGTCGATTAAAGGCAGATTAAAAAGTGAATGGCAACAGCTTTCTAATCCCTCACCCAATCCTCAGCCAACAGACTAGGAATATGCGGCGACTCGCTGTTTTGCGGATGAGCCTTACCAGTAATTATGCAATAAATCACCCGCAAGGTATCTGCCAACAGCAACCAGGTAATCAACATAAACAGCGAAGTTAAACCGGCATTCAAGTAATCGTTAAAAATCAACTGCGGGGCCTGAGCCATTTGCGCCGGAGGCAGCAGGTTTTGCGTCAACTTGTCGGATAAATCCGCCGCATGCGCTAAAAACCCCACCCGCAAATCCGCAGCAAACAGTTTTTCCCAAGCTGCGGTAGTGGTGACGATAATCAGCCAGGATAAAGGCAGGGCCGAGACCCAGACATATTTGAACTTGCCGGATTTCACCAGAATGGTGCTGCCGACACACAGCGCTATCGCCGCCAACATTTGATTGGCGATGCCAAATAACGGCCACAGGCTATTGATACCGCCTAAGGGATCAATGACCCCCATGTACAGAAAATAACCCCAAGCCGACACCACCAAACCACTGCTAAGAATGATACTGGCGTAACTGCCGGTTTTGACGAAGCCAAGATTAAAATTACCCAGCATATCCTGCAACATGAAACGGGCAACGCGAGTGCCGGCATCCAAAGTGGTGAGTATGAATAAGGCCTCGAACATGATGGCAAAGTGATACCAAACCGCCAGCAAACTTTCGCCAAAGACTTTGGCAAACAGGCTAGCCATACCAACCGCCAGTGAAGGCGCACCGCCAGTGCGAGCAAACAAGGTGGATTCACCCATTTCCTGCGCCAAGTGCTGCATTTGCTCCACGCTGACCGGAAAACCCCAAGCGCTGATCTTCGCTACCGCATCCAACGCTTCTTTACCTACCACCCCAACCGGGCTATTGATGGCAAAATACACGCCCGGCTCCAAGACCGAAGCGGCAATCATCGCCATAATGGCGACAAAAGACTCCATCATCATTGCCCCATAACCAATAAACCGCGCATCCTGCTCATTAGCCAGCAACTTTGGCGTAGTGCCGGAGGAAATCAAAGCATGAAAGCCGGAAATAGCCCCACAGGCGATAGTTATAAACACAAACGGGAATAATTTGCCGCCGAAAATCGGTCCGCTGCCGTCGATGAACGGCGTCAGAGCCGGCATTTTTAAATCCGGACGCAACACAATTATGGCAATTGCCAAGGCCGAGATAGTGCCGATTTTCATGAAAGTCGATAAATAATCCCGGGGCGCCAACAGCAACCAAACCGGCAACACCGCAGCGGCAAAACCGTAGCCTATCACCATGATGGCTAGTTGTGGCGCCTCAAAATCGAACCAGCCGCGCAGATCCGGATCGGCATCAATCCAACCGCCGCCGACCACTGAAAAAATTAATAAAGACACGCCGATTAGCGTGGCTTCCAGCACTCGGCCCGGACGGAACTGGCGCAAGTACAAGCCCATCAGCACGGCGATAGGAATAGTCGCCGCCACGGTCGAAGTTGCCCAGGGACTGTGCTTCATGGCGTTGACCACCACCAAGCCTAATACCGCTATTAAAATGACCATAATCATCATCACCCCCAGCATGGCTGCCGAGCCGCCGATGATACCCAGTTCGTCTTTCGCCATTTGCCCCAGTGAGCGGCCCTGGCGGCGCACCGAGAAAAACAGCGTGATGAAATCCTGTACACAACCGCCGAGTACTGCGCCGATCAAAATCCACAGCGTGCCCGGCAAATAGCCGAATTGCGCCGCTAAGGTCGGACCTATCAAGGGCCCTGGTCCGGCGATGGCCGCGAAATGATGACCAAACACCACCCACTTGTGCGTAGGCACAAAATCCCGGCCATCGTTAACAATTTCCGCCGGCGTCGCCCGGCTGCTGTCCAGGACTAAGACTTTTGTGGCGATAAAAGCACTGTAAAACCGGTAACCCAAGGCGTAAATACACACAGCAGCGACCAACAACCACATGCTGTTGATGGATTCGCCGCGATTGAGGGCGATGCCGCCAAGCGCGACCGCCCCGGTGATGGCGACACCGAACCAAAGAATGGTTGCAGGTAGCTGGAGTTTAGTGTTTGACATGCCGGTTCCTGTTGCAATTACAAAAGCAGTATTATTCACATTTCAAAGTTTAATGCGATAGCAAAAGACCTAATTGCTGGTTTTGGATGATGAATGCTTGAATTTTTAAGGTGAATTCCGGTATTTTTGCACTAATCCCATCGCGAGTAATGCAATTAACGCACTCCACAGCAAACCCGGCATCAGGCCAAAATGCCGTTGATAAAACGTAGCCCGCGGCTGTGTCAAATAGGGAATTGAATACGCACCCGACCAAGCCGTATCCATAGGCGATTGCTCTAAAACCTCGCCGTTTGCCAAGGACACAGTGGAAACCCCGGTATTTGTAACCCGCAGCACTGGCCGCCTAAATTCTACGCCCCGCGCCAAGGTCATATATAAATGCTGATATGGCTCCTGCCAGGCGCCATACCAGGAATCATTGGTGGCGTTTACAAAAAATTGCGCGCCCAAATCGGCTAAGCCTTTGGAAAACTCGGGGAATAAACTCTCATAACACACTTGCGGCCCCATCGCCAAACCCTGCATAGTCAACAACACAGTCGGTCCCGGCCCCCGGCCAAAATGCGCCACCATCGGCAACATGGACCGCAACCAAGGAAAGCTGTCTTCACCGGGAATATATTCGCCCAAAGCCAACAATATGGTCTTGCTGTAATGCGGCTCGATGACTTCGCCTTGCTTATCAATAGCGAATAAAGAATTAGTGATCAAGCCGGAGTGTTCATCTTTAGCATAAGCGCCGGTTACCAACGCGACTTGCCGAGTGCGCAAAAATTCTTGCAGCGCTTGCCCATAGCCGGATTGATTATATTCTCCACCCAGCAAAGCGGGAAAGGCGGTTTCCGACCACATGGCAAAATCGATGCGCGGATTTTGCGCCTGGCCGGCAGCGGTAATTTGGAAATATTTTTTTAATATTTCCGCCCGATAGCCTTTACCGCTCTCCATCGCCATTTTTTCCAAATTGCCGATATTCGCCTGCACCAACAAAGCCGTCGCCATAGCGTCCGGTTCCGGCAAGCGGTCTTTTAGCCAAACGCCGCCGGCATTCAGACCGATAAACGTCAGCAGAATGGCGAACAACCCAAATTTACCGGCATTCTCGGCACGCTGCCGCCACGCCAACAACACCAGCAAATTAGCCAGGATGGTCAACATGCTCAAACCGGTAAAGCCGATGATTTCCGCCCATTGGTAGATAGGTAGGCCCGCTCCATACCAGCTATAGCCAAAATTCCATTTAAACAACATCGGCACATACAGTTCGGCTAAGGCTGTGAACACCGCCATCAAGGCGAACGAACGCCAAACCGCAGCCCCGCAAAGCTTACGACTCCAGTACCAAAATAGCCCGGCCACCGGCACAAACACATGTCCTAACAAGCCAAACAACAGCATGCCTATGCCAGCCAGAAACCAATTGACCTTGGCGAACTCATGCAAGGTATAAGTGACCCAATTAAAACCGATCAAGGTATAAATCAAACTGGTCAGCACGCCGCTTAACAGCACAGGCTTGAGTTTATCTTGTTCTTGCCAAAACAACCACAGCGGCACAAAACAGAACAAGGACGCCCAAGGCGGAAACGGAATATAACTCGTGCCGATAAAAATACCGGACAGCACCGGCAATAGCCATTGTGAGTAGTTAACTTGCCGTTGGGGTTTCATAGTTGGTATAGATGTGCTTAACTTATAAAGTTACATTGTAACCGATAGCTGAAACGAAAATTTTCTGGCTTAAACGAATTAAGAGTGATGTTGTGATAGCAAATATGCTACCATAATGCATGATTATTGTTGTTGATACCAACGTTTTTGTAGGCGCCTGCATGGGCGCGATCACACCATCCAATGTGATAGCAGCAAATGACGCGCTTCAACCAGTGTCGTAGGAAATTAGCATAACTGTTGTATTACTGAAAATGACCCACCCCCGTTATAGGGCACAACACAAAATCTATGGCCGAAGCAGAGTAAACTGGTTAGGCTGTAAAAACCGCAAAAAGCCTTTATCAAAACTAACTAAATGGTCATTATTGCTTATTACGCTCGCCGCAATCCAGGCGTCAGGAATATCGTTGCCGGTTATCAGATAGGTTTCGCATATTTGGTCAAAGATTGGCCATTCTTTACCCAAAAGCGGCATAATTACATTAGGGGCATGCAATATAGCCCGCATAAAGGCCTGGGCAGCGAGATAGGGCGTTGGATTCACAAAAACTTTGCGGTGAGTCACCAAGCGCAAAAAACCACTTGCGACCATAGGTAAAATGTAAAGCGGCTGGTTTGTCTTTTCAGCCTCATTTAAGCTATTGTGCAACCAAGACAAAGCCACTATATGATGAGGATGATCGATACGTGAAGCGGCCACTAGAATATTGAGATCAGGTGTCATAAGGAAATCGCTACATCCTGATCAACAGCATCAAATAAGGCTCGATTTGTCAGTGAATTATTTACAGCAACAGTCAATCCACCTTCACCAGGATAGACAGGCAAAACTGTTGAACCTTTTTTGGTTGGCAAAACTTGCATATAGCGCGATAAGGCATCTTCTACCAAGCTGTTGAGTGTAGTGTGTTTTTGCTCCGCAAATAGTCTGGCCTGATTCAATAGGTCATCGTCTAATTCAAGCAAAGTTTGCATAAAAAAACACCTCATCTTAAAATTCAAACGTTTGAAGGACTTGTAATAACAGAAGTAGCTCAGCGTAATAACGCAAAAAGGAAGCTAGAGCTTCCAAGGCATAGGTTCCCAAGCAGAGCTTGGGAACCGGCACAAATACAAGCTGACGCCCTAGCTATTTTTCTAACTTAATCGGCAAATACATCGGGCTGCCATTCCGCTGCACTAACAACGCAATCGATTTGCCTACCGGTAATTTAGCGACGATAGCATTAAACGCGGCGCTGTCATGCACTACGGAATTCTGGATTCTTAAAATCACGTCGCCCGGTTGGATGCCGGCGTCCATAGCAGGGCCTTTACCGACTTTTTGCACCACGACGCCATTTTTTTCAACTTCCAGTTGGTGACGCTGTTCAGCGGTCAAATCCGTCACGGTTAGCGCCAAACGATTGGTCGGTTTTTCTTCCGGTGCAGCCGGCTCATCTTTTTGTGCTGTTTGTTGCGTTGGCAACAAGCCGATTTTGACAGTCACTTCCTGTTTTTCGCCTTGGCGAATAATTTTTAATTTCACTTTTTCATCAATCGGCGTTACACCCACTCGAGGCGGCAACTCGCCGGAGGTTTCAATGATCTGGCCATTAAACTCCACGATGATATCCTCGACCTGCAAGCCGGCTTTTTCCGCAGGGCCGCCCGGAATAACCTTGGCAATCAACGCGCCGTGCGGTCTTTCCATGCCGAAGGCTTCAGCCAATTGCCGGTTTACATCCTGAATTTGCACGCCTAACCAACCACGGGAAACCTTGCCTTTGCTTTTTAATTGCTCGACGACATTCATCGCCAAATCCATTGGAATAGCGAAGGACAAGCCCATATAACCGCCGGAACGGCTATAAATTTGCGAATTTATGCCGACGACCTTGCCCTGCATATTAAACAGTGGACCACCGGAGTTGCCGGGGTTAATCGCTACGTCCGTCTGAATAAAGGGCACGTAGTTACCGTCCGGCAGGCTGCGGCCTTTGGCGCTGACGATACCGGCGGTGACCGATTGTTCGAAGCCAAACGGCGTACCGATCGCCAACACCCACTCACCGACCTGTAACTGCTCGGGGTTGCCGATTTCAACCACCGGCAAATCCTTGGCGTCCACTTTTAATAGCGCGACATCGGTACTCTCATCAGAACCGATGAGTTTAGCGACCAGTTCGCGCCGGTCTTTCAATTTAACCAGAATTTCCGTAGCGTTATTGACGACGTGATGGTTAGTCAACACATAACCGTCTTTGGAAATGATAAACCCCGAACCCAGCGAGCTGGTTTCTTTTGGCGCCATGCCCCCCCTGCCCGGACCCTGGAAAAAATGCTTAAAGAACTCTTCCATTTCCGGCGGCATATCCTGCGGCATTTGCTGCTGTTGATCGCCACCGGTAGATTGAGTATCCGGCGCTTTCTGCGTACTGCTGATGTTGACCACCGCATCGCCGTTATTTTTTACCATTTCCGTAAAATCCGGCAACTGGGCATACGCCAGATTGCTCAACAACAAAAACATCCAAGTTCCGTAATACAGCTTTTTAAGCATGAAATCCCCACTCATAAGAATGATAAATTGAAAATTGTTAACGTAAGGCTACGCCGGAGGCGATAAATTCAACGGTCTTGGCAGGCACTTCTCCTAACACCGTAATTTGATATTTATCTATCACCCGGCTAAAAGAATTGACCGACCCTAAGTTGTTCGGCCCCTGCAACCCTTGGTCTTGCTTGGGCTCCAGATACACTGAGACCGAAGAAAAACCATCGCTAATCAACAGATGATCAACTGCCTTTTGCGATTGTTGCAAGGAATTTCGAATAAAAAACACTGTGTTAAATCCCTGCGGCCAGTTTTTTAGCACGAAAGGCGCTTGCTCAAACGGTTCGGCCTGGGTGGTATGAATGTGCGTAACATGTAGGCTGTTTTCATCAATCGCGCCGGCATTTAAGTCGGTATTGCCATCTATCTGTAAGTCGGTAAACAGGACCTGCTCTAAAATTGAGCCATCTACATTATACACTTCTACTTTTAAAGGCAGATAATGCTGCGATTCTACCCAAATTTTCCGTGCATATCGGTACTGGTCTTTTGGATGTATGTCTAATATCTGCGCCGGCAGCATCGCGACAGACTCATTACCCAGCAGGGAAAGGCTATACAGCTTATCCAGATTTTCGTTGCTTGGCGGCAGGTTAATGATAAAAGAACTATCCAGCGGATGATGGTTAATGACTTTTTGTTTGGTTTCCTTGAATAAGCAACTGACCTCATTGGACTTTCGCGTCACTTCCCGCAACGGCGTATTCAACGAGGACAAGCGTTCCTGTTCGACGCCGTCTGCAAAACTATGCCGATATTTCATGGTATCCAATTGCCCATTTTTCATAAAAATTACCGTACCTTGGTAATTAAGTATTTTCATGGCCACGTTCATTTTTTCCAGCCATTGCTGGGGCGTTATAGGCCTTTCGTCAGCCGCGGCAACCGAGAAAAAGAGTAGAGAAACAACTAAAAATCGCAGCAACACGTTTATTCCTGTTGATAACCAACTAAGCGTGCATTGACCGCTTGCCCGCGCTCAATATTGTTGATATAGACTTCATTTTCATGCGCTTGCAAGTAATCATTGAACCGCGCATTCATTACGCCGGTCTGCATAGTCTGCGGAGCTATAAAAGCCATTTCGGGTTGAGGATAGGCGGAATTGCTGCGATTGTCGATTTTGTTCACCAGCCATACGACAGCTAAAACTATTGAGGCGGCTATGGCAAATCCGGTTTTCTGCCAATTTATCTCAGGCTTTTTTCTGCGGAGCAGGTAGCTCGGCTCATGGCTGATTTGCTGCTGAATTTTTTCCGCAAAACCGCGATCCACCAGCAGAGAACTTTCCTCATTTCTCAATACGAGACTCATCAATTGGTAACGTTGCAGTACACTTTGTAAAGCCGCATCCTGTTTGATCTTCTTCAATAATAACAAGGCTTTTTCGCTATCCAGTTCATCGTCAATAAATAACGATATTTTTTCGTTGGTTTGTTCTTGCATCAAAACACCTTTTAGTTGAGCAATGGCAGTAATTTTTCATCAATGGCTTCCCTCGCCCTAAAAATCCTGGAACGCACAGTGCCGATCGGACAATCCATAGCTTCGGCAATTTCCTCGTAACTCATGCCTTCAAATTCCCTGAGAGTAATGGCAATGCGCATTTCTTCCGGCAATTTTTCAATGGCCTCTTTAATGACTTTGACAATTTGTTCGTTCATCAAAAGATTTTCCGGCGTATCCATATCTTTTAATTGGGCGACGTTTTCCACCTGTTCAGCGTCCTGCACATCTATTTCATTGTCGAAATGGCGGCGCGAACGCGATAACAAATAATTTTTAGCGGTATTAATCGCGATGCGATATAACCAAGTATAGAAAGCGCTCTCGCCGCGAAAATCCGCCAACGCCCGGTAAGCCTTGATAAAGGTGTCCTGAGCAACATCTTGGGCTTCGCTGGGGTCTTTTACATAACGGTTCACCAAATGCATAATTCTATGCTGATATTTGAGCACCAAAAGATCGAAAGCGGATTTATCCCCTTGCTGCACGCGCAGCACTAAGCTCTGATCCAAATCTTCACTATGATTTATCTGTTCGTTCACTACTTTATTTATCTGCATAGGTAGACAGAATTAAACCGCATAAGTTCTAGCAACACAAAAAAAATTAACATCCGCTTAAAACACGTTATGATCTTTATACTATTCATTCATCTATCAGTACGTAGCATTGAGCCATATACATCCCTCTTTTTTAGATCAGCAGTACTTCGATGTTCTCATCATCGGCAGCGGCGGAGCCGGCTTAAGTTTAGCTTTACATCTTGCCGATAGGTTCAAAATTGCCGTCCTAGCCAAGTTTGCGTTAACCGAATGCAGCACATACTATGCGCAAGGCGGCATTTCAGCAGTCTATGACGAAAAACATGATTCTATCGCTTCACATATTGACGACACCTTAATTGCCGGCGCCGGACTTTGCGACCCCGATATCGTCAGGCTGACGGTCACCCAAGGCCGAAACAGCATCGAATGGCTGCGCAAACAAGGCGTCCATTTTACTGAAGAACGCAGTGCCAGCGGCAAAAAACGCCTGCATCTCAATCGCGAAGGCGGACATTCACATCGCCGTATCGTGCATACCGACGACGCCACCGGCAAAGCCGTGTCATTGTCTCTCATTGACCGCGCCCGCGCCAATAGTAATATTACCTTACTTGAATATCATAATGTTGTCGAACTGATCACCGCTGAAAAATTGGGTATTGGACCACAGCGGGTCAAAGGCGCTTATGTGCTGGACAGCAAGACCGGCAAAATCAATTCCATAGCCGCTAAAATTGTGGTGTTGGCTACCGGCGGCGCCAATAAAGTTTACTTGTACTCGACCAATCCGCATACGTCTTCCGGGGATGGCATAGCCTTGGCTTGGCGAGCGGGCTGCCGGGTCGCTAATATGGAATTCATGCAATTTCATCCCACCTGTTTGTACCACCCCAGCGCCCATTCTTTTTTGATCAGCGAGGCGGTGCGCGGCGAAGGCGGACATTTAATTCTGCCGAATGGCGAACGCTTTATGCAACGTTACGACGAACGCCTGGAACTGGCGCCACGCGATATCGTCGCCCGCGCCATCGACAGCGAAATCAAAAAACACGGCATCGACTGTGTGTATCTGGATATTAGCTATAAATCCCGAGACTTTATCCAAAAGCACTTCCCGACCATCTATATGCAATGCCTGGAATTGGATATAGACATTAGTCAACACCCCATCCCGGTAGTCCCGGCCGCCCATTATACCTGCGGCGGCGTGTTAACCGATATTAACGCCAGAACCGATATTCCCGGCCTGTACGCCATAGGCGAAGTCGCTTGCACCGGTCTGCACGGCGCCAATCGCATGGCTAGTAACTCGCTGTTGGAATGCTTGGTGTTTGCCGAGCAAGCCAATCAGGATATCCGCCGGGAAATAGCGCACATTTCCAGGCCCGGTCCTTTACCGGAATGGGATGAATCCCAGGTCAGCGATTCCGACGAAGAAGTACTGATTGCGCATAACTGGGATGAACTGCGGCGTTCGATGTGGGACTATGTCGGCATAGTGCGCACTAACAAGCGCCTGGAACGCGCGATGAATCGGGTGATTTTACTGAAAGAGGAAATCGCTGAATATTATGGTCAGTTCCGCGTCAGCAGCGACTTGCTGGAACTGCGCAATCTGGTCATCGTCGCCGAATTGATCATCCGTTGCGCCCAGCAGCGCAAGGAAAGCCGAGGCTTGCACTATACCCAGGACTATCCCGAAACCGACAACTCATCAACGCCAAAAAACAGCCTGTTAATCCCGAAAAACTACCGCAACACCTGACGCCAGCCAGCATGACTGACTCCGCCCTGCATACTTTACGCACGGTTTTTGGCTACAATAGTTTTCGTGGCCAGCAGCAACAAATTATCCAGCAAGTGACCACTGGTCGCGACGTATTGGTATTAATGCCGACCGGCGGCGGTAAATCCTTGTGCTACCAAATTCCGGCTTTAATCATGGAGGGCGTCGGCATCGTGATTTCGCCGCTGATCGCCTTGATGCAGGACCAAGTCAGCGCCTTACATCAGTTAGGCGTAAAAGCCGAGTTTCTTAACTCCACGCTATCTTTGGAGCAAGCTAGAAGCACCGAGCAAAAATTAGAGCGCGGCGAGTTGGATTTGTTATATATCGCCCCGGAACGTCTGACCAATAGCCGTACGCTGGCGCTGTTCTCCCGGTGTAAAATCGCCTTGTTTGCGATTGACGAGGCGCATTGCGTTTCGCAGTGGGGACACGATTTCCGCGTCGATTATTTGCAGCTTTCCCTCTTGCATCAAGAATTTCCGCAAGTACCGCGCATCGCCCTTACCGCAACCGCCGACGAACGCACTCGTCAGGAAATCATTACACGCTTGGGGCTGGAACAAGCACAGCTGTTCATCAGCAGCTTCGACCGCCCCAACATCCGCTATCGTATCGTTCACAAACAAAACCCGCGTCAGCAATTAATTAATTTTATCCGTGCCGAACACCAGGGCGACACCGGCATTGTCTACTGCCTGTCGCGAAAAAAAGTCGAAGAAATCGCCGAATGGCTGAATCAAAAAGGTTTGCGCGCCCTGCCCTATCACGCCGGTATGGACCACCAAATACGGCAGCGGAATCAACACCAGTTTCTAATGGAAGACGGCTTGATCATCGTCGCCACCATCGCGTTCGGCATGGGCATAGACAAACCCAATGTGCGCTTTGTCGCGCATCTGGATTTACCGAAAAGCGTCGAAGCCTATTACCAGGAAACCGGCCGGGCCGGGCGGGATGGCTTACCCGCCAATGCCTGGATGGCATACGGCTTACAGGACGTGATTACGCTCCGCAAGATGCTGACCTCTTCGAATGCCGACGAAACGCATAAACGCGTCGAATATCACAAACTGGACGCCATGCTGGCCTTATGCGAAATGGTCAGTTGCCGGCGGCAGGCCTTGCTGGCGTATTTCGGCGATGATCTGGAACAAGGCTGCGGCAATTGCGATACCTGTCTGGAGCCGGTCGCCACCTGGGACGGCAGCGTTGCCGCGCAACAAGCCTTATCAGCGATTTATCGCACCGGACAACGCTTTGGCGTCACCTATTTAATTAACGTCCTGCTGGGCAAAGCCGACGAACGCATTACGCAATTCGGGCATGACAAGCAATCGACTTTCGGTATCGGCAAAGCCTTGGACGAAAAACAATGGCATTCGGTATTTCGTCAGTTAGTCGCCAAATCCTTGGTGGAAATCGATTTTGAAGCGTTTGGCGGGCTAAAACTGACAGATACCTGCCGGTCGGTGTTGCGCGGCGAGCAAACCTTGATGTTGCGCAAAGATGTCGCCGGAGAAAAAATCAAGGGCGATAGCAGCGAAAAACGCCGGCCCAATAACGCGCTATGGGAGGCATTGCGCACTAAGCGCCGGGAAATCGCGGCTCGGCAAGATCTGCCGCCGTATGTGATTTTTCATGACGCGACTTTAATGGCAATGGTCGAGAGCCGGCCAAAGAATCGCCGGCAACTGGCGACCATCTCCGGGGTCGGCCAGCGTAAATTGGAGTTGTATGGCGATGAATTTCTGGAGGTACTGGCGGAATTCACAGAAGCCGATACTTCAGCACAGAGGGATACCGCGCTGGAAACGCTGAATTTGTTTAGATTAGGTTATAGCATCGAAAAAATCGCCCAAACGCGTGGTCTAAAACAGGAAACCGTCTACAACCACTTAGCCAAGCATCTGGAAGTCGGCGCTGTAGCCTTAGAAGAAGTGGTGACACTGAGTGTTGCAGAAATTCAAAACATTGAGGCTGTGATCCTGGCTTTACCGGAAGCGCAAAGAAACGCCTTGAAGCCGGTTTATGAACATTTCGAAGGTGCGTATAGCTATGAGATCTTGCGTTGTGTTAGGGCGGCTTTGCAGCGGCAGATTAAATAAAGTCCTAAGCCGGCAACAGGCGGCTAAGTTGTCGCTACGATCCCAGCTTTGACGTCAGGGTGTCCTGCCAGAGGACGCCGTAAATATCGGTTTGACGCGCTCCAATCGGAACGGGAAGGCAAAATAACCCTAAAACGGGTAAATTTAGAACAGCTAGCAGCGCCGGAAATACTACCGGATGAGATTCTACGATTGCGAGAGCTGCATCACCTTTCCAGGACTATCTTTTCTCATGCCATCCGTACAAACCCAAGGACAGTCGAAAGCTGGGAGCAAGGACGGAGTAAACCAAATCCGCACGCTGTTTTACTTATGAAATTGGTTGAAAAGTTCCCTGAAACATTGGAACATTTGCGAGCTATTTAATACCGCGACCAAAAGCTACAACCGATCTTTTTTCCGCAGAATATTGTAAATCTTAAACCCCAAAATCAGCACCGCCAACAAAAAAGTAATCGCGTTGGCGATAATAATGGCGTTGTTCGATAAATAAATGCCGTAGATCAACCACAACAGGACGCCCAAGGCAAACATGCTATACATGCCGAGTGACAAAGACTCGGTATCACGGGTTTTGATGGTCAAAATGGCTTGCGGCAAAAATGCCGCTGTGGTGAAAGTCGCGGCCAGATAGCCGATCAGCTCAAAAGAAAAATTCATAACGCGTTAAAAAAATGCTGTTTCACAAAATAAGCCGCAGCGATCAACAGCACCTGCACAAACGCCAGCAACCAAAAATAGCCGACAAACATCATCACCCGCACCGGCTTTTCTGTAGTCTTACCGGCGCTCAACCACCAGCCGCCCAAAGCGGACAGGGCCAGCACCAGCAACAGAGCAAGAATGGAAACAGGCATCAGCGTTAGCGCGGCGGCGGGGCTAAAACTTCCCGCGAACCGTTGGTTTCCGCCGGACTGACCACGCCGGCGTTCTCCATATCCTCAATAATCCGCGCCGCCCGGTTATAGCCGATCTTAAAGCGGCGTTGCACGCTGGAAATAGAGGCTTTTCTGGAATCGGTGACAAACAGCACCGCCTCATCGTACAGCGCGTCGTTCTCGCTTTCCTCACCGTCAGATCCGGCAATTTCACCGGTATCGGTGCGTTCCTGGGTAATATCGTCCAGATAATTCGTCGGCGCGGTTTTTTTCAAGAACTCCACCACCCGATGCACTTCATGATCATCAACGAAAGCGCCGTGGGCGCGGATCGGAATGCTGGTGCCGGAAGGTAAAAACAGCATATCGCCGTTACCCAGCAAAGCTTCAGCGCCGCCTTGGTCGATAATGGTTCTGGAGTCGATACGCGAGGACACCTGAAACGAAATCCGCGTCGGGATATTCGCTTTGATTAAGCCTGTTAACACATCAACGGAAGGCCGCTGGGTAGCCAAAATTAAATGAATACCCGCCGCCCGAGCTTTTTGCGCCAACCGGGCGATCAATTCCTCAACTTTCTTACCGACCACCATCATCATATCAGCCAACTCGTCGATGACGATGACGATGCTGGGCAAGGCTTCCAGCGTAGGAAAATCTTCCGCCGCTACCGGCGTAACCGGCTTGAATAAAGGATCTCGCAAGGGTTTACCGGCAGCTTCCGCCTCGTTGACGGCATGGTTGAAACCGGCCAGATTCCGCACGCCGACTTTAGACATCAGCTTATAGCGGCGCTCCATTTCCGCCACCGCCCAACGTAAGGCGTTTTGGGCGTCCTTCATATCTGTAACGACCGGCGTCAGCAAATGCGGAATACCTTCATAAACTGATAACTCCAGCATTTTCGGGTCTATCATGATCATGCGCACATCAGCCGGTTTGGATTTGTACAACAGGCTCAAAATCATGGTGTTTATTGCCACCGATTTACCGGAACCAGTGGTGCCCGCCACCAAGGCATGCGGCATTTTACCCAGATCCGCCACCACCGGCGTACCGGAAATATCTTTGCCCATCGCAATGCTGAGTTTGGATTTGGCGCGGTCAAATTCATCCGAGATCAATAAATCCCGCAACGAGACCATCTCCCGCTCTTGATTTGGAATCTCCAAGCCTATCACCGATTTGCCTTCAATGATCTCGACTATCCGCACACTGGTCACAGACAAGCCGCGCGCCAAATCCTTCGCCAGTCCGCTGATACGGCTAACTTTAACCCCGGCGGCCAGACGCATCTCAAAACGGGTAATCACCGGCCCCGGATGCACGGATTCCACATCGGCGGAAATACTGTAATCCCGCAATACGGCTTCAACCCGCCTGGACAGCTCTTCCAATTCCAATTTTGAATAGCGTTTAACTTTTATTTCCCGCTTATCCAATAAGGACAAGGTCGGTAAGGCGTTTATATACATGCCGGGGTCCAAATCATCAACCACGGCATGACTGTCCTTTTTCCGTAACGGCTGAAAGTCGGATTCCGGCATGAGTGTCGGAGCGACAGGCGCTGAAGCCGCCACAATCTGCGGCTTGGATTTTTTGACTTTTTCCTCGGCAACTTTGCTTTTATCCACTGCAACGGCTGAGTCGGGGCTTCGCGGCTTTTTAGTTTCAAGCTCTGTTACCGGCTGTTCTTCACGATAACGCAGCGTAGAACCTTGGACAAGCAACCCACCCGCCGAAAGAATGAATTTACCGATGCGATTCATCATCTCCAGCCAGGACAAACCGGTTAACAAGGTCACGCCGGTCATAAACACCGCCAACAACAGCAAGGTTGAACCGGAGTTGCCTAACGCCCGCACCAAGGTTTCACCAACTTCCTGCCCGAGTATACCGCCAGGTGTTTCCGGTAAATCGAGTTTGAATTTAGTTCTAAGAAAACACAAATGCAGAAAAAAAATGGCCGAACCGGACAATACCGTAGCGATAAAGCCGCTGCTCTTGATGAGTAAACTCCAGCCCTTGTAGACCAGAGCATCAGTTTTATAGACGCTATAACCGGCCCAAAACAGCATAATAGGCAGTAAATACGCGGTCAGACCGAAAAAACTCAGCACAAAATCAGCTAACCAAGCGCCAAACAAACCGCAAGCATTGTGCACGGATTTATAAGAGGTACTGTGGCTCCAACCCGGATCGTCGGAACTAAAGGTCACCAACGCTATCAAGAAAAACAGGGCGCAACAGGAAAGGCTTAATAAAACAATTTCGCGATAACCTCGCGCAGCTCTTTCTTCAACAACAGCAACCATGACCAAAATCTCACCATAATGCACGACAAAACAGGATTATAGATGATTAAACCAGATTTAACATTAGCTGGTAATAATTTAATCGCCACAAGTACTCTTAGTGTTTAAGCGGTTTTATCGCGCAGCGATTGCACGTATAATTCGCCTATTGAAACCATGAAGGAGAAGCAGGAAATGGCTGCCGCAAAACATAGCAAACTTTTAATTTTAGGTTCCGGCCCTGCCGGTTACACCGCAGCCGTTTATGCCGCCCGCGCCAATCTTAACCCGGTGATGATTACCGGCATGCAGCAAGGCGGGCAATTGACCACCACCACCGATGTCGATAACTGGCCAGGCGATGTGGAAGGCTTGCAAGGCCCGGATTTAATGGAAAGAATGCGTTTACACGCCGAACGCTTCGCCACCGAAATAATTTTCGATCACATCCATACCGCCGATCTGTCCAAGCGGCCGTTCACGCTGACCGGCGATGCCGGTGTCTATACCTGCGATGCCTTGATTATCGCCACCGGCGCTTCTGCTAGATATTTAGGCCTGCCTTCCGAAGAAGCCTTCAAAGGCAAAGGCGTTTCCGCTTGCGCCACCTGCGATGGCTTTTTTTACCGGAATAAACCGGTGGCCGTGATCGGCGGCGGCAATACTGCGGTTGAAGAAGCCCTGTACTTGGCCAACATCGCCTCCGAAGTCATCGTCGTGCATCGCCGCGATAAATTCCGCTCTGAAAAAATTCTCTCCGACAAATTGCTGGAAAAAGCCAAATCCGGCAATGTGCGTATCGAATGGCATCATGAACTGGATGAAGTGCTGGGCGACGATATGGGCGTAACCAACCTGCGCATCAAAAGCCGTTTGGACGGTACGACCAAGGAACTGGATGTGCATGGCGTGTTCATCGCCATCGGCCACACGCCGAATACCGAAATCTTTAACGGCCAATTAGACATGGAACACGGCTACATTGCAGTTAAAAGCGGTATCCACGGCAACGCCACCGCCACCAATATCCCTGGGGTGTTTGCTGCGGGCGACGTGATGGATTCGCATTATAAACAGGCGATAACCTCCGCCGGCGCCGGCTGCATGGCGGCCTTGGATGCGGAGAAGTTTTTGGATGAGTTGCCGGGTAAGGTCTAGGGTGTGCGTTGCATACACTACAAGGACCTGCTGGTTCCCAAGCAGAGCTTGGGAACCAGCAGAAGGTGATTTCAAACTTTAACGCCGCCCCATAATAAAACCTTTCTGCAACACCCCCTCTTTATAATATTTTGCTGCATCAATATTGTATTTGGCGGCGCTGGTTATCCCCCGGATAGTGTAGACATTTCCGAAAAAATCTTGCGGCAACAAGGCCAGATCGATAATTTTTTCCTGCGCCGGATTTTTATCTTCATCCAACACCAACATAATTTTGGGCCGCAAACGGTGAACATCATTGCTCTCCACGACCAAACCCACTGCGCCATTCGTCAGACCCACCAAACAGCCCGGCGGATAAACACCTAGACTCTCGACAAATTTGATCATCAAGATTTCATCCAAATGCTGTCCGGTCAAATCGAACATTATTTTAGTGGCCTCCAGATGCGTGCGGCCTTTTTGATAAACTCTATCACTAGTGATGGCGTCGTAAAGATCAGCTATTGTGACTATTTTGGTATATAAAGATAAGTTAGCTCCTGTTAAATTATTTGGATAACCTTTGCCATCGACTCTCTCATGATGCGCCAGAGCAGTATTGATGGCGCCAACATACATGCCTTGACTGGATTTTAATAATTCGAAGCCCAAACTGGTATGCGATTGCATGATACGCATTTCGTCATCTTCCAATTTGCCCGGCTTATTCAGGATATGCAGCGGTACGCACATTTTGCCGACATCATGCATTAAACCGCACAGCCCAACGTTATTTAGATTAGCCTCAGACAAATTGATGTGCCGGCCTAATACGATCGACAGCACACAGACGTTTAAACTATGTTGCGCGGTATATTCATCTTTATTTTTAAGCTGGGTTAACCACAGCACCGCGTCCGGCGCATGTAAAATACTATTGACGCACTCCGCCACGGCTTGTTTAGCCAACTTAGTATCAATGCTCTCGCCTTTTGTGATGCGATCCATAAATTTCGCTACAAACTGACCGGTGGACTGATAAGTTTCTTTAGCACGTTGAATTTCATCTTCAAACTGGCTAATTTTTGGCGGCGGCGGCGGATAACTGGCTTGGGATTTCGGCTCGTCTTCCGCTTTATTGGGCTTTATAAGCCGACGTTTTCGTAACACCGTGGTATCAATGTACACATGATGGCAAGCTGCTTTAAGCTTGTCTATTTCTTCAACTGTATTTATTTCAAAGCCCTGAAACATAAAATCGGTTTCCAGCCAAGGCCGATCCAGTTCTATTACGTACATGCCGATGCTGAGCATACCGACCGGTGTAAACACTCTTTCCGGCAGCGACCATCTATTGTCAGCATTCTGACGCGTTTTTTTGCGCCAAAAGAAAAACCAATCTGCAAAAGCCATGCACTACCTTGGAATCTGGTGAATTATGTTTTTAGGCATAACGTCTTAGGCCTAATTGGCATAAAGTATAGTGCAAGAATGATTGTTGTTAGCTAAAAAGCAGCCTTGCTGCAGTGCAAACTCAACTAGCGACTGGACCAACCGAATATCTTATCCTTATTCCTTGCCGTTATTCATCCACGCCGCAAAAGGTTCTACATGCCAGATATTTTTGGCGTACTCCAAAATTGCGCGGTCGGACGAGAATTTCCCCATACGTGCGACGTTGAGAATTGACATCCGCGTCCAGTGCGCGGGGTCTCGATAAGCGTGATCGACTTCTTGTTGACAATCTACATAAGCCCGATAATCGGCCATTAACAAGTATTCGTCATGCCGCAACAAGTGCTCGGTCAACGGCCGGAACAGTTCCGTATCGCCGTGGGAAAAAAAACCGCTGTTGATCAAATCGATGCTAGCCTTAAGCTCCGGATCGCCGTGATAGAAATCGCCGGGGTGATAACCTTCTGCTTTTACCTTAACCACCTGGTCGGCGGTCAGTCCGAACAGGAAGAAATTTTCCGCGCCGACCTCCTCGCGAATCTCTATATTGGCGCCATCCAAGGTGCCTATGGTTAATGCGCCATTCATCGATAACTTCATATTTCCAGTCCCCGACGCCTCTTTGCCGGCGGTAGAGATCTGTTCCGACAGGTCGGCGGCGGGATAAATATTTTGCGCGTGTTTGACATTGTAATTGGGCAGAAACACCACCTTGATTTGATCCCTTACATCAGGATCACGATTAATGACCTCTCCCACGGAATTTATCAACTTAATGATCAATTTGGCCATAAAGTAACCCGGCGCCGCCTTACCGCCAAATATACACGTCCGCGGCGTGATAACCAGCTTGGGATCGGCTTTAATGCGGTTATACAAGGTGATGATATACAGAATATTTAGATGTTGGCGCTTGTACTCATGGATACGTTTCACCTGGATATCGAACAGCGAGGCGGGATCGATCCTAATTCCGGTTCTATCGTGTATGATCTTCGCCAAGCGTATTTTGTTAGCCTGTTTAACTTCCGCCCAAGCTTGCTGAAAATCGGCATTGTCAGCGTGGGTTTCGAGCTGTTTGAGGCGGTATAGATCGGACAACCAGCCCTCGCCGATTTGCGCATTGATAAGTTTGGTTAAATCCGGATTACTCAACCCAATAAAGCGCCGGGGGGTTACGCCGTTGGTTACATTGTGAAAACTGTCCGGCTGCATGACATAGAAATCCGGAAATAGCTGGCTCTTTACCAGTTCGGAATGCAGTTCCGCTACGCCGTTGACGGCGTGGCTGCCGATGACTGCCAGATTGGCCATGCGCACGAATTTTTCACCACTTTCGTCGATAATCGACATGCGCGCTATTTTACCTTCATCGCCCGGAAATTTTAGACGCACCTCGTCGAGGAAACGGCGATTGATTTCGTAAATGATTTCGAGATGGCGGGGCAGCACGGAGGCGAACAATGACAGAGGCCATTTTTCCAGCGCTTCCGGCAGTAAGGTATGATTAGTATAAGAAAGCGATTTTTTGGTTATATCCCAAGCCTGATCCCAAGGCATCAGGTACTTGTCGATTAACTGCCGCATCAGTTCAGCGACACTGATAGAGGGGTGAGTGTCGTTTAACTGGATACAATACATCTCGTGAAAACGTTCTAACGGCAATCCCCGGCGCTGACACAAGCGGATCATGTCCTTGATGGAGCAGGCTACGAAGAAGTATTGCTGCTCAAGCCGTAGATGTTTACCTTGCAGTTGCTCGTCGTTAGGGTACAAGACTTTGGAAATATTTTCTGAATAAACTTTTTCCTCTACTGCTCCGTAATAATCACCGCGATTGAAATCTTCAAAATGAAAGGATTGCGCGGCCTCGGCGCTCCATAGTCGCAACAGTGCGCACGTGCCATTGCGGTAGCCAAGAATCGGCGTATCATAGGGAATGCCGACTACCACCCGGCCCGGCAACCAGCGGACGCGATACGCACCATGTTCATCGACATAAGATTCGGTGCGGCCGCCTAGTTTGACTACCTGGGAGAAATGCGGGCGCGCAAATTCCCAGAACATTGCCATGCCGTAGCCACTTATCGGTGACCTCAACCTGCCAGCCGTCTTTAATGATTTGATTAAAAATACCGAATTCGTAGCGTATGCCGTAGCCAATAGCCGGAAAACCAAGGGCCGCCAACGAGTCCAGATAACAGGCCGCCAGCCTGCCCAAGCCGCCATTGCCCAGGCCTGGCTCTTTCTCTAATCTAACGAATTGATCCAGATCGAGCCCCAACTCTTCCAGCGCCTGATGGACGTTCTCTCTGATGCCAAGGTTGAGCAAATCCTTGCCCAGACGCGGCCCGACCAAGAATTCGGCAGACAAATAAGACACTTGCCGGATATCAACCACATTCCACTGCTCAACTTGTTTGATCCAGCGTTGTATGATGCGGTCGCGCACTGTCAAGGCGATGGCTTGATAGTAATCTTCGGACATCGACATATCCAAGGGGCGGCCCAGCACATAATTGAGGTTGTCCAGAAAAGCGGCTTTCAGTGCTTTTGAACTAACTCCAGTGCGCACATGTTCATGGTCGACAGTTGGTGAAGGTTCGACTTTGGATAGTTTATCAGCCATAGAAATCTCTTAAGGTTTTATTGACCCAACAATCGCGTCTGGCAGCCCTAATCTTGAGGTCAGAATAATTGCCGATTATGTTCGAGACAACACTAACCGGGACGGATGTATGTCTCTTCGGAACCAACCGATCCTTGGCGCCTTGCTAGTCTAGCAAAACCATAGCAAGATGACATGACAGTAATATTACAGAGATAAAATGCAAAGCAACGCACTGACTAATGGCGTAAAAATCTCGGTCTTTACATAACAAAGGTAAACCTTCGCGTAAACATAATTGAGCAATCAGACAATCAACCGTAGAGCGGATAGTGTCGCCTTTAGAACGGTAAGCCCGATATATCCGGGCTGCTTCCAGGTAGTCCGAGTATTCCGGTCCATTAATATAATCGAATGCATCCAGCAAAGCCATAATCCTAAGCGCTTCAGCCTCGCTGCTTAATCCCAGCAGAATTTCTGTCAACACCAAGCCGGTAATGGTGACAGGTTCGCCATCGGCAATAGCGCGCTCAAGTCGATCGGCTTGTGCGGAAGCATGCCCATTAAAATAATTTATCCAGACTGAGGTATCAACCAACATAAGGCCGACTTAGAGATTACGGGGATTACGCGGCGCACGTAGTTGCTCAAGATCACCTTGCCAAGCCACCTGCCCCTTCAAGGCAAGCAGTTGCCGACGTTTAAGGATTTTAATGAATTCGCTCAGAGCCTCATGTACAGCGGCTTTTTTGGTCGGGAATTTCCCTAACTCGATCACTTGATCAAGCAATACTTCATCTAAATCTATATGCGTTTTCATGGGGGTATTATCGCAAAATTTATGGCTCTGAAAATTTCTAATCTTGAGGTCAGAATAATTGCCGATTATGTTCGAGACAACTCCAAACTGTAAGGAACCAATCCAGCCTGGCGCCTCGCTAGGCTAACAAAACCATAGCAAGACAACATCTCAATAATTCTACTAGAGATAAAATGGGTATTGCAAAGCGGTAGCTTTGCGCATTATTTTTGATCGAGGTCATTTTTCCGGTTAAACAGCCGCAAATATTATAGACCTACGGCGTTGATATTGCTGAGCCTCTAAGGCTTTTTCTTACCTTGTCATATTTCGTTTATAAAATAAGCTTAGGCATTATCCCTTATACATACTATGATGAACCCCGAAAAGTTTTAACTTTTCAAATTGTCCCACCGTTAAGCAGTCATATCGGCATGGACAGCCTGCTCTCTCTGCAAGGCTATCTTTGCCGTTACCAAACGTCAGAATTTCATACCTAAACTAGGCATGTTCACGCAGACAGTGGACATTTTTACACCTCAATCTTCAAATTTATGAATTTAATCAAAAAAACTGCTGTTATCCTTTCTTTGGCTTTTACCTTCGGCGCGATCAGTACGCCAGTATTCGCGGAAGAAGCCGCCGTTACTGAAACCGTATCACAACTCGAAAAAGCGCTGGTAGAAGTCAATAAAAGCGATTTCAACAACGCTCTGGTTTTGTTGAAAGCAGCTAAAAACAGCTCCGGCAATATTACCAGCAGCAACGAAGCAAAATTAAAGCAAGCAAATAACAGTTTGTTACAAAGTTTGACACAGGTCAAAAAAGGCGAAGTTAAGAGTGCGAATAGCGAATTAACCAAAGCAATAGCAGAATTTAAAGCGCTGTAATTTTGGAAGTAAACCGGATTGAGGCGACAACCTTAATCCGGCTTATAATTTATTTCCAATTCCGGCAGATTACTCTGCAAATAATTTAGCAGAATCCACAGCTAAAAGTCCGGGGTTGTTATAAAAACCTGGGTAAAAATCACAATTAGGATGCATCCAGCTTGTAGCCATAGCCTCTTACCGTCTTCAGAAGTTTTAGCTCATGTTCATCATCAATTTTTCTGCGTAATTGCCGAATATAGACATCCACTACATTCGTCAACGGATCGGAGTTATAGCCCCAAACCTGCTCCAGAATTCGCGTTCTACTTAACAACTTGCCGGGCATTTTCATAAAACATTCCAGCAAGGCAAACTCCTTAGGGGTTAGCTCGATTTGCGTGTCGTTGCGCCAAACCTCATGGGTTTCCCAGTTTAACATTAGATCGGCAATCCGCAGTTCTTTAAGCACCGGAGTGAGTTCGTTACCTAGCCGCCGCATCAAGGCTTCAATGCGCGCGACAAGTTCTTCAAAGGCAAAGGGCTTGGTCATATAATCATCAGCGCCGGCGCGTAAGCCGGTCACTTTGTCGGATACGCTATCCATCGCAGTCAGCATCAGGATAGGTGTATTGACGCCTTTTTCCCGCAGCCGTCCACAAACCTGCCGGCCATTCATATCCGGTAAACCCAAATCAAGGACTATCACTTGAAAATCGCCTTCCGCGGCTAAGTCTATGCCCTGCCGGCCATTGCACGCCGTTTCCACCACATAGCCTTCTGCCTTTAGCCCACGCTGAACAAAATCGACAATTCGCTCATCATCTTCCACTAAAAGTACGCGCATATGCTCACTACTACTCATAAGTTATATTAGTATGAGATAAATTATCCACCTGCGCGGCATACAGGGGTAATGTTACCGTAAATGTCGAACCCGCGTTTTCCACGCTGGTGACTTTAATGACGCCATCATGCGCGCTCAAAATAGATTTCGCCATCGGCAAGCCAAGTCCTGAGCCTTCTTCCCGAGAACCTAAGGCATTTTTACTGCGAAAGCGCCGATCGAAGATGCGATCCAAATCTTGGGTAGGTATGCCGATGCCTTGGTCTTGGATACTGAAACCAGCAAGGTTTCCCTCTACCCAAAGCGCTACATCTATTCGCCCGCCCGGCTTTGAATACCGGCAGGCATTATCCCCCAGAATCAACATCACTTGCCGGATTCTTTGTTTGTCGCCAAGTATCCAAATGGGTTCCGCCGGCGCAGCCAAGGACACCGAAAGCGCTGCTTCCTGGGACATCACTTGAAAATCTTCGACAGTGCTTTTCAGCAATTCGGTCAAATCCAACTTATCCCATTCAAATTGCAGACTGGCCGTTTCGCTACGCGCCAGGAATAACAGATCATTGACGTATTTTCCCAATTGCCTGGCTAATTCGACGATACGCTGTAAGGCGTCCTTATATTCATCCAACGCCCGATCGCCTCCACGCAGTGTGACTTCAGCTTCGCCGCGAATAATAGTGATGGGCGTGCGTAGCTCGTGACTGATATCGGCTAAAAACTCTCTTCTGGCAGAGTCCATGCGCTTTAACTCGCCGTTTAAGCGATGCAATTCAAAAGTACGTTCCGCAACTCGCGTCTCCAACACACTGCGGCCTTCGCGTAATTTCTCTTGTTGCACTTCCAGTTGCTCGGCCATTTCATTAAAGTGTTTGGCTAAATAGGCAAATTCATCATGCGTATCCAGCGAAATACGATAAGCCATATTTCCGCAAGCAATTTCATCCGTGCCGTGCATTAATGCTTGAATTGGTTTTCTCACGCCACGCAGCAATAAAAAGCCGGAAGTTAAACTAAATACCGCCGCCGCAAAAGAAGCGAGAATACCGATCCAACGGGATTGCCAAATCAAACCCTCCAACTTTTCTCTAGCTTTCCAGGCATTTTCCCGTTCGGTACGGATTGCAGTATCTATCATGGGTTGAAATTTGGCGTCAATTTCTTCTTCCGAAAATTTTGAAAGTAATTGAATCGCCTTTGCTTCTTGACCTAAGCGCCTAAGGCGTTCCACTTCCTTATAGCGGTATTCGCTGGCGTCAAGAAAAGCGGTAAGCCGCGCAACTCGCTCCAATTCGAGCGGCTTTGCCTCGAAATCCGGATTATTTGTATCATTGTTGGTAGGTTTAACAACCGCGACTCTAAGTTCCTCCATCGTCTGATAAAGCTGACGTTTAGCGGCCTCAACATCACCGGCGTCTGTGGGTTGGGCCTGAATAAGTAAATCCATTTGCTGCTTGAAGTATCGATAAGCATCCTGAGATAGGCGCTCGTATTTTTCCAGTGTAGAAAACGCAGTCTGATTACGCTGAAAATTAATGGAACCTTGCTTAGCGCCCCAATACAGAATAATACCGAGCAAAAGCACAAAACCAAACGAAACGACGATGACAACCGTCAATCGAAACCGAAACATACCCGCTAGTTTCCGTCCCTTTTTTCATCAAGCTGTTTTTCCATGGTCCTAAGGGCTTCCAACTTATTTCGTAACAGGCTGGACTCACTGCCTTTTGGCTCTTTGGCAACAACTTTGGGTTCAGGCGCAGTCTCTACTTCAACATTTTTTTCAACAGTTTTTTCTACGGCTTTTGGCTTACGTTCCACTACATTAATATTGGATTTTTTGGTACTTGTCACCATGCGCTTTAAAGCTTCCCTATAGCTAGCAACCAGTTTATTCAAACGCTCGTCAGAAAGCGCATTTGCCGGAATAGCGGCTACCCCATCCAAGATTTTTGCAATCTCGCCACAATTGTCCGAATATAAGCGGCCGACCAACAGGCGCAATTGTATTTGCGGGCCAGGATGCTCTTTTTGATTTTTCAACAATGTCCGGCAAGTCTCTAGGCGCGGCGCGGCCGGCATGCCGGCCATATTGGCGGCGAAATCCAGAAGTTCATCAAACTGAGATTTCTCTGGCGGTTTAGGGGGCGGAGCTTGTACCGTGACTTCCTTTTCTTCTTCCGCATTGAATGTGGCGCACCCGCTAAGGAGAACCAATAATAATATCAAGCTTATGAATCGCATCAGAGTATAATTTGCCGGCACTGGAGATTTTGTTGAAGTCAAACAGCCTGGGTTAACGGAATTTGCACCAAGATTCTGGTTCCTGCCTGATCCTGCCTTGAGGCTAAGATTTCGACTTTTCCATGATGATTTGCCACATATTCGCGCACAAAAGCCAGCCCTAAACCGGTTCCATGTTCAACATCAACTATACCGGTCGGCTTGCTGCGAAAAAAAGGCTCGAAAACAAAGGCGCTATCCTCGACATTAATACCCGGACCTTCATCTTCGACCTCCAATTCCAACTGGTTGTTGAAATCGCGCAACATGATGCGAATCTCCCCACCCTGCGGTGAATAGCGCACAGCATTGGCTAATAACTGCGAAATTATATTCTGCAATTGTTCGTAAACACCAACAATTTCAACCGGCCTGATAAGCTTCATCACCGTAATGGCTTTAGCTTGCAACTGCGGCTGAAAACTGTCAAGAATACTTTCGGCAAGCTCTTTCATATTCACCGTTCCTTTACCCTGCTCAGCAGATTTATTAATCCGGCTAAATCGAGATAATTCTTGAGACACCGCTTTCAACATTTCAATTTTTTTGCATAGCTGCAACGCCAACGCATGTTGTTCATGGGAGGGCGCGTTTTCCGTTTGCGTGACCAACAGTTCCATGTCAGCCAGCAGATTGTCTAGCGGCCCATCAAACTCAAGCGCAACACTCTGCATAAACAATTGCTTAGCATCTTCCAATTCCGTTAAATGCGCACGCAAGACTTCCAGGCAATGACCCAAGGCCTGCATATCTGTCGGACCGTTAACGACTATCGTTTCGCCTAAGTCCCCCGCCGCCAGGCGTTTAATCGCCACTGCCAATTGCCTGATGGCAGGCGCAACCGTACTGAGCAATATAACAATAAAAATTAATGTAAAAAACAATAATACTCCACCCTTGACTAACAAGCCCTGCTCTAGCGAGGCCGAACGCTGCCGTAACCCGCTAAATCTTTGCTCGACAACTTTCTCGAATTCTCGTGAGAGGTTGGAAGCGGACTCGCGCAAGCCTTGGAAAGCGTCATCAATAGATAAGCCAGGACTGCTGGTGTTTTCTGCATTCATGATTTGTTGATAGATCAGATCTTCTTTTTCCGTTAATTCATTGACTAAAAGTACAATCTTGTTATCTACCTGTAAATTCAGCACTTCTTTTAAAGCCTGCTTGAACGCTATACGGGTATTTTCATAGGATTGCTGCTCGTAAGGCTGGCGTAGCGCAGGATCGGATAGCAGTACGAATAGCCGGGCTTTGCGTTCGACATCGGCAGCTTTTTGTAAGACCAAGCCTAGCGTTTTAGTCTGCACGAAAATTTCGGTATTGGTAGTATTACCCAAGGCGGAAATTTCTCGAATGGAAGAAATTGCAAACATAACGCTCAAAATAACCGGAATGACTGTAATTAACAGTCCGGAAACGATAAACGTTTTTAAAGATAGAAATTTTTTAAAACTCATCTGGCCATCAGCAAATAAGACAGCCTTCCATAATATAGTTAAATAGCGTTTTCTGTAAATTTCCAGCAAAAATACGCTACGCAAGTATTTCCAAGCGCCTTGAAAACGATCGCTGACAGGCTTGAATAAAGGTCGCCTGGCACGACGATTAAACAGGTGTTTGGAATACAGCCCAGGCCATTTTAAAGTTTGCATTCGGCTCCTTGTGCGGAAACTACCCACCAAAATCACTTATCGCTGGCTAAAAATGCTCAGTCCTTATTCAATCTATACGTTCACCCAAACTCTCTAATCGGATCGCGTTCCATATGCTGGCTTTGCGGGAAAGAACTCAAGTAATTCGCCACCAACTTATAAAACGCATCCACAGCAAGACCCGAATATAGCTGATAATTGACTTTATAATCATTAAGCCATAAAGAATGCGCGAGAACATTTGCTACGTACAAATGATAGGGCCGCCTTAGCCCGCTTGAGTCTGCTGTTATGCCAATTGGCTGCACCGAAAACCCCGAACTTGCCAACAAACCGGCTAAGGCCGGCGCCATGTCAAAATACCAATGCTCGATTTTATGCTGTAAGGAATCAGACGCCCGCCGCCCGAATCAAACCCCACATGACGCTTTTACCCTGATGACCGGCATCGAAATTTGCATTATTTAAACCGTTTTTACTGGGTTTATTCACAATACACAATCTGGATAATTCGACCGCAGAGCCGGGCGTTTGGCTCGCGATTTTTTGATAGGCCGGACACCCTTCTGCAAAAGGCAAAACTGAGTTATTAGCAAAAACCAAACGCAAGCCGCCCACCCATGCACCGGAAGCTTTGTGCCTGGCTAAAAAATGCACCGCGCAATTATCCCAGGCATCCGACTCCATTTGCTCTTGAAACAAGGCCTTATAACCGCTGCCAACCTGCTCGGCATAGACACTATAACGAAGCTGGTAATGAATCTTTTTGCTTTCCGGCGTATCCGCTATTACTATTTCAAAACCATCATCAAACGGGTTTTTTTTCAAATTCACCTTAAAACTCCTGAATAAGCACAACTCTGTTTAGGTAGACCGGTCTTTTGTGCACATGAGTAAAATACCAGCATGAGCAAACAATAAATATCAACAACTACTTTGAAGAGTTCAGCTTAGTCTTTGATATACCAATCTTCTTTTACTAAAGCTTAAGCAGTCAAGATGAGAAATGACCCTTTGTTTGAATTAAGATTTGGTTAAAACACGTTTTTGGAAGTGAAGGCTTACTTCAGGCCTACAAAGGTTTAAGTTCCTCCACCTCCCCGGCAGATCTAATCACCAGCCAATATTCCCGATGCGGTTGCAGATAGAAAGCCTGCACCGGTTTTTGCTTTTCAACGGATATTAAATACCCATCCACATGTTGCCCAGCCCAAGCCGCGACCTGGTTTGCCGACAAAATCGGCATGGGCTGGATTAGGCGGCCCAAAAATTGCAGTTGCCCCTGGTAATTACCGACGAAGGCATAAGGGACGCCCTGCTGAGTAAACGTCTTAAGCTGTTGGGCGGCGGGACTCAAATTATATGCCAGGCCATTGTATTGAAAGAAAAACCCAAAACCGGCAAACACCGCGGCTACTAAAGTAATCGACACCGCCGCCGGCGTAAGCCGGCGCAGGTAGAGGGTTTTCAAGCCTAAGGCTAAAGCGATAGCTATTACCGCCATGCCCCAAGCCGGCCGAATAGTTTGCACCCAATGCAAATTGGACAATCCGGGGGTTTGCGGCAATAAGATTAAAAAACCACCGACCAGTACGAAAACCACCGGCAAAACCATTTCTGCGAGTAAACCAACGGGCGGCGCTTTGGCTGTCGATAAAATGCGCGCCGTCAGTAAAGCAAAAGCCGGCAGCATAGGTAATAGATAATGGATTTGCTTGCTGGGCAACCAAGAAAATATCAGCAAGGAGGCGCACAGCCAGACCATACAGAAACGTAGGCCTTTATCGGCAACACAAGCCGCTAAACTGCAATTCTGCCAGATTCGCGGCCAGCATACCCAGGGAAACAAGACCAAAGGCAGAAACGGCATATACCAAAACCAAGGCCGGACATGGATTTCCGTATTAATGGTGCGACTTGATACCTGTTGCCAAAAAATGCTGTGCGCATAATCATCGCCACCGGCAATTGCAGCCGGAATTGCCCAACCCAAGGCTATCCAGATTCCGGTTAGCAGGGCTACCAGCAGACTATTTAGACAAAATCCGGTTTGTTCCTGTTTTGACCAAAAGCCCACTAGCAACGCAGTCGGACAAAAATAGAGGAATATCACCGGTCCTTTGGTAAGCAAGCCAAAACCTATAGCGAAAGCAATCATCACGCCGCCCTTGTACTTAGCCCCCTGCAGCAACTCCAGCAAACCTAACATGGCTAACAATAGCCAGCAGGTCAACAAGATGTCGAACATGGCTGCCGTGGCGAATAAAGACCAAAGTAAGGTGGCGATTAATATCCAAGGCGCCAATAAAGCACTTGCGGGAAGCTCCGGCCAAAGTTTTTCCGCCAGTTTTCTGGTTAATAACAGATTAGCCAATGCACAGAGTGGCCCAACCAATTTCGGCCACCAGTCGTTAACGCCGAATACCCACCAACCCAGTTGGAACAGCCAGAATAACAGCGGCGGTTTATGGCTGTAGGCATGGTTATTTAAATACGGCACCCAGAAATCGCCGCGCAACCACATTTCCCAGGCTACAGTAAGGTAACGGGTTTCATCGGTCGGAATCGGCGTTCTTAAATATACCGTGGCCGCAAGTAACAACCAGAGAGGGAAAATGCCCCATCGATAAAAATAATCTTTATATATGACATCCGCCATTCTGCATCCCGGCAATTTTTAAGTCTGAGCTTATTTAATGAGAAAATAAGTATGCGTTCAGTTCACCCTTTTTCACAGGGGGGACTGAACGCATACGAAAATAATTGTTATTCTTAACGGCATAACGCAACAGCTTTAACGCTCACAGAAACAAGTAACTATTCGAATTATTTGCAGGAAATGTGTAAATAATATGAATAGAGAGCTTATATAGCCCCGCTCTCCTGGGGATCATATCGATACCCGGCCCCATAGACCGACTGAATTAGTTCTTGTTCGGGCGCCAATTCGGCAAGTTTTTTTCTCAGCTTTTTGACATGGCTATCTATGGTCCGATCCGAAACAATACGTTGATCCAGGTAAATCAGATCCATGAGTTTAGAACGGGAAAAAATGCGTCCCGGCTGCTGATACATCACTTGCAAAAGTTTAAACTCAACAGCGGTAAGTTCAAGTTCCCGCCCTTCGATCAATACCCGAAAACTATCCGGATCCAATCTTATTTTGCTGCCTACCATCTGCGCATCCGCCGTTTGCGCTTGCAGACGGCGGAGTACGGTTTTAACTCTGGCTACCATTTCCCGTGGGCTAAAGGGTTTACAGATATAGTCATCCGCCCCAAGTTCCAGCCCCAACAAACGATCGATTTCTTCAATTCTGGCGGTGATAATAATTATCGGCACTGTGCAATAGTTGCGCAACTCCCGACAAATATCCAGCCCGTCATAACCCGGCAACATTAAATCCAACAAAATTAAATCCGTATGATTCATTTTCATCCATGGCAAAACCTCTGCCCCATGATCTAAACAATGCGTTTTATAGCCGGCGGCATGCAAATAGTCTGTCTGGATTTTAGCCAACTTTGCTTCGTCTTCAACAATCAGGATATGGTTCATTGACTAATAGGCAATTCAATAAAAATAGTAAGTCCCCGCATAGCGGAAAGTTGCGCACTTATTTTGCCGCTATGCGCGTTAACAATATTACTACAAATCGCCAAACCTAAGCCGGCGCCACCTAGATGACGATTACGCGAACTTTCTAAGCGATAAAAACGATCAAAGACTTTAGTTAGTTCATGTTCCGGCACGCCGGGAGCGCTGTCGGAAAAACTTAGCTGCAGCATATCGGCCTTTCGGGAACACGTTATGACCAGCTGCCCGCCGGCGTCGGTATAATTGGCGCTGTTATGCAGTAGATTGCGAAATAGTTGCGATAAGCGGTCCTGGTCGGCATAAATAGTGACTGCGTCTGTGAGTTTATCCTTAAAGGAAACTTGCATTTGTTTGCGCTGAAACTCCGGTTGCAAGGCTTCTAGATCCTCCTGTAGGATCTCTACAGGATTGACATGCGCTTTGTGATAACTTAAGGCGCCTTGATCGGAAAGAGTCAATTGATAAAGATCTTCCGTTAAGCGATGCAAACGCATCACTTCACCAAAGAGTGAATCGATCGCGGCTGGGACTAAGGGCCGGACGCCATCCTGCAATGCTTCCAATTCGCCGCGCAAAATTGCCAGCGGGGTGCGTAATTCGTGGGAGATATCCGCCACCCAACGTTGCCGGGCTTGTTCAGACTGCTGTAAAGCCGCGGCCATATCGTTAAAATCCCGTGCTAATTGCCCAAGTTCATCAGCCGATTCAACCGATAATCTAACATCATAACGGCCAATGGCCAGCGCCTTGGCTGCGTTGGTAATCCTTTTCAACGGCTTACCTAAGATGTAAGCCAGCAATAATGCCAATCCGGCTGATAAACCAAGCATGATTAAGGCTATCCAAATAAAAGCTTCGGATTGCGCTTCCAAAAAGCGTGCTTCATTGGCTTGATTCATTGCCCTGCCTGGCATCAGGCCTAAATAGCCTACCACTGTCTCATTAAACTTAATCGGCAACAAATTTAATTTTGACAAAGCCTCGGCGCGACCGAAAATGATCTTCTGCTCGGCATCCAACAGCATAACTCTAAATTCAAAAGGCATAATATTTCTACGGGCCGGAAATTCCGGCAAATTTGGCGGCCATTCATGCGAAGGATTGTCTAAAGCCTTTTGCACCCAGTTTGGCTGTTGGCGGCGCGGATTTGATTGCCATAACAAATCTATCCATTTTTGCTTATCCGCCGCCAATTGCGTCCAGTTTTGGTTGCCGGCGTAGTATTCTGTCAAACCTTCGGTCAAATTTGTCACGCGCTCCTGCTGCCTGGCCAGCACGAGTTCATTAAATCCGTGATTTAAAGACCAACGCACGAAGCCATACATGCCGGCTACTACCAGTAGCGTCGTCAATAGAAAGGTTAAAAATAATTTAATGCGAACCGATTTGAACATGCAGGCGCGACTCAGTTGAATTCTGAAAGTTGTGTGTGATTAAATAACTTAACTAGCTTTAACCGGATAAATTCCTACCAGATCATACTACACTTATGCTTAAGTATTATCTCCAGCATATTGAGGCAGAGATAAGCATTAGCGAGATGAGGCGCATGGGGAAAGTCAGGTTCAAGACCGAGGGTATTGAGCTTTGCGGAATATCACTTTACCCGGTGCTTGCGCAGATCTTTCCACCCCATTTTTTTGCAGAGAAAGCATATGCAACGGCAAAAAACTAAAATTATCTTATCGCCAATGTTTGCCGTCATTCTGACGACTAGCGCGCTCAGCGCCTGCACTACCACACTAAAACAGGCGCAACAAAGCGATCCTTGGCAACACTGGAACAAAAGCACACAATCCTTTAATGACAGCTTCGACAAACATGTCCTTAAACCGGTTGCCGTAGGCTATATAGATGTTACCAGTAAGACGGTTGAAGAAGGGGTAACTAATTTTTTTAACAATATCAACGATATTAATGTCAGCATCAACGATATTTTTCAATTTAAATTCCTACAGGGCGGCCGCGACTTCAGCCGATTTTTGATCAACACCACCGCCGGTCTGGGCGGGATTTTTGATTGGGCTAGCCAGCTTGATCTGCCGAAGCACAATGAAGATTTTGGTCAAACCCTAGGCGTTTGGCAGATTCCTTCCGGGCCTTATCTTGTGCTGCCTTTTATGGGCCCCAGCACACCTAGAGAAACCATAGGCTTACTGGGCGACGCCCTACTCGACCCGACGACCTATGTGTCCATTTTCGGCGGCTTACCCGGTTTCCTCGCCACTGCGGCCACCACAGCGCTGGATATTACTGACTACCGCGCCGGCATAATGACCAGAGAAAAAATTGTGAACGAAGCCGATATCGGCGACCGGTACAATTTTATTAAAGATTCATATCTACAACACCGTGAGTTTTTGATTTATGATGGCAACCCACCCAATATAAAAGACCCTTTAGATACAAAAGACGATGACTTTTAATTTATAAAAAATAAGCCGCAGGTGCGGCATTGAAACGCAAGCAGAGGAGAAAACCATGTCTATGTTCATGATATTAACCCGTTTCTTTATCACTCTCTCTTTGCTGCTCAGCACCTGTACCCTGCAGGCAGCCAGGCCCCCCTCGCCGTCAAGCGAACGTCTAGCTTTAGTTATCGGCAATAAAGACTATCCCCGTAAACCGCTTATCAACCCTATCAATGATGCGCGGGACATCAAAGCCACGCTGGAGCAACTGGGCTTCACGGTGATCTATCGGGAAAATGCCAATCTTGCCGAGATGGATAGCGCCGTACGCAGTTTTGTCAGCAGTCTAAACAAGGACAGCGTGGCGGTGGTCTACTATTCCGGCCACGGCGCCCAAGCGGACGGCGCCAATTATCTGATTCCAGTCGGCGCCAATATCGGCAGCAAAGCCGAATTAAAATCCCGCGCTTACGACGCCGGCATCATTTTGGCTGAAATGCAGGACATCGGCAATCGGATCAATATCGTCATTCTCGACGCCTGCCGCAATAACCCCTTTAAGGGCGCGCGGGGCGGCATAGACGGCATGGCGAGCATGTCCGGGCCCAAAGGCTCTTTAATCGCTTATGCAACGTCCCCCGGCTCGGTCGCCGACGATAACACCTCCGCCCGCAATGGCTTGTATACGACGTATTTAAAAAAATTCCTGATGCAACCGGGTTTGACGGTAGAAAGTATGTTCAAAAAAGTCCGTGAGGGCGTGCTCTCGGAAAACCCGGAGCAAGTACCCTGGGAAACCTCCTCCATCATCGGCGATTTTTGTTTTGCCGGTTGCCGGAACATTTCGCCTGCGCTTTACAGCCAAGAAAGTACTGACAACGGCGAAGCAAAATATTGGGATAGCATTCTGGCCAGTAACAGCCCAGCGGATTTTCAAGCGTATCTAAGCCGCTATCCGCAGGGCCGTTTTACGACGCTGGCGCGTAACCGTTTGCTGCAATTCGACAATACCGTTGCACAAAGCTGCGCTTATTGCCCGGAAATGGCGCCGCTGCCTATCGGCATCCTAATGGGTAAATATGAAGTCACGCAAGGTCAGTGGCGAGCAATTATGGGTAATAATCCGTCTAAATTTAAAAATTGCGGCGATGATTGTTCGGTGGAAAATGTCAGTTGGCAAGATGTACAAACCTATATTCAGCGGCTTAATCAACAAACCGGCAAGCATTATCGCTTACCCAGCGAAGAAGAGTGGCTCATCGCCTGTCTAGCCGGCGGGAATGGTGAATTTTGCGGTTCAGGCGGCATAGACAGCATCGCTTGGTATCGGGGTAATTCCAGCTTCGGCCTCCACCCAGTGGGCAAAAAACAAGGGAATGCCTGGAATTTATTCGACATGTCCGGCAATGTCTGGGAATGGACCGCGAGCTGCGAGGGCAGCGACTGTACGCGGCATTATATTCGCGGCGGCTCTTGGGATGGTGAAACCAGCTTTCTGCGCTCGGATGTCCGCATTAGAGGGACTACCTCAGACCATTACTACAACATCGGCTTTCGTTTGGCGGAAGATAAACAGGCAACTCAATATAATTAAATAAGATAACTATTCAGCATAATGAGGATTTTGTAGGATGTGCCAACCAACGGGCGGCGCATCGGTCGCGCATAATGCGCCGCCCGTTGGTTGGCACATCCTACAGAGCATGGTTTTAATCTAAAAAGTTACGCAGAATTTGACAAAAAAATTTAACCCTAAACCCAGACATAGGAAAATTAAATGGAAATATTAGCTTGGTTATTAACGATCATTTTTATCATAGCGATCGGCTTAAGCTTCTTCACCGTTAATACCGCGCAAGTAGCTATAATCACCCGCTTCGGTAAATTTCTGCGGGTAGCCAACCCTGGCTTAAATATGAAAATACCCTTCATTGACGTGATAGATGTGAGGATGAGTTTGCGCGTCAATCAAATTGTGTTGACCATGGAAACCAAGACCAAAGACAACGTGTTTGTCACTATCCCTATTTCCGTGCAAAACCGGGTGCGGCCGGAAAAAGTCTTTGACGCCTATTACAAATTGTCCGATCCGGTCGAGCAAATTAAATCCTATGTTGAGCAAGTCATCTTAGGCCATGTGCCGGGGATGATGCTGGATGAAGTGTTTGCCAGCCAATCCGGCATCGCTGCGGCGGTTAAGCAGGAATTAGACGCCGATATGGAAGGTTTCGGCTATGAAATCGTCAACGTGTTGGTGACCGACATCATCCCGGATATCAAGGTAAAATCGGCGATGAACGACATCAACGCAGCGCAGCGCGAACAAGTCGCTGCCACGGCGCGGGGCGAAGCCGAAAAAATATTAGTCGTTAAAAAAGCCGAGGCGGAAGCGGAAAGCAAGGCCCTACAAGGCGAGGGGATAGCGAATCAAAGAAAAGCCATTATCGAAGGCTTACGGGGTTCAATAGAGGAATTCCAGAAATCGGTAGGCGATGTCACCACCGGGGAAGTCATGCAATTAGTGCTGATCACCCAATATTTCGACACGCTGAAATCGATAGGTGAAAACGACAAGACCAATACGCTGTTCTTATCGCATTCACCGGGTTCAGCGAAAGAGATTTCCGAACAAATCATGCAATCCATGATAGTGGCCGAGAGAGCAAAACCTTAAAAGAAACAGCAGAGCCGGAGGATCAATCCGGCTTTTCCTCAGCCAACCAACCTTGCAAAGCCTCGACAATCTCTTGCGCCTGTTTCACGCTGGAGATATTGAATTTAGATTTTTGCTGATATTCGCCATTGCGTTTTTGATAGCGGCGAATGGTGAATTTATCCTGACTGTATTGCTCCTTGGCAGGCTCCCAATCCTGATACCGATAGATGATAGTCGCCCAAGCGCCTTTACTTAAGACCTTTTTATCCAGTTCCTTAACGGTTTCTACGCCGCCGTCTTCGTAAGTAACGGTTAATTCTTCTACAGTTTCTGCCATGATGTCTTAAAAATTTTGTTTAAACAGTGGTGACGAGTTAACAATACCGCAGGCAAGCGCAAAACAGCGGCATTTGCGACCCGACACCCAAAGAGATTTGTTATTAAATTATGGCATAGATTAATGCCTAGGGCGTGATAAATTCACCAAAAGCCCGGCTGCCCTCACCGGTTTTAATGGTATTAACAACTTTTAAAGTGTTTGCATCAATCACGGAAACATTATTGTCAAACCAGTTAGCCACATAAATGTGTTGATCGTCAGGATGCGTGCTGATACCTTCCGGTTTATCGCCGACTTCTATCGCCGCCAGCTGTTTTAAGCTAGCGGTATCGATGACCGACACCGTGCTGTCGTCCTGATTGGTGACAAACAACAAACTATCTTTTAAGGCCAGCGTCAAGGCATAAGGCCTGGCGCCGACTTTAATGGTCGCCAGCCGTTTCAGATGCTGCGCATCCAACACCGTGATATCATCGCTTTCGACATTAGCCGCATACAAGCGCTTGCCTTGGCTATCGATGACTATGCCGAATGGATGTTGGCCGACTTTCGTGGTATTTCTGATGGACAATTTTTGTAAATCGATTTGCGAGATGGAATTATCCACTCGATTCGCGACATATAACCAGCGATTATCCGGGCTGACTGTCATACCGGATGGCGATTTGCCGACGGTTAGCGTTTTCAGTTTCTCGAAAGTTTTGGCATCGAAAACCGCGATGCTATTCTCGTACCAATCAGCGACAAAAATATGTTCGCCGCTTCTGTCGGCGGTAATGCCTAGCGAAGCCCCGCCCACTTTCACGGTACGCAACGCTTGCATTTTTTGGCTATCCAATACTACAAAGCCGCCGCCTTCCGGGGTGCTGATGTACACTTGTTTCAGCTTATTGTTAAGCGTCACTCCAGCCGGCTTGCCTTCAACCTTGATCGTTTGGATTACTTGCTGGCTTTGCGTGTCTATTACTGAAACTGAATTTTCCAGTTGATTAGTAATAAAGGCGCGAGGCGCCGCGCTAACACCGAAACTGCAAAGGGCTAACAGAAGTAAAACATAAGACAGTTTGCTGGGCATGGGTAGTATATAGTCACAATGCGCTGATTTCAAGGCGGCCCCCTGGCGAAACTCAGGGGGCCTTAAGCTAACGGTTTTACACCCTTAACGTTTAATGTCGATATGAACGTTAGGTGAAGTGCCGGGCGCGGCTTTTTTTGCTAAATTGCTCAGGCCGGAAGTCAATACTTCGGTGACAGCTTTGTCGGCGGCTTCTTCGTTCAGTTCAGCCGGTGGATTATTATTCACATAAGCGCGGTAATAGGTTGCGACCCACTCGACTTCGGCTTTGCCGCCTTTATCGGTCACGGAAATTTCCGCCGCATAATTGCCGACCGGCAATACCGGTACGTGCTCTTCTTGGCCGGCATGTTTAATGACGCCGCTGTTGCTCATTTCGGTAATTTTATATTTGTACGCAAATTTTGCGGCGTCATAGGCTTTCAGTTCTTCCGTGATGGTGCCGCCATGTGCCAGCGTTAACACCCGAACCGCGCCCTTAGCATTGCTGCCGTCGCCTTTTACGCTTTTCACCGGTGGCAGCCAAGACAAGTCGTCATAGTTTTTGATCAGATCCCAGACTTTTGCCGCCGGCGCATCAATCTCAATGGTGGCGGTTAGTTTTCCTCTCACCGGACCATGCGCATTAACCAAGCCGGAAAACAGAATTAGAGCGGCTGAAACAAAGAGCGAGGTTTTTTTCATAACACTTTCCTATGGTGGTCACATAAAATAAAACTGGAGATTATAAAATAAAATTTTAGCGAACACAACGCATCCTTTAAAATCAATGATTTATATGAGATTTATTGTTTCTATTCGAGCATTGTGGAATAATTGAATTAGGTCGCTTTATTGTTGCAAAATGCAACCATAATGACACCACTCTCCATGTACCAAGTTTTTGCCATGCCAACGCTCACAATCAATAGCATACCGGACAGCCTCTATCAGCAATTAAAATCCGCTGCCGAATTGAATAGACGCAGTATAAACAACGAAGTGCTGATTTATCTAGAAAGAGCTTTGCAACACCTAAAAATCAAGCCTGAAGAACGCTTAAAACGGATTGAACAATTACGCGCCAGCATCAAACCCAACAACAATTCAGCGGAAGATATTGAAACCGCCATCCATACCGGTAGACCATGATTGTTGTTAACACCAATATTATCAGCATCTGTTTATAACTAAATGACAACACAAACCTTCTTCTGGCACGATTATGAAACCTTCGGCACCGATCCGCAACGCGACCGCGTCTGTCAATTTGCCGGCATCCGCACCGACTTGGATTTTCAGCAAATCGGCGAGCCGGTCATGGCGTATTGCAAACCCGCCATCGATTACCTGCCACATCCGGAAGCCTGTTTGATTACCGGCATTACCCCGCAAATAGCGGAGAAGAATGGCGTCTGCGAAGCGGAATTCACCCGGCTAATTCATGACCAATTAGCCATGCCAGGCAGCTGTGGCTTGGGTTATAACAGCCTGCGCTTCGATGACGAAGTCACCCGGAATTTGCTGTACCGGAATTTTTACGATCCCTATGCCCGCGAATGGCAAAACCAAAACTCGCGTTGGGATATTATCGATGTAGCGCGGGCGGCCCGCGCGCTTAGACCGGAAGGCGTCAACTGGCCGGTGAATAACGAAGGCGTGGCGACTTTTCGGCTGGAAGAGCTCACCAAGGCCAATAATATTAGCCATACCGCCGCCCATGACGCCTTGGCGGATGTCTATGCGACGATAGCCCTAGCTCGCTTGATACGCGACCGGCAGCCCAAGCTCTATCAATTCCTGTTCAGTAATCGTTCTAAAACCGCCGTACAGGATTTATTGCAGTTAGGCAGCTTTACGCCCTTGGTGCACATCTCCGGCCGATTTGCGGCGCGAAATAATTGCCTGGCGATTATCCTGCCGCTCTGCCTGCATCCAACCCGCAGCAATGAAGTGGTGGTTTACGATTTGGCGGCGGACCCTGGTCCTCTATTGGACTGTACGGCGGCAGAAATTCAGCAGCGCTTATTTACCGCTACCGCAGATTTGCCCGACGGTATAGCCAGAATTCCGTTGAAAACCGTGCACATCAATAAATGCCCGGTCTTAGCGCCCTTGGGAGTGATTAAACAACCGGACGCCGTGCGCCTGGAACTTGATATTCATCAACACCTGATTCATTTGGAACGCATTAAATCCGCCGCTTTTTTGAAGGAAAAATTGGCGCAGGTGTTTACCAGCGAATATCCAACCACCAGCAACGATCCGGATTTAATGATTTACAGCGGCGGTTTTTTTAGCAACCGCGACAAAGCGACCATGAACAAAATCAGAGCCGCCGCGCCTGCTGCGCTGGCGCGGTTAAAACCGGACTTTGACGACGGCCGCCTGCCGGAAATGTTGTTCCGGTATAGGGCGCGCAACTTTCCGAGTACCTTGTCGCAGCAAGAAACCCAAGACTGGCTGGAATTTTGCCGCCAGCGCCTGCAAAACAGCAAGCAAGGCACGACCCATACCTTAGAAAGTTTTACGGCGAAACTAAGCACTCTGCAAACCGAGTTAGGTGCTGCGCAGCCTATTTTGCATGCTTTGCAAGAGTATGCCAGTCAACTTTCCAGGGAATTATTTGGCAAAAGCGATATAGCGTCTTAGCGGCGAACCCGCTGACCAGACGAAAGCTTCCGTATAATAATGCATCAAAGCCAGATAACCCAGAAAACCCAGCGTTATCGCCTTGTAAATTTGCATGCCAAATAAAGATTGCGTGATGAAGTTGATCACATTGTCGCCGTACTCTTGCAACAGATAGGTAAGTAAAAACGACGACAATGGCAGCACCAGAGCTATCGGTAAACGGCAGGCGCCGGCGAACCGGTACAGGTCGGTATTCGGGCGCTGCCCATGCCGATTCACATCATGGCTGACGTAAAAACTATACGCAGTAATATCATGCACCAAACGCGGCAATAAAATTGCCAGAAAATAATACTCCTCAGCATATAAATACCAGCTCCCAAGCACAAGCAAGGTATTGGCCCATAAAAAACAGCGCCCAAACAGCGTTGGCACATAGTTCCGGCAGAGTAAAGTGCTTAACAACAGCGCCACGACCAACACACTGGCCGCCATCAGCACCATCCGGCCTTGCTCGTCGCTTAAGCTATTGTTTAAAAAAATGCCGATATAAGTAAAAATCCCTGCACCCACGCTCAACCATAATTGTAAGTAGAACGCCCAATTCGGTAAACGGCACACTGCTTTAGCGATGCCGTGCTGCTGCTTAAGGACGTGATACACCGTCCAGCAGGCGGTCAAAATATACAGCGCCCGATAAGGAATAAAGAGGCTGCCGATACCGAAAAAAACGATAATGAACAAGCTCATACCAATAATTTTGGTTTTAAACGCCTGCAAATATTCGCTGTGACTTACTAGTAGTATATTACTGGCGATGATATGTGGTGTACCGAATAACACCTGAAACAGCAAAAAATGGGTAGGGCTATTCGGCAACATCTCGCGTAACGCCGAATTGAAACCATAACGATCTAGTAATTCCAGCACTAGACAAAATGGGATAATAGCGTATAAGCTCAACAAAAAGCGGAAAGATACCGCCAGTTGTTGCTGGTGAACTTGATTTGGAAACGGGAGAATCTGGGCTGACATGTCGCCACCTCTTATTATTATTTTACGGCGGGGTTATTATCGCACTTACTCCGCAACTCGAAAAAGCGATTAAATAATGCATAGTGTTGACTTAGACGCGATTACCCAGTTAAAAACCTTGCTGATTCAGCAAAACCAGACCATCGCCGTCGCCGAGAGCATGACTTGCGGCAGACTGCAAGCGGCTTTAGGTTCTATCAGCGGCAGTTCGGAATATTTTGAAGGCGGAATAACCGCCTATAACTTGCGGCAAAAAATCGAGCTATTAGGTATCGATAAGCAACACGCGGAAAGCATGAACTCGGTTTCGCAATTAGTCGCCTATGAGATGGCGGCCGGCGCTTGCAGACTGTTCGACAGCGACTTGGGCATAGGCACCACCGGCTATGCCGAACCCAGCCCAGAACATAAAATTTGGCAGCCCGTCGCTTATTTTGCCATTTGCCGCTACAATCGCGGCAGAATTGAAAACATCCTCACCGAACGCGTAGCAGGCGACGACTTGAACCGCATCGAAATGCAGGAATATGTTTGCTCTAGCGTTATCAACGCCTTATTAACTTATTTAAAAAGTGTTTAACATGCTGGACTTTCACTTGCATCCGCGTTTAGAGCAAGATTGTTTTTTGGTAGGTGACTTGGCTTTGTGTCAATTATTACTGATGAATGATAGCCAATATCCCTGGTTCATTCTGGTACCCCGCCGAGCCGGACTCACAGAAATCTATCAGCTTTCACTAGATGAAAGACAACTACTGTTGGCTGAATCCTGCCTGTTGGCGGAAAACTTGCAGTCAATTTACCAAGCTGACAAGCTGAATATCGCCACCATCGGCAATTTAGTACCGCAGTTACATATGCATCATGTCGTCCGCTACCGTAGCGATCTAGCCTGGCCGGCGCCGGCATGGGGGAAAGCGCCCGCCCTGCCCTATGCGCAACACATAGCCGATATGCATATTACGCGGATGCGGGAAACATTGAGTACTAGTTTACCGGCTAAAAGCGCACGAGAGCAAATTCTTTGAAACCAAAAAGGGTCTATAGCTAAAAATCTGGAATTTGCGCCGAACCTAATTTGCTTACACAGGCGTACAAAACAATGTGGCCTCTGCCTGTCTACGCCGCACTAAACCTGCTAGCCCATGGTTGGTATATTTTCCAAACTGTTCCGCAACCCAGTCTGCATCGGCCCACTGATCCGGTGAATCACAAACATTGGTAATCGAGGTAAAATTGGCGCCTTGATAGAATCCGCTGCCAAGGTTGTACGCAAAGCTGTAAAGCGCGCTTTGTTGATTGGTGTTCATTTGTCCCCAAGTCGGGATTTTGCTCAAAGCAGGCGTACAGGTTTTATCCAAATGATCCGCCAGACATTCACATGCCCGCTCTTCAGTAATGGTGTCGCCCTGTTGAACGTGCGTACCATCAGGGTAGATTGTGGTGCCATAACCAATGGTAGGCAGCGCCCAATGCGTAATCGGGTCTGGATAGGCGTCGGCGCGAAAGCCCTCAAATTGTTTAATGAGTTCGATAGCAGCGTCAGGAACAGCACTCATAATTAATACCTCAAAAAGATAGGACTCGGTTCTAACCGGGCTTAAAAGTTTAAATTTTTAGCCAACTTCTTCAGCGCCTACGCTAGTTTGATTGCCATTGATGTTGGTCTTATTATGAATAGTATATTAAAAATGGACACTCCTCAATGCGGCATTTGTACTAGTACAAACGTACTATAAGCACAAAATGAATATTTTCCACCTTAATTTTGGCAGTGATGTGCGGCAGCGCCTTTATGATGATCGCATGCCGCATCCAGAGCTAAAGATGCTAAAAATCACCTAGTGAATTTTTGCACGCCTCTTATAGTCAAGAAATACCTGATTCACCTGCTCGTAACAAATATACTCCTCCGTGCCATCAAGGATATATTGCGCCAATGCCGCGATTTGTTTCCAGTTTTCAAAATCCTGAACAAACCGAAATGCTTCACCGAATAACTCCTGAAGCTTCCCTTCCTGTTCTTGCCGCGAGGCTATAACACAACGCAAATAATACCAAACCTCCTGCATATCGGCATTACCACCATAGCTCTTCATAACATCCGGCCCTAATACATTGATACTAAATACCTGATGATTACGTAAAAATTCATACTTAGCTTCCGCCAATGGTCCAGCCAGAATATTAATTATATCGGCTTCGTAAGCGGTTTTATAAGCCGCCATATCCGTTAAATTATACCTTTCAGCCAATGATGCGCTGCTCATTATTAAGCCATCGCCTATTTGCCGCCCGCCACAGATTTCAGAGAAAAACGGCGTAGCTTGCCCACAGAATTTACGGGTCCGTATCTGAAAATAGACTAGTGGCAGATTTTTACGCCTATTTTCTAAATAAATAGCAGCAGCATGCCCAGCTTCATGGAAGGCAGTACGCCGATTGATTTCTAAAAAATCGGAACTATCTATGTCTATCGCTTGATTAAATCGCTGCATAATCTCCCTGCTCTGGTAATGTACGGCTGCCACCGCAAAGTAACCATTAAAAAGCCGCTTTATGCTAAAATCCTCTGTGAACGGCAAATGGCTATGCCCAAATAATAAGCCGACTAATTAATGCTATTTGACACTGAAACACTATAAATCACATGTTAAAAAATCGGCTTAAAAAGCGCCTTAGTTCATACTTAAGCTTGTACCTGAGTAAAATTCATTTTTTTGAAACAAATTCGATTTAATTTCCACCTTTAAACGCAATCTGCAATGCATGCAAGGCATTCGCGCAATTAGGCGACGTTTGCAGGCCTGGGTTGTCATAACACTCCTGATTTTGTGCTTTGGCCGCTTTAATATTGGCCACATACCAAGCAACGGACTTAGCATTTTCGCTCTCTTGCTTGGTTTGACTATCTTGTTTGTCTTCACTCGCTGTAGTTACTTTGAAAGCGGTTAAAGCAAAAATCAAGGCAACTGACAATGCAATCCATATATTTTTTTTCATAAAAAATCTCCAAAGTTAAATTTTTAAAGCTCATCCAGATTAACTGGTGCTATAAATTTAACAAAAAATCTTCCTTTTTAAAATGCGGTGAATTGCCGCGCGACAATTTGTCATATTTCTTTTGTTACAAGATATAGCAAGCATAATTAAACTATGTTATTTAACTAAATTACTTAGGTGAAATCACACAAACTAAAGAACTTATCAACAGAGGGCAGATAATGCAAAAAATGCAACTATTTAAAAAGATAGAGCCATTAAAGCTTACATTCTCGATTTCGCTATGTTTTATCAAGGCTAAAGCATTTAATTAGCACCGCTACAAACGGAATGATTTGCTTGTTATTTAAAAACTGCGGCAATTGGTCACATTTTAATAGTGGATAAGTATTGTTACTATATTAACCGCATCTTAAATGCAATTAGTCCTTCCCTTAATCAGGCTTTAAGCCGGATCTTTTTACCTAACTGCAAAAAATTTAGCATGTACCTGAAAAAACTAAAACCAGCCCTCAATTACTATACGGTTTTTATTAAAACAGTCGACGCATCCAACTCAATGCATTCAAATATTAAATCATCGATTGATTTATTAGCATGCATAATATAATGCACCCCGCATTCTGCGTCGATATGCTGGTGCTTAAGAATCCCATGTACGCTGAAAGGCAATCCGGAGTCAGGCAGAGTCATAGTAATTTTGACTCGGCCATCAATATCGGCAACAAAAGCCTTCTTAAGCTTTACTCTAATCCCGGTATAACTAATATCAAGAATATCAGCTTCAACCGAGACTTCCTGATTATTCGCTGTAAATATCACGCCGGCCCGCAATTTTTTTGTTTTATGTCTGGGATGATTACGCTTTTCAGTATTAATGACATTACCCTCACTAAAATTGACTGTAATGTAAATTTTCCATCAGAAATCATATGCATTTACACTGTCTTAGTTATTTTCCTTATCGGCAAATTATCAAATACATTTCCAGGTAGGCTTTTTGTATTCACCTGGACTCAAAGACCTAGGCATTTTCATGCACATCCAACCTAGGATGAGGTATTTTGTTAATCAAAAATTTACAAGCATAAAATGAGCCAAGATTTTCACGCACTATGCAAATTCCTAACTCAATAATATATATAGTTTTTTATTATTTAAAAATCACTTAATAAATTAAACTATGTTAAATGGCTTTTTTTTAAAAACCACAACATGTGAAATAGCTTAAACTTTGCGTATGCATTCGCTTAGTAAGCAAATCACCACCTTTTGGGCAAAATCGCAGTCAGACGTTTTTAAATAAAAAAACGCCCTGCGCTTAGGAGAAAACCAGCAAAGCAATCAGATTCAAGGACCGGAAAACGTGGCGTTGATTACTTATTTCGACGACCCTACATTATTTGCATTCAGGATAAATATGAGGGAAAACCCTATAAAAACAAGCAAATAGAACCATAAATTAAGACAATTAAGCCCAGAGCTTTACCTACGCTTTATGGATTATGTATACTAAGCGTATTGTTAACAGTAAAAATGCAAAATATTTTTTCAAGCTGAAGGCCGGTTTTTTGCTGTATCTATCACATTTTTGTTGCCATGCTCTATCGTTATTTCACCTCTATGATGATCACTTTTTTAAGGATAAGCTAGATTGGCTAATTTTAAATCCATCATTGGTCAATCGCCGGCTCTGGATTCTTTACTTCGCAGTGCGCGTATGGTTGCCGTGACTAATGTGACTGTACTGATACGCGGTGAAACCGGTACCGGCAAAGAAATTTTGGCCCGCGCCATTCAACAAGAAAGCCCCCGTGCGGACAAGCCTTTTATTACTCTGAATTGTGCCGCACTGCCTGAGGGACTTGTCGAATCCGAACTGTTCGGCCACAAAAAAGGCGCATTCACCGGCGCCGTTAGCAATAAAGAAGGCCTGTTTCATGCTGCTGATGGCGGCACCCTATTTCTGGATGAAATCAATTCACTACCCTTATCCATACAGGCCAAATTATTGCGTTTTCTCGAATCAGGGGAATGTCTGAGTGTCGGCGAGACAAAACCCTACAAAGTAGATGTTCGTATCCTAGCTGCGACTAATTCCGATTTGAGCCAGCAAATCGACAGTGGCGAGTTCCGTCAGGACTTGTATTTCCGCCTGAACGTTATCCCATTGGAAATTCCGTCACTGCACGAGCGCCGAGAAGATATAGACGTCTTGAGTACCCATTTCTTTGGGCACTATGCAAAAACACACTCTTTGCCACAAACCTCGTTCAGCAGACAAGCTCTGAAAATTTTACGCAGCTATGCATGGCCGGGTAATATCCGCGAGTTACGCAATCTTTGCGAACAATTAAGTATTCTTCGCGCCGGCAAAGTGATAGAACCCGAAAACCTGCCGCATGAATATCTTAACAATTTCGAATTAGAACAACTCAACGGCTTTACCTTACCGGAAAATGGCGTGCAGTTAGACACCCTCGAAGCCGATTTAATTTTTCAGGCTTTAACCCGAACCAAAGGCAACCGCAGCAAATCTGCGCGCTTACTTGGCATTAGCAGAGATGCGCTGCTTTATCGGATTCAAAAACACGGTTTATCGTCCCATTAGTCTTGGAGGCCGGTTTTATATTCCCGCATCAACAGCCTGCATATAAAACACTACTTATTGTTCATTCACGCTCGCTTCGCGTAAAATCCCATTCATTTACCCCAATAGCGGAGCAACAGCATGAAAGCGGTTTTATTTTCACTATTACTGATCACAGCCAGCGGCGCTTTTGCCGAAGAAGCCAAAGATGCATGGCAAGGCACCAGCTTAAGCGACGAAACCATCCACAAAATCCAACAAGCACAGTACGGCTATAAAAAGTGCGTAGTAGACGCAATGCGGCAACCGGAAATCGCCAAACAGGAAAGCCGTTACGCCACCGATACCGTCATGAAACAATGCGAGCCGGTATTGGCCGACCTGCGCAAAGTATTTCAGGATGCAGGCGTACCCCCTGCTGGCGCGGACCACCAGCTTAAACACATCAGAATTCAAGTAACCCGGAACGTTCTCCAAGAATTAATGTACGCCGAAGCCGCAAAAAAGGCTGGACAACCCTAAAGGTGCTCCTACCGCTTTAAAAATTGCGGGTCGCGGAATTTTTTAACGCCACTCCTCCCGGCTTTGTAGAATGCGGGGAAGGAAATCGGTAAATCCACTCATTCAACAGTTCTAGCAAGCGATTATGAATAATTACACCATTGATTTAACCCTGAGACCAACCACCTTTGATTTATGGCATGTGTGCCTGGCCGGTAGCTTAGCGGTACTGGCGTTGATTTTGATTCTGGTCTTACTTTCAGTCTTGTTTTCCGAGCGGCGCTATCGCCAACTGGCGCCGGCGCCTATTCCAGCTGCCCCTGAAGTCAAAATTATCGAAAAAATCGTTGAAGTTGAAAAAATCGTGCAACTTCCAGCGCCGGAACCCGTGGTATTAAGAGAAGCCACTCCGGACGCAGCCTTGCAACTCCTGAGTCTGCTGCAAAAAGAAGCGCGTTTTATCGATTTTATTCAGGAAAACATGACGGCGTTCAACGACGCCGATATAGGCGCGGCGGCTAGAATCGTCCACGCTGGCTGCGCGAAAGTCGTCAAAGAACATTTTACACTTAGCCCTGTCAGTCAGGATCAGGAAGGCGCACGGATTACGCTAAATAAAGGTTTCGACGCCGGCCGCTTCCGTTTAACAGGCAAAATTGTCGGCGAAGCGCCGTTCAATGGCGTTCTGGTGCATAAAGGCTGGCAAGTTACCGAATTGCATTTACCGAAATTGACTGAAGGTCATAACCCCAACATCATTGCCGCAGCCGAGGTAGAATTATGAGTCAGGAACCGCGTTTTTCGGTCGGTATAGACTTAGGCACCACGCATTGCGTACTGTCTTATCTGGACTTGCAAACAGTAGATGAAGATCAACCGCAACTAACCGTCATGGCCATCCCGCAGTTGACCGCGCCCGGCGTCATCGAAGATCAACCGCAACTGCCCTCCTTCATATATTTGCCGCACCCACAGGAAATTGCCGAAGGCGAGACGACCTTACCCTGGACAGCAAAGGCGGAATACCTCGTTGGCGAAATCGCCCGGCATTTAGGCGGTAAAACCCCCATCCGCTTAGTTGCCAGCGCCAAAAGCTGGCTGTGCCACGCCGGCGTCGATTGCAAACAAGCCATACTGCCGGCAGAAGCACCTGAGGACATTCAACGCGTGTCACCCTTTCTGGCCACTAAAGCCTATTTGCAGCATATTAATGAAGCCTGGAATCATCAGTTTCCGGAACACCGGCTTCAGCAGCAGGATCTCACTATTACCGTACCGGCCTCCTTCGACCCCGCCGCCCGGGAATTAACCGTAGAAGCCGCCCGCGCATTAGGTTTGGGCCAAGCGGTATTACTGGAAGAGCCGCAGGCGGCGCTGTATAGCTGGATAGAAAAAAGCGCCGGCGATTGGCGTAACCACGTGCAAGTCGGCGACGTGATACTCGTGGTGGATGTCGGCGGCGGCACCACCGACTTATCATTGATGGCGGTTAGCGAAGAAGACGGCAATCTGCAATTGACCCGTTTGGCTGTCGGCGATCATATTTTGCTGGGCGGGGATAATATGGATTTAGCGCTCGCCTATACCATTAAGGCCAAGGTTGAAAAAGGCAGCGGTAAACGCTTGGAATCCTGGCAATTGCAGGCATTAACCCACGCCTGCCGCGACGCCAAAGAAAAACTATTTACTGAAGCCGAATTGACAGCCATGCCTTTGGCCATAGCCAGCCGGGGTTCGTCCTTGATTGGTGGTACCTTACGTAGCGAGTTACAACGCGATGAACTCAACCGGGTTCTGGTCGAAGGCTTTCTGCCGGTGGTCGATATTGCTGACAAACCCCAGACCAATCCGCGTAGCGGTTTACGTAGCGCGGGCTTGCCCTATGCACAAGACGCGGCCATCACTCGCCACTTGGCGGCATTTTTAGCCAAACAAGCCCATGCCGCAGACGAATTCTCAGCAGTGAATTTACCGGAACATGCGAGTTTTTTACATCCGAATTGTGTCTTATTCAACGGCGGCGTTCTTAAAGCAGAGGCCTTAAGTCAGCGGTTGATGCAGGTTATTAACCACTGGCTGGCGGCGGAACAAGCCCCTCCTGCCCGCTTATTGCTAGGCGCAGACCTGGATTTAGCGGTGGCGCGCGGCGCAGCATATTTTGGCAATGTGCGTAAAGGCAAAGGCGTACGGATTAAAGGCGGCACGGCTGCGGCTTATTACGTCGGCGTCGAGAGCGCCATGCCGGCCGTACCCGGCTTGGCGCCGGAAATTGAGGCTCTGTGTCTGGCGCCTTTCGGCATGGAGGAAGGCAGCGAACAAACCTTACCAAACGAGGAGTTCGGTCTTATCATAGGCGAACAGGTACGCTTCCGTTTCTTCGCTTCCAAAGTCCGCCGTGAAGACACGTCCGGCCTACGCTTAGAATTTTGGGATGCTGAAGAGTTGGAAGAATTAAATGAAATCGAACTCACCCTGCCGGAGGAAGGCTATCAGGTCGGCGAAGTCGTACCGGTGCATTTGTCGGCGGCAATCAGCGAAGTCGGGACGCTGGAGTTAAAAGCCATATCCCGCCGCGATCAAAAATGCTGGAAGATTGAGTTTGATGTCCGGGCTAAGGAAATAGCTGAATAAAGTTCTTTTTTGCTGATACATGGATGAAACTCCATCTAAAACGGCGTTGCCTGCTTGGACATTTGACCGGGCAGCCAGCGCCGTTGCAGCTTAACGCACAAGAACACGCCGCACAAGGCTAGTAACAAAGCCCCGCCCATTTCGGAAAACACCATCAAATCCATAAACCAGGGCGCGGTATACTGCGCATTAGCTGCCAGGGCTTGCTCCTGGAATGGCATTTTCAGCAAGGCCAACCAAAGCACCGGCGCGGTGGCCAACAAGACACCCAAGGAAAACAGTAGGCCCAGTAAAATTAACAAACCCTTTTGACGTAAATCTTGCACCGGCCAAACCGTTAAAATCGACAACAACACGGCCACGGGCGTCAGCAGATGCAGCACATGGGAAGTCGCCGTTAACTCAAGGCCTTTGCGTATGACAATGCCGGTGGTCACCGGAATATTTTGCATAACCCAAGCTGTCAGTTTAACTTGGCCGCCATCCACGCCGCGAACGAAAGTTAAGCTGGGCGAGAATCCGGATTCGCAGGACATCACTACGGCTCGCAACAAGGGAAACACCGGCGTCAGCAAAAACTCAGCTGCAAACACGATCAAGCCGGTCACGGCCAACCAAGACAGCAGTATCTTGCCGGTTAAAATCAGCAGATCACGCCGGTTTAACGTCATTACTGCAACCCACTGCCCACCAGGCGAAGAAAATAAAAGCGGCCAGCAACATCAAGGTCGGGGCCATATACAGGTGAACAAACTCAAACCATTCGCCCCTGTAAGCGACCAGAAAATACAAACCGACCAAGCGAACAATGTTCAAGCCGTAAATCAAGGCCACGCCGAACAGCAAGCCTAACAGTTTTTGCCTGGGCGTGGCTTTAAACACCAGCACTGCAGAAACCATCAGAAATAACACCCCTGCACTATCGCAGCCGCGGATGATCACCAGATCGGCGCGGGCGGAAAGCAAATGATTTTGCACGGCGGCCACTTGTTCCAGCGGAGACAGAACATTAATCAAATCGGCGCACAATAACACCACGCCGTAATGGTACAGCACATCGGCATATATCTGGTCTGGAATCTGAAAATACAGATAATTAAATAACCAGTAGAATAAGATGTAAAGGACGAATTGCAGCATTTAACATTTTCCTTTTTTAACGCCTTTTATAGTGTTAGTTTAAGCTGTGGCTAAACAGACCGAAACCCAGCTAGACCTTGAAACAAATTTAATTCATTCAAGCCAACAATTGTCAGATTTGATACATACTGGCTCATTATAATATTGACACTCTTTAATTCTAAAATAAATCACCTTCATCCTTTGACTGAGTATTAAAATGGACCGACTCAAATTTAAACGCACCAAATTAGCGATTACTTGTGGAATTTTGTATGTCATGCTGCTGTTTCTCTCAGGTCAGGTCCAGGCAGAATCTCCGGAATCCCTGCGGAACATCCGGCCGCAAGTGCGTATAACTCAAGCTGTCAATGCAGCTGATCGCATCACTTTTACCGGAGACCGCCTACCACAACTGGATGCCAGCGAAGACAAAGGACCGGTAGACGGCAATCTGCTCCTAAAGAATATGTTGTTGGTATTAAAATCGTCACCGGCACAATTAACAGCGCTGGAAACATTTGCCCAAGCACAGCAAACCCCGGGCGCAGCGGAATATCATCACTGGCTGACCCCGGAAGAGTTTGCCGCCCATTTCGGCGCAGACAGTCAGGACTTGGCAACGCTTAAAAACTACCTGATTAACCAAGGTTTCAGCATTGATGAAATTGCCGCCGGCGGACGCAGCATCAAGTTTAGCGGCACAGTCGCGCAAGTTAAGAATGCCTTCCATACCGAAATACATCACTATGTCTGGCGCGGAGAAAACCATATCGCCAATAATAGTAATCCGCAAATTCCCACGGCATTCGCATCCGTGGTGGAAGGCATAGTCAATCTGCACGATTTCTTTAGCCGAACCAGAAAACATCTGCCGCAAACCAGCAACGTCGTATCGCCCCTGGTCAATCCACTCTTCAATAGTGCTACTATGGGCAACAGCATCTTACCCATTGCGGATTTCGACATCGGTTCCTACAATTACTTGACACCCGGAGATTACGGGGTCATATATAATATAAACCCTCTGTATGCCTCAGCCGTGAACGGCAGCGGGATTAAAATCGCTGTTTTGGGCCGGAGTGATATAGTAGCCTCAGACGTCGCCGCATTCCAAAGCTTTGCCGGCTTGGCGGCGAATGCACCTCAGACGATAATAACGAATACCGATCCAGGCTTAGTCAGCGGCGATCAGCTCGAATCCTCGCTAGATGTCGAATGGGCTGGCGGCATCGCACCCGGCGCTGCAGTGCTGTTCGTCACCTCAGCTTCCACCGCAACGGCGGATGGTATTACGCTTTCTGCCGATTATGCAGTGAATCATAATGTCGCGGACATTATCAGTTTAAGCTATGGTGCTTGCGAATCAAGCATAGGCTTATCAGGATGGGAATACTTTGGCGCTGGGGCAGGTACGCGCAATCAAAGCGCCGGCCTCTGGTATCAGGCCAGCGTCCAAGGGCAAACAGTGCTGGTGGCCGCCGGCGACAGCGGCGCGGCCGGCTGCGACGTCAGCACCAGCAGTTCGGCCACAGGCGGTTTGGCTGTCAACGGGCTATGTAGTCCGGAATACAGCACCTGCGTGGGTGGCACCGAGTTTTTAGACACCAGCAACCAGGCGAGCTATTGGCTGACGGCCAATCCCGCCAATGGCGCTACGACAACAGCGTTGAGCTATATTCCGGAAGAAGTATGGAATCAAAGCGGCAGCAATTTATATGCCTCCGGCGGCGGGGCAAGCATTTACGCAAAAAAACCCAGTTGGCAAGCTTCACCAGGTGTTCCGACTGACGGCTGGAGAGACGTTCCGGATATTGCGCTCACAGCAGCCACCCACGACCCATATATCGTTTACTTAAACGGCTCTCAGACCTATGTGGGGGGCACCTCGGCCTCGACACCCTCACTTGCGGGCATTATGGCTTTAGTAGCGCAATATAACGGCAAATCGCTGGACAAAAGCACGGACAATAGGCTGGGTAATATCAACCCAACCCTATACGGGCTTTACCAACTCCAGGCCAACGGAAGCTTAGGCTATAATTATTTTCATACGACGCTGTCCGGCAACAACTCCGTTCCCGGTCAAACCGGCTTTACCGCCACAGGCGCGGGTTACAATCAGGCGACCGGCCTGGGCTCGGTCAACGCTAATCTGCTGGTGACGCAATGGCGCAATCTAACGCCTGGCAGCTCCAGTATCACGCTGAGTAGTTCCAACATGAAAATTATAGCCGGACAAGCCGTCAGCTTTAGCGCGACGGTGAGCGGCTTTCATCCGAGCGGCACTGTGCAATTCTATGCCAACAGCGTAAATTTAGGCAGCGCGGTTGCTTTAAGCAATGGCGTGGCAAGCTTGACTACTAATGCACTAACCCTCCCAGGCAGTATCCCGGTGACAGCGGTCTATTCCGGAGACGGCAATAACTTGACCAGTTCCTCCGCGGCGCAAACCGAAACCATACTCGCGGCAAGCGCCATTACCCTCGCCGTTTCCGCAGCCACAGTGACTGCCGGGCAAAGCTTGACAATTACGGCGACCATTACCGGCGATACGCCCACAGGCGCCGTGCAGTTTTATAGCAACGGCACAGCGCTGGGAGCACCGGTAACCTTAGTCAATGGCGTGGCAGTCTTAAACACCACTAGCTTGACCAGCAGCGGCATAGACTCGCTCACTGCAACGTATTCCGGCGATACCTACAATGCCGCAGCTACCTCCGTTGCCATAACCGAAACCGTCATCCAGCCACAAAGCGTACCGGCGCTGGCAATGTGGCAGGAAATACTGCTGGCGGCCTTGCTGTTTATGACCATGCTTTGGGTACAAAGAAAAAATATTACCCCGCCTGCCCATCCGTGCGCGGACCCGTCAAAATAGGGAAATAATAAAACACAAACAACGCAAACGCCGCCAACCAACAATAGGTTGAAACCAGCACGAAACCACCATACCAGGCCGGCAATAAGGCCGGAAACAACACCCGGCAGACTGCCGCGAGATTGATTAATAAAAAAGCTATCGCCATGCCATTGGACACCTTCAACGCTCTACCGGTATGTCCCAAAGCCACCCGCGCCATCATGCCCAAGCTTAACACGCCAATACCGCCGACCGTAAAAGCATGTAGCGCCGAAGACGGCAAAACCCAGGAAAAGGCCGCCAAAATTAATAGGCCGAAACCCAGCAGCAACCAAGCGTAACCGACATACAGCACCCACAGCAAAGGCACATATAACACCCGGCTATCAAACCAGCCCGCTACCCGCAAGAAATTAAGCACTAAAGCCGCGCCGGCAGCCAGCGCCAATAACACACCGCTTACCTCAAACATCAACAACAGCAGTGCTAACAAGCTGGAGACTATAGCCGCAGCATCCAGCACGGAATTACGCATGCACATCACCCCGGATAAGCCGCGCTCGGTAAAAAATGGAAATACCCGGCCGGCAATCACGATTATCATCACCACGATCACCGTGAGCGCCAAATTCAGACCCAAGGCTGCGCTATGTTCCGCAACGCCTAACATTTGCGCATGGATCAAACCGTTACCGATAGCCATCGCCAACAGTAAGCCCACGAACAGCAAATGCTTAAACTCTCCGGTTTTAAGTATCGGCTTACTCACAAAATAGGCCAATACCGGTAAAAACGCAAAATCCACGCCGGCAATCAAAACATCCGGCAATAATCCGGCATAAAACGGCATGACCCGACCATACATCCACAAGAAAGCCAAACTGGCGCATTGATCCTGAGTAACAGGTTGTAAGCCGGTCCAGTTTTTCACAGCGGTTAATAAAAATCCGGCGATTACGGCTGTGGCATAGCCCAGTAACATTTCGTGGGCATGCCAGTTATTGGCTGAAAAATAATGCGCCATATGCAAGCCGCCATGCGTCATCGAGTTCCAAAGGGCGATAAAAGCCAGCGCCGATAAACCCGCCAAGGCAAAAAACGGCCTAAAGCCCATAGCAAACAGCGGAAAATCAAAAACCGGTTTTTTATTCATATCACCTTTCCTCCAGCCAATCGATTTCATTATGTGTAAAACCGGCGATTATACGCACTTCTCGATTAAACGGCCCCTTGGGTTTACCTTGGACATGCTTCAGAATCAGTTCCGTATAAGCTTGCTCAGCATCACGCCCACGTTCCTGCGCCAAACGCTGAAACCAGTACGACCCCTGCGCAACATGGCCGATTTCGTCTTCATAAATCCGGGTCAATATCGCCACGCCGGCTGCATCCTCCAAAGCCCGCAGCTTATTGATCATCCCCGGCGTCACGTCCAACCCCCTGGCCTCCATGCAACGCGGCACCACCGCCAAACGCGCCAAAATATCGGTTGCGGTCTCTTCCGCATATAACCACAAACCCCGATGCGCGGGTAAATCGCCGTAAGCAAAGCCTAAACCCTGTAAATGAGCATTCAACAAGCTAAAGTGCTGGGCTTCCTCATCGGCGATGATTAACCAATCGCGGTAAAACTCAGCCGGCAAGCCGCGAAACCGGTAAATAATATCCCAAGCCAGATAAATCGCCACGAATTCTATATGCGCCAAGGCATGAAAAAACGCCGCCTTGCCGGCGGCGGTATCCAGTCTGCGGCGCGGCATATCGCGCGCCGGCAAACATTCCGGCTTAGCCGGAAACCGGGTCTGGCTGATAGGCAATACCTCAGCCGCATCAGCAAAGGACAAGCCATTTTCGGCCAACAATTGCCTCGCCAAATGCGTGTCCGTGATTTTTTGCCGAATGTCGCAGCTAAACAGACAGGTCGCGGCAAAGTCGAAAATATTGTTCACTCGTAGTCTCGAATCGATCAAAAGATGTGTAGGAGCGGGCCACGCCCACGAAAGGCCTTTATGATTCTATAACCTTAAATCGCGGACGTGACCCACTCCTACCAGGACTGCAACTTAAAATGCACTAAAGGAAAAAAAATATCCGCTATTTTTTAACAAAATGATAAACATCGCCAAACTTGCCTTTCAAAGTCATGCTCTTGCTGTCTTGTTCCAGCAAGGTAAACACATCGAATTTATCCGGCCGGCCTAAAATCGATATTTTCAATTTTCCGTTCTCAATCTCATAAGGCACCGCTGGTTGATCGTAAAAAATCCCCTCTCTGGGAATATGCGTTAAGGTCGCTAAATTGCCGTTAAACGCCCAACTGTCTTCCCGCTTGTTTGTCTCTTCGGCAGTCACCGACTTTTTGGTGTACTCCAGTTTCCAGTTACCCTGTAAGTCTGCAGGGGATTTAAACGCCGAATCTGCAAAAACCAGACAGGAAACCATAGACATGCCGCCAATTAGGACGGCTAAATTGATTTTTTTCATGTTCTTCCCCTGCTTATAATAATAGAATTCTCATTCTACGCGCCCCATAAAGAAAAGTTTGTTTTTTTGGGCGGCCTGTGAAGTAATATGCGTGCTCACGCTGTAATTGCAAAATTCGACCATTGACTAGGCGTTAAGTTCGGAAAATAAAACCTCTGAAACAGGTAACAGGTATAATTAAGCATCACATGCCGCTTTATCAGCGGTGCATTTTCTCTACGTACAAATCAATCGAAACATGCTAGACCCGGAATACAAGCGTCGCAGAACTTTTGCCATCATCTCTCACCCGGATGCAGGAAAAACCACCATCACCGAAAAATTATTGCTGTTCGGCGGAGCCATTCAGCTAGCCGGCTCGGTGAAAGGCCGCAAAGCGGCGCGGCACGCTACTTCCGATTGGATGGAAATGGAAAAGGAACGCGGTATCTCGGTCACTACCTCAGTGATGCAGTTCGATCATAAAGATTGCATCATCAATCTGCTGGACACCCCAGGCCATGAGGACTTTTCTGAAGATACCTACCGTACGCTGACCGCCGTTGATTCAGCTTTGATGGTCATCGACGTCGCCAAGGGCGTTGAAGACAGAACCATTAAATTAATGGAAGTCTGCCGCCTGCGCGACACGCCTATTCTCACCTTCATCAACAAACTCGACCGCGAAGGCCGCGAACCTATCGAGTTGCTGGATGAAGTGGAAACCGTATTAAAAATCCAGTGCGCGCCGATGACTTGGCCTATCGGCATGGGCAAACGCTTCAAAGGGGTTTACCAACTCTATAAGGATGAAATCCTGCTGTTCAGCGCCCAGCACGGCGGCCGCATCGCCAAGGCGGAAATCATAAAAGGCTTACACAGCCCAAAACTAGATGAACTGATCGGCGATCAGGCGGCGGAACTGCGCGAGGAAATTGAGTTAGTGAAAGGCGCCAGCCACGAATTCGACTTGCAAAAATACCTGGCCGGCGAGCAAACCCCGGTATTCTTCGGTTCCGCGATCAATAATTTCGGCATCATCGAGCTACTGGATGCTTTTGCGGAATTTGCACCAGGACCCAGACCGCGTAAAGCTGAACAACGGGAAGTTTTCCCGGATGAAGACAAATTCACCGGCTTCGTATTTAAAATTCAAGCTAATATGGACCCGTCGCACCGCGACCGCGTGGCATTTTTAAGAATCTGCTCAGGTAAATTTGATAAAGGCATGAAAGTCAATCATGTCCGCATCGGCAAAAATATCCAAGTCGCCAATGCAATAACCTTTCAAGCTGATAGCCGCACCAATGTCGAAGAGGCCTATCCGGGCGATATTATCGGCTTGCATAACCACGGCACGATTCAGGTCGGCGACACCTTCACCCAGGGCGAGATGCTGAAATTCGGCGGCATCCCTTACTTTGCACCGGAATTGTTTCGCCGGGTAGTCTTAAAAGATCCGTTGCGGGCAAAAGCCTTGCAAAAAGGCCTGGTGCAACTCACCGAAGAAGGCGCCACGCAGTTATTCCGGCCCTTAAAAAATAACGACTTGATACTTGGCGCTGTCGGCGTACTGCAGTTTGACGTTACCGCGCACCGATTGAAAAGCGAATACAATGTCGAATGCGTCTACGATAATATCGCTATTAATACCGTGCGCTGGGTCAGCGCGAAAAATCCGGCTAAACTGGAAGAATTTAAAAACAAGGCTTTTGAAAATCTAGCCGAAGACGGCGGCGGCTATCTGGTTTATCTGGCCAATAGCCGGGTGAATCTGCAACTCACCGTAGAGCGCTGGCCGGATATTACGTTTAGCGCCACCCGAGAGCTGTAGAGGCTTAAATTCTTGCCTGCGAAAAGCTATTTGTACTGCCGGCCACCAGTCTGGAAATCTCACCATCCAGGCCTGCACTATCGCCTGCCCGGCGATTTGCAATCCTGGCTGGACGAACCAGGCTCGCTGACCAAGCGCCTGCGGCACTTATACGGTAGGGCATTCGGAGTTAAGGTGTTATTTAATCGTTGGAAACCCGCCTATATAGACGAATGCCGCCTGCTGGAACTCAACCCAGCCAGCTTCCAATTAATCCGCGAGGTGCTGCTGCACAGCAACGGCGCGCCCCTGGTATTAGCCCGCACCGTGCTGCCGCAAGCGACCATCCGCATAGCCCGCCGCAATCTGTCGCATCTGGGCAATCGCCCGCTGGGCGAAGTGCTGTTTGCCTATCCGGATTTGCAGCGCCGCGAGCGGCAATTAAGTTGCGCCACGCCGAATATCTGGTCGCCGCAGGTGCATGTGGACCGACCTATAGAAAATCCGGTCTGGGGACGGCGCACGGTATACGCCATCCACAACCAACCCTTACTGGTAGCGGAATTCTTTTTGCCGGCTCTGCTTACAGAGCAATAAATCGTCTAAATATTTCCCTTGTCCGGCGCGCAGTGATACATTCACCCTAAAACTTTAGGCCCAATGCTATGATTATATTTATAACCAGTTGTCTGTTAATCGCCACTTTAGTGTTAAGCAAAAGTACATGGTTATATTTGCTGGAAACTCCAGAGGCGCTAGGCATAGGCTTATTAGGCATGTTCCTCAGCTTATTGGCAGGTTATTTGAAAAAAGTCCGCACCATGACTTGGCATGATGGCTTCTGCACGGCGGGACTTCTGATTTGGTTTGCCTATTGGCGGCCGCAATTCAATCCGGACACGCCAATGTTCTATGTTTTTCCGCTCTATTATGCATTTTTGACGTCACTCGTCACACTGGGCTTGATTAATAGAGTTGAAAACTTTGATGTAGACTCAGTACTCTATATGCGCCATCTGGAAAAAATCACCCGTTTCGATATGAACGCCATTATCGCCTTTGTGATGGTCGGCTTATTAATCACCCGCCACTACGCACTTTACCCAATGGCGATGACTTTTTTCATCATGCGCCATACCATGCTGATTTGCCTGGAAGCCTATAAACGCTAGACAGTTGCGCTATAAACTTTACCAAGGCGCCACGCTGCCGTCGTATCTAACAAAGCTGCCGCTCTGTTCCAAGGTAAACTGCTTAATCACCTGCACCATACCGCTGATGCTTTCCTCTACGCCCAGCGGGGCATTTCCGCCGCCCATATCCGTTCTAACCCAGCCGGGATGCAAAATCAGCACCCCTACGGCTTTTGGACGCAAATCCAGGGCCAGACTTTTCATCGCTGCATTCAAGCCGGCTTTACTGGAACGATAAAACAAACTGCCGCCGCTGGTATTATCCGCCATACTGCCCATCAAACTACTGACGGCCACAATCAACTTCTTTTGACTACGCTCCACCTGCGGCAGAAAGGCCTCAGCCATTTTCACCGGCGCCAAGGTATTCACAGCCAAGGTCTGCGCCCAAGCCTCATAATCTAAACTGCCAAATCCATGCTGGACGGAATCACCATAGACGCCGGCATTGTTCAGCAGCACATCAATCGTATCTTCCGCCAGCAGCGCCGACAGCGTATCGATTTGCGCAAAATCCGCCACATCTAAGACCTCTATTTGCACATCCGGGTACATTTCCGCCAACGCGATCAACTCATGCGCCTGGGCCGGCTTACGACAAACGGCAATCACCCGCCAACCGGATTCCGCATATTGCCGAGAAAATTCCAAGCCTAAGCCACGATTAGCGCCGGTAATCAACACTGTTTTCTGCATGATAGCCCCCCCCCCCTGATATGTCGTAATTATGGTTTAGGCTTTTATACCTAGCAAAGTTCAAATTATGGCCAATTTAAACCTTATCGGCAATAGCGCGAATTGTATCGCGCCAATTCTATTTATCATTCAGACTTAGATTGCATAAAATGCCAAATTCGGCTATTATTGTTGGTTTTAGCCCAAGCTAAAATTAGGATTGTTGGAGAGGTGGCCGAGTGGCTGAAGGCGCACGCCTGGAAAGTGTGTATACGGCAACGTATCAAGGGTTCGAATCCCTTCCTCTCCGCCACGATTCTAAGTATTTGATTTTATCAGATTATCAGTTTAAGCTACCCGATGATGACAGTGTTTGCTACAAAATACTGCTACAAAAGGGCTGGCTGTAGGTTTATTTTAGCCCCCCCTAGGGCTGACAGTCTTTGCTATACAAAGACAGTTGCGCTTATGATCCTAATTAAAAAATTACATCAATTTCTGTTCCTCTTACACCCCCAAGACAACTCATACATACGCCTACTATTCATTCGATATAATCTTTACAAGACCAAATTAAAGACTTACTATTAGATCTCTTTAGATAAAGTAATGAGGCTAAGCAAATGACCTGCCAACTACTTACAGATGTTGCCGCTAGCATAACGGAACTTAAAGCAAACCCAATGAAAGTAGTTGCCAGTGGCGGAGGCATGCCTATTGTAGTTTTGAATAGAAATGAACCGGCGTTTTATTGCGTACCTGCTTCTGCCTACGAAGCAATGATGGAACTGATTGACGATATGGAATTATTGAGGGTTGTTAAGGACAGATTATCAGAAGAATCGATCAAGGTTTCATTGGATGAGCTATGAACTCGAATTCAAAAAATCAGCACTAAAAGAATGGAATAAGCTAGATTCTGTTGTAAAAAGCCAATTTAAGAAAAAACTATCTCAACGACTGGAAAATCCCCACGTTCTATCAGCAGCATTGGCAGGCGCATCGGATTTATGGCTACCAGCATAAAGCGGGACAAATCATGTAAAATTTCATTACGATAAGGCGTTATTGTAATGTGAGATAGCAAAAACTCGTTGCAAGTTGTTGTATCATTGTTTAATGACTAAAAAAAACCTTAACACAAAGCATACGAGCAACGAGTCTTTTGATTGTAGGTCAACTGGCAACAAAGGGCAATCAAAGTATCCGGAAAATTGCATCGGCCGTTCATCGATCAAAAAGCGCTGTTCACCGACATTTACGAAGACAGAAAATCCGGAACAAGCATCCGGAATCGACGTTTTGGGAAACCGAAGCCGGCGATGCGTGGCTAAGGCGGATGATGCTCGCAACCCTGTATATCTTTGGCCTGGATTGTCATGTAGGCGCTGATAAATTAGCACAATTTTTTAAACTGATCCGTATCGACACGCATGTGGGCGTGTCGCCCTCGGCATTGCGCCGGCAATTACGCCACATGGAAAACTTATTGCCCTTATTTCAACAACAGTGCGAGAATTCGGCTTCGGTGCAACCGCGCACCATAGTGGCGGCAATGGATGAAACCTTTTTTGGTGATTTTCTCATTCTGGTGCTGATGGACTTATCCTCAGGATACCTGTTTTTGGAGGAGATCAGCGATGACCGCCGTTTCGATACCTGGTATGAAAAGGCTATCCCCCGCTTAAAAGCGCTTGGCATTGAGGTTAACCATGCCGTGAGCGACCGAGCCAAAGCTTTGATCAAGCTGGCTATTACCGGGTTTGACTGTCCATCAGGCGCAGATGTGTTTCATGCGCAGCAGGATATCAGTAAATGGCTGGGTGCAACGCTGGGAAGGCGGCACGAACAAGCAAAAACACAACGGGAAACCGCTGAGGCGCTGTTGCAAAAGAAAACGGACAACAACCTGGCGGAATTGGTGCAGGTCGTTGATGCGGAGCGGGCTTATCAACAGATAAAGGAAACACGCGCCGATTATCACGAAAATCTGGCGGGCATTGCCGAAGATGTTCATCCGTTTTCATTTGAAACCAAGAATATAAACCGAGCGGAGCAGGTGATTTCCAGTCTGGAAAGACGGGCTCAGGTGTTTGAAAAGATCGCACAATCTCAAGCGATTGCAGACTTAAAACAAACCATAAATAAGTTTCGCAATCAATTTGATGACTTGGCGGCCAATGTGGAAACTTGGTGGCTATGGGTCATGGAAATTTTAACGGGACTTTCTGTGGATGACCCCACGAAAAACTGGTTGATCTATAGCCTGTTACCAACGGTGTACTGGCATCAGCAACTACACAAAACACAAAACCCCAAGCAGAGGGAAAAATACCGTCAGGCTTGGCAGCAAGCCGCGCGGAATTTACAGACCGATACTTTTACGGCCACTTTGCCGGTAAGCGAACAGCAACGCTGGTTGGAATGGGCCGAGTGGATGGCGCGAAACTTTCATCGCAGTTCTTCCGCCGTTGAGGGTCGCAATGGCTATCTTTCGCAGATGTATCACAATGGCCGAGGCTTAACCGAAAAACGCTTACGGGCATTGACGGTGATTCATAATTACGGGCTCAAGCGGGTTGATGGGACAACGGCGGCAATGCGTTTGTTTGGGCAATCGTTTCCTGATCTATTTTCATGGTTGATGTCCGAAATGGGCGATCTTCCGCTGCCCAGAAAAGGCAGAGAGTGGGTTACTCGTAACCCGTTGTTTTTAAAATCTGTCCCGGCTTAAGTTGGAAG
>CAVPMI010000037.1:0-103101 GCA_963705975.1 uncultured Pseudomonadota bacterium
CTGCCCGGTTGCGATGGATCGAATATGGTCGACATCATGGATGGAAGACCGATATCAAACGCTGACGGTCTGTCCTCCAGGTCCATAAGCGGTCAGAGTATAGGTTTGGTTGCTGACCGGGTTGATGGATAGCTGCTGTTGGGCTGCAGCGTAGTCGGTCGGAGGTCGCCGCCGATCAGCACCACCGAAGTAGCGTTGGCGGTGGTCCAGGAAAGCACGACGGGGCTGCCGCGTAGGATCGGCGGCGTGGCGAATGTTAGTATTGTTGGCGGACATTGAACGTGACGTTGCCCTGGATCTGTTGAATGGTGTTGTAGTGGTTAGCAAGACGACGACGAGTAGATGAACAGTAAACATGGAGGTGTGGCATTTCGTCAATGAACAGCACGTCGCCCTACTTCGAGGTTGGTCAGAGCAGACCCGCAAGGATCGCCCAGGCCTTTTCAATCGTCGGGCCGCTGGTGGACTTGAATTCGCGCCCATCGCCTTCGCCAGGATGTTGGCGAGCGTGGTCTTGCCGAGACCGGGCGGGCCGTTGAGCAAAATGTCGGTGAGCGGTCCTTCCGTTTTTTGGCGGCGGCAACGGCGATTTCCAGCCGCTCTTTGACCCTGCGCGCTGGCCGGTGAATTCGGAAAAAGCGAGGGCCGCAGCGTCATTTCCCAAACGCCACTGCCGGTTTGTTCAAATTGGAAACCGCGCGTTCAGGCATTGCAGCGAGGATCGGAAACGCCGTCGGCGCAAGGCTTTTCCCGAATGCAATGCTGGACGGCAAAGCCAGACGCTGGCCGCGATATTTAGTTTGAGCGCCGCCAAACGCTGCCCGTTCTTGCCAGACAACTTGTTTTTGAGCTATCCTGTGGTTTAACTTAATGCCGCTGACCTCGCTTTAATCATTCCCGAATTGCGGGACGCCATCGGCCCGGTGATAATACGCGAACCGTACCAGTAAGATGACATGGCGGGTATTGCTTTGCCGGCGGCAGAAGAACAATCCGCTGCTGGTCGGCGACCCCGGCGTCGGCAAGACGGCGATCGCCGAAGGGCCTGGCGCGCAAGATCGTCAACGGCGACGTGCCGGAGGTGCTCGCAGGACGCGACGGTGTTCGCGCTCGACATGGGCGCGCTGCTCGCCGGCACCCGCTATCGCGGCGACTTCGAGGAGCGCCTGAAGCAGGTGATGAAGGAGATCGAGCAGCCACAAGGACGCGATTCTGTTCATCGACGAGATCCACACCGTGATCGGCGCCGGCGCGACGTCGGGCGGCGCGATGGACGCCTCCAACCTGCTCAAGCCGGCGCTGGCGCAGGGCACGCTGCGCTGCATCGGCTCAACGACCTACAAGGAATACCGGCAGTATTTCGAGAAGGACCGCGCGCTCGTGCGCCGCTTCCAGAAGATCGACGTCAACGAGCCGAGCGTCGCGGACGCGATCGAAATCCTCAAGGGGCTGAAGCCCTATTTCGAGGAGTTCCACAAGCTCCGCTACACCGACGAGGCGGTGAAGGCCGCGGTGGAGCTGTCGGCGCGCTACATCCACGACCGCAAGCTGCCCGACAAGGCGATCGACGTGATCGACGAGACCGGCGCCTCGCAGATGCTGCTGCCCGAGGCCAAGCGCAAGAAGACGATCGGCGTCAAGGAGATCGAGGCGACGATCGCGACGATGGCGCGCATCCCGCCGAAGTCGGTGTCGAAGGACGACACCGAGGTGCTCGCAGCATCTCGAGGACACGCTCAAGCGCGCCGTCTACGGCCAGGACGAGGCGATCGACGGCGCTCGCGTCGGCGATCAAGCTCGCGCGCGCGGGCCTGCGCGATCCGGAGAAGCCGATCGGCAGCTACCTGTTCTCGGGCCCGACCGGCGTCGGCAAGACCGAGGCCGCGCGCCAGCTCGCCTCCAGCCTCGGGCTCGAGCTGATCCGCTTCGACATGTCCGAATACATGGAGCGCCACACGGTCTCGCGGCTGATCGGCGCGCCTCCGGGCTATGTCGGCTTCGACCAGGGCGGCCTGCTCACCGACGCGATCGACCAGCATCCGCACTGCGTGCTGCTGCTCGACGAGATCGAAAAGGCGCATCCGGACCTCTTCAACATCCTGTTGCAGGTGATGGACCACGGCAAGCTGACCGATCATTCCGGCAAGCAGGTCGATTTCCGCAACGTCATCCTGATCATGACGACCAACGCCGGCGCCGCAGGACATGGCCAACGCGGCCTTCGGCTTCCACGCGCCGAAGCGCGAGGGCGACGACAACGAGGCGATCAACCGGCTGTTCGCGCCCGAATTCCGCAACCGCCTCGACGCGATCGTGCCGTTCGCGCGGCTGCCGCAGGAGGTGATCGGCACGCGTCGTCGACAAGTTCATCCTGCAGCTCGAGGCGCAGCTCGCCGACCGCAACGTCACGATCGAGCTGACCGACGAGGCGCGCGCCTGGCTGGTCAGGAACGGCTACGACGAGGCGATGGGCGCGCGGCCGATGGCGCGCGTGATCCAGGCGCAGATCAAGACGCCGCTGGCCGACGAGGTCCTGTTCGGCCGGCTGAAGAACGGCGGCGTGGTGCGCGTCGTCGTCACCGGCGACGAGACGGGCGGCAAGAAGCTCGGCTTCGTCTATCCCGAGGGGCCGGTGCTGCCGCGCATGGAGCGGGACCTCCTCTCGGTGGCGGGCCGCGATCGCGTGACGGGCGAACCGGAGACGCGCAAGCCGAAGCCGCGCAAGCGAGGCGACGCGTCGTCCGGGCCGGACGACGACGGCGGCGAGAAGTCGTCGAGCGAGCCGCAGGTGATGTGACGTCCGCGGCGCGCGAAGAAATTTTTTGCGCGCGCCAGCGGTCTGTCTGCCGCGATGCGGTTGCGATCGGCGGCAACCGCCTCCTCCGCGCCAGCACCGAGGGCGATGCCGTCAAATTGTGGATATCCAGCGCAACCCAGACGGCAACCGGCGACCAAAGCGAACCAATGCCCCCGAATTTGTGGCGATGGCCGCCGGGGATTCACATTACTCCGCCCCAATGCGTACGCTGCCGAACTTTTGTTCAGAGCCGTATAGCAATGGCCCGATCAGTCGGCATCTGCAGTGCTTTCCTATGCGACGTCGCCGGGGCAATGTAAACAAGATTTGTCCTGCTGCTGGTCGCGAAATCATATTCCATAACGCCGTTGCTTCCGCGACGCATCCCAAGCGCTGTTTGTGAGTTCAAAGCACGTTTGAATTTGAGCGAGGTTCGATAAGTAGGCTTCGATTATTCGACTGGACGAGCAGCTGGACTTATTATTTGCTAACCCCTCGGACTTGCTTTATGCGATCGAAAGGTGCGCCGGATATAGACACGGGTCGCACCGTCGCCGAGCTTCGACGGCGCCCGCAAGGCGCCCGAGGGGGAACAATTCGCGGTCGGATTGTTTGGCCGCATGGACTCAATGATCGATGTCCCCCACAGTGGTGACTCATCCAAAAGAGCGGGTGGCCGGGCCATGAAAACACCCTTTTTAAAGCGCAGCACCGCTGCTGAGCCGCCTGGCGATATTAAGAGCCGACCCTGCTGAGCGGTCGGTTCTGGGGAGAATTGCGCACGTTTCTCGGCGGTCGCGAAGGCCAAAGAGCCTCAGCCGCGCCGCGCACGAGGTCGGCCTGAGCCGGATGACGGCCGGTCGAGAGATACGACGCTTGCAGGACGCGATAGGCGCCTTAGCTCGTCGTCTTCACCAAGTCGGGGGCCAATCTGACGCCGAGGGGCCAGCGACTGGCCTGGGCGTTGCAGAGGGTCGACCAGGAGATTTTTGCGCTGACCTCGGACCTGCGCGGGGAGGGCGTTCACACCGGAAGGCGCGGTCCGCTTGAGCGTGACCGACGGAATTGCCATCATGTTCTTTGTTACTCCCAAATGCTCGCACGGCTCGCCGAGAAAATCCTCGAATCCCGGCCTGGATATTGTTTCGACCCAGAACGATTTCAGTCTCCTCAAGAACCGGGCAGACATCATGGTCGGATTTGCGAAGGAGATCCACGAGGAATTGACCTCGACGCGGCGAGGCGCTTTTCTTATCGCGCCGTTCGCCTCGCATCATTACGCTCTAGAAGCACGGCATGCCGACGAACGAAAATATCTCGGATCACCTGTTCATCAACTCCAGCCAATATTCCGCGAAATCCGAACTTTGGGCGCCCTGGAGAGATCGGTGGAACGCTGACTAGCCCGGCCCATACCGCCGATTCCTCGATCACCTACGGCATGTTGGTCAAGGCGGGTCTAGGGATCGGATTGCTGACGACCATCAACATTCTCAATTCAGTGGCGACGCCGCTGAATTTGGGATGTGACGTTGCCCTGCCTTTGTATCTGACGGCGCTCACGGAACGTCTCGAATTCAAACCGGTCCGGGTCCTATACGATTTCATGTGTTCGATTTTCGGACCATGAGAATCCTTGGCTGGGTCGCGACGCGGCCGTCGCTGTGCAAAAAGGCGAGTTCGTCGATAGCTACAATATGCTTTTGAACAGCTAATTCAAGTGGTGTCCAAGGGCCGGACGTCTCAAGGTGGATTCGCCGTCGATGGAATAAATTATTCGTGTGGAATTTGACGACTTGCACGATCCGGGAGCAGGGCGCCGCGCAGGCCGATGATCGGGAAAATATTCGCCTCGCTCATCGATCCACAGACGGGGAGTGACTATCCCTCAAAGGATAGTCGGGCGCTCCTTATCGCCTTCCACGCGCAAGCAGAACCTTCGGGTCGGTGTCGAGAAGCATCGGCTACCGGCGAGGCCGTGAATTCTTCCAACCAGTTCGACGTAAGGCTGTTCGTCTCCCAGGTAAAAGATCGGATCCCGATGACGTGACCTCCCGAAAGCCGAAGAAGGCAGATTCACAGATTTGCGTATTGCGGCTCCGCGATCGTAATCGCCTTGGTGTAGCCCTTACGCGCGGCATGCTCAAAAATGAAAGATGCGGTCCGCTGCAGGACGCGCGGGCTTCGGTGGGCTTTACGGACCGCCGTTCGTTCGATTTTAATGAAGTTGTTGAACCATCGCACGCGCGCCGAGCCGACCGGCTCGCTGTCGGAATAAACGACGATGTGAAGAACCTGAAAATCGTTTCCGTCGAACAAGAACCGGGCTGGGATGCCTTTTACATCGAAGAAACATACGCTTCGGACAGCATAAGCATCCAGTATTTGTTCGCTGTTGGTCGCTATCACGATGCGGATCGAATTGTTCACGATGAATTTGTTGGGTTTTCATCACGGATCCTCCGGAAGTCGAGTTGGCTATAATAGAGTCTAAAATACATTATGCTAATTTAAAGGAAGCATTTTTTTGAACTACCTGTCTTTATTAATTCGAGCATCCTCGCAACGGAGGGCCGGCGCGTGAATGTCGAACCTGAGGCGATTGCCATATTGAACGCTATATTTGCGGAAGCACTTTGTAAAGTGGCGATTCTTAGCCGAGAAATATTGTCGAATACGTCCAGCTACGAATAAATGAACTCGCTCCCTTGGAGCGTAGTGGCCTAGCATGCCTGCTACAATCAACGTGCGAGTCAGGTCCAATGGTTGATGTCGTCAGCTGATCGAACTAGTTGTGAAATATTTCGGAGTCACGGCCCTTATAATTTCGTCTGGGTTCCCACGATCAATCTAGCGCGACAGGGCTTGCACGCCAAGGTTGAGATATTCAGGTCGGTGATCAACTTCGGAGGGTTGCGACTTGAGGGGCGTCTTCGGCGAGAGCGAAAGGAACGCGCCGCAACCGTCATTTACTCAAACTCAAGCTTGGCCATTGGAGGTCGATCTGAGAGGCTGTGGAGAGCGAGGAATGCGTGGATAGGGCTTTGCGCGATGCTCGCCCTGCATGCGCCTGCCCGCTGCGCCGCCCAGCTCACATTCGTCGGCCGGGCCACCGCCATCGTCGGCGGCTTGAGCCGCTGACGCACCTTGTTCCGCCAGATGTTGGCGATGCAAGGGACGTGGCCGGTTTGTTCGTCTATCTCGCCAGCGGCGGCGGCGTCGCAACCGCCTCCGAGATCGGGCGGCGGATTCGCGCGGCCGGACTGACGACCGTCCTCGACGCCGCCCGTTATCCCCGTGTCGGCTGCTGCGTGGCGATTTTCCTGGCGGGGCGGGCGTCATTCCGGCGTCCCCTCGAACACGATCTGGTCCGCCCACATCCGGGCGCGTCGCTTCTGCTCGGCGGTCCGCACCGTCCAGCCATCACCGGCTGCGCGGCAGCGCGCGCAACAGCGACGGCGTCGGGTGCGGCAGGTCGTCGACCTGCCAGGAGAGAAAGTCGGGCCGCGTCCGCCGATAGTGCAGGAACGCCGCGCAGTCCCGTTTCCGCGGCGCTCAGTTCGCGCCAATAGTCGCCCTCATAGCTAGCCTCGGCGACGATCCCGAGCGGATGCGCGACGCCGCGTCCGCGCAGAAGCGCGATCACCTCGGGATCGAAACTCTTCAACGCGAGCGGCCCGGGTAGTCGCCGCCATCTCGGCGACGCGGTCGGCAAGCGCTGTCGCCGTCGAAGCAGCTCTTGATCTCGCAGATCAGGGGAACTTTTCCCGCGAGCCGGGCGAACAATTCCGGCAGCGTCGGTATCCGCTCGGACGTGGCCCTGAAGCGCAATTCGCGCAATTCGGTGGTGGTGCCGATCACGCCTGACAGCAGCACGAGCACGGCCGAGTTCGCGATGCGCGGGCCGACGAGCGATGACACCGGCACCCCATCTGCGAGTGAGACGCCGAAGTGGCCGGTGAGAACACCAGTCAGCCAATCCCAAGACTGCACCACGGCAGGCCGGTTCAGATGGAGCTGGGCCTCGACGGCGCGTACCCGGGCCTCTGTCGCGTAGTGCCCGAGCACTGCATAGGCGGCGTCGCCCGGCAGCACCTGGGTAGCGGCGAAGACCACGATAGACACAATCAAGATCGTCACGAGGCCCAGCCCGGTGCGGACCAACGTCAAGCGCAAGATGGGGTGGTTCGCCAGGCGCGGGGCGCGCGCGCCCGTGGAGCTCGCTGCCGTGCGCGTCGCAGCGGGGGCGCTGCCCGCGGACGCGCCGGAATCGCTCACCTCTATGTCTCCCGGCCGCGGTCCTAGTCCAGCCAATAGCCGGACACATCAAAGTTGTTGAACGATATCCCCGACGCGCAGGGCTTCACTCCGTGGACGCGCTTCGCGTACCCGTCAATCAGGGTTTCGAAGAACGGGATGATCAGTCCGCCCTCGGTGTAGTCGATCATCTGCATCTCGTGGCAGAGCGGAATCCGATCCGCCTCGGACACCTTGCGGATGGCCTCGTTGAACAGCGAGTTATACCGAGGGTTGTTGAAGTGCGTCTCGTTTTCGGCCCCCGGCCCAGGAATCGTCGCCAGGCTCGCCTGCAGCAGGTAACTGTGCGTGTTCCAGCCGTCCTGGGCGAACGTCCAGGAAGAATAGTTGGGGCCGTAGAACGCGGCGCTCGTGACGTTGTTCAGGTTTACCTTTACGCCCTGCCGCCGACGCTTGTTGCGCGAACACCGTCGCCTGCTGGGTCGTCGTCGGGCCGCGATCCCGAGGTGACCAGCGTGACGGTCAGCCCCTCGTGACCCGCCGCCTTCAGGAGCGACTTGGCCTGATCGATGTCCTGCACTCGCTGGGGAATGCTGTGGTCATAGGCGGGGTCGTATGGCGAGAAGATGTCGTTGCCGATCTTGCCCAGGCCTTTTTGGCACACCTTGTTCATCTCGACCCGGTCAACGATCAGGCGCATGGCCTGCCGCACCCGGGCGTCGTTGAAGGGCGCTTGGTCCACGCGCATCGTGGAACGGATACCAGCTCCCGGTCTTCGATACCACGACGGCACCGAGACTGCTCGACTGGAAATCTCGGCGATGACGTCAGTCGAGAGGAAATTCACCAGGTCCACGTTGCCTGCGAGCAGCGCGTTCACCTGGCTCGTCTCGGATGCGTAGTCGGTGATCACGTACTCGTTGACGTAGGTTGCGCCCTCCCCAGTAGTTCTTGTTGGCGACAAAGACGCTCTCCACACCCGGCGTGAAGCTCTATGTACTTTTGGTCGCAACCGTGCCGTTCGGAGGCGACTTCGGAGTTCAGCCCTCTGGGACGACGTAGAATATGTTCCCCGCGAGGAAGTCCGGGAGGACGGACAGTGGGCTCTTCTTCATCGGGATCTGCACGGTCAGCGGGTCGAGCTTCCGCAGGCCGCGATGTTGACGAGCGTGACCTGGGCCGCACCGATCGAGGACGTCTTCGGATTCGCCATGTACTGGAAGGCTGTAGATGACGTCGTCGGCCGTCAGGCTCTTGCCGTCATGGAACTCGATCCCCGAGTGGAGTCGCAGCGTCCACATCGTTGCGTCGGCGTTGGACGTGAACTCTTGTGCCAGTTTGTTGGCGTTGACCTCCGGCCGCGTTCGTGTACGTCAGGGGGCTCGTAGAGCGCGAAGCAACGGGCTATGTCCGGGCTGGTATCGATCAGGAATGGATTGAGGGTATCGGTACTCCCTCCGCCAGTCACGCCCGCCCGGAGCGTACCGCCGTATTTTGGCTTTCCGTCCGCTTGCGCAGACGCGGTGGTAGTAGGAGAGGAGCCGCACCCCGCCAGCCCCGCACCGGTCCCGAGTAGCGCGGCGCCGAAGCCTGCCGCCTTCAGGAAGTCTCGCCGGTTTGGCCTGTCGCCACCCCGGCGCGCACTGCCGTTCTGCTCGTCCGTCATTTGTGCGACGCTCCTAACCCATTGTTGTGCACTGTCGGCGCCACGCATCTCTGCGCGGCACCGGCCGGCATCGGCGACAGCTAAGCCTTTTCGAGGCTGTTCAGGAAGGCTCTATTTCTTCGCAGATGCGCACACACTCACGCCGCGCCGTTCGCCGGGCATCGGAAATGCTCGGCGGAGGCTAGCGGGACGGCCCCAGGTAGCGGGCACCGTCAACTCAAGTCACCGTGTAAGGCCTCCTCGGGGCACAGCAACTCGGCGGTTCGCGCCTCGTCGGCAAAAGCCGGGTCGATCTGCTCGCGCAGCACGCGGGACTTGCCGTCCTCATTCAGCTCGACGACGTTCGGGGCGGCCAGCACACACTGGGCATGGCCCTTGCATCGGGTCGGGTCAACTGTCAAGCGCATGGTCAGACTCTCCGTGCGGTGCTAGGTCCAGGCGGACCGGCAGGGCGAGCGGCCGAGCCGATGACTGATTCCGGAGCGGCCGTACGGGCCGGTCAGTTCCCAGTGCTGAACACGCTCGCCAAGGGCGATCAGCCCCTCGCCGATGGCGGCCCGGGCCAGGATCGCGCCGACACAGGCATGCAGGCCGAAGCCGACGTCAGGTGCCCGGTGGACTTCCGGTCGATGCGGAACACGTGCGGGTCAGGGACCAGCCGCGGGTCCCGGTTCACGCCCTTCTTGCTGACAAAGAGCAGCGTGTTGGCCTGGCAGCTCGATCCCGTACAGGTTCTTAGCCGTGAGCAGCCGATGCTGGATGTCGTCGCCAGCGGGGAAGTAGCGCAAGCCCTCCTCCACAACGGCCTGCGCCTGGGACAGATCCGCCTTGAACGCCGCCCACTGCTCCGGGTTCAGCAGCAGCGCCTTGATGGTGGACGCCAGCTGCGCCCGGACATTGTCGATGATGCTCGCGTTGACCACCGCCATCGCCAGGCTCAACAGGTCGTCCTCGGCGACTCCAGGGTCAGCATCGGCTCCCTCGGTGAGGTCGCTGATGATGTCGCCGTGCGGGTGAGCCCTGCGCTCCGCGACGAGCCCGGCCAGATAGTCTTCCATCGACCGCCACGCCGCCTCGATCGCCGGGATGCGGTGGTCGTACTGGGAATGGTTGCCCATCTCGTTGATGGTGGTGGCCCACTCGTCAAGCTCTACCGTGTCGGAGAACGGGACTCCCATCAGCGGGCTCATGACCAGGCCGGGATACGGGCCGCGAACTCGGCCACCAAATCGGCGTGGCCTGGGTCGGCGATCCGGTCAAGCAGCACGCGCGCGATCGCCGACATGCCTTCCCGGTAGATGGCGACCTGGCGCGGCCGGAGCGCCTGAACGACGATCTTTCGCAGCTTGACCAGCCGTGGCCGGCCCTGGCTTCGATGTTCGCCGCCTTCTGGTGCAGCAGCGGGCTGAGGTCGGTCTCACGGCGTCGAAGATACGTACGATGTCGGAGTCACGCTTGATCTCCCGCGCCTCTGGATAACCGATGACCTGGTGTATCCGAGGGGTGACCGCACCAGCCAGCTCTGCTGCCGGAGGCGGTCAAGCACGCCGTACGGGTCCTGCTGGAAATCCACTCCCTTGACGTCGAGGAAAGGCAGTCCGGCGGCCTCGACCGCGATCCCGCGTGATGAAGCGACGGACACAGCAATACGCAACTGAGCCAGTAGATGCAGCGGCAACGCTGCGCTTCAAGGCGGCGACCGGGAGCATACCGACGTTGGCGGAGTTTCTCGCGGCGATCGCGGGAAAAGTTCCGCTGATCTGCGAGATCAAGAGCCTGTTCGACGGCGACATGCGGCTGACCGAGCGCGTCGCGGCCTTGGCGGCGGACTATGCCGGGCCGCTCGCGTTGAAGAGCTTCGATCCCGCGCCGATCGCGCATCTGCGCGCGCGCGGCGTCGCCAATCCGCTGGGAGTCGTCGCCGAGGCGAGCTACGAGGGCGAGGATTGGCGAGAACTCGACGCCGAGCGGAAGCAGGATTGCGCCGCGTTCCTGCACTATCCGCGGACGCGGCCCGACTTTCTCTCCTGGCACGTCGACGACCTTCCGCACCCGACGCCCGCGCTGCTACGCGCACTGGCCGCGCTGCCGGTGATGGTCTGGACCGTGCGCAGTCCGGAGCAGCGGCGCCGCGCGCGGCTCTGGGCGGATCAGATCGTGTTCGAGGGGCGCCGGAATGAGCCCCCCGCGCCAGGAAAATCGCCGCGCAGGCGCCGACGCCGGGGGTAGCGGGGGTAGACGACGACGGTCGTCACTCCGGCCGCCCGAATCCGCCGCCCGATCTCGTCGGCGGTTGCGCCGCAGCCGCCGTTGGCATACTGGCGACATAGACGAAGCCGGCGCGCAAAAAGCGCCAGGGCGAGCGTCGCGCAGAGCCCTGTCCACCTATTCTTCGCTCTCCACAGCCTTTTGGATCGAGCTTCCATGGCGGAGCTTCCGTTGAGTAATGACGGTTGCGGCGCGTTCCTTTCGCTCTCGCCGAAGACGACCCTTGATTTCCAACCCTCCGAAGTTGATCATCCATCTGAAATCCTCAACCGTGGCGTGCAAGCCACGTCACGCTGGAATAATATTGCGAAACCAAACGAAATTGGAATGCCGCCGAAATATTTCACAACTAGTTCAATATGTCGACGACATCATCCATTGGTCCAGAGTCGTAAGTCAATTGTAACAAGTATACGATGCCGCTGCGCTCCATGGGCGCGAGTTCACTTATACGTATCTTGACGTATTCAACGACGTCACCGGGGTCAGCTGCCACTTTACAAAGCGCTTCCGCAAAGATAGCGTTCAATAGAGCAATCGCTTCAGTTTCGACTTTCACGCGTCGGCCCTCCGTCATGACGTTGCACGAATTTGATCAACGGTCGTTCAAAAAAACGCTTCCTATGGCGCGGCCGGGTATCCGACTCTATTATTGTCGACTCGACATACGGGAGGATTCGCGATGAAAACTGAACAAATTCGCAAGTCGGACAATGCGATTCGCATCGTGATAGCCACAAACAGCGAACAGATACTGGATGCTTATGCTGTCCGAAGCGTATGTTTCTTGGATGAAAAAGGCATCCCAGCCCGGTTCTTGTTCGATGGAAACGACTTTCAGGCGACTCACGTCGTCGTTTATTCCGACAGCGAGCCGATCGGCTCGGCGCGCGTGCGATGGTTCAACAACTTCATAAAAATCGAGCGAACGGCGGTCCGGAAAGCCCACCGAAGCCCGCGCGTCCTGCAGCGGACCGCATGTTTCATTTTTGAGCATGCCGCGCGTAAGGGCTACACCAAGGCGATAACGATCGCGGAGCCGCAATACGCAAATCTCTGGGTTCGCCTGCTCGGCTTTCGGGAGGTCGCGCATCGGGACCCGATCTTCTACCTGGGAGACGAACAGCCTTATGTCGAACTGGTGAAAGAATTCGCGGCCGCGCCGGACGCGATAACTCCCGACACCGACCCGAAGGTTCTGCTTCGCGTGGAGGGCTATTGGGAGCGTCCGACTATTCTCAGGGATAGTCACTCCCATTCCGTGGATCGATGGGCGAGGCGAATATGTTCCCGATCATCGGCCCGCACGGCGCGCTACCCGATCTAGGAAACAACTCAAATCAGCTGTTCAAAAGCATATTGTAACTGTCGACGAACTCGCCTTTTTGCACGGCGACGGCCGCGTCGCGACCCAGCCAGGGATTGCCGTCTCCCAGAACCGAGCACATGAAGTCATATACGACCCGGACCGGTTTGGATTTGAGGCGTTCCGTGAGCGCCGTCAGATACAAAGGCAGGGCAATGTCACATGGCAGATTCAGCGGCGCGGCCACTGAATTGAGGATGTTGATGGTCGTCAACAATCCGATCCCGAGACCAGCCTTGACCATCATGCCGTAGGTGATCGAGGAATCGGCGGTATGGGCCGTGCGTCCGCGGTCGACCAGATCTCTCCAGGGCGCCCAGAGCTCGCACTTCCCCCGAATACTGGCTGGAGTTGATGAACAGGTGATCCGAGATATTTTCGTTCGTCGGCATGCCATGTTTCTCGACGTATCGGTGCGAGGCGAACGGCGCGAAATGCAATGCGCCTCTGCGCGTCGAGGTCAATTCCTCGTGGTTTTCCTTCGCGAATCCGACCATCATATCGGCCCGGTTCTCGAGGAGACTGAAATAGTTCTGGGTCGAAACGATATCCAGGCGGATTCGTGGATATTTCTCGGCGAGCCGAGCGAGCGTCGGGATGACGAACGTGATGGCGATTCCGTCGGTCACGCTCAAGCGGACCGCGCCTTCGGTGTGAACGCCCTCCCCGCGCAGGTCCGAGGTCAGCGCAAAAATCTCCTGATCGACCTTCTGCAACGCCAAGGCCAGTTGCTCGCCTCTCGGCGTCAGATTGGCCCCCGATCTTGGTGAACACGACGAGTTGCGGCGCCGATCGCGTCCTGCAAGCGTCGTATCTCTCGACCGGCCGTCATCCGGCTCAGGCCGACTTCGTCCGCGGCTCGGCTGAGCTCTTGGCCTTCGCGACCGCCAGAAACGTGCGCAATTCGCCCCAGAAGCGACCGCTCAGCAGGGTCGGCTCTTCGATGGCCAGGCGGCTCAGCAACGGCGCGCGCGCTCGAAAATGGATGTTCCATGGCGCGGCCACCGCTCTTTTGGTTGGTCACCCACTGTGGGGGACACCGATCACATTGTCCGTGCGGCCAAACAATTCGACCGCGAATTGTTCCCCCGGCAAGCGCCTCGACGGCGACGTTGACGCTCGGCGACGCGCGACCTGTGTTTATATCGCCACGTCGCGATGAAAAAGCGATTCCGAGGGGTCGGTAAACAACAATCCAGCTGGTCGTCCAGTGGGATAATCGAAGTCTACTAATCGACCTCGCTCAAATTCACACTGCATCGCACTGACGACATCGCTCGCAATGCGCCGCGCAAGCAACGGCGTTATCGCAAGAATACACCGACGATATGCAGGACAAGTCGTTGCTTACATTGCACCGACGCCGTCGCATGGAAAGCCCCGTGGATGCCGTCAGATGGCCGTTGCTATGCGGCTCTGAACAAAACGTTCAGCAGTGTACGCTCGGATCGGATCAATGTCAATCCTCGGCCGCAATTGCCGCAAATTCCGTCACGTCGGCGCGCTTCGGTCGCGGTTACATTCTGGGTTGCGCCGGATAGCCACGATTTGGCGGCCTCCACCCCTCGGCGCTCGCGCGCCCCACGCGATTGCGCGCAAATCGACCGCATGCGCCGCCGACAGACCGTCGGCGCGCGCAAAAAATTCTACGCGCGCCGCGGTCCTCAGATCGCCTGCGGTTCGCTCGGCGACTTCTCGCCGCGTCGTCGTCGGGCTCGGACGACGCGTCGCCGCGCTTGCGCGGCTTCGGCTTGCGCGTCTCCGGTTCGCCCGTGACGCGCTCGCGGCCCGCGACCAGCAGGTCGCGCTCGAGCCGCGGCTGCGCCGGGCCTTCGGGATAGACGAAGCCGAGCTTCTTGACGCCCGCATCGTCGCCGGTGACGACGACGCGCACGACGCCGCCGTTCTTCAGCCGGCCGAACAGCACCTCGTCGGCGAGCGGCGTCTTGATCTGCGTCTGGATGACGCGCGCCATCGGCCGCGCGCCCATCGCCTCGTCATAGCCGTTGTCGACCAGCCAGGCGCGCGCCTCGTCGGAAAGCTCGATCGTGACGTTGCGGTCGGCGAGCTGCGCCTCGAGCTGCAGGATGAACTTGTCGACGACGCGCGCGATGACTTCCTGCGGCAGCCGCGAGAACGGCACGATCGCGTCGAGCCGGTTGCGGAATTCCGGCGTGAACAGCCGGTTGATCGCCTCGGTGTCGTCGCCTTCGCGCTTGGCGCGGTGGAAGCCGAACGCCGCCTTGCGCCATGTCCTGCGCGCCCGCGTTGGTCGTCATGATCAGGATGACGTTGCGGAAATCGATCTGCTTGCCCGAATGATCGGTCAGCTTGCCGTGGTCCATCACCTGCAACAGGATGTTGAAGAGGTCGGGATGGGCCTTCTCGATCTCGTCGAGCAGCAGCACGCAATGCGGATGCTGGTCGATCGCGTCGGTCAGCAGGCCGCCCTGGTCGAAGCCGACATAGCCCGGAGGCGCGCCGATCAGCCGCGAAACCGTGTGGCGCTCCATATATTCGGACATGTCGAAGCGCGTCAGCTCGAGCCCGAGGCTGGAGGCGAGTTGGCGCGCCGCCTCGGTCTTGCCGACGCCGGTCGGGCCGGAGAAGAGATAGCAGCCGATCGGCTTCTCCGGATCGCGCAGGCCCGCGCGGGCGAGCTTGATCGCCGACGACAGCGCGGTGATCGCCTCGTTCTGGCCGTAGACGACGCGCTTGAGGGTGTCCTCGAGATGCTGCAGCACCTCGGTGTCGTCCTTGGAGACGGACTTGGCGGGAATGCGCGCCATCGAGGCGATCGTCGCCTCGATCTCCTTGACGCCGATCGTCTTCTTGCGCTTGGCCTCGGCGACCAGCATCTGCGAGGCGCCGGTCTCGTCGATCACGTCGATCGCCTTGTCGGGCAGCTTGCGGTCGTGGATGTAGCGCGCCGAAAGCTCCACCGCCGCCTTCACCGCCTCGTGCGGTGTAGCGGATCTTGTGGAACTCCTCGAAATAGGGCTTCAGGCCCTTGAGGATTTCCACCGCGTCCTCGACGCTCGGCTCCTTGACGTCGATCTTCTGGAACCGGCGCACCAGGGCGCGGTCCTTCTCGAAATATTGCCGATATTCCTTGTAGGTCGTCGAGCCGATGCAGCGCAGCGAGCCTTGCGCAAGCGCCGGCTTGAGCAGGTTGGAGGCGTCCATCGCGCCGCCCGACGTCGCGCCGGCGCCGATGACAGTATGGATCTCGTCGATGAACAGGATCGCGTCCTTGTGCTGCTCGATCTCCTTCATCACCTGCTTCAGGCGCTCCTCGAAGTCGCCGCGGTAGCGCGTGCCGGCCAGCAGCGCGCCCATGTCGAGCGCGAAGACGGTCGCGTCCGGCGAGAACCTCCGGCACTGCTGGTTGACGATCTTGCGAGCAGACCCTCGGCGATCGCCGGTTGTCGCGATGTGGGGTTGCTGACGAGTAGTGGATCGTTGCTGGTGGTAGAGCAAGACGGTTGCGGCGAGGTGTAAACAAAACATGGCAATTTGTCCTTTGCGTTCTTTGTTTTTCTTGCTTATCATGCGTATTGTGTATTGTTTTCATTTAGTCGGCTGGTTGTAACAAATATTTTGAATACAATTTTTGAAAACTTGGAATTATTGGTTGCTTCTCTAGCGGTACTCGTTGCCGTCATATCTAAACTTGTAGGCCTGTTAAATCAATTAATTGCCATATTTCGAATTATGTTTTTGGAGAAGAATATGCGTCCGCAGGAAATAGAGTGCGATAAAATATATAAATTGTGTTTACTAATGTGGCGTTGAAAAGTTTGAAATAGATAACATCGAGATTAAATTAACGACTGCCATTAAAGTATAAAATCTAAAGACGAAACATTTTTGTTTGTGAATTTTATTTATTAAATAATGAACACTGAACAAGTACACTGCTACGATCTTCTCAGACTGTTTATTTCTGTAGAGAATTATAAACCGTTGTCCATTTACATGACCTCCCACAACCCATAACAAATAATAAACAATCTAATAATTTCAAACTTAAAATTATATTAGTAATGTCAATACAGACAAACAAAGGATTATAATAAAAATTACTAGGCTTACTGTATATTTCGGTTACTGTTACTTTGGACTATCCACTATTCAAGATTATTAAGGCGTACATCTTACTAATATATTATTACAGAAACGGTGCAACCCAATACAAGGTTCATCATCTCACGATGATGACGGACTACTAGTGAAGAGCAGTGATAATGGATCATTCAACTATGCATAGCAATACGTAGTCTAACCAAGTAAAATAACATAAAAACTAACTAAACCGTAAAACGGCTGCCAGTATTCATAAAGAAAAGCGCCGCTTGCATAAGGCCATTGTGGCTATGCAGGTTTCTTTAATATGCTCGCCGGACCATTGACCGCTGGGTTGAGCCACGGTATCACAGCACCATCAATGATTGGAACCGGAGTAAATGGAATGAATCGTAGATCAGCAGCAGTGGTTATTTATGGGTTGAGTGCACTGAACTCAGTATTCATCGCGGTCTCTGCCAGTGCGCAAGCTGGTCAAACGCCGCCGCAAGTTCTGGACGGCACAGCCATTCGTGTCAGCCACTACGAGCCCACGCAGAAGCTGCGCTGGCCGTGGTCCTCACTCCCCCGCATCTGGCCGAGGAGCAGCAGTTCCTTGAGGATGTCCAGAACAAGCAGTCCCCGCTGTTTCACCAGTTCCCCACACCGGAGGAGTGGAACGCTTCGGCCCCTCCGCCGAAGACGAGCAGGCGGTTGTGGATTGGGCTCAAAGCGAGGGGCTGACGGTAACACACCGGTACAAGAACCGGCTGCTTGTGGATGTTGAGGCGCAGGCCGGATCATCGAGAAGGCGCTGCATCTAACGCTCAATACTTATCGACTTCAGCCACGCTACGGCCTGATCGGACTGCATTCCGATTCCGGGGCGGAAACCCGCACGATGTTCTCGAAATTACCGCGACCCAGTTCTTCCCTCCCGACTAGCCGGAATATAGCGTAGTGGTGCAAGGGCTGAATTCGTTTGAAGGCGTGGCCCCGCCGGCAGTCATGGGGTCCCTAGCAATACGATGAATGCCGGTGGCACGCCGATTTATAAAATTGCCTATGGATGGTATGTCACGCCGTCCGGAATATTTTTAAGATGGTGAAAACGGTGGATTCTGAGTTTTATTAAAATTTATCCGGGTCGCGACCTGGCCGTGTTTTATTTAAGCAATAGTGGGGCCTATTTTCATTGTTTTACCGAGGCCGTCGAATCGATTTCCTGCAAAGATTAATCAAATCGGACAAGTTCCCACGGCATAGGAGTAGGAGATAATGACCATCCCGCCGTTACCACACCGGCCGAAGTGATTTCACCGACGCCCGCTGCTGCTGGAAGGGTTGTGGTTGGAATCCAGTCGCTCGCGCCCAAACCGTAACCTGAATTATTTCTGCTTCTGCCAGTGCCATCGTCGCCGCCGGCACCACCAATATTTCCGTCGCTACCTCCGCCGCCTCCGCCCCAACCGCCTCCGCCACCGCCGTATTGTCCTGCACCACCAGTAGATCCACTACCGCCGGCGCCGCCGGAATATCCACCGCCCGGCCAACCTCCATCGCCACCGCCATCAAAATTTCCGCTGGCGCCCGCTCCGTAACTATTGAATGCAGGAGCTCCCTTAACGGAGTTATCGAGCTTCCACCCGTTCCACCGCTGCTGGTATTATTGCCCATTTCACCATCTCCGCCGTTCGCTACACATCCAGTACAGGGTGAGGCACCGAGAAGGATGACGCCACTTCCGCCACCGAGCAATACGCCGACGAAGTAATGTACATAAACATTAAATTGCTCCACGTTGGTCGCATGACGCAACCGCTCGCGCTCGTTTTCTACGAAAAATTGATGCCGGGCAGCCAGTTGGTGAACCGGCTGCAGGACCTGAATTATCGCGTTCAGGCCGTCAACGATCTGCCGGCGCTCCTGCGTTGCGCGCAAAGCGAAGGCCCGATGCTGGCGGTCGTGGACCTGGAATCGAAGCGCGATGACGTTTGCCGCGCCATTGCGGCGTTGAAGGCGGATGCCGCCACCCAACACATTCCCATTATTGCGTTTGCCGGCGAACAGGCGGCGGAATTGCAGGCCGCCGCGCAAAAAGCCGGCGCGACGCTGGTGGTCGGCGAGGCCACCATTGCGAATTATCTGCCGCAACTTTTGAACCAGGCGTTACAAGTGTAGGGACGCGGCGGGTGATGTCTGTAACCTGTGCGCAACCTGTTTGTAACCCGCCAGAAACTAGCGCTTGACTTTGACAAGACAGGTATTTAGGATGGCCCCCTAATTGATGAGGCATGAGCGTTTTTGAAAAGTAATATTTTGGCACGACTGAATTTCGGTCGTGTCATTTTTGCTTTGGGGCGGGCCTCGAAAAGTCAGGAGTAATTATGGCCAGCGGCAAAGTCAAGTGGTTCGACAACAAAAAAGGGTTTGGCTTCATCGCCCAGGATTCCGGGCAGGATGTCTTCGTGCATCACACGTCCATCACGGGTGCGGGATTCAAAACCTTGAATGAAGGCGACGAAGTTTCCTTCGATGTCGTCCCCAGCGACAAAGGGCTGAAAGCCCAAAACGTCCAGCGCGTGAATCCGGCGTAACGCCGGCGTCTCATCCGGGCAAATCCCGCCCAGCGGGAGATTTTCGTTCGCCAGCGGTGAACGAAGCGGGTATAATTTCTTCATGGCGGATTCCGTGGCGACCACCGTCGCGAGCCTTTATATTCACGTCCCGTTTTGCGCGCAGAAATGCGCGTATTGCGCCTTTTATTCCGAGGCGTCGTCCGGCGAACTCATCAACCGCTACGTCGCCGCGCTCGTCCGCGAACTGGAAATCGTCGCCGCGCGATCTCAAGCCGAGAACCATTTTCTTCGGCGGCGGCACGCCTTCGCTGCTGAACCTGCGCCAGTGGGAACAAATCCTGCGCGCGATGGAAAGACTGAACCTGCTCGGCGCGGAGGAATTCACCGTGGAATGCAATCCCGCCACCGTTTCGGCCGACAAGGCGAAATTGCTCCGCGACTTCGGCGTGAACCGCATTTCCATGGGCGTGCAGTCGCTCGACGAAAAATTGCTGGACCGGCTGGGCCGCATCCACTCGCGCGAAATGGTTTTCAAATCGTTCGACATTTTGCGCCGCGCCGGTTTCGACAATCATCAATCTGGACCTGATGTTTGCCATTCCCACCCAGACGATGGAAATCTGGCGCGAGACCCTGAACGAGGCGCATGGCCATGCAGAGCGAGCATCTGTCCAGCTACGAAGTGATTTACGAGGACGACACGCCGCTGTTCGCACAACTGCAAGGCCGGCGAATTTGCCGTGGACGAAGATCTGGCCTGCGAGATGTATGAGGAATTGATTGCGCGCGCGACCGCCGCCGGTTTTCAGCAATACGAAATCGCCAATTTCGCCCGCGACGCGAAATCCGTCAATGCCATCAATCGCATCCAACCTGCAACATTCCGACGCTCGCCTGCAAGCACAACGTGAATTACTGGCGCGGCGGTTCGTTTTACGGGCTTGGCCCCAGCGCCACCGGCTATGTGCGCGGCGTGCGGACGAAAAACTGGTCGAACACGCAGCTTTATTGCGAGCAGTTGGAAAAGGGCAAACGCGCCATTGAATCCAGCGAGGAACTGTCGCCGCTGCGCCGCGCCGGCGAAATCGCCGCGTTCGGCTTGCGCATGAAGCCGGCTGGCCGTTCGAGGAATTTCAGCGCGCGACCGATTTTGATCTGCGCGACGAATGGGCGGCGGAAATGAATCAACTGGCCGGAACGCGGCTGGGGGGAAATCTCGCCCGGACAACTTTCAACTCACGCACAGGGACTGCGCTTCGCCGATTCGGCGGCGGAAATGTTCCTGCGCTGAGTTTGGGAGGGACAGCGTGTCGCTCGTCCCGCAAAATCAGGGTCGCCGATCCGGCGACCCTGCCAGTTATGTTGCATCCAGAGGTTACCCGCCGGTGTTACGGACTTTTCCGCCCAAGTTGCATCGCCAGCAGACCGGCCGGCAATCGAAATCGCGCCGCAGATCACATAAGGCAGCATCGGGATGCGCATGTAAAGCGTCGCGGCGAAAATCGGGCCGAGGATGCGCGCCAGGCTCCGGCGCTCTGGGCCACGCCGATGGTGGCGCCCTGTTCGTTCGCAGGCGCGAGGTTGGAGAGCAGGCCGAAACAGGGGCGGGCGCGTCAGGCTGGTGCCGATGGCCAGCAACGCCAGCACCAGCAGCATTTTGATCCACGGCCAGTCGGTCGAAGCGCAAAACCGCCAGCCATTTCAACTGGCCTTCGCCTTTGATGAACGGCAGCAGCGCCAGGCTGATGCCGGTCAGGAACAGACTCAACGCAATCAGTTTCGGTTCGCCGAACATTTTCACGAGCCGGCCAATGGCCCCGCCCTGGATGAACGCGCCGATGAGGCCGCAAAAGACAAACAGCGAAATGACCGTCATGGCGGGTTTGGTTTCGTCCACGGTGATGCCAAGATTGAAATTGTCGCTGACCAGCAGCGGCAGGGTGCTTTCAAAACAACTGAACGCGAACGTCGCCAGGAAAAAAATCAGGATCAAGCAGACCGATTTTCGGCTGGGCGAGCGTGTGCCCCCATTGATTCAAGCGCGGGCGCGCGGGTCGCCTGGCTGGAATCCGGCTTGCAGACTTTCGGCGAGAATGGAAAAGGCCAGCATGAAAATTCGCCGCGCAAAGCGCGGCGGCGGTCCAGCCCGGGACCGGTGCCGCCAAAAAGTTTCAAGCGCAATGCCGCTGAGGGCCGGGCCGAAGATGAATCCCAGCCCGAACGCCATGCCGATCAAGCCCATCCGCTTCGAGCGGTTTTCCGGCGGCGTGATGTCGGCGATGTAAGCCTGGGCGACGGTGATGTTGCCGCCGCACGCGCCGGCGAACACGCGCGAGATGAGCAGCGCCCAAAGCGCGGCGGCATGATTTTCAAAGCCCGACCCGATGGCGAACAGCACATACGACAACGCCGCGCCGGCGGTGCTGATGAGCATGACGGGACGGCGGCCGATGCCGGTCGGAAAGCCGCCCCCAAATCGGCGAGAAGACGAATTGCATCGCGGAAAACGAGGCGATGATGGCGCCGATGACCAAGCCGCTCGCGCCGTAATGCCGGCTGAAAATCGGCACGCAGCGGCACGACGATGCCGAAACCGATGAGGTCAATGAAGACCGTCAGGAAAACGACGAGCAGCGATGGTTTGCGTTTCATGTTTGCAACAAATGGGAATTCTAATGGCAATCAGAAGCGAGTCAATTTTTCCGGCCAATTTTTTCCTGCGGATAACTTTGTGAATTGGTTGGGGACGGAAGTTTGGAATTCAGGCTTGTCGCTGCTCCCGATTAGCGTTCTCCTGTTCGCATGATTGATTCCGTTTCCGATGCCGCAGGCGCGGCGGCTGATTTGAAAAAGGCGCGGCGGCAAAAGGCTGCCCGTGCGGACGCCCGCCCCACCATGGACCGGCTGCCGCCGCATTCACCGGAAGGCGAGCAGGGCGTGCTGGGTTGCGTGCTGCTTTCGCCGAACGAGTGCATGGGCGAGTGCATCGAAAAGCTCAAGGACGGCGGGGAGGTTTTTTACGACCTGCGGCACCAGACGATTTACGAGACGCTGGCGGAGATGTACGACGCGCGCGAGGCGATTGACCTCATCACGCTCCAGCAGCGGCTGAAGGACAAGCAGCTGCTGGAGCAGGTCGGCGGCATCGCCTATCTGTCGCAGCTTGCAGGACGCCGTGCCGAGCGCGGCGAACCTGAGCTATTACCTCGAAATCGTCCGGGAAAAATTCCTGCTGCGGAAAATGATCCAGACCTGCACGGACGTCGTGGGCCGGGTTTATGATTACGAGGGCGAAGTGGACGCGCTGCTGGACGAGGTGGAGACGGACATTTTGCGCATCAGCGAATCGCGCGCGCAGAGCGAGCACGGCCACGATCAAGGAACTGGTCAACAAGGCGATCGGCACGATCGAGAATTATTTCAACCGCAAGGGCGACGTTGAACGGGCTGGCCACGGGCTTCGCGGATTTGGACCGGATGACGGACGGTTTGCATGGCGGCGAAATGATCGTCATCGCGGCGCGGCCTTCGATGGGCAAAACGTCGCTGGCGATGAACATCGCCGAGCACGTGGCGCTGGAGCAGAAACTGCCGGTGGGGGTGTTCAGCCTGGAAATGAGCGCGGAGTCGCTGGTGCTGCGCATGATGTGCTCGCATCGCGCGGGTGAACCTGCGGAGCATCCGCGACGGGTTCATGAGCGAGGCGGATTTTCCGAAGCTGACGAGCGCGGCGGGCCGGCTGGCGAACGCGCCGCTGTTCATTGACGACACGGCGGGGCTTTCGATTTTGCAGTTGCGGGCGCGGGCGCGGCGCATGGCCAGCAGCACGGCATCAAGCTTTTCGTCATTGACTATTTGCAGCTTGCTGCATTCTACTGCGCGGCGATCGCAGGAAAACCGGCAGCAGGAAATTGCCGACATTTCCAGCGGCATCAAGGCGCTGGCGAAGGAATTGAAGGTGCCGGTGATGGTGCTGAGCCAGTTGAACCGCGAACTGGAAAAGGACAAGAGCCGCAAGCCGCGGTTGTCGCGACTTGCGCGAATCGGGCGCGATTGAACAGGATGCCGACGTGGTGGGTCTGCTGTACAAGCCGAACGCGGGCGACGATGAAGACGGCGTGCAGCCGAAGAAGCCGGACGGCGTGCCGGTGAATCTGTTGATCGCCAAGCAGCGCAACGGCCCGACGGGCGACGTGAATTTAACATTCTTGAAACCTTATACGCGATTTGAAAGCGCAGCCAAAGTCAGCGACGAAGACGTGCCGATGGACCGATAGACGATGAAATTATTTTTCCGCCTCTTCGGAATCTGGCTGTTGCTCGGCTGCGCGCCGGTCGCGTGGTCGCAGACGGCCGGCCCGAAAATTGACCGCGTGGACATCAAATTTGTCGGCCCGGCGTCGGTCAGCGAGCAATTCATCCGCTCCAACATCCGCGCTCAAGGCCGGGCGACATCTACCAGCCCAACTCCACCCAGGACGACGTCCACTCGCTTTACGCCACCGGCCAGTTTTACAACATCCGCGTTACGGTGGACCAGGCCGACGACGGCGGCGTGGTGCTGACCTACATCGTGCAGGCGCGCCCGCGCATCACGGAAATCAAGATTGAGGGCAACAAAAAGTTGAGCGATTCCAAGATCAAGAAAAAAATCACCGTGAAGGTCGGCGAGCCGCTGGACGAGCAGAAATTGTTCACCGACGTCCAGGAGATCAAGAAGCTTTACGAGAAATACGGCTACGCCGGACACGCAGGTGAAATATGTGCCTGAACATTGACGAGAACGCCGGGCGCGGCACGGTCACGTTCGAAATCGCCGAGAGCCCGAAGGTGAAAATCACGCACGATCGAGTTCATCGGCGCGGCGGCGTTTTCGCAGAAGGAACTGCGCAAGCAGCACCAACCGAACCAATAAACGATTGTGAGGACATGTAATGGCCGCCGAGAGTGGCATCCGGTTCTTCGCCGGGGATAATCAGAAAATCGCGGTCCGAGAGGCGCGCGCTGCCTTCAAAGTAAACCTTCTGCTCGTCGAGACGAATTTTGCCGGTATCCGTGGGATGCGAATCGGCGTGAAAATCGCACAGCGCGGCAATGTTAATGCCCAGCGCCTTAAAGGTGGGAATCCATTGCGGTTGATGGTCGAGAGTGCCGGCGTCGGTCAGTTCCTCATTAAGATGAAAATGAAAGTGACTTACCATCACCTGGTAGCCGGGCATGGGCTTATATACGTCGTCGTGCGTGAAAGACATGACGGCCTGCTGGGTAGCTTGCGCATTGCCGGAATCCAGGTAGAAATATACCGCCATCCGCTGCATGGTACCCGGTGGGGCGTTGTAGAGAGCGAAATTCTCCTCGAATTCGCGCGCCTGCGTGACGCGCCGCTGCCATACGGCATCGGTCACGCCGTACGGCTTGAACGATTCCTCGCGGTCGGCCTGCCGCACGCCCACGGCGAACGCGGTGTCGCTGTCCTTGCGGTAATAATCGTATCCCAGATTGGATTCCACTTCGCGCGAAAAGAAGAACTTGTGGGACGCCGGGAAAACCGCTACCGTTCCGGCGCCGCTTTCCACCATCGCGAGCCGATTGCGCGCCTTGAGCACCATCGGGTCGGTATTGACTTCGCCGCCGAACAGGTAGTGCTGCCAGCCGCGCGCCGTATCGCGCCAAACCAGGCGAGTAGCAATACGTATGAATGAGTAGATGTAATAAAAAAAAAAAAAAAAAAAAAAAACGAATTGCCGTGTGCCGTAGCGGCGAGCCACTGTTGTATTACAGTGGGGCTTATAGGAAATTAGAGGCGATATAATCTTAATTAACTATTGATTTTGTAGGATGTGCCGATGCTAGGAGGCGCATCGGTCGCGAGCGATGCGCCGCCCTTTGCTTGGCACATCCTAAAAAAATTACGCAGAATAATTACAATCTCTAAAAGTCGATTATTGGGAGTGCAAGCATATGTTAGATAAACAAAAATTCACAGAAATTTACCGTACATTGCTTGATCTCCTCTGCACCGCCTGGAATTGGCTGAAAACCTATTGGCAATCTTTAGCTAAAGATCAGCCGGCCGGCGAGAACCCAGCCGATAAATCCGGTCCCGGCGCCTCGCGTATCATAGTCTATGTATTGGTCGGCATTTTTCTGCTGTCATTAATTGCCGGCGGTGAAAAAATTCAGGGTGAAGAAATTCCTTACAGTCAGTTTCTGAGTTTGGTTAACGCCAATAAAATTGATAACGCCGTGGTTACTCAACGTTTTATCAATGGTACGCTGAAGGACGTAGACCCAAAAATCGGTAAGCATTTCTTTACCATTCCTCTCTGGGATGAGGGCTTGGTAAAAAATCTGCAGGAGCACCAGGTCGAATATGTGGTGAGAAGCGGCGACAATTGGTTGAGTAATTTAATTTTTAACTGGATTATTCCCATCGCTATTTTTGCCGGTATCTGGATGTGGCTGTTGCCGAAAATCACCGGCGGGGCAGGGCGTTCGTTTTTGAATTTGGGTAATAAAATTCGTATTAAACAAGAAACCGCGAAAATCACTTTTGAAGATGTCGCCGGCGCGGAGAGCGCCAAGCAGGAACTGAAAGAAACCATCGAATTTTTAACCTCCCCGGAAAAATTGCAAAAATTGGGTGGCCGCATGCCCAAGGGCGTGCTGTTGGTCGGTGCGCCGGGTACCGGCAAAACCTTGCTGGCTAGAGCGGTCTCGGGGGAGGCTGGCGTGCCGTTCTTCAATATCAGCGCCTCGGAGTTTATAGAATTATTTGTTGGCGTCGGTGCGGCCAGGGTGCGCGATTTGTTCGAACAAGCCCGGCAAAAAGCCCCCTGTATAATTTTTATAGACGAATTGGACGCCATCGGCCGGGCTCGCGGCGGTACGATGATGATGGGCGGCAACGACGAGCGTGAACAAACCTTGAATCAGTTGCTTACCGAAATGGATGGTTTCGACCCCACTTCCGGCGTTGTGGTGATGGCTGCGACTAATCGCCCGGAAATTCTGGATAAGGCTTTACTGCGGGCCGGGCGTTTCGATAGACAAATCGTGGTTGATAAACCGGATTTAATCGACCGGGTGGCGATACTCAAGCTGCATTGCAAAGCGATGAATTTAGACAAGGATATTGATATAACCACCGTCGCTAAGCGTACACCGGGCTTTGTCGGCGCGGATTTATCGAATATCGCTAATGAAGCGGCTATTCTGGCGGCGCGTGGCGGTCGTGATACCGTGACGATGGCCGATTTCGAAGCCGCTATAGATCGGGTCATGGCTGGACCCGAAAAGAAAAACCGCATTCTTGGTCCGGAAGAAAAACGCCGCGTAGCATTTCATGAAGCCGGTCATGCTTTAGTCGCCGAAAATGTGCCTACCGGTCAACCGGTGCATAAGATTTCTATTATTCCGCGCGGGGTTTCGGCTTTGGGCTTTACCTTGCAATTACCGGTGGAAGAAAAATACCTGTCCACCGAACCGGAATTGAAAGATCAGTTAGCAATCTTATTGGGCGGCCGGGTCGCGGAACAACTCGCCTTGCAAAGCGTTTCCACTGGCGCGCAGAACGATTTAGAAAAAGCCAGTGAAATTGCCCGCAACATGGTTTGTTACCTGGGTATGAGCAAAAAACTCGGACCTTTGATTTACGGTCAACGCCAGCAACTGCAATTTCTTGGCGGCGACCTTGCCGAACAACGCAATTACAGCGAAGAAACCGCGCGTATCGTCGATGCCGAAATTAAAGACTTGATCGAAGACGCGCAACTGCGGGCGGAAAAAATTCTGCTGAAGCATCGTAAGCAATTGGAGCAACTGGCTGAACTGTTGCAAGAAAAAGAAGTCATCCAGCGCGAGGAAATGCTGGCTTTATGGCGTTAAAATTTGTATAACTATTCAGCTCGAGCTTAAAAGAAAACTAACAGCATTCGGGCGGCGCATCGATCGCGAATGATGCGCCGTCCGTTGGTTGGCACATCCTACACAGGCCTTGGCGACAGTGTGTTTGAAATTTAAGGGATAACTATGAAAAAAATATATTTCTATCTAGTCCTATTCAGCCTTCTGAACGCGTGCCAAAACGAGCGACCTGAGTATGTAAATATCCTTACCGCGACTGACTTAAACCAAGTTATGCAAAAGTCGGACGTCTTCCTGGTTGATGTTCATACGCCGGAACAAAAGCATATAAAAGGTACGGATGCCTTTATACCTTACGATCAGGTTGAAAAAAACCTGGATAAACTGCCAAATGATAAAAATACCGCAATCTATCTTTACTGCGAAGGCGGGCCTATGGGCAATGCCGCCGCTAAATCGTTTTATGCCCTAGGCTACCATAATCTATTTAATCTTGAGGGTGGAACTCGGGCTTGGAAAAAAGCCGGTTTTGGGGTTGAATAAGTCCTGAGTCGCTAATTGCGGTCATGAAAAACCCTGGCTTGCTGCTTAGACTGGAATAGGACAAGACATTAGGCGTATAATTTATTGCGGGTTGTGTATTTAATTAACCCTGCTTAGCCAAGCAATGGTCTTCTAATATCCTCTGTAAGGTCTCTATTTTTATGCAATCCACCTATCAACGCCCGCCGCCCTTGATAGCTCATGTCATTTTTCGTCTCGGAACCGGCGGGCTGGAGAATGGACTGGTCAATCTGCTTAATAATTTACCCGCTGATAAATACCGGCATGCTGTTATTTGCATGACCGATTACACCGATTTTCGGGATAGGCTTAAACGTGACGACGTTGAAATTTATTGCTTACATAAACAGGAAGGCAAGGATTTTCATGTTTACGTCCGGCTGTGGCGGCTTTTAGCCAAAATTAAGCCAGATGTGTTGCACACCCGAAATCTATCCGCCTTGGAAGCGCAACTTCCCGGTTACCTGCTGGGCATAAAATGCCGCATCCATGGCGAACATGGCCGGGATATAGAAGACTTGGATGGCAATAACTTTAAACATGGTTTATTGCGCAAATTTTTTCGTTTGCTCGTGCAACGCTATTTGCCCATGTCTCAGGATTTAGAGGCCTGGTTAAAGCAAACCATTGGCGTCACGCCGAATAAAATCAGCCAAATATACAATGGCGTGGATATGGCGAAATTCCAGCCTGTCTTGCCTAAACCTTTAGAATTACTGCCTGAAAACTTTAGGGGTAATGAACTACAGCGGATAGGCACGGTCGGCAGGCAAGCCAAGGTCAAAAATCCTGTCACGCTGTTGGAAGCGTTTATACATTTGGTCAAAACTTACCCGGCAGCGGCTATAAACGCCCGCTTGATTCTGGTGGGTAACGGCGTTTTGCATAAACAATTATACGACATGGCGGTGCAAGCCGGCGTGGATAAGCAGGTATGGTTGCCCGGCGATCGCAGCGATGTAGCGCAATTGATGCAAACGTTTGATATTTTTGTGTTGCCCTCGTTAAACGAAGGGATTTCAAATACCATACTTGAAGCCATGGCCAGCGGTTTACCGGTTATCGCTTCTCGGGTAGGCGGCAATCCGGAGCTGGTTGTGGATAGTCACAGCGGCTTACTGGTGGAAAGTCAAAACCCTGAGGCGCTGGCGGAGGCGATTAAATATTATCTCGATCAGCCTGATATAGCCAAGCAACATGGCGAGTTTGGCCGAGATTTATGCCAAAAACGCTTTAGTTTGCAACGCATGCTGCAAGACTATATGACTGTTTACGATCAGGTAATTGAAACATATGCATAATATTAGTGTGCTAATGACCGGCCCCTTGCCGCCTAATGTCGGTGGCATGGCTACTGTTCTTGGTGATTTAGGCGCCTCAAAATTATCCAACCAAGTTGAACTGATCTTGTTTAATACGGCCAAAACGACGCCCGAAGATCGCAAACTGGCGGAAGCTTTGTTCAGCAAGCTTGGCTTATGGTCAGCTTGGTGGCGCTTGCTGAAAGCCAAGCCCAAAACCATAGCGCATATTCATACCTGTAGCGGTTTTACATTTTTTTTAGACGGCATCCTGCTGAGTTTGGCCAAACTGCGTGGCGTGCCGGTAGTGCTACATATTCATGGCGCGTCCTTCGATCAGTTTTTGGATAAACTAAACCCACTATTGCTGGCTGTCGCGCGTTGGTTATGTCGGCGTTGCGCCTTTATCGTGGTGCTGTCAGAGTCTTGGCAGACCGCCTTACGGCAACGGCTGGGCGATTTGCCGTTTAGCGTCGTAGCCAATGGCGTGCCTATATTAAATGTCGTTGCCAAACCTGCGCGCAACCTGGCTGAGCTGAATATATTATTTCTGGGAAATCTGTCAGAGCGCAAAGGCGTATTCGATCTGCTGGAAGTAATGCCGCAGGTTCCTAATGCTGTACTGCATCTGGTCGGCGGCGAAGAACAACCCGGTTTAACCGCCAAAGTTAGCGAGCTGATCGCCGAAAAGCATTTGCAACAACGGATCAAGCTGCATGGCATAAAAGCCGGTCTGGAAAAGCAGGCGTTTTTTGAAAATGCCGATATTTTTATTCTGCCATCCTATGCTGAAGGACTGCCGATGTCCTTGTTAGAGGCGATGATGTGCGGTTTGCCGGTAATAGTCTCGGATGTTGGCGGCATCCCCTCGGTGATTACCGATAAAGAAAATGGTTTGTTGATTACCGCCGGCAACCGGCAACAAATCGCCGAAACCTTGCAACTGCTAATTAAAGATCCGGCCTTAAGACAGAAATTAGGGCAAGCGGCTAAGCAGCGTTGTCTGGCTGAATTCAGCACCGATGCAGTTGTTGATAAGTTACTTTGCTTATATACGCAAATTTACCCTGTTCAAGCTTTAGTCTGATTAAGCGCCTAGGCAATCAGGTCCGCCAAACAAAATCGGCGGATCATTGACTTGCCAAGGCTGATATTTGTGCATCACCGTCTTAAAAACCCGGCTGCTGATAAATTGCTGTAACCAGTGCCGCACCGCCGGATAGGGCGCTGTGGCAAACCAGTCGCTATCTACTGCGGCAAACTGACGAATGAAAGGGGCAATTGCTGCATCCACCAGGGAAAAACTAGCGCCGCTTAGATACGGATCGCGTTGTAAGCGCCGATCTAACTCGGCTAAAAATCGTTCGCCTTGTTGCCGGTAGCTCATTGCCGGCATATCCGGATAACGATCTGCATATTTGTAGCGATCCAGGTCATATTTGAAATCACCATCATTCCATTCAATTAAGGCGGCTGCTTGCTCCAGTCCGGCGCTTTCCTGGCTAAGCGCAGCGTTTTGCTGAACGGCCCAGTGCATGATATCCAGGCTTTCCGCCAACACTTCACTGTGCCTTTGGGTGAGGCTAACAGCAGGGCCTGAGGTTTGTTGCATAACTCAATCTCGCGCAGTTCCACTGTCACTTGCGCCATGACGATGGCCAGCCGGGCGCGCATGGCATAAGGACAGCGGCGGAAGCTGTACAAGATTGGAAGAGTGTTCTTGCCAAGCAAAGTTGCTGTTGATGTGGGTAATAAAGTTGCCAAATTAGTTGCGTACTATGGTTGTAGTTCTTCAGTGTACAATTTAAATCCAATTTCTGCCAACCCTAGCAATTATGCATTCAATTAAAAGTATTTGTGTTTATTGTGGCTCCAGTCTTGGCCGTACCGAGAGCTATGCCTTTGCGGCGGTTTTACTCGCCGAAGCGTTGGTTAGCCGGAATATCCGGTTGGTTTATGGTGGTGCGGGGATAGGGACGATGGGTGTGCTGGCCGATCACGTGTTATTGCTTGGCGGTGAAGTCATTGGCGTGATACCGAAGGCTCTGTCGCATAAAGAGGTTGCCCACAGCCATCTGACTCAACTGCATGTCACTGCATCCATGCATGAGCGAAAAATGCTGATGGCCGAATTGGCCGATGGATTTATAGCGCTACCCGGCGGCATAGGCACGCTGGAGGAATTATTTGAGATCTGGACTTGGGCGCAGCTTGGCTTTCATAACAAGCCCTGCGGGTTGCTGAATGTAGCAGGTTATTATACTGACTTGATCCGCTTTTTAGATCATGTTGCAGCAGAAGACTTTGTGAAACCGCATCACCGCGGTATGCTGCTGGTGGAAGCCCTGCCTGAGGCATTGCTGGACCGGTTTTTCAATTATATAGCGCCGCCTGTCAAGCATTGGGTCAGCAAGGACGAAACCTAGTTACCATTGCACGTGTTTTAGGCTGTCAAGTCTAACAGCCTCATCTCGGGCATGGCCCGCTCCTACAATTGCGCTTAAAATAGAATTACCGCTGAATTGCTATTTGTTTCACAATTTGAAATAAATCATGTATACAAAGTACTATTGTAAATATTTTGCAATAGTTTATAGTTAAATCGTGTGCACTGATCGACTTGGCCTAGATAACGTAGAGCCCTCACTGGAAGTTTCTTGCTGGAGCAAGCCTTTAGTGATCCACTTAGCGTGTGTTATCCGTTTAGGAGTACAACATGAAGTCCCCGGTGCATTGTGCGAAAGAAAATTCCAGACTAGTAAGCTTATTTGTCATCAGCTATGGTTGCCTGCTGCTGCCTAGACAAACCATCAATAGTTGCATGATAGTCTTGTTTGGCATTTTACATGTGACTGATGGGGTTTTAACTTATCTAGGTTTGAGTTTTACCAGTGTGGATGAGGCTAACCCTATCCTTAATTATGTTGCCGGGCAATATGGGCTAGGTCTTGCGATCACTTTAGTTAAGCTGACCGTACTTTTAGTGTTAGTTTTAGTTTACTTTGCTCGGCAGTCCATTAGGAGCCGCTGGGGCACTGCAGCGCTTGCTTGGGCCGACACTTTCTATGGATGGGTGGTTGCCAATAACTTCATCTTGATCATGGGGCTTTAGATTTTGCCCTATATTGGGGCAAACCTTGCACCTATGTGCAGCATGTAAAAAAAGTCCGCTTAAAAAAATAGCATAAGCTGGGTTGCGTTGTATTTAGCTAGAGTTAAAAACGCTGCATTCTACTGAGTAATGCGACTCAGAGAGGTATTTAGTAGGCATTTAAATTTCTTGGCTTAAATATTGCTAGCTTTAAATTAATTGCTTGCCTGTGTATGTGATTAATTATGAATACTCCGCTCAACACCGCCAGTATTAACCCGATTGAAGAAGACAGCCACACCGGTCTGTCAAAAGAAGCGCTAAAACGTGATTTTCTCGATAATTTATTTTATGTGCAGGGTAAGTTTCCCGCCCTAGCTACGCACCACGATTATTATTTGGCTTTAGCCTATACCGTGCGGGACCGTTTGTTACATCGCTGGATCAGTACTGCAGAAACCTATACCCGGCAAAAAGTGCGGACTGTGGCATATTTCTCCGCAGAATTTTTGCTGGGGCCGCATTTGGGGAATAATCTGCTGAATTTGGGCATAGACGAGCAAGTTCGGCAAACGTTGCCGGAGCTGGGCCTGATCTATGAGGAATTGCTGCGGCAAGAGGTCGAGCCGGGGCTAGGCAACGGCGGCTTGGGCAGGCTGGCGGCCTGTTTTCTGGATTCTCTGGCGACATTGGAAATTCCAACCTTGGGTTATGGCATCCGCTATGAGTTCGGTATTTTTGCCCAGGCCATTGTTAACGGCTGGCAGGAAGAACGCACAGACAAATGGCTGCGTTACGGCAATCCTTGGGAGATTCAGCGCCCGGAATGGGCGGTGGAAGTGAAATTGGGCGGTCATACCGAAACCTATGTCGATGTCACCGAAACGCTCCGGGTACGCTGGATACCGGGCTGGACGGTATTAGGCACGCCTTACGACACGCCTATTCTCGGTTACCATAACAATACCGCGAATACCTTGCGCTTATGGCAGGCGGAAGCCGCCGAATCCTTCGATTTGGAAAACTTTAATCGCGGCGATTATTACGGCGCGGTGCGCAAGAAACTGGTTTCCGAGAATATTACCAAGGTTCTTTACCCCAACGACGAACAAATCCAGGGTAAGGAATTACGCCTGCAACAACAATATTTTTTCGTCTCCTGCTCATTACAGGACATGTTGCGTATTATGCAGGTGCAGGAAATTCCGTTAACGCGTTTTCACGAAAAATTCACTGTCCAATTGAACGACACACATCCGGCTGTCGCCATACCGGAATTGATGCGTTTACTGCTGGACGAGCATCTCATGCAGTGGGAACCGGCTTGGGCGATTACGCAAAAAACCTTTGCTTATACCAATCATACCTTGCTGCCGGAAGCGCTGGAGCAATGGCCTTTGAGTTTGTTTGCAAGGATCTTGCCCAGACATTTGGAGATTATCTATGAAATCAACGCGCGTTTCCTTAACGAAGTGCGGATCCGTTTCCTGGGCGACTCGGAGAAGTTGGCGCGTTTGTCGCTGATCAATGAGTCCGGCGAGCGTTATGTGCGCATGGCGCATTTGGCCAGTGTCGGCAGTCACGCCATAAACGGCGTGGCTGCTTTGCATACCGAATTGCTGAAAAAAGACGTGTTAGCGGATTTTCACGCTTTGTGGCCGGAGAAAGTCAGTAACAAGACCAATGGCATTACGCCCCGGCGCTGGCTGGCGCTGGCGAATCCGCGCTTGACCAAGCTTATTTCCGAAAAAATCGGCGCTGAATGGTTAACAGAATTGAGTCAATTAAAGCAACTGGAACCTTACGCCGAACTATCGGCCTTCCGCTCCGAATGGCGTTACATCAAACGCGCCATCAAAGTGGATTTTGCCTCCTATTTACGCCACAGCGCCGGTTATGTGATTGACCCTGAGTCCTTATTCGAGGTGCAAGTCAAGCGGATTCATGAATACAAGCGTCAGCATTTGAGTGTGTTGCACATTATTGCTTTGTATCATCGGATAAAGTCCAATATGGCTACCGATTGTGTGCCGCGTACTTTCATCTTTGGCGGCAAGGCTGCGCCGGGTTATCACATGGCCAAGCTCATCATTAAGCTGATCACGGCAGTAGGCGAGGTGATAAATCATGATCCGGCGGTGCGCGATAGGCTGAAAGTGGTTTTTATGCCTAATTTTAATGTCAGCAACGGACAGAGAATTTATCCGGTTGCGGATCTTTCCGAGCAACTTTCCACTGCCGGCAAGGAGGCTTCGGGCACCGGTAATATGAAATTTTGCTTGAATGGGGCTTTGACTATCGGCACCCTGGATGGGGCCAATATTGAGATCCGCGAAGAAGTGGGCGCTGAGAACTTTTTCCTGTTTGGGCTGAACGCTGAAGAAGTACAGCGCATGAAAGCTCAAGGCTATAATCCATTGGATATTTATCATGCCAACGCGGAGTTGAAAGCGGTGATTGATTTAATTGCCGACGGCTATTTTTCCGGCGGCGACCGGGAACTATTCCGGCCTCTAGTTAACGCCTTGCTGCATGGCGACCCCTATATGGTGCTGGCTGATTTTCAGTCTTTTATGGATTGCCAGAGCCGGGTTAACCAGGCTTATATGGATACCGAGCAATGGACGCGCATGTCGATCCTAAATGTGGCGCGAAGCGGCAAGTTTTCTTCTGACCGAACTATTCAGGAGTATTGCCGGGATATCTGGAAAACTGCGCCGGTGAAGATTGATTTATTGTCGCAGGAGGATGTTAAAAAGAGCATGCAATCAAAATTATAAGCGCTTATTGACAGATCAATATCGCAGAAATATTATCCAGTCCGCCGCTGTCATTGGCGGCGTCAATTAACTGGTCTAGCGTTGTATCAATAGTGTCAGCCGTAAGATTATGCAGAATATCTTCCATGCTGTCATCGGAAAGCATGTCGTTTAAACCATCGGAACAGAGTAAAAATGCATCGCCGGGTAACACCTTCAGCAGTTGCACTTCCGGGATAATTTGCGCATCAGGGCCCAAACCTTGCAATATCACATTCGAGCCGGGTTTTTTGCCGATTTGGCCGCTATCCAGCCAGAGTTGATAAAGGGAGTGATCTTTCGTCACCGGGAGCAACTGCTTGTTCCTGAGGCGATACAGGCGGCTGTCGCCAACATGAAACACCAGCAATCTCGGGGGGTTCTCGAAAAATCGGCAACCGACTAGGGTAGTCCCCATGCCGGCGCCATCCAAAAAAGCCTCTTTTCTATTGGTGGCATACAAAGCCTTATTTGTGTCGATTAAAATTTTGCGTATGGTTTGCCGTTGATAAGCCAGCTCATTTGCGCCCCCCCCTAAGGTGAAAATGGCTTGCAGTTTCCGCCATAAAAACCGGATATCCCATTTTTTTTCGATCAGCGGCAGATAGATTTCAAATAAATGGTTGATTAAAGCAATAGCTTCGGCACTGGCCCTTTCACCATGCAGATGCCCGCCCATGCCATCCGCCACCAGCACGAGTCCGGCCTGGCAATTGATTAAAATGCGGTCTTCGTTATGATCTCGACATTTGCCATTGACAGATTTTCCACAGATATAATATTTACCAAATAATTGTGTCGCCGTCATGTGAATCAATCGCCTTGCAATATTTCAACAGAATGGAGCGGTTATCAATCTTGACGTTTCGGCGTTCATCTATGGCAACCAACAGTTTATAAATTGTAGCAAAGAAGCTATGGAGGTGCTGGTCAAAATTTTCATTAGCTACGGGGTTTTTATAATTAATAAACTAGCCGCTAGATCTGCATTTTGGTGCTGTTGAAGAAAGAAAATGAAATAGGTCAGTAAATCCGTTTGTACGGTAATTTGCTTTCTAATCTCTTTGCTGCTTTTCATTATGACAATCTGTTTTAGGTTTTGCAGTTCATCAAAAAGACTCAGCCGTATAACGATAAAACTTAATGCTGTCAGACCAATAGTCGGCTGAGAGGCCGGCTTTCTGTTTCAAGTGTTGCAGAAACAAACTGGGGGAGGGCAGGGATTCCCAAACCACCGGTAAAAATGTGGCGCGATGCCGGCCTTCTTCCAGAATCAAACCATCAATATTAGGCCGTAATTGGCTGAGAAGATCCGGTTCCGAGCTAAAGGTAATGACTGTTGGCGCTGATAGCAGCGAGATATGCAATTCCAGGCCGTTGAGTTCGTCTGCGGTTAAAGGTAGAAACCGCCGGTCGCAAAACGCGGCCGCGAAGGCATTTTCCATGATATCGTCAGCCAAAGGCCGTACCGCTTCCAACATGCCTATGCAACCGCGTAACTGTCCATTGTGTTCTAAAGTCACAAAACTGGCGCGAAGTTCGCAAAATTCGGGCGGATAATCGCTAAGCTTGATTTTTAAGGCCTTGCCGGTTTTCAAGCCATGTTCGATAGACGCCCGCGCCAGGGCCAATAACAGGCTTTGCTGAGATTTAGTCAACGACATAAGCACCATACCCTACGACTTGGCGTTTATCGCCGGCGGTATCGCCGGAGTTTCTCAGGTCGATGGTTTTGATATGTAGAGATTTTTTTTGTAGCAATCTCAACAAACCACTGATGGGCCCTCTACCGCAGGCGGCATCTGCGCTGATATGTTGATAATCGAGTTTTTCGATCAAGGCGCTGGTCGCTTGATCCAGACGCCTGGCTGTTTCGTAGTCGTGATAATGGCTAAGATCGGAACTGATCACCAGCAAGGTTTCCTCTTCGCCCCATAGCAGTTCCAATACCTGTGAAACCTGCTCCGTGCCGGCTTCGCCCACTACCAGCGGTATCAGTTTGAAGTCATGCAGCACTTCCTGTAAAAACGGCAAATGCACTTCCAGGCTGTGCTCATGTTGATGCGCTTGTTCCAATTGCAGTACAAACGGCAGTTTCAGCAGTTCTTTGATAGCGCCGCCATCCAAAGTGATATTACCTAAGGGCGTGTTAAATGCTTGGCAAGCACTGACAGCTATACCCTTGAAACCAACTCGGTGCGAGGGTCCGATCAATACGACGCGCTTAATGATGCCGGCAGCGGGTATTAGTCGCGCATAGGCGCTGGCGGCGATAGGACCCGAATACATATAACCGGCATGGGGCGCGATAATAGCTTTTGGAACTTTACCTCCGGGTTTAACATCTTGCAAATAGGCGCTAATCGTTTCATGCAGTTGTTGCGGTTGTCCGGGGTAAAAACTACCTGCTACGGCGGGAACTCTGTTCATGAGCGCTCCTTAGAATATGATTGTTTTGATTAAAGAAATGCTACGCCTGTCTAGATCAGCGTGCAATCAGTATAACTATGTACCGCTTTTGCGTTAGATGTACAGTGAATAATTGGACTTATTGTCCAGGAGTGAAATTATGGCTACATTAATAGCTGAAAATACGGTAACTACCCGTTACTGGCATACTTTAAACGCTGAACAAATTCAATGTGATATGTGTCCGCGTTTCTGCAAATTACACGCCGGGCAACGGGGTTTATGTTTTGTCCGGCAAAATTTGGATGGACAAATCGTCATGACCAGCTATGGCCGTTCCAGTGGTTTTGCTATCGATCCGATTGAGAAAAAGCCGCTCAATCATTTTCTGCCGGGTACGCCTATTTTGTCCTTTGGCACTGCTGGTTGTAATCTGGCATGTAAATTTTGCCAGAACTGGGATATCAGTAAATCTCGGGAAATGGATAGGCTGATGAGCCACGCGGCGCCGCAAGCCATAGCAGAAGCTGCAAAAGCGCAGGGTTGCAGTAGCGTAGCGTTTACCTATAATGACCCGGTGGTTTTTCATGAATACGCCATAGATACGGCCCAAGCCTGCCGAGAATTGGGGCTAAAGTCGGTCGCAGTGACTGCCGGCTATGTATGCAGCGAACCACGCGCCGAATTTTATCGCTGGATGGACGCCGCCAATGTCGATCTTAAAGCGTTTACCGAAAAGTTTTATTACAAAATAACCGGAGCTGCCTTGCAACCAGTCCTGGAGACTTTACTCTATCTTAAACACGAAACCAACGTCTGGTTCGAACTGACGACCTTGCTGATTCCCGGTGAAAACGATTCTGAAGCCGAATTGGACGCTATGACGCAATGGGTGGTGGAAAATCTGGGACAGGATGTGCCTATGCACTTCACGGCGTTTCATCCGGACTGGAAAATGACCGATAAGCCGCCTACGCCTGCCGAAACCCTGTTGAATGCCCGGCGCATTGCGCAAAAAAACGGTGTCCGGTACGCCTATGTTGGCAATATTCATGCTCAGGCGGAGGACAGCACTTATTGTCATCAGTGCGGCAATTTATTGATAGGCCGCGATTGGTATGTGCTTTCCACCTGGCGTCTTGATGCGCAAGGCTGTTGTGAGGTGTGCGGTACGAAATGTGCCGGTGTGTTTAGTCCGCAGCCCGGCAACTGGGGGGCAAAGCGGCAGGTGCTGGGGTTTTAAGCACTCTGCAACGTTCTCTAAGTTAATTATTCAGCGTAATTTTTTTGATTTCAAACAATACCCTGTAGGATGAGCCAAGCAACAGGAGGCGCATCTTTCGCGACCGATGCGCCGCCCGTTGGTTGGCACATCCTACAAAAATTCACATTTCGCTGAATAGTTACAGTGCTATTTTTAGTAAGAGATAGAGAAGATGCCGTAAGAGTGAAAACTATTATAGAATTAGCCAAAAAATTTAACCCACCTAACATAGTGGAGCGGATAATAAATAATGGCGGCGCCGACAGTGAATAATAACAATAATAAAGATTCAGCGACTTTGGTCGTGGAGCCGGCAAAGCTTTGGAATAACGCCGGCGACTTAGCCAAATGCGACCAAGAACAAGTCAGGTTCCCAGGCGCAATAATGCCGCATGGCGTGTTGTTGGTACTTGATACAGAGAATTATCATATTCTGGGGGTTAGCGCCAACAGTGGCGTTTGGTTTAAGCAAAGTCCACAGCAATTATTGGGCGTTCGACTTGCTGCGCTTGTTGCAGAACCGGAACAAAGTTTCATAGAACAGGCTTTGATCACTATTCTCAAACCTTCCGCGCCTGCTTATTTAGGTTGCTTTGAGATTCAAGACAGTCAGCGTTTTGATGTGTTTGGGCATAGGAGCGGAAATCGCTTAGTACTTGAGTTTGAAGCCGTTGACCGGCAGCATTCAGCACAATTCCAGCCTGACGCGCTGCACGATCTGGCCGCGAGCGCGGCAAAATTGCAACAAGCAACAGGTTATCAACAAGCCGTATTTATAGCAGCGCAAGAGTTGAAACGCTTAACCGGCTTCGATTCGGCGATAATCGTGCGCTTTTTGCCGGACGGCAGTGGACAAACCATTGCCGAAGCCTGCGAGTCCTATTTTCCGTCCTTTTTCGATAAGCGTTTTCCTGCTTCCGATGTACCGGAGCCGGCGCGCAAACAATTATTGATGATTAAACAACAATATGCGCCAAATCTGGACTACGAGCCGGCCGCTATCCTCATGGCAGATGCGGAGGCTCAGCCGCAGCCATTAGATTTGGGCTATGCCATGTTGCGTAGCGTTTCTCCTTTATGTAGCCGCTATTATTTAAATATGGGCGCACGAAGCCGTTTCCTGCTGCCACTCGTGGTCGACGGTGAACTTTGGGGTTTTTGCGTTTGCCTGAACGCCAGCGTGCGACCGCTGAGTTATGCCACGCGCTTTGCTTGCCAAACTTTTGCCGGCATAACGCTGCAACTAGTGGTGGAAATGGAAAGGTCCGCGCAACATCGCAACGCCCACTTGCTAAATCAACGTATCAGTGAACTTAGCGGCGGACTCGTCGCTGCCGATAATTTTCAAGCCGCGATAAGCAAACTCCGGGTGCAATTACTCGATATGTTTGACCTAAGCGGCGTAGTGCTCTATCTGGATGGACAGATTGACAGTATCGGTTTAGTGCCCAATGAAACCATGCTTAAGGCCCTGATTTCGCCACTCGATAGTCAAGCTAAACTGTTTGCCAGCGATCATTTTCCGATGCTGTTCGGACTGGATGCCAGCTACGCCAACCAAACTGCGGGCTTAATCGCCTTACGTTTACAGGAAACAGGGCAATACTTGCTGGGTTTTCGACTGGAGTGGGTGCGAGAGGTCTATTGGGCCGGCGATCCGGCAAAGCCTGTCGCAGTCGATGCCGTCAGCGGCGAGCGGCGCTTGACCCCGCGCGGCTCTTTCGAGGCATGGAAAGAAGTGGTGCAAGGTTATGCCCGCCCCTGGTCAAACTATGAAATTGCAGCGATGACCGAACTGCAAAATGCCCTGATTTTGTTGCAACAAACTGAAAATGGTCGAGCCTTAAGCTTGATTCTTGAACAGGCAAATGCCGAGTTGGATAATGGTTAACCTTTTAGAATTTTTCGGAAATTAATTTAGTGCCTAAAGCAAGCGAGACCTTGCAAGACTGGGTAACCAAGCCGAGCTTGGGAACCAGCAACCACCCATTACGGACTGGGGCAGGGCAGGTTTGCTGAGGAGATTTGAAATTAGCTTTAACTTAAGAAGTGAAATAAATTAACAGTGAAGACACGCAGCCCGAGGTTTTAACGGCTACCAACTTAAGCCGGGACAGCTTAAGGTTAAGCCGTTCGTGGTGAGCTTGTCGAACCATGAACGGCTTAACCGTCCAACCTTCGACAGGCTCAGGGTGAACGGTTAATCCTCGCAGTTGTCCCGCTTTAAGATGGTGGCCGTTTTAACTACGTGTCTTCAAAATTAAGGGCTTGAGAAACTAGTGATAGAGGGAGTTATTCGCGAACGCGAATCAGGTCGTGGCAGCTTTTGCAGGCAGCGCCGACTTTGCCGAATTGGGTTTTAATCGCCGCTACATCCCCCTCGGCGGCTAGGTTTTGCAATTCGTTGGCTTCTTTAATAAAGGTCGCTTCGATGTCTTTTACTTCCGCCTTTTTCTCAAAATATTCGTGTTTCAGCCGGGTAGGTTTATAACCAGTACCTTGGTCGGTGCCTTCGCCATAAAAATCCAGTACGCCTGAATTAGCCACTGCTGCGACCGCATTCGCGGCAGCGATCACTTGGTCTTTGTTGTAGGTTTCAGGATGGTCTCCAACTTGGGCTTTGATTTTCGCAGCATTCCAGCCCAAAAATCCATAAGCGGCTTGGCGAGACCTAATTTGATCTTCAATCGGGCCGGCAAAGGCAACTGTGGCGACTGTGGTTAACATCAGGCCGATGGCCAGTTTTTGTTTCATGGTTATGACTCCTTATTATAGTGAGGATGTAAAAACAAAGAATTAAGATTTAGCCTGTGCTGAAGCAGTTTGAATGCTGGCCAGCGGCGTTAGATATTTAACAAAGCCGCCGCCCCAAACGCCCCAGACCACCGTCGCCGAAATCAATAGGCTAAAAATAAAACGTAGCGGGCTAACCGCTTTGATTGAACTAGGGGCCAGGGATTGTGGGACATCGATTTTGCCGGTCAACATCGGTAAAACCAGATTGATTTTTTTGACCTTTTGATAGATCACGATAGCGGTCACATGCACAGCTACCAGTCCCAGCAGAATATTTACCAAACTGGCATGCCAGCCGCTTAATTTGTCGCTAAAGTCTTTCTCGATCAAATGAAACAATGGACCTTCAAAGCCAATATCGTCATTAGCGAACAAGCCGGTAGCGACCAAAAATGTCAGCGTCGAAAGCAAGGCTATAATCGCCAGCGCGCCGCCGGGATTGTGGCCAACGCCTTGCCATTCACCTTTAAAATACATAGCCAGCCTGGAAAAGGTCGGAAAAAAATTCACGAACTTGGCATGCGTAGTGCCGACAAAGCCCCAAATCAGCCTAAATACCAGCAAGCCTAACACCAGGCCGCCCAAACGCGCATGCCAGTCGGTCAGGTTGCCGCCGAGTTTGCCGGTAGCGAAAGAACCGACCACCGCCAACACCAAGAGCCAATGAAACAGCCGTAACGGCCAATCCCAGATATGTATGCTGATTTTCATTGCTTATCTCCTGCTGTTAACCGTTGCGCAAGTTAGCATTAATTTTGTTAGTTCGGTACGGTCAACACCGAAAGCTTGGTGACGCCGGCCCGTTCGATGGACGACATCACCTTGGCGACTATGCCGTATTGCACGCCATCGTCGGCATTTAAATTTAAGGCTAATTCCGGGTCGGCGGCTTTACGGTTTTTAAGTTCGTTTTCAACGCCGTCTACCGGGTATTCTTGCTTATCGATAAACACCTTGCCTTGTGCATCCACGCTCAGGTATACCGCCGCTTTTTCCTCGGGTGGCGCGGTTTCGGTGGTTTTCGGTAAGTTTACATGAATAGCCTGGGTCAATAAAGGCGCTGTGACGATAAACACCACCAGCAGCACCAACATCACATCGACTAGGGGCGTTACGTTAATCTCGCCCATTACATCATCGCCGCCATCATCTTTAGTATTAAATGCCATTATGCAAGCGCCTCTTTCGTTGTTAATTCGTCATGGTTTGCAGTTTCTTTACTGCTGGTTTTTTTACCGCTGCTGACTTCGGTCAGGCGGGTAGCCGTAGTGGCTGCTGCGGATTTATTGCTGGGTCTATCAATAATGAATGAACTTTTCAGCGCCAGATGAATAAAGTCGAGCGCAAAATCATCCAAATAAGCCCAGATAACTTTGTTGCGGCGAATAAAAAAATTGTAAGCAACAACTGCCGGCACTGCTACCGCAATACCGATGGCGGTAGCGACTAGCGCTTCGCCGATAGGGCCGGCAACCACTTCCAGACTGGCCGAGCCGCTTTTGCTGATATTCGTTAAGGCGCCCATGATGCCCCAGACCGTACCAAACAAACCGACGAAAGGCGAGACGCTGCCGATAGTGGCCAAAATCGCCAGACCACTTTCCAGCGAACCGCGCTCTTTCTGCATTTGTTGGCGCAAGCGTCTTTCCAGTAATTCCTGCCTATCTCCGGTATGCTCCAGGTCATGGGTGGTGGCGCTATCGTCGGTTTCAATCAAGGTGGTGAAGCCGATGCCCGCCACTCTTGCCGCCGGACCGTGTTCTGCATTCAGGCCGGCTGCGGTTTGGATACTAGGCGCGGTCCAGAATTGTTTACCAAATTTCCGGTTGTAATAGGAAATGCGTATATGTTGGACGCCTTTGATAAGAATTAAAGCCCAAGTAAGCACGGAAGCGGCGATCAGTACGTTGAGAGTACCGCTGACAATAATGTTGGATGAAATATCGGACATTTAGATAACCTCTTTAAATATTAAAAGTAATAGGAACGGTGACAAAGCCATCGGTAGGAGTATCGCCGCGCATGGCCGGTTTAAAAGTCCATTTTGTAACGGCTTTCACGGCTGCGTCGTCCAGTTCTTGATGTCCGCTGGATTTTGCAACAGTAACGGCAGCCGGCTTGCCGTTGGCTTGCACATGCACTTTAAGCAGCACTTTGCCTTCCCAACCCATTTCCTGGGCGTGGTCCGGATAGACTGGGTCCGGGCGGTCGCCATAATCAGCCCCTGCTACTGGCGCGGTCACTTTTTCCACGACCGGCGCAGGTGGTGCTGGCGGAGCCGCCGGGCCAGCTACCGGAGCGGAAGGCGCGGTGTCAACAACAGGGCTTGGCGCAGACGTCGGCACTTGTTCGACAACCTTCGGAACCGGTTTAGGTTTTTGCGGTTTCAGCGGCACAACTTTAGGGGGCGGCGGCTTGGGTTGCACTTTTGGCGGTGGTGGTGGCGCAATCGGTTTTGGTTGCGGTCTAGTCAGGGTGATTTGTACTTTTGGCGGCGGTTTTACAGCCTCGATAATTTCCTGTTCGAAGGACATGCCTTTGAAGCGGTCGATTACCGTATTGTGTATAAACACCGACAACACACCTATCAATAAAAAGTCAATCAACTTGTGATCGCGATTCTCACTAATATATTTAAAACTGCCTATTGTAGAGGACAAAGCAGTAGACTGAAATCCGGCTAATGTCGGATTAACTGAGGGTTTGAGCGAAAAGACATTGGTCGTTTCTCTAATTAGTGAAACGGACTCCGGTTCAAGTTTGCCTAAAGCTGCTAAAGGACTACTCATGACGATGTTTCCCATTAATAAATTAACTCGCCGTTTTAAATGCTAATGCAACACATTGTTGCGATTTCGTAAGGGTCAGCATGATTTATGCTTTTGCTTTACTTAAAGCATTAGCCATGCCAGATTGAGAGTAGCGGAAGAAAAATGGGATGTACTCAGGCTGCTAATTTATAAGCACCTGTTTGTAAATATATTTTTGTGGTTATTTTTTAGACTGTATTCGCAAAATCGCGCTATGCCGGGACATAGGGCAGCCTGTGCCGGAATGCGGGTTGCTTGCTCAGCATCAGTTTTAAGCGCTTATTGCTTATCAAGTGTTTCTAGGTCAACACTTGTTATAAACCTAAAATCCGCGTTTTCAAACGCTATCAAGCTACATATGGCGGCAGGCGCTAGATTTGCTATCATGCGAGTAGCATTGTTTTTAATCCTAATTTCGCAGACTAAAAGGAATTCTCTTATGCGCAGAGACTCTCGGATTTTACCGGCCTCAAAAGTTATTGGTGAAAACCAGGTTTCTGAACACATTCAGGCCAAGTTGCAACAGGCTTTCCTGTTGCATAGAGAAGGGAAGTTCGACCGCGCGGAGTTATTATATGCAGAAATTCTTAAACTGCAGCCCCGGCACTTTGATGCATTGCATCTTTCCGGTGTTATTGCGCGACAGACCGGGCGGTTTCAGCAAGCAGTTGAATTGATTGCTAGGGCGTTGGCGATAGATCCCCGGCACGCTGCCGCTTTCAATAATCACGGCAATGCACTTTTAGATCTCAAACAGTATCATTTGGCGCTGCAAAGCTATGAGCAAGCCGTTTCGCTTAAACCGGATTATGCGGAGGCGTTCAATAATCGCGGCAACGTGCTGCAGGAATTAGGACAATTTGCAGCAGCCATACAAAGTTACGATCAAGCTATTGCTATCAAGCCAAATTATGCCGAGGCCTATTACAATCGCGGAAATGTATTGCTGGATCAGAACCAACTTACGGCCGCGTTGGCAAGTTACGCCTGCGCAATTGCGCTGCAGCCGGACTATGCGCAAGCATATAACAATCGCGGCAATACCCTAAGGCAGTTAAAACAACCTGAAACCGCGCTGCAAAACTTCGAAAAAGCCATTGCTCTTAAGCCTGACTATGTTGAGGCTTATAATAATCGCGGCAATGTCTTCCGTGAACTCAAACAAACAGCCGCCGCCTTGCAAAGTTACACCCAGGCTATCGAGTTTAATCCTGATTACACAGATGCTTATTATAATCGCGCCAATCTTCTGTCAGAACTGCATCAGTATGCACTTGGGCTGCAAGATTACGATATTGCGCTTAGACTGAAACCGGATTACGCCCAAGCCTACAACAACCGCGGAAATTTACTTAAAGAGCTCAAGCAAACGTCTGCGGCCTTGGACTGCTATACAAAAGCTATTGCGTTGCAGCCGGATTTCGCAGATGCCTACTATAATCGCGGCAACGCATTAAAAGATCTCAAGCGGTATCTGGCGGCGGTGCAAAACTATGATCAAGTGCTTAAGTTAAAACCGGATGCCGATTTTATCTATGGTTACCGTTTGCATTGCTTAATGAATATCTGCGATTGGCGCGGCATGGATGAGGATTATTTACAGCTAAAAACCGGAATCGAACGCGGTGACCGGGTTTGTCACCCTTTTACCGTTTTGGCGCTCAGTTCCGATTTGTCCTTGCAAAGAAAAGCTGCCGAAATTTGGCGGCGGCATCAATATCCAGAGATTTCTAGCCTCCCAGCGCTGTTACCAGCCAAGCCTCGCGATAAAATCCGTATCGGCTATTACTCGGCAGATTTTTATGCGCACGCTACGTCTTATTTAATAGCGCAATTATTTGAATTACAAGATAGATCCAGGTTTGAGCTCATCGGTTTTGCCTTTGGTCCGCATAAAAACGATGCGATGAGAACACGGCTTGCAGCCGCTTTCGATCAATTTATTGATGTCAATGAGTATAGCGATATTGCGGTCGCGGAGCTTTCCAGAGAATTGGCTATTGATATTGCCATTGATTTAAAAGCTTATACCCAGGGCGGCCGTCCCGGTATTTTTGCGTTAAGGGCTGCGCCGATACAAGTTAGCTACTTAGGCTATCCGGGTACTATGGCCGCTGAATTTATCGATTACTTAATTGCGGATTTTACCTTGATACCTGATTACCAGCGTAGGCACTATGCAGAAAAGATCGTTTATTTACCTAACAGTTATCAGGTCAATGATCGCTTGCGGTCCATAGCGGATAGGGTTTTTACGCGATCAGAGTGCGGCTTGCCCGGTTCCGGTTTTGTGTTTTGCTGTTTTAACAATAATTTCAAAATAACACCCGCTGTGTTTGCTTGCTGGATGCGTATTCTTAACCGGGTGGCGGGCAGTGTGCTCTGGTTGTTTCAAGATAATCCAACGGCGGTCGAGAATTTATCCGCAGCAGCTGTGCAACAAGGCATAAATGCCGAGAGATTGATTTTTGCTCAGCGCCTACCCTTGCCTGAGCATCTGGCAAGACACGGTTTGGCGGACCTGTTTTTGGATACTTTGCCGTGCAACGCGCATACCACAGCGAGCGACGCCTTGTGGGCGGGTTTGCCGGTGTTGACTTGTCTCGGTGAGGCCTTTGCCGGCAGAGTCGCTGCCAGTCTGCTAAATGCTGTGGATATGCCGGAGCTGATAAGCGCAAGTTTGCCTGAATATGAAAAATTGGCTATCGAGCTAGCCCTTAACCCCGAGCAATTGGCAAGAATCAGGCGAAAATTAGCGGCTAATCGTTTAAGCAAGCCTTTGTTCCAGAGCGAAAATTTTACTCGGCACTTGGAAACAGCTTTTATAACAATCTATGCGCGCTATCAGGACGGTCTATTGCCTGATGATATAGTCATCAGGCAATAAGCAAATGACCAGCACTTACTTATCCAGCTTTTTTTCCGCTGCGGCAACGGTTTCACGGACTTTTTCCACATTATCCCTGAGATTGCTCTGTTCACGGTTTGCGCTGGTGGTAATAGCAGTATTGTCGTTGTTTGCTTCTTTAATCAGGCAATCTAAATAGGCTTTTACTTTCGGCTGCCAGGCGTTGACAGACTCAACACTTTTGTTGAAAGCGTCTATATCGGTGTCATTGACCGTTGGCGTAGCTGGCTTTTCGCCACAACCCGTTGGCGACCAATTACCGTTCGCCACGGCGCCTGCATACACGCTGGTTGAGGTATTTATTAAGGCTAAGGTGACAAGAAAGACTGAAATTTTCATAGGTGTTATCTTAAATATTAATTGTTTAAATATTTATTGTTTAAATATTTATAGGTCAACGACTATCCTAAAAGGAAAACTCGCTTAAATTTGAAGATTTTTATGCAAAAAACAGACCATGCAGTAGTTGGCTGTCTGGCAAATATTGCATACCCCTAATTTCTTATGCTTCGGATTAGCGCTTGCGGAAGCTTTCGATTGGTAATGCCGCATTATAAATTAGTAATCTTGACGGAGATTTCGCTTCATTAAATCATGTGTCTGTTGTTTTTCGATCAGCTTATCAGCAGTTATTGTTTCTTGAGCAGCAGATTTTTGTGAAGAGCAAAGCCAGTACTCTTTTTGAGTGCTTGGACTTTTGTTTGGTTCCGAGGAGATGCCTTCTGGGGAAGTTATGAGGTGGGCTTGATCCCCTAGGAAAAGCCATGAAAGCCTGTCAACAACATTCGAAAACATGCCAAGTTTATGCTGTCGACAATTATGTGGCATGGAAACAGTTACCCTAACGGCAGCTAGTTATGAACCGAGGCGAAAATGTGCTATTTTTGCCTCGGTTCGAGTGGCGCTCTGTTTAGTTCGAGGCTTTTTGCACGCCTATCGTCGTCAGCAAATCCGCAAAAGGCACTGCCCGACCATGCAGGCCGGCAATCTGGCTAACATCCAGTTTTAATTTCTTGATGTTGTCATACAGATTGACACTGTAGGGGTTAACCGCAGCCGGTGTGCTTGCCGCGCCGGCCGCCGGCGTATAGGCGTCGGCTTCGACTAAAATTTTCTCCTTGTGCAGATAGACCATATCGAAAGCATCGTTGTGGCTATTGCCGGCAATCGAGTAAATCTCGATGTTTCTGCTACCGTCCGAAAGTATGTGTTTGCCGGTGAAACTTTCAAACTTTGCCGGTTTATTCGATACGCTCAAGCGGTCTGGATGCAGGGTATGTGGTTTAGCCCAGATTTTTTGATAGTAATCCTGATTGGTCTTTTCGGTGACGATGATTGCGCCTTCATCGACATAAGTGCGCAAGCCGCCGGAATGGTCGAAGTGGGCGTGGGAGTTAACCAGATATTTGATAGGTTTGTTCGGAATGATTTCTTTGGCTTTCGCAATGACGGCTTGTGAGCGGTCTTCGTTTAAGGGCGCTTCGATAATCACAATATGGTCGCGCTGTTCGATGGCGACGCTGTGATGCGTACCGCCGGTCAAGTAATAAACACCGTCAGCCAGTTTGTTAACTGCAACGGTCACAGCCGGTGGGTTGGCTGCTTCCTGAGGAATGTTGATGTCAACCGCTGGATTGATTTTGACGGAGGAGACGTTGATGTCGAGGATAGGAAAACCACCCTCATTGCGGACGATGTGCGCAGGAAACTGCACGCCGCCAAAGTCTTTGTAATCGCTATAGTTGGTTTCAATTACCGTGTCGCCCAACACCGGTGTGTCGATACAGGTTTTGACCTGCACCAATTGATTGTTAGCGTTAATAGTGCCTGTATAGCTATATTTTCCGCCGATCTTGAATTTAACGACTGTGCCATCGGCGCTGGATTCGGATGTGGCGTTGTTGGCGATGGCGGCTTTCAGAAAGCCTTGCGGACTGGCCCAGATTTCCGCCGCGCGTTCTTCAACGGCTGTCGGCTGTGCTGTGATGGCTGGATTGGCGTTGGCTGCAGTTGCTTGGTTCCAGGCGGTGCCGCCGCTAATATATTGGTCAACTTTTTGTTCGACCGGGGCAGGGCGATTGCGGCCAGGTTCGATAACTTGCAGACGAGCGATCTGCACCCTGGCGCTGGCGGTGGTGTAATTAATATCGGCGGTAAAGTTTTTCACATCGAAGGGCGGCCAGGGTAGATCGGGATTGGGCGCCTGACCAAATTGATACCAGCGGCCGGCGCCGGAAAATTCGATGGATTTAATAGTGGCGGCGCCGGTTGCTTCGCTGGCAGAATTTAAGCCTTGCGGTTGGAACACGCTGCAGCCGGCCGTACTCAAGGCAAGGGCGATTGTTACGGCGCTGGGTATTGATTTACGCATGAAAACTCCTTAGGTTTTGTCTATGTTGGAAAAAAGTCAGGAACAAAACAGTGGTAGTGCAAGAGGCGTACCATCTAAATTTTTTAAATTAAAAAACCTTCAACCCTATAAGGCTGTTGATGGAATAGCAAAGTTAATACTTGCCGCCACAGCAAAAAAAACTCAGCACTGTTGGGTATGCAACAGATTCTGTTGCTTGGCTGTAACCTAGAAAGCAGAGTGATAATGGTCTAAGGTGCGGATGAAATGTGAAACTGGCCAAGTTCCGGCGGCGTCACGGCTTTTTCAGTATGCGGTGTGCCGGCCGGAACCCAGGCGTAAGGCACCGGTTGGCCGCGATACACCTGATTATTGGTCGTGGCGCGTCCAGTCAGGGGATCTTTACCGGTGCGGACATACGGATTAATGTATTCCCAGACGATTTCCCCTTCCGGCGTGACTTGAAATAGCCGGCCGCTTTGGCCCTCGTCTATAAACGTGTTGCCGTTCGGTAAGCGCCGCGCGGCGCTAATATGCGTACTGCGAAACGACCAGCTGGGACCGCCGGAGTCGGCGCCGGTGTATTGCCAGACGATCTGGTTTTTGACCGGATCGATTTCCAATATCCGCGAGCCGCCGGTGAACGGTAATTCGGCGACCGGATAGCCGGCAAAGCCCTGATTGTCGAATACTAGTAAATTCCCAGCGCCGGGAAGGCCAGCGTGAATAATTTGCGCATCGTGCTGTCCACTGATTTGATCGACCGGTCGCGGCAGTTTACGGGCTGCAGTAGGATCTGAATCGATGGCTTTATAGTGCGGCCCTAGCCGCCATAGGATTTTACCGGTCTTTTTGTCAATAATGGCGATGAAATTCGCATCGCGAGAATCGAAAATCAGGTTTTCCGGCGCAAAGCGTTTATCGCCCTCGGTATACCAGTGATTGGGGCCAACGACCTTCAGATTGTTGACGTGCAAATAGTCGGGGGTTTCCGCATTGCGGACCAGCTTTAGCTCTGCCGGTGTAAAACCGAATTCATTTAAATGCTCGGAGGCGAGCCATTTCCACACGACTTCGCCGGCTGGATTGACTTCATAGATGACATCATCCAATTGTTGCGGTTGCTTAAAGCCTTTTATCGGATGTACCAGATTAGCCAGCACCAGCGTGTTGCCGTTTGGCAAGCGCGCCCAGTCGTGGTGTTGCTGTGCCGCGCCGCCGGGGGCTTTTTCGCCGAAAGACCATACCGTTTTTCCCTCCCAATCAAGTTCGGCAATGGTTTTGACTACCCTTCTATTGACCTGTCCCGGCGCCAAGTCGGCGCCCTTTCCTTCTATAGTATCCAGCGTCACAAAGACATGACCGAGTTGGCCGCCAATCAGCGCCGGGTCGATCAACGTGCTATGCGCGGCGGCGTCATGCCATTCATGCACAGCGTTTCCGTTTAAATCTATCAGGTGCGCACTGTTATCGCCGCCACTGAATAGCACAAATGAATTAAAAGCCTTGGCCGGGTCGTAACGTGTAGTGCCGGTAGGGTAAATACTTGGACCTGCGTTAATTGAGAGACTGAGCAAAAGTCCAACAGCACTTAGCATGGCTCTCGGTTTAGCTGTTCGAAAATTACGTAATCGCTGTTTTGGGTTATTGCGCAGTGAGTTGGGTGTCATGTGTGATCCGCTGAGTTTTAAAAATGTTAAAAAGACTTCAGCAATATACAAGCCAACCTCAAACTGGTTATTTTCAATTTAAAAACCAGGTCTGAACAACGCGCCGATCTATCATTAAAGTGCAGGCTAGCTTGATTTAAGGTTGTCTTTGTCAATTTCAACGTGTTTCCTTCTCGAATTCAGTTTGCTTTTGATTGCTGATATTCATGCAGAACCTCAGCAGCTTATGAACGCTGCTCAGCAGAAAGCAAGGCCACAAAAATACATAACTCAGTTGTTTTAAATCGGAAATTTCGATTAGCTCACAGAAATAAATTATTTAAAATCAAAGCGATACATTCTTGGTTCACAGTAAATTTTTGAAAAATTTAACGAAATTCTACGCTTGGCATGGGCATTGCAATTCAGGAATGTAGGCGAATTCTGCATTCTGGAGTCAGATGTAACCAAGCCGACTTTGAATTGACTAAATAATCATAGAGGTGAGATAGTGAAACTTAACTTAACCGGCGCTGAGACAAGCAGTGCGACTCGACAGGATGACGTGCCTCACACTATAAGCCGTCGCCGTAAATTAACTTCTTGCGTGGCGATTGCAGTTGCCGGCGTGGCTATGTTGACTGCATATGATGTAGAAGCGGTGGATAGCAAGAAAAAAACCAAGAAGACCGCTAAATCCGTGCAGGAAGTCAGTGAATTGCGGGCGCAAATTGATCGTTTAAATCGGGAATTGACAGCGTCGAAACAACGCGAGCAAGCGCTGCTTAGTAACGGTACCGCTACAACGCCCGGAGTAGCGACAGGTGTCGCACCGGTTGCTGCGGCCGCCGGAACCGAGTCGGCACTGGAAGTCGCGCAAGCAGAGGCAACTGCGCCGGAGGAGAATGAGGAGAAGCAGGAGAAACCTAAAGACCTGGGCGAAGTGGTGGTTCGTTCAAGGCAAAGAATCGAGAAATTACAGGACGTTCCGCTCTCTATCTCCGTGGTAACCGGAAAAGATCTGGAACGTGAGCAGGCTATGGATTTGGGGGCGATCACCAAGCGTGCCGCTAACATAACTTGGAACCAGGGTAATCAACGCACCAGCAGTATCGCAATTCGCGGTGTCGGTAAAATAGGTCAGACTGAGGCGCAGGATCCCAGTGTCGGCATTATCGTGGATGGCGTCAACTATGCATACAATCCTTTGTCGTCCAGTTATGACTTTACCGATGTCGACGCCGTTGAGGTCACGCGTGGTCCGCAAGGCACTTTGCAGGGTAAAGGCGCAACTATGGGGGTGGTGAATATTATCACCAAACGTCCGACTTTTACCAATACCGCCGATTACTCAATGACTTATGGAAATTATGATAGTTATATTGCCAAAGGCGCGGTCGGTGGCGCGGTGATAGACGATTTGCTGGCTTGGCGCGGCTCTTTTGTGACCCAAAAGCAACGCGGCTTCGTGACCAATCTGTGGAACCAGGACAGCACCTTCCAAAATATTGATCGCCTGACCGGACGCGCACAGTTCCTGCTCACCCCGAGTGAAGATTTTAACGCCAAGTTATCGGTTAATATTACCCCGAATGCGGGTGAAAACACTAATGACGGGGTTATTTATAAGCCAACACCTAATTATTCTAATACCGGCGCTGCCATAACAACCGCCACAAGCAATCTGGGTGCTGCATCGCGCTTAGGTCGTTCATGGTTTACGCAGAGCGGCATGAATTACAGTTATTTGGGGAATTATCTATATGGCGACGCTGGTCAAAATGCGGTGGATCTGAACACTCAGCAGCCGGTGGTTAGCGGCAGTGAAGGCGCCTCATTGGAGATGAATTGGGATATAGCCAATCATCATCTGACCTCGATCACTGGCTTTCAGGGCTATCATTTTAATGCGGCTACCAATGACGATGGCACACCTTTCAATATTATGACTAATGCCGGCGGCTATTCGAATAATTATCATCAATTGAGCGAGGAATTGCGGTTCAATTCCAAGACCGGCGGATTTGTCGACTACACCGGTGGTTTGTTCCTGATGGAGACTGAAAATCAAACCGCTTACAATAAGTCCTTCGGCAGTGACGCCGGCGCCTGGTATGCTTCGGCGGCGCAATATCAAACGCTGGCAAATCAAACCGCTTCCGGAGCGGTAAATGTTGCCGGAGCACCAGGTGCGGCCTTAGCAAATTCAGGCCAGCTATTGATGCAGAACTCCTTAAATAACTTGTGGATGGACACCAATCATCAGGATATCAAAAACCAGAGCGAGGCTATTTTCGGCCAGACTAATCTGCATTTCACCGACGATATTACCTTAACTACCGGTTTTAGGGTCACTAACGAGCACCGCGAAAATCCAAATAGTGATTATATAATTAATGAAGGCACTGGGGCGGCGTTAAATCCGGTGTCCGTTCAGGGTGTGAATACGGGTGGCTTTAGTTCATCTTATGCAAATGCGACTGGTGCGCCGAGCGCAACGTGTTCTTCAACTGCGACGAGCTATGCTACGGCCGTCGCCGATGGCTGCGCCGGTGCTTTGACTGGAACTAATTCGGCTCAACAACAGGCAGTGGCAAATCAGGTTGCCCAACAATATTTTGGCGTTAATTACAACCAGCTTAATGCTGCCCAGTTGGCGCAAGTTGCTGCGGCGAAAAGTATCCGGCTATCGCAAGTCGGCGCTTTGTGGAACACCACTACCCCGGTTTATAACGGAATTCTGCCTTCTTGGACCATCAGTCCCAGCTATAAAATCGATGATAATCACACAACTTATGTATCTTGGCAACACGGGATGAAAGCCGGTATCGCCCAGTTTTTTAACGGCGCCAACGCCGTTGCCTCCCCTGAGACGGACGATAGCTACGAAATTGGCTTGAAGTCGACTATGTTTAATAAAACACTGGTGTTGAATGCCGATTTGTTTTGGGCCAACATCAAGAACTATCAAGCATCTATCGCTACTTATAATAGTTATACGGCTTATACCAATCAAATTACCAATGCTGCTAGTAATACTTCGGTCTATTCATCGATTACCGGCAACGTACCTTTGGCGCGGACAGCAGGTTTTGAATTGGATGGTGTATATAGCGGGCTGGACTATACTTCAATTCGTTTTGCCGGTTCATATACTGATGCTATTTATGTTAAATATGCTAATGCGCCGAATCCTGCCGAGATACAAGTAACCACGGCGAATCAAGCCGGTTGGAACGCGTCTGGACAAACATTGCCCGGTGCTGCGAAATTTAACTTCAATATTAGCCCGGAAGTGCGGATACCTTCAGAAATTGTGGGTAATCTGCTGGGAATTGATTTTCTACGGAAAACTGAAATCCACTCCAGTTTTACCGAAACCTATACCAGCCGTTATAACTCGGATGCGAGTTTGTCCAACTATGCCTGGATACCGTATCAATTCAACACCGACTTCTCTTTCGGTATCGGTCGTCGCGATAAAACCTTCGATGTCAGTTTTGTCGCTAAGAACCTGTTGAATAACCATACGCCGGTGTTGCAAACCTTGAATACCTATACTCCGGCTTATCCGCAATGGATAGGTTTGCAGTTGAGCGGTAAGTTCTAACGTTTTGTTCTCGTGGTGAAAACTCTCAGCGGGTTATGGAATTATTCCTAACCCGCTTTTTTTTGCCCATTTCCAGGCCACCAACTTAAAGCGGGACAACTGCGAGGACTAACCGTTCACACTGAGCCTGTCGAAGGGTGGACGGTTAAGCCGTTCATGGTTCGACAAGCTCACCTCGAACGGCTTAACCTTAAGCTGTCCCGGCTTAAGTTGGTAGCCCATTTCCATATGCAATCTCGTTTTATCATTCGATAGTTCTTTTTGTAGCCGGCAATCGGGATTATGTTTCGAGTTTGCGGTCAAAAAAACAATTCGAAAAAGACCTGTCTGCTATATCTGCAGCAGTCATTGTTGCAGGTATGTTGCATATGCATCATCTTGATTTATCTATACAGCACTTGGAAAATTAAGCTGTGTTACATGAGTGTATATAATATTATAAACACATATAAATCAATGTATTAGTGTATTTTAATTTTTTGTTTATGGTTTTTATTGATTGGCATGTTGATTGCACTGTTTTAGATGTGAAACCGTGTTCATACTGCTCCGGTGCACTTAATATCAATTTAAAAAATAGGATAAATAAAATGAAAAAACTTCTAACGCTGGCCTTTTCGCTGGCGATAATTTTTGCACCGCTCTCTTATGGGGCTGACGCGGAAGCGGTAAAGAGCCCCGAAGCGCAGCGCCCTGACCCTGCTTACACCTCAAAAACACCCAAGCTGAGTCGTGAAAAATTTGATGCGCTGCTGGCCAAGCCTGAAAAACTGTTAATTATCGATGTGCGCCGTCCTGATGAGATAAGCAAGATAGGCAGTTTTCCGGTGTATCTGAGTATTCAAAATAAAGAGCTGGAAAAATCGCTGCCGTTTATCCCTAGGGATAGGGCTATTGTGACTGTTTCTAATCACGCGCATCGCGCTGGCGTCGCCGGGGATTTTTTGGCTGGCAAAGGTTTTAAGGTGGTGGGCGCAGTCGGTTCGCAAAACTATGAAGAAGAGGGCGGCGTGATTACTAAAATTGAAATTCCACCACCAAGAAGTGCTGCTCCAGCTCCTGCCCCGGAAGCAGGTAAATAAATTACTCATGCAGCTTGTTACTACAAATAACTCGTTAAGTTCAGGATATAGATATGTTATTTAAATTAATTTACTTATTTGTTCTGTTGCTGTTTACAGTTGCAGCCAAAGCGGATGATGATCCCGTTACCCCGGCAATCCAGGGCGTGGCGGCTGGCGGAGTTGTTATTGATTTAATCAAAGATGGCTTTAACGGCACTGAAGGCCCGATTGCCTATACCGACGGCAGCTTATTGTTTACGGAAACCAATGCCAATCGGATAGTGCGGATAGCTCCCGATAACACGGTTTCTACCTTTCTGGAAAATTCTAACGGCGCTAACGGACTGGCTTTAAATGCTGCCGGCGAGTTGTTTGCCGTGCAGACGCTTAAGACACAGGTTGGCATAATTTATCCTAAGGATAAGAAAAAAGTCTTGGCCGAAAATTATGCCGGCGCTGCATTTCAACGGCCTAACGATTTGGTCATTGATAAGAAGGGTGGTATTTATTTTACCGACAGCGGTACGCGTCCGAATAAAGAAAACCCTAATCCACCACCCTCAACCCCTGGTGTTTACTACATAAGCGCTTCCGGACAATTGCAGCGTTTGGCCAATGATATTGAACGTCCAAACGGTATTCAGTTGAACAAGGCTGAAACGATACTTTATGTCGCTAATACTCAAGGTGAATATGTGCTGGCTTATGACATCGACGCAGACGGCTCAATCAAGAATAGGCGGAATTTCGCAAAATTGGACGGTTGGAAAAATGTAGATGGCGTCTGGTCTAGCGGGGCAGACGGTCTTGCCATAGACGATAACGATAGGCTGTATGTGGCCTCCAACACGGGTGTCGAGGTGTTTAGTGCTAAAGGCGAGGCTTTAGGGGTAATACCGCTTCCGCAAAAGCCGCAAAACCTGGCATTTGCCGGCAAGGACAAAGCCACGCTTTATATAGTTGGCCGTGGCTCTGCCTACAAAGTGCCATTACTCGCGCATGGTTTTCCAGGCCGGGCGAAATAAAGTTTGGCAAGTTGCGCCTGTTAGCCTAACAACAGAGTCTGTTGTTAGGCTGCTGTAAATTCATCAGTCAATTAGCGTGTTTGTCAAATATTTAAAGATCATGTTGTTGTATTTATCACAAAAAATTCAAAAAAATATTTAATATCAATAACTAGTGTGTTTTTTGTTTTGTCTGGATGTCTGGGTCGCTGGTTTGGCATGCGCCTTGCAATAGCTAAGTAAATGTCAGTTGTTTTGGAGTCAATACATGAAAAGAAAAGTCTATACAGCCCTTGTGTTGGGCATAGCAGTTGCACTGGCTGGTAAGGCCATCGCCGCTGACGATAAGCCGGCCCAGGTAGCCGACGCCGGAGCGCCGGATGCGGCCCCAGCTAAATCTAAACTCTGGTCTTATCAACCGGTAAAGTCCCCGGCAATTCCATCCGTAAAGCAGCAGGATTGGGTCAGAACGCCGATTGACGCCTTTGTGCTGGCGCCGCTGGAAGCTAAAGAACTAAAACCTTCTGCAGATGCAGATCGCGCGGCTTTTATTCGCCGGGCGACATTGGATGTGTTGGGCGTGATTCCAACACCTGAGGAAGTTGATGCTTTCGTTAATGATACTTCCAGTGATGCTTATGAAAAGCTGGCTGATCGCTTGTTGGCGTCGCCTAAATACGGCGAGCGCCAAGGCCGCAAATGGCTGGATTTAGCCAGATATGCCGATAGTACCGGTTTTCAGAATGATAACGATAGACTGAATATGTGGCGTTATCGGGATTATGTTATTAATTCCTTTAATCAGGATAAGCCATACAACCTGTTTTTACAGGAGCAATTGGCCGGAGATGAATTATGGCCGGACAAGGAGGAGGCTTTGGTCGCCACCGGGTTTATGGCGCAATTTCCGGATAACAGTAATTCACGGGACTTAGTGCAGCGTAAGTACCAAATTACCACCGATATAACCGATACGGTGGGTAAAGTGGTGCTGGGTCAAACTGTGGAATGCGCCCGTTGCCATAATCATAAATTCGACAAAATCAGTCAAAAAGATTATTTCTCTCTGCAAGCATTTTTTGCCAATATAGCCCCGGTGGATAATATTCCGGCTAAAAAAGGCTTGATTGAGGCCAAGTATGAGAAGGAATATGCTAAATGGGAGGAAGCAACAAAGGATCTTCGCGATAAACAAGAAGCTATTCTTAATACTCACAGAGCAGATGCACTTAAATATCACAAAGAGCGGTATTTAACTGATTCCAGAGCGGCTATTTTTAAACCAAAAAGCGAGTGGACGCCTTTGGACCGCTGGGTAAATCATAGGCTGGCTAATGTTACAGATGATCAAAGTCTAATCGGCTATTTTAGAGAAAAAGCTGAAAGCACCGATCCTAAGGAACATAACAAAGAATTGGCTGAGAAGTGGGGCGAGTTGGATAAAATAACCAAAGCCCTCAGAAAATTTAACGATTTGAAACCGGCAACCAGCTCAAACACCATCTCGGCAATGACCGAGTTAGGTCATCCGGATGCCCCGCCTACTTTCGTTTTGTTTACCGGTGATCATGAAAAACCTTTGGAGCAAGTAGAACCTGCTTTCCCGGAAGCGATTACCAGCGAAAAACCGGACATAAAACCACTGCCGTTTTCTTCAGGTCGGCGTTCAGCCTTGGTTAAATGGATTACCAGTTCAAACAATCCTTTAACAGCGCGTGTCTATGTTAACCGAGTTTGGGATGAGTATTTTGGTACGGGTATCGTAAGTACAGTCAGTGACTTTGGTAAAGCAGGTCAAAAACCAAGCAATCCGGAATTGCTGGATTATCTGGCCAGCAAATTTGTTAATGATGGTTGGGATATTAAAAAACTGCACCGGGAAATTATATTGTCCAGTGTCTACCGGCAAGCGTCCGACTATCGTGCAGATGCAGAAAAAGTCGATCCGGACAATAAGTTGTTAGCAGTCTTTCCACGCCAACGTTTAGAAGCGGAACAGGTTAGGGATTCGCTGTTGGCTGCGGCCGGCAAGTTGGAAGATAAGGTGATAGGTGGTCCGAGCGTGTATCCACCGCTGCCGAAAATTATTAAAACCAATGACGGTGCATTTAATGGCGACCCTTCCTGGAAAACTTCTAAGGACGTGCATGATATTAACCGTCGCAGCTTGTATATTTTTACTCGTCGTAGTTTGCCTTATCCGATCCTTGACTCGTTCAATATGGCTTCGCCACAGGATGCACATAGCAAACGTGAAGTAACCACCACACCATTGCAAGCCTTAACTTTGTATAACAGTGATCTAATTTTTGATTGGTCAAAATCCTTGGCGGGTCGCGTTATCAACGAAGCCGGCGCGGAGGAATCCGATAGATTTGATAGGCTGTATCAAATTCTGTTTGCACGAAAACCAACCGATGACGAGAAAAACAATCTGCAAGCATTTTTAACTGACCAAGAGAAAGTAATCCGTGAAAAAGCCTCCAACGGCAAGTTTGAAGTAAATGTGCCGACCGGTTTGAAAGACAGTGTAAAGGTAGATCCGATTGAAGCCTCGGCATTCGTGGACTTGGTGCATGTAGTAGCGAATTCCAACGAGTTTATCTACCGTTTTTAAAGATTTTAAATTTCAATTTACGAGGTTAACATTATGAATAACAAGTCGCGTAGAGACTTTTTAGTTAAATCAAGTTATGGCTTGGGTGGTTTGGCTGTCAGCGGTTTTATGCCGGGTGGTGGTGTTATTAAAGCCGCATTCGCGGAAGATGCGGGTTTAGACGCTCTGGCGGGCGCTAATCCTCTAGCCCCTAAAGAGCCGCATTTTGCGGCCAAAGCCAAAACCGTTATTTGGTTGCACATGGCCGGCGCTCCAAGCACCTTGGATTTATACGATTACAAGCCCGGTTTGATTAAGCTGGCTGGTACAGGCGTACCTAGCTCGTTTTTGGAAGGCATTAAAACCAGTACCCAGGGCGGCGTGACTAAATTGATTGCGACCAAACGTACTTGGAAGCAACACGGCCAAAGCGGCGCTTGGTTTTCGGATTTATTGCCCAATCTGGCGGAACATGCGGATGATTTGACTTTTATTAAGTCCAGCAAAACCATTGGTGCAACGCATGATATTTCCATCATGAAATTGAATTCGGGCGGGCTTAATCCCGGCCGGCCTACTTTGGGCGCCTGGGTGCAATATGCTTTAGGCTCGGCTAATCCAAACTTGCCGGGTTACGTAGTGCTGTATAACGATAAGCGCGAACCTAGGGGTGGGGTGACAAATTGGGAATCCGGCTTTTTACCGGCAGTTTATCAAGGTACGCCTTTTCGCCCTGGCAGCTCGCCGATTTTACATTTGAGCAATCCTGAATATGTTGCTGTCTCTGAAAAACGCGCCTCTTTGGATTTCCTGAAGCGCTTGAACCAGCAGTTTGATGGCCGCTATCCCCAAGATACCGAACTGCAAGCCCGTGCCGAATCCTACGAATTGGCCTATCGCATGCAGGAAACTGCGCCGGAAGCGGTTGATTTTAGCAAGGAATCCGATGCGACTAAAGAACTTTACGGCTTAAACGACGAGACGACAAAGGCCTACGGTGAATTATTGTTACGCGCTAGACGCCTGACGGAACGCGGCGTGCGCTTTATTCAAGTCGTATCCGGTCCGACCGACATCAAAGGCGATAGCCGTGATTGGGACGCCCACTCAAACATTGAAGAAAATCACGGCAAGCATGCGCGTATTGTAGATAAGCCAATTGCCGGTTTACTGAAGGATCTGAAAGCAAAAGGTCTATTGGACAATACCTTGGTCGTCTGGACCTCCGAATTTGGCCGTTCCTCGTGGAGCGAGTCCGGTGATGGCCGCGACCATAATCCTTGGGGTTATACGCAATGGATGGCAGGTGGCGGAGTTAATGCCGGCACAACTTACGGTTCTACTGATGAAATCGGTTTGCAAGCGGAAAAAGGCAAAGAAGTTGATACCTATGATCTGCAGGCTACGGTATTAAACCAATTGGGCTTGGATCACTTGAAGTTGATTTATAAATATCAAGGACGTTCAGAGCGACCAACCGTTGTTTATGGCAAGGTTATCAAAGAACTTATTACTTAAGCTACGTGCTAATGAAACAGGCGCAATTATCGTGGCTAGAGGATTGAATAGATATGCGTAATACCCAATTTTTTTTCCCTCTCTTATTAATTGTTGTCAGCGGTGCTGTATGGGCCGAAGCCGAATTTGATTTTGAAGAAATGATGAAAGATGTGGAAACTCAAACTCAAAATGTGCAAAACAGTATTTCTGCTCAAGACGCTAATACTGCGTTAGCTGACGCTAAAAAACTTCAGGATGAGTTTAAATTGGTTGAAAGTTATTTTCAGAAACGCACGAATGCCGATGATGCGGTGAGTATTTCTAAAAAATATCAGGAAAAAGCGCTTGCCATTCAAAATTCGCTGGCGGCGAGCGATTACAACACAGCTGCTGCGGTGGCTGGCGATTTTTCTAAAGATTGTCGTGGCGCTTGTCATGATAAATATAAACCCCTTTGAGGTATAAACCTAAATGAAATCATTTTTTTTGCGCTATTTCTTTTTAAGATACTTTGCGTTTGGCCTGATAGCTTTGCCGGCTGTGGCCGCTTTGCAGGAGGGTAAGTCTGCTCCGGAATTCGAAACGCAAGCTTCATTGGCCGGCAAGGCCTTTAATTACAACTTGCAGGCAGCATTAAAAAACGGTCCGGTCGTTGTGTATTTTTATCCTTCGGCCTATACCGGCGGCTGTAATATTCAAGCCCACAGTTTTGCCGTCAATCATGAGAAATTTGCTGCTGTCGGTGCATCTATTGTCGGCGTATCGCTGGATAGTATCGAGCGTTTGAATGACTTTTCCGCCGATCCAAGCTATTGCGCAGGTAAATTTCCGGTGGCCTCCGATGCTGACGGAAAAATAGCCAAGACCTATGAATTATCGATACGTGAGGCCACCCCAGGCAAAACCGATAGTCGTGGGGTAGAAATTAATCACGGTTTTGCTGAACGCACCACGTTTGTTATTTCTCCTGACGGGAAAATTGCAGCCAGCATTGGCGGCCTTAAGCCTGAAGAGAATGTAGCAAAAGCCTTGGACGCGGTGCAGCAACTAGCCGCTAAGCAAAAAGTTAATTAATGCAAGGGATATTACGCCATCCGAGTGAGCTGTGCAGCTTATTTCGCTTTCATAAATTAGACCTGAAGAATTGTGTGCATGTTGAGCTATTGGGAGGGAGAAAATGAAGTTATTAAATTGGCTGTTATATGAAGTGCATCGCTGGGTAGGCGTAGTGTTGGCCGTGTTTATGTTTGTCTGGTTTACAACCGGCTTAGTCATTATGTATTCTACGCCAACCACGCAAACTCGCAGTCAACAACTGGCGCATGCTGAAATTCTTGCGCCTGAGCAAGGCTGGTTAAGTTTGGGTGAGGTCTGGGAGCGTAGCGTTGAGCAGCGCAAGCAAGCAGTCTTGCAAAGAAAGTCGAAAGTTTCAGATGCTGAAATGGGGCGCAATGCTGGGAATGGTAAAACTCGGGGCGGGGATGCCGTCGTCGGTATAGCCGACGCGCGCTTGCTGCGGATTCTCGGCGAGCCCTTGTGGTTAGTCGAAGATACCCGTGGACAGCGTTTTGCGCTTTCTGCAATTGACGGCTCGCTTCGTGAATTTTCAGCCGAGCAGGCTTTGAAAATTGCGCAAAATTGGTACAAAACCGATGATAGCCAGTTAGCTGTCAAGGTAAATTATTTGGAGACGCTGGATAGCCCGATAATTCTGCGTAACCAAGAAGCCTTGCGGCCATTTCATCATATCACTGTGGGAGACAGCGGCGACGAGGTCTTAATATCGGCGCTTAGCGGGGAAGTATTGCACGCTTCAACGCGATTAGATCGCGCTTTCTTTTGGGCAGGCAACTGGATACATTTGTTTAAGCCGCTGGAATCGATAGGCTTGGGACATATTCGCCATGACGTTCAGCTTTGGTCGGGTTTGGCGGCGACAGTTGCGACTATGACCGGCTTAATTATCGGTTGGTTGCGTTGGCGTCCGGGTTTTAACGGCAAGAAAACCTATTCTGAAGGGCGTACCCAGCCATATCGGGAGTTTTGGTATAAATGGCATTTCTGGAGTGGGCTGCTGGGCGGCAGCGTTGCGCTCTTCTGGGCGTTTAGCGGTTATATCGATACCAATCCTGGAAAGATTTTTGGCTCTGGCGAAGTGACGCGCGAAGAGTTTTCGCACTATTTGGGCGGCGATTTGCCGGACTTGATGCGCAATTGGCAGCCGTCTGCGCTGGATGCGGCAACTAATGCCGGCGATGTCGTCGAACTTAATTGGCGGCGTTTGGGTGATGAATCCGTTTTGATCGCTTACGATAAGGCAGGGCGGCGTTATCCGCAACAAATCGGAGCCGATGGCATAACTCAGTTTAGTGACACAGCCTTGACGACGGGTGTTAACCGCTTAAGCGCTAACGCCAAAATCGAAAGTCTATCCATTTTGCATGATTATGATAGTTATTATTACCCTAGACACCATCAAGGGCTGGTTGAAAAGCCGTTGCCGGTGGTATTGGTGAAACTGGCGGATGCTGACGGCAGCCGGTTTTATTTGGATCCACAAGATGGTCGGCTGTTAAGCAAGCTGGATCAAAGTCGCCGGGTATTTCGCTGGCTTTATTCGGCCCTGCACCATTGGGATTTCGGTTGGTTGTATTATCGGCCAATTTGGGATGTTTGGATGCTGATTTGGGTTGGTTTTGGTGTGGTGCTCGGCGGTAGCTCGCTAGTGATCGCTTGGCGGCGTTTGCAAAAAACCTTTGCACCGAAAAAGCGTAAGTCGCGGAAAACGCAGGGAGTTACCTCTCTGGGTTCTGACGGTTTGGTTATGGAACGCACAGGGGATTGATTCCGCTTCTGGAATTCCAAAGTGCTGGGAGTATTAGCTTTTAATTATTATTGAATTTGTAAGGAGAAAGAAATGGGCTTAAGCGTTCCTCATCTGTTGGTTGTATTGGCAATAGTGCTTTTGATTTTTGGAACTAAGCGCTTGAAAAATGTGGGTGCGGATCTTGGTGACGCCACTAACCCCCTCTTTTTCAAAGAGGGGGTTTACTCTTAAGTTATTTCATTGATAGGCAGTTAGCGCTAAAAAATCCGACATTGAGCCGGATTAGTGAGGAATGTATTTTGCAGTGAAATGCTCGTTGATTATCTCTTATTAGTAAACTTCTTTTACTGCCTTTTTTTCCACGTTTCCATTTGGCAGCATGCCGTAAAGACTGAGTTTATGCCTTAAAACATTGCGGCTAATGTCCAATAAGCGTGCAGTCTGCACTTGATTTTTCTCGCAAAAATTAAAAGCGATACGAATAACGGATTCTTCGATAATATCGAATAAGTTAGGGGGCCCCTGTTCGCAAAGTTTTTGTATCGAACTTTCCAAAGAAGATGTAAATACCACGGGACCGGTTTCCAGAGTCCTAACGCCGGACAATTGAAAATTTTCAGGACGCAAACAGTTGCTGGGGCAAATCAACAATGCTCTATGTACAGCATTTTCCAATTCCCGAATATTACCGGGCCAATCGTAATTCAATAATGCTAATTCGGAGGCTGTTGAAAGTTGAATATCGTCATAACCGAGCCTGTCGCCGTAAATTTTCAAGAAATGCCGAGTTAAAGGCAGGATATCGCCACGCCGTTCGCGCAATGGCGCAAGTTGAATGGTGGCTACATTAAAACGGTAATAGAGATCGGCCCTAAAATGCGACGCGGCGACAGCTTTTTCCAGATTGACATTGGTGGCGGCGATAATCCTCACATCAACCGGCACGGGTTGTCTGGAACCCACCTTAACCACTTCGCGTTCTTGTAATACCCTGAGTAATTTGGCTTGTAAAGCCAAGGGTAGATCGCCGACTTCATCCAGAAACAGACTGCCTTTGTTGGCGGTCTCGAACCACCCCTCCTTGGTGGACACTGCACCGGTAAAGGCGCCTTTTTCATGTCCGAACAATTCACTTTCAATGAGATTTTCACTTAAGGCGGCACAGTTTAGGGCACCGAATGTGCATTGGTTACGCTTACTGAGCGCATGAATATGCCGGGCGACCAGTTCCTTGCCGGTTCCGGTTTCGCCGATAATCAGAACCGTGGCGTCACTCGGGGCGATACGTTCAATTTGATCCAGCAAACGCATGGAAACCGGGTCTTCAAAGACTAAAGCTGTTGCTCGAACAGAGTGAGATAATGAACGGGATTGTAGTTCATCAAAGGCTAATAAAGTCATGCCCATTCCTTATTTTGTGTTGCGTACATGGTGATTTTCGTCGAATATACAACTTCTATCATTGAGTCCTCAAAACTGCTCCCCATCTTCAATATTGTTAGCATCGGGGAGCAAAAGTGTTGATTTTCTTTCTAACTATTCAGCGTGCCGCACAGATTAAAACTCACAATGTAGTTTTTGCAATCATGCTGAATAGTTACCAGTTCTTTAAGCATTGTTAACCGTTTCACCAAAGCCGGCTGATAGGTTTCTTTGATGTAAGCCTATGCAGGATTTAGATGAACCAGTGAGACTAATCCTTTTATTTACCGTAAATTTTGTCGAACACGCCCTCATCGGCAAAATGCTTTGTTTGTACTTCAGTCCAGCCGCCGAGTTGGTTGATATTCGTCAGTTCAATGGCTGGGAACTGTTTGACATATTTCGCGGCAATTTCTTTATCGATAGGACGATAATAGTTTTTAGCGATGATTTCCTGTCCTTCCTTGCTATATAAATATTTTAAATATTCGTTAGCAATTGCCGTGGCGCCATGCTTATTAGCTACTGCATCTACCACAGCGACCGGCGGTTCTGCCAGAATGCTGAAGGGTGGGGTCACCACGTCGAATTTATCGGCGCCGAATTCCTTAAGCACCAGATATGCGTCGTTTTCCCAGGTGATCAACACATCGCCGATGCCTCGTTCGGCGAAAGTAGTTGTGGAGCCACGCGCGCCGGTATCGAGTACCGAGGTGTTTTTATATAGTTTATGCAAAAATTCTTTGGCCGCGTCTTCGCTATTGCCGTTATGTTTTAAGGCATAAGCCCAGGCGGCTAAATAATTCCAGCGGGCTCCGCCGGAAGTTTTTGGGTTAGGTGTGACCACGCCAACCCCTTCCTTAACCAAATCATCCCAATCCTTGATATGTTTCGGATTGCCCTTACGCACCAGCAGCACAATAGTCGAGGTATAAGGCGTACTATTAGCGGGCAATAGCGATTGCCAATTGTCGGGTATCAATTTAGCTTTACTGGCCAGCTGATCGATATCGTAAGCCAGCGCCAGCGTCACTACGTCCGCTTCCAGACCGTCCAACACCGCCCGAGCCTGCTTGCCGCTACCGGCGTGGGATTGATTGATCGTTACTGTATCGCCGGTTTTAGTTTTCCAGTATTTGGCAAAGGCGTCGTTATACTCCTTATATAACTCGCGAGTTGGATCATAAGAAACATTGAGTAAATTAATGTCTGCAGCGTATGTTTCCGCTAGCGCTGAAATACTCAGCAGGGAAGCGGCAAAAATATTCAGTAGTCTATTTTTCATGGTGTTGTTCATTAAAGTTAAATTATTTCAGAATTAATAAAGGTGTTTTAGGATTAAAGTAACAGCTTTACCCAATCTTATGGGTGAACCTTATTCGGTTAAGATTGAATTTTTTGACTAATTGGGTAAAGAGTTTCCGAACTGCGGGTTAAGAATATACAAGTTAAAATAAGATTAAAAACGATATAAATAGAAATGGTTTTCTAATATTAAGATAGAAAGCTTTTATGACTTGTTCTATTTTAATGCGTCTGCGTAGCTTTACGCGTAAATTAAAAAAAGCCGGATATCAACAATTCTGCGATCAAAGCCATAAAAATCAGCAAAAAACCAGAATGGTTGCTTCTAAATATTAGATAACAATTTCTTTTTTTATCATTTTACCTGTTACCTAGGTTTCTTTATTATTTCCACCTCAAGATAAAGGACTTAAACGCTATCTAAATTGAGACGCACACCATGACGCAAAGCAAGATCATGCCAGGTTTTCGACCGGCCTTAGCCTTCAGCCTGTTCTATTTGGGACTGATAGTGCTTATCCCCTTAAGCACGCTTGTATTCAAAAGTTTGCAACTGAGCTGGAACGATTATTTGGACATCATTACCCACCAGCGAGTTATCGCGTCTTTTCGGGTCAGCTTTTTAAATTCGTTGTATGCCGCAGTTGTAGCCGGTTTGTTCGGTTTTGTGATTGCCTGGGTAATGGTTCGTTACCCATTTCCAGGCAAACGTTTTTTAGACGCCTTGATCGATCTGCCGTTCGCGTTGCCAACAGCCGTGGCCGGGGTGGTTTTAGCGACCATCTTCCAACCCAGCGGCTGGCTTGGCAGCTTCTTAATAGATAATTTCGGCCTAAAAGTCGCCTATACGCCACTAGGGATTGTGATGGCCTTGATCTTTATTGGCATCCCATTTGTGGTGCGTACAGTTCAACCTGTGTTACAGGAATTCGACAGTACGATGGAAGAAGCGGCTTCCTGTTTGGGAGCAACACGCTGGCAGGTATTCGGTAAAGTCATTTTTCCCAATATTTTTCCGGCGGTGCTGACCGGAATTTCACTCGCCTTCGCGCGTGGTGTCGGCGAATATGGTTCGGTGATTTTTATTTCCGGTAATCTGCCTTATATCTCGGAGATCGTGCCTTTTCTGATCATCACCAAATTGGAACAATATCAATATGCTGCGGCGACATCCATCGCACTGACCATGCTGGTCATTTCTTTCCTTTTATTATTACTGATCAACTTACTGCAACACTGGGTACGCAAGCGCTCGGGACAAATTTAACTGGAGCACATGTATGCACGCAGCCACTCATCAGCTTAATAGCTCAACCGGCAAAGCCAGTCAGCAGGCACTCCAAGATCCACAGTGGATACGCTGGGGACTGGTCGGCGTCGCCATCGGCTTTATCGCTCTTTTTCTTTGCGTACCTTTAGGATTAGTGCTGTTTCAAGCCTTTGCCAAAGGCGGTCAAGCCTATTTAAACGCCTTGACGCAACCTGACGCCATGGCTGCATTAAAACTTACCCTAATTGTCGCCTTAGCCACTGTGCCGCTGAACACGGTATTCGGTATCGCTGCCGCCTGGGTGGTGACCCGTTTCGAGTTTCGCGGCAAAAGCTTGCTGACCACGTTGATCGATCTGCCGTTTTCTGTATCGCCGGTGATTTCCGGGCTGATTTTTGTACTGATGTTCGGCGCCCAAGGTTGGTTTGGCACATGGCTGTCGGCGCATAACATCAAAATCATTTTCGCGATACCCGGCATTATACTGGCGACGCTGTTCATCACCTTTCCGTTCGTTGCCCGGGAGTTGATACCGTTGATGCAGGAAATGGGCAATGAAGAAGAGGAGGCCGCGCTATCGCTAGGCGCTAGCGGTTGGCAGACTTTTTTTCAGATCACGCTACCTAACATCAAATGGGCGCTACTGTATGGCGTCCTGCTATGCAATGCCAGAGCAATGGGTGAATTCGGCGCGGTGTCGGTGGTATCCGGGCATATTCGCGGCATAACTAACACTTTGCCCTTGCATGTTGAGGTCAGCTATAACGACTATGACTCGGTCGGCGCCTTTGCCAGTGCATCAATTTTAGCCGGTCTGGCGGTGGTGACACTCGTTTTAAAAAGTTTTCTGGAATGGAAACAAAGTAGAAATTAAGAGCTTTTTTGCATTTTCCCTAAAAAATAAACTGAATAGTCATCATGAGTATAATTATTTCCAATATCAATAAAAACTTCGGCCAATTCGCCGCCTTGCACGATGTCAATCTGGAAATTCCGGAAGGCGAACTAGTGGCGCTGCTGGGACCCTCCGGCTGCGGCAAAACCACGCTGTTGCGCATTATCGCCGGACTGGAAACGCCCGATCAAGGCCGCGTACTGGTCAACGGCGAAGACATCACCGAACGCCATGCCAGTCGACGCGGCATTGGCTTTGTGTTTCAGCACTACGCGCTATTTAGGCACATGACCGTATTCGACAATATCGCTTTCGGTTTGCGAGTAAAATCCCGCAAGGAAAGACCGAATGAGGCGTATATCACTAAAAAAGTCCATTCTCTGCTGGAATTGGTGCAACTCGACTGGCTTGCCGATCGCTTTCCGGATCAACTCTCCGGCGGTCAGCGGCAAAGGATCGCCTTAGCGCGCGCCTTGGCGATTGAACCCACCGTATTGCTGCTGGATGAGCCGTTCGGCGCCTTGGACGCCAGCGTCCGTAAGGATTTGCGGCATTGGTTGCGTAACCTGCATCATGAACTGCATGTCACCAGCATTTTCGTCACCCACGATCAGGAAGAAGCGATGGAAGTCGCCAGTCAAGTGGTAGTATTTAACCAAGGCCATATCGAACAACAAGGCTCGCCGGCCGAGATTTACGATAACCCGGCTAATCCTTTTGTCTCAAAATTTATCGGTCAGACCAATGTGCTGGATCTGGAGCAAATCGACGGCGATTGGTTAAAAAGCGCGGGTATCTTTTTTGACAATCCCCAAGGTATCGTCGCCCATGTGCGTCCGCACAATATATGCCTTGAAAAAGCGGCGGAAAATACAGATTCTACGGTCACCTTAAAAGACTGGCAACACCTGGGTGCAACTATTCGGGTTGAATTGTTCAATCCGCAACTTAACGGCGCCGGCAACAGCCTGTTTGCGGAAATGCCGAACGAGCAGTTCAAGCAATTAAAGATTAACAAGGGCGACCGGGTGGCGGTGCATATCAAACATGCGCACTGGTTTAATTGAGCAGCCACACATTTTTCATCCAAACTTATGAATTTAAATCAACTCGAATTACTGCGCATATTGCAGGAAACCGATTACAACCAGTCCAAAGCCGCCGAAAAAATGAATGTGGTGCAATCGGCCGCCAGCCGGCAACTCCAGTTATTCGAAGAAGAACTCGGTTCACCGATTTTTGAGCGGCACGGTAAAAAACTGCTGGGTTTAACACCATTGGGCGACAGGGTCATGGAGCAGGTGGATCGCATTAACCAGGCAAAAAAAAATATTCAATCCATTGCAGACGATTTTCGCTCCAATCGCAACGGCAGCCTGCATATCGCCACGACGCATACCCAGGCAAAATATTTGTTGCCGGTCCCGGTGCAGAAATTCCGCGAAAAATTTCCCGGCATCACGATTTATATGGTGCAGTCCTCCCCGGAAGATTTGATACAGCAACTGCATCATCACCATGCCGATATCGCTATTTGCACGGAAAAACTCGATGAAGACGAAAAACTGATCGTCAAGCCTTGCTATGAATGGCAGCATATCGCCGTAGTACCCCGACATCATCCTTTGGCGCAAGGCGACATCACATTGGGACGGCTGGCGTCTTTTCCGATTTTAACCTATTCGCCAGGTTTTACCGGTCGTTCCACCATTGAAAAAGCCTTTAAAAATGCCGGCAAAGAACTGGATATTACCTTGTCCGCCGCCGACTCCGACATTATAAAAACTTATGTCAGACTAGGCATGGGCGTCGGCATAATCGCAGGAACATCTTACGAACCTAATAACGACAGTGATCTGGTCGCAATGGATTTAGCGCATTTGATTCCACGTTCGGTCACGAAAATTGCCTATCTAAAACATTTATATTTACCTTCTTATCTTAAATATTTTATCGACGAGTTATTAACCAGAGGGATGCGGCAATAAATTTAGATTGGATAAAACAGCGCTAACGGCGGTTGTTTTGGATTTTTTCATTATTTGCAAATTGAATAAACAATGGAAAACACTGCTTTTAAGCTAATTGACACTAGTCAATTTTAAGAAAAATAACATAAGTTTTATATAATTTATATGGCATTAATTTAATAGCGAAATGCCGAAAGCTTATAATAAGATATAAGAAAGATAATGTTTCGAAAAATATCATATACATGTGAAAATATAAAAATTAATTTTAAATATTTCTAATTAAAACAATACATTGTTGGTTGTTTTGTTGGCTGGTTATTACTAACTACCCAAACTCATATGATAATTACAGATAAAGTTATCTAAAATAGGCATAAGACAAGTTTTAGTGGATATTTCTACGTATTGACATTATTTAATCAAATTAGTATGGTATTGAATATAGTTATGCCAAATGGAAGACTAAAAGCCAATATCTTTTTTTAACTTAATTTATTATTCATTAAAAACGAATTTGGCACTATGAATGCTATAGAAAACGGAGCCCCTTGGGGCATAGAGGCGCTAGTTGCCGAATTGCATAACCTGCGGCTGCAATCCCTGGAAAGCCGTCAGCGCCTTAACGATCCGCCGAAATTACCCTCAAGCAAAGTATTGAGCGACATCGTCGGTAAATTGGCCTCCGTGCTGTTTCCTAACCGTTTAGGTTTGCCCGACCTAAACGATGAAGGTATCGATTATTTCGTTGGTCATACCCTTGACAGCGTATTACGGCAATTGCATCGGCAAATCAGTCTCGAACTGCACTTTATCGCTAAACAACAAGGATTGGATCATGAGACGCAAAACCTGGCGGCCCAAATTACACGGGCGTTTGCCGCGCAGTTGCCTAAGATTAGATGCTTGATAGAAAGCGATATTCAAGCTGCTTTCGAGGGCGATCCGGCAGCCAGCAGTCCTGATGAAGTGTTGATTTGTTATCCCGGCATCAACGCGGTGATTCATCATCGCCTTGCTCACCAGCTTTATCGGCTCGGAGCGCCTTTGGTCGCGAGGGTGATCGCCGAGGTTGCTCATTCCGCTACCGGGATCGATATTCATCCCGGCGCGGAAATTGCCGACAGTTTTTTCATCGATCACGGTACCGGCGTGGTGATCGGCCAAACGGCAGTAATAGGCCGCCATGTGCGCTTATACCAAGCGGTGACCTTGGGCGCTAAACGCTTTGCCAAGGATGATAACGGCATCTTGGTGAAAGGCAACGCTCGACATCCTATCGTCGAAGACGATGTGGTGATCTATGCCGGCGCGACCATCTTGGGCCGCATCACTATCGGTCGTGGCTCCACGATAGGCGGCAACGTATGGTTGACACACAGCTTACCACCCGGCAGTCATATCAGTCAGGCGCAAGTACGTAGCGAAATGTTTGAAGGAGGGGCCGGGATTTAAGATTTTTTACCACTTTATATTCACACTTAACACAAAACAGGAAAATTACTATGTCAGATATCCATCAAGCTCATACCGCGCTAGGCGACGTCGCCGCGCGCACCTTATCGAACGCCACCAAAACCGTGCCCATGATGGGCACCATTACGCCGCGCTGGCTAGTGCACTTGCTGCAATGGGTACCGGTCGAAGCCGGTATTTATCGCGTCAACAAAGTCAAAAGCGAAACCAGTATCGCCGTCGATTGCTCCAGCTTGGATGAAAGAGTATTGCCGCAAACCTATGTCGATTACGAGGAATGGGGCCGCGAATATCGTCTGAACGCCGTTAATACCGTACTGGATGTACACACTCGGGTCGCAGATTTGTACAGCAGTCCGCACAATCAAATCCACGAACAATTACGTTTGACTATCGAAACCGTAAAAGAACGTCAGGAAAGCGAGTTGATCAACAACGTCGAATATGGATTGATGAATAATGTCGCGCCGGAACAAAAAGTCCAAACCCGCACCGGCGCGCCTACGCCGGACGACCTTGACGAGCTGATCTCCAGAGTTTGGAAAGAGCCGGGGTTTTTTCTGGCCCATCCAGCGGCTATCTCTGCTTTTGGCCGTGAATGTACTCGTCGCGGCGTACCACCGCCAACTGTTTCTTTGTTTGGTTCACAGTTCTTGACTTGGCGGGGACTGCCTTTAATACCCACCGACAAACTGAGAGTCGTTAATGGTAAAACCAATATCCTGTTGTTGCGCACCGGTGAAAGCCGCCAGGGCGTGGTCGGTCTGTATCAACCAAATCTCACCGATGAACTGAGCATGGGGCTTTCAGTACGCTTCATGGGCATCAACCATAAAGCGATTGCCTCCTATCTGGTATCGCTGTACTGTTCGCTGGCGGTGTTGACAGAGGACGCGATTGGCGTACTGGAGAATGTCGAAGTAGGCAAATACCATGAGTACAAATAGTCTCGATTTGACTGAATTGGCGCAGCAAGCGCTGGTAGGCGGCATTTCTGATCAGGCGTCAGGACTGCCGAATATTGGCGAACTTAACCGGTTGGCAAATCAGTTGTTTTCGGCGCTGCCAAATGAAAATCCCGCCATCAATACGACGCCGGTCACGGATTTAACGTCTACTCAGGCTGTGCCCGAGAATTTTGATCGGTTGCCGAACACAGATGAAGCTACATTATCAGCTTTTGCCAGGCAAGGCTTTGGTTTGCCAGGCAAAATAGAACCTAGCCAACTGATGGTTGTGCCTGGAGCGATACCCTTAAGCGGGCCGGGAATTGCGGCAACTGGATCGTCATTCTATTTTCTTAAGGATGCTATCGAACAGGGACGGCCTCCGCAATTACCCGGTCTGGGTTCGGCGCATCCGTCATTCGATGTGCTTGCCGTACGCCGTGACTTTCCGATTTTGCAAGAGCGCGTCAACGGTTATCCTTTAGCCTGGCTGGATAATGCTGCAACTACGCAGAAACCACAAGCGGTAATCGATAGGTTGTCGGAGTTTTATAAGCATGAAAACTCCAATATCCATCGTGCGGCGCATGAACTGGCGGCGCGGGCCACCGACGCATACGAAGGTGCTCGGGATATCGTCACGCGCTTCATCAACGCCTCGTCATCCAGCGAAGTGGTGTTTGTCCGGGGTTCCACCGAAGCCATCAATTTGGTAGCGAAAACCTGGGGCAAGCAGTACATCGGCACTGGCGATGAAATCATCATCAGTTGGCTGGAGCATCACGCCAATATCGTGCCTTGGCAACAATTATGCGCCGAAACCGGGGCGATTTTGCGCGTCATCCCGGTTGATGACAGCGGCCAGGTGATCCTGGCCGATTATCAAAAACTGCTGAACGGTCGCACCAAACTGGTATCGTTTACCCAGGTGTCCAATGCCTTGGGAACGGTGACGCCCGGCGCAGGAAATGATCGCTATGGCGCATAGTGTCGGCGCGAAAGTGCTGTTGGACGCCGCACAATCGGTGTCGCATTTGCGGGTTGATGTGCAAAGCCTTGATTGCGACTGGCTGGTATTTTCCGGTCACAAAATCTTTGGGCCGACCGGAATTGGCGTGTTGTACGGCAAGGCGGAACTGCTGGAAGCCGCTCCGCCTTGGCAGGGTGGCGGCAATATGATTGATGACGTGACCTTCGAAAAAACCACGTACCAACCGGCCCCGGCCAAGTTTGAAGCCGGCACCGGCAACATCGCCGATGCGGTTGGCTTGGGCGCGGCATTGCAGTATCTGAGTAAAATCGGCATTGAAAACGTGGCCCGGTACGAGCACGAGTTGTTAGTGTACGGCATGCACGCCCTGCAAGCTATTCCTGGTTTGAGATTGATCGGCACAGCACCGGATAAAACCAGTGTAATGTCCTTCGTATTGGCCGGTTACAGCACATTGGATGTCGGTAAAGCCTTGAATCAATCCGGTATAGCGGTGCGCGCCGGTCATCATTGCGCTCAGCCCATTTTGCGCCGTTTCGGCCTGGAAAGCACAGTGCGGCCTTCGCTAGCGTTTTATAACACCTACGAGGAAATCGACAGACTTGTAGCTGTGTTGAAGCGTTTACAGTGCAGTAAAAAAACGTTTTAAAGTTTAGAGTTTTGCCTGTCTCTGGCTCTTTTCGCAGTAAGACAGGCAAAACAAATGCTTAGCCAGCGAAGCTCAAGCCAGTTAACCAAGTTTCTGCCAGGCTTAGGCCACCATCTTCAATTCACTTAAGCCATTGGCTTTTTTCACCATTTCTATCCGGGTTTTGATGCGTTTTTTGACGCCTTCGACATGCGAGATGACGCCTACGGTTTTACCCTGAATTTTCAGGCTTTCCAGGGCGCTCATCGCCAGGTATAGCGCGTCGGCGTCCAGATTGCCGAAACCTTCATCCAAAAACAACGAATCGATAGCCGCGCCGTTATTGGCAACCTCCGCCAAGGCCAGCGCCAACGCTAAACTGACGACAAAGCTTTCGCCGCCCGACAAAGTTTTCGGTTGCCGTTGGGCATTATTTTGTTTACTGTCCTGGATGGCCAGCGCTAGGCCGTATTCGCTGGGAATACTGCGCAGATAATAGCGGTCGCTGATTTTTTCCAATATTTTATTGGCTTGCGAGAGAAGTTTTTCAATCAATAGTTTTTGCACGATACGGCGTAATCCGCCGGATTCGTCCTGTATTTGGGCGATTTCGGCGCTGGATTCCGCCAAGTGTTGCTGGGCTGCCAACAATTGCTGTTGAATTTTTGCGTACTTCTGCCGGTAGTTTTGCTGTTTCTGCAATTTGTTTTGCAGACTGCGTACTTCAAGTTCGGCAATATCGATTTTTTCCGTCAATAACTGCTGCAAAGCGCGTAGTTCTGTTTCATTAATCGCTGCATCCAAACCTAAGCGGTCCTGCTGCAATTGTAGTTCATGCGCTTGCAGATCGGTATTCAGCAAATCAAATTGCGTTGTCAGCTGTTCCAAAATTCGCTGGATCTCGGTTTCGCGGTCGAGCAACTGCAATAAGTCGCTAAGTTGTTCCAGACTGGTAAAGCTGTGCCCGGCAATGCTGTCCAATAGTTTGCGCTGCATACTTTCCAGAGCTTGTTCCTGCGCTTGTAATTGTTGCTCTTGATTAACGATCAGTTTTTGTTTCTCCAGTACCGCCAAATGTAGGCCCAGCCACTCTTCGCCTTGTAAAGACTCTTGGTTTTCGGCTAACTGTTGTTGATAACGGGAAATAGTTGCCAGGCAGGACTGCAATTTGATTTGTAAGTCGGCAAGGTCTTCGCGCAGGCCGGTTTGGCGTAATTCGCGAATCTGATAATCTTGCCGGCGGCTATTCAGCCGGTCGATTAAAGCGTCTTCCTTGCCTTTTGCGGGCAGTTTTTCGCCCAGTTGTAGTAATTGTTGCTCTAACTGGCCCGTGAGGCTTTTTTCCTCCGCCTGGGTGGCGGCCAACTTTTCGGCATACGCCTGCATTTCCGGTGAGCGCTCAGCCCAGGCTGCGTCTAATTGTTCCCCGGTGATACGTAATTTTGCCAGTTGCGGTTGTTTGGCTTCTATTTCTGCTTTGGCTTTGGCGATGTCGCGCTGTAAGCGGGTGAGCTGATTAACCAGGTTTTTAATTTTGTTGAATTCAGCGGCTTCTGCGGACAACAGTTGTTTATGCAACGCTAAGTTTTCAATCTCCAGGCCGGCTTGCACGATATTCAAACGATTTGCTAACCCGTTCCATGTGCTGCGCTTTTCCTTTAAAAATCTTTCCTTGGCGCTAAGTCGTTCTTCGCGTTTTTGGATGGCGGCTAATTGGTCTTCATAATTTTCCAGCGTGGCTTTTAATACCAGCACTTTGGCGCGTTGATCGGCCAACGCTTTTTTGGAGTCGATGAATACCGGCGGCTTGATGCTATAGGGATGCACGGTAGAGCCGCATAAATAACAGGGTTTGCCGGTGACCAGTTTACTGCGGTAAATAGTCAGCTTGCGTAGTAATGACTCATTGACAATGGCTTGCTCTAAGGCCTTCGTGATGTTCTCGTCTGTGCTCAAATCCAGTTTGATCGCGTCAATTTGTGCCTGCAATTTGCTTTGATCCGCATGCGCTATATCCTGCTTGTTGCCAAACCAGCCGAACCAGCCCTTTTTGTTGCTCAGCCGCTCATTCACGCTGGCTAGCTCGACTAAGGCCTGAAAATCTTTGTGGCGAGTTTCTTGCTCGCGCAATAAGTCTGTTAATTCAGCAATAGTTTTGTTCTGCGCCAATTCGCTGAAAGTATTTTCATCTGCGGTTATCTGGGCTTTTAATTCATCCAAACGCGTTTGCAAGGCGGCAGAATCCGTTTGGTGTTTCTTCATTACCGAGCCGGCATTTTTCGACCAGCCGCCTTGATTTTTTTGTTGAGCGAGCTGTTCTTGTAAATCCTGGCGTAGTTTGCGCAATTGGGCTACCGGCGGGAAATCGTTAATCAGGACGGCGTCGGCTGCATGGCTTTGCAGCCAAGCCTCCACTTCGCTTAGCGTGGCCTGTTTTTCCGCGAGTTGTTGTTGTATGACCTGGGATAATTCCTTTTGCCGAGGTAGATCCAGTTTGATTTCGCTAAGCTTGAGTTTCAGGCTGTCTATCACCTGTTTTTGCGCGGCTAAGGTTTTATCGTCAGGCAAGTCTGTTTGCGGCGAGCGGGCATTTTCAACAGCCAATTGCCGCTGCAACATCTCCAGTTCGCTACGCAGATTATTCAGGCTGACGCGGCTTTGGGCGCTGGTGTTTTGCTGTTGATTAACAAGGTGCAAGTCATTTTTGAATATAGCGGCTGGCGCGGCGGCGGCGAGGCGTTGCAATTCGCTCTCTTGTTGTTCGATTTGCTTGCTCAGCGTTTGTTTTTGCTGCAGCAACTGCCGGTGTTGCGCCTGAGAATTCTCTAGTTTCTGCACGGACGCTATTTGCTGCTCAACTTCTTGTAGTTCCTGCTTGAGCTCTACCCCCAGCACTTCAAAGTCCTGCAAATCCTGTTCGGCGGCGTCCAGCGCTTCCGCGCTTAAGACTGGCAGTAAGCCGAGTTCACTTTCCAACAGCTGGGTGTTTTCCAGTAGCTGCGCATGCTTAGCTTCGGTTTGCCGCTGATAATTAGCATAAAAATCCGCGCCGCTGATTTTCTCTAGAATGTCCAGCCGTTCGCTATCCAAGGCGTTTAAAAACGCCGCAAAATCGCCTTGCGGCAACACCATAGACTTGGTGAAGCGGTGAAAATCCATGCCGGTCAGTTCCGCCAGGCGTTGCCGGACTTGATGCGGGGTTTCGGCCAATAATTCGGTTTCGCCGTTTATTAGGCGCAGCAGTTGCATGTCCGGGCTGTCAGGAATGCTGCGCTTGACTTGCCAGATGGAGCGGTATTTTTCGCCGGCAAACACAAACTCGACTTGCGCCATGCTGGCGTCGGCGTGTTTGGTAATCACATGCCCGGCAGGCTTGTCGAAACGGAAGGTTTCGCCGTACATGGCTAAGGTAATCACGTCCAGAATACTGGTTTTCCCGGAGCCGTTCGGGCCGGTAATGGCGAATACGCCGCTGTCGGCTATCGGGCCTTGATCGAAATCAACCCGGCCTTCGCCTTCAAGAGAATTGATGTTCTGGTAGGCAATGTTAAGTATGCGCATAATTTATTTCTAGCCTTATTTTACCTTATGATACCTAAATCCAGCCAATTCTGCTGTAGGGAAATTTTAAGCCAGTCTGCACAGATGGCTTGGGCTTGTTGCAGGACCAATTCTATTGCCGATTCTTCTTGATCAGGCGGGTACTTATAGTTACGTAAAGTTGCGCAAATGCATCATGAATAAATATTAAAATCAGCTAAAAACCGCCGCCAATCCGCTGCTGTATCGATATCCCATTGCTGATCAAGCAATTTTACAGCTATGTTAGCGTCTTTGGCGCGTTGCAAGGTGTCACTAAATACTTGCTCGCCGCCCCAGGCGATATTTGCAAACAAGGCCGGCTGCGGCGCGTTTAAGCCGATCAGCACATAACCGCCGTCTGCGGCTGGGGCGATCACCGCCTGTTTGCCGGCGTGCAAATAATGAAAAGCTTGCTGTAGGTCGGCTACGGTAAGGTTAGGACAATCGCAACCGATCAGCACGGCGTACTTATAGTGCAGCAAAGCCTCGGCAAAAGCCTGGTGCATTTTTTCGCCTAAATTGCCGCCGCTTTGTTTTGCCAGCGTCAAGGGATATTCTCTAGCGCAGGCCAAGAAAAACGGGTGCTGAGTATCCGGCGCGCAATACAGTTGCACAGCACACAAAGTGTGTTGAAAAGCCCGGTCCAGCGTAAAACCGCTCAGAAGCCTATGCGCAGCCGCCGCTTGCTCGGCGCTTAATTCGGGCTGGAGCCTGGTTTTCACCTGACCCGCCACCGGCGCTTTGCAGAAAATCAGCAACACACTGTCGGGAAATTGATAGGTCATAGCGGCTTAACGTCCGCGAACTTTTTGGAAGGGCAGTAATAGTAAATTACTGAAACCGAGCTCGGCAGCGGCTGGGAAGGTGCGTAAGCCGATCTGCATTTCGGTCTGCGGCAGTTTTGACCGCGCCGTATAGGTTTTGAACAAACGGTCCCAGCAGGATAAGGAAAAGCCGTAATTACTGTCGGTTTCTATTGGCAGCGCCGAGTGATGAATGCGATGCATGGCCGGCGTGACCAATCAAATAGCGCAGCTGGCGCTCGACGGCTGGCGGCAGGCTGACGTTGCCGTGATTAAACAGCGCACAGCCGTTGAGGATGATCTCGAAGGCGATTACCGCGCTAGGATCGGGGCCAAGCAGCAGCACCAACAGCACTTTGTACAGCATGGACAGCATGATTTCGAAAGGGTGAAAGCGGACTGCCGTCGTGGTATCAAAATCCAGATCGCTGTGATGCACTTGGTGTAAACGCCAAAACCAGCGCCAGCGATGGGCGGCGATATGTTGCGCGTAAATCGCTAGGTCCAGCAAGATGAGACTGAGGGCAATATTTAGGCCCGGTGAAATCGGCAATAAGTTGAACAAGCCGATATGTTGGCCGGCGGCCCACAGTGCCGCTTGCCAAGCCGCCGCGCCGACACTCAGCCGCATAATTAGCATAGTCAGCCCCGCCAGCCCCAGATTGATAGGCCAACGGCGCTTGCGCTTAAGGCTTAATTCACGCAATGGCTGGAAATACTCCCAAGCCGCCATCAAGATAAATATGCCGAAAAAACCGCCGAAACGGAGCCAGATTTCCATTAGCTCTCCTGTAAAGCCCCGCCATAGCTGCTGCCTTGCCCGGCGGTACAGCCATAGCAATGCGCGGCTGGGCCGGTTAAATCCAGCGCGTGTATCTCGCATGCATTCAGCGACTGGCAAATAATAGTAGGATAATCTCTATCGGTAAGTTGCGGTTGGCAATCGTGCATGTTTAGTCCTTGGAAAACCAAATATCGCCATAATAGGCAGTTGCTTGCGTCTTACTGTTATCAGTGTCTGTCATCAAGGCCACGCCGTCAATATAAGATAAATCTTCACCGAACAGCTTTTTCAAGTCGGCGCGGACATTGCGTTTTTCGGATTGCCAGGTGTTCAACGGCGCTTCCGGTCCGCGTAGCGCCAGCATCATGGCGTGCTCGCCGGCGAAAGCATTTGGCCAGACGCTATCTTTGGCGCTATTACTTGCCCAAACATAATTAATGGCTTTGGTTTGCCAAAAAGCCAGACCACCTTTAATGACCACATAGAGTCGCGCAGCATAGTCGTCGCCGGCCTTGCTTTGTTCGCTTAAGCCGCTTAAACGATTGGCGATGCGCCAAGACCAGTTTAAATAAGGGGTTTGTTCCAGATCGATGCGTTGCTCTTTGAAAAGGCCTGAGCCTGAGGCCTGGCTTTCCGCTTTCAGCACCATTACGCCATCCAGGCTTTGTAGTTGATAGCGGGTTTCGCCTGTAAAATTTTTTTGTTCCCAACCATCTAGGCGCTGGTTGCCGAAATCGCCAAGCATTAATTTGTTCTCTGCTTGTGCAGCGCCTGGAATTACAAACGCCAGGAGAATGAATAATTGCATTTTCACAGGGCGTTTCCGTTTGAATTTACACTGGATAAATGCTTAATGAATACCGGTATCAGCGATAAGGCGCCAAGTAAAAAGAAAGCGGTTAAGGTTTGCACAGACAATAATTGATCCAAACGCTCAATGCTGCCCAGCGATTGCCCAAGATTTGCAAACACGAAGCTGCCGGGCATGATGCCGAAAAATGTGGTCAGTACATAGGTGCGGAGACTAACCTGGGTGAGGGCTGGGGCCAAATTAACCAGCCAAAATGGAAATGCCGGTACTAGCCTTAGAAACAATAGATAATTTACCGCATCGTCCTGAAAACCATCCAGCAGTTTTTTAGCTAACGCATGGCTACGTAAACGCTGTTCGGCCCAATCGGCGACCAAATACCGCGCCAGCGAAAATATAGCGGTTGCACCGGTTGTGGCAGAAATCACAATCAATACCGTGCCGGCCCAGCGGCCGAATAAGAAACCCAGCAACAGGGAGAGCACCGTGCCGCCCGGCAAGCTTAGCGCGGTAGCTATGGCATAAAATGCGCCACAAGTAAGCAGCATCAACAAATAATGTTGTTCGGTATACAGCGTCAATTGCTGGCGATGGTCGCGGATGGTGTCAAGAGTGAACCATTGCGGGCCGCCTAGCATAAAAAACAGAATAATTGCTGATAACAGCAGTAGTCCGATTAGATATTTATTTTGCATATGCCCCTCGCTAGCGCAGCAAAAGCGCCGCTTATTTGCTCTTAAGCCAAGCATCTATGCTAAAACGACCGCTACCACTCAATGCCAGCGAGCTTAACATAAACACATACATCAGCGGCAGTTTGAAATTACCGTAACCCCTGTCGGTTATGGCGTAGCCTTGCCATAATTCCGCAAAACTATGCCATTCGCTAGGCCAATGCACGGCAGCTATTGCCACCACGGTTAACACTATTAGGGCTATGCTAAAAAAACGCGTCGCCAACCCTAGAATGAGCGCCAGCGGGGCAAGAAGTTCCAAACCGGTGGCTAAAGTCCAACTGATATCCACCGGCAATAAATTGATCGGAAAAGGAAACGTCAGATCGGCAAACCAATTCTCGCCGTGGAGTTTTTCCAGCCCGGATTCAGCAAATTCATAGGCAAGTAGTAATCTAAGAAACAGTGGAGCAAAGCCATGCGCCTGCCTGTCTAATTGCTTAGAGAGCCAAAGCGGAAAATCTAAAAGGCGCCTAAATAGCGTATTATTCGCGTTGTCCATAGTATTATCTATATAATTATTTGAAGGTTTCAGCGCCAATAATTGCGCCTTGGCTATTTAATTCCAGCAGCATATTTAAGGCGAATTGCTGCAAATTTTCTCGCTGTGCGGCAGTCATGCCGTGGCCCATTTCCTCTAGCGCCTGTAGCGCTGTTTGCCGATTTTGCAAGCGTAAAAGCAAGCTGGCAGTCGCGGCGGAAAGCGAAATAAACCGTATATTGTCTTCTGCATCCCGGCAACCCAGTATATGCGTGACGGTTACCGGCGGCGTATCAGGCTGATAAACGCGGTTGATTTGTTGTACCGGCCATTGGTAATGCACAATATTCAATACCGGATTAAAAACCAGCACACACGCTAATAATTGCCGCGCGGTTAACGGGGCAACTAAGACCGGTTCCGCTGCATCCATCGCCAACGCCAGTTCTAGCCATTCAAAATGCGCCAATTCGCTGAGAAACGGCGGATCGTCGACAGCCTGGCGTTCCTGTTGCAGATAGAGCACAAATTCGTCGGGAATTTTCCGGTAATAAGGGGTTTGACAGGGATGTTCGGCAATAAAGTCTTGGACTAACATCCGCCAGCCGTTGTCTTGCAAAATACTGTGCATTACCGGAAAACAAGCCGAAAGGCTTTCGTCGAATTTTTGGTAAAGCAATTCGCTATAGATGTCCAACCTGTCCACAGGGAAACCGGCGGGGGCATTTTCGGCTGCCGGCCGGCGAATATAGCTGAGAAATTGAGCTTGTAATTGTTGAAACTGCGGACTGCTCATGCAGCAAGCTCCTTAGCGGATTCCCGGCTCTCGGCAAACTGATGCTGGAGGTCGGCGATGTGTTGCACCTCGCTGATTAATTCAGGAAAGGAGGGGAAATTGCTGTCCCGCTCCAACAAAGTTGGAAATAAACCAAACAACTGATAAGCCTCCGCGAGTAGCGACCAAACCGGCGGCAGCGTATTTTGTCCATGTGTATCGATAATCAAGCCGGAAGCTTCCGTGTCATGCCCGGCAACATGCCCATAGACGATGCGCTCGCCGGGTAGACCACGTAAAAAGCCATGCGCATCAAAACCGTGATTGATGCTGTTGACATAAATATTATTCAAATCCACATGTAACAAACAATCGGCTTCGGTTAAAACGGCTTGGATAAAACTGAGTTCGTCCAACTCCGCATTGGGTGCTTGCAGATAATAGGACGCATTCTCTATGGCGATAGGCCGTTGCAATATATCCTGGGTTTGCCGAATTCGTGCTGCGATATGCTGCACCGCCTGTTCGGTAAAAGGGATTGGATACAAATCATAACATTGGCTTGCGTCACCGCAAAAACTTAAATGCTCGGTATACAAAGCTATGTTGTGCGTGTCGAGAAAATGTTTTAATGCGTGTAAAAATTCAAGGTCTAGCGGGGCAGGGCCACCCAGCGACAAAGCCAAACCGTGCGCCACAAACTTGTGACGCTCGGTCAAACTTCGAAAATTTTTCCCCAGCTTGCCGCCGACGCCTATCCAGTTTTCCGGCGCGATTTCTAAAAAATCGATGCAGTCCGGAAGCGCGTTTTGTAAAGCCGGCATAAATGCCCGGCGCAATCCAAGTCCCGAACCGGCAATGCCAAAATCTTTACGCATAGTCATCGGCAGCATATTCCGGAGATTATTTAGCGGTATCGGCAGGAGCCATAGTCTCGGTTTTGTTGGCGCCGCATTTTGCTTCGCCAGCTTTTGGGCTACCAGCGCCTTCCATGCCTTTCATTTTATCTGCGCCGCATTTGCCTTCCGTCATTTTCTTTTTATCCGCGCCGCATTTACCTTCCGTCATTTTCTTTTTATCTGCGCCACATTTTGCTTCTTTCATTTTGGCGCCAGTAGCCTCGGTGGTATTTTCATCAGCGGCCAATTGTTGGGAAGTATCGATGCTGGACATGGCGAACGGGTTTTCACCGGCTTGGATGCTTGGAGCAATGCTTAATAAGGTAGAAGCAATGGCGCTGGTCAAAGTTAAAGATAAGGTTTTTTTGTTCATGAAGTGTTTTCCTAATAATAATTGAAAGATAACAGGAAAGCCGTTGGACGTATGCCGCAAAGCCTTCCTACCCAATTAGTAGGAATTAAACGGGAATCCTTACAAATTTTTTTATTTCGGTTGAAAAAACTGTTTCAAATCCAGCTTCCGGCAAGAAAAAACCCCACGTGGACTAGGTTGAGTAGTTAATGCTTGCGACGCCAAGCATGATAACGCGCTACCCACTGCAGTAGCCTTGCCGGCGCATGTGCGCGTTTCCATACGCCTGCCGCATATTTGTTGGCTTCGGCCAAGGTCGGATAGATATGGATAGTACCCAAAATCTTATTTAGACCGATACCGTATTTCATTGCCAATACAAACTCGGCAAGCAGGTCGCCGGCATGTTCGCCGACGATGGTTACGCCTAAAATCTTATCCTTGCCGGGCTGAGTAAGTACTTTAACGAAACCGTGGGCTTCACCATCGGCAATCGCCCGGTCGAGGTCGTCTATCGCGTATGTCGAAACTTCATAAGGCGTGCTTTGGGCTTTGGCGTCCAACTCATTCAAACCAACCCTAGCTACTTCCGGATCGGTAAAGGTCGACCAGGGGATGACCGAATAGTCGGTACGGAATTTCCTGAATTGCCCAAACAAAGCATTGACAGCGGCATACCAGGCTTGATGCGCCGCTGTGTGGGTAAACTGGTAAGGCCCGGCTACATCGCCGACAGCGTAGATATTCGGGTAGTTGGTTTCCTGAAAAGCATTAGTTTCTATCGTTTTGCGCGGCGACAATTGAATGTCGAGTTCTTCCAGGCCATAGCCTGCAATATTGGCGGTACGGCCAATTGCCACCAAGACTTGATCGAAAGGGATTTTAATAGATTGGTTTTGAAATTCCGCTATCAGGATTTGTTCGCCATTTTCGATCAGGAATTCCTTAGCCGTATGATTAAGACGCACGTCCACGCCCTCGCGTAGAAAGCTAACCATGAGCGCTGCGGATGCCTCTATATCTTCCCGCATCAATAAACGCGGGGCCATTTCAACTTGCGTGACCTGGCTGCCAAGCCGGGCAAACGCTTGCGTGAGCTCGCAACCAATGGGCCCGCCGCCCAACACCAACAGGCGTTTTGGCAATGTGCGCAGACTCCAGACATTGTCGGAGGTCAGAATATTGATTTGTTCAATACCAGGAATCGGCGGTATAAACGGTCTGGCGCCGGCGGCGATGATAATGGATCGAGTGCTGATGAGGCGTTTGCCAGCTGGCGTCGTTACCTCTACCTCCCAAGGCGAAACGATTTTAGCCTCGCCTTGAATCACCTCAACACCCAGTTCAGTATAGCGTTCTATGGAATCATGCGGTTCAACTGCTTTGATAATTTTTTGCACCCGTTCCATGACGTTGGCAAAATCAAAATTTGCCTGAGTCGTTTTGAAGCCAAACTCTTCCGCACGCCGGAGATGCGCAAGCCATTTCGCAGAGCGGATCAAGGCTTTCGAGGGTACGCAGCCGGTATTTAAACAATCGCCGCCGAGTTTATGTTTTTCGATCAAAGTGACTTTGGCTTTGACGGCGGCTGCAATATAAGCGGTCACTAAACCGCCGGAGCCGGCGCCGATGACCAGCAGATTGTTGTCGAAATGGTTGGGCCTTTGCCAATCGGCATAAATTTTCCGGTTGTTGATCATCTCAAGTACCTGCTTTGATTGAGTTTATGCCGGCAAGCTGGGTGCCGGCGTTTAGTTTATCAGCCTATCCTTACAAAAGTCATGGGAAGTAGCCTAACTCATGGAAAGATTTTTCGTTCTTGAGGCCAAAACCATCGCTGAAAAGAGACTAATTGGATGCGAGTCTTGAGGCGTTTGACTCTAAGGCGCCACCGCAACTACTGCCTTGTCCGGCAGTACAGCCGTAACAATGCGCAGCGGTAGCAATCGCTGAGTTCTGCAAACTATCCAAACTTAACTCGCTGATGTGTTTACGCGATTTACTCGTCGATCCCAATGGTATTCCCAACATCTGGTTAAAATCGCAGTCGTAGATGTAACCCTGCCAATCAATGCTCAGGGTATTCAGACACATTAAGCTGTCGAGATTATCGGCTTGGTAATTGTTTTTGAGTAGAGTGAGATAATTATCAAAGCGCCCCTGGCTGACCAGCATGCTGCCGAAGCGTTGGATAGGCATGTTGGCTAGCGCAAACAAGCGGTTGAAAACAATGCCGTATTGTTGTTCAAGATGCTGTTTATAGGCATTTTCCAGGTTTTTCTGTTCGGGCGGCAGAACGGCGTCCAGGGGGTTGTAAACCAAATTCAATTGTAAAAGGCTATCAGGTTGTCCGTACCCGAGGCGATTTAAGCGTTGCAATGCAGCCAAACTGTCCTTGAAAACCCCTTTGCCGCGTTGTTTGTCGACATTTTCTTCCAGATAACAGGGGAGTGAGGCGGTGATGATCACCTGTTGCGCGGCCAGAAATTCCGCCAAACCGGCAAAGCCGGGTTCTTCCAGGATGGTCAGATTACAGCGATCGATGATTTCGATACCCTTGTCACGCGCTGTTTGTACCAAATATTGAAAATGCGGATGCATTTCCGGCGCGCCGCCGGTTAAATCCAAGGTATGGATATTAGCCGCCTCGGCTAAGGCCAGTATCTGCTTTAGTGTTTCCAGATCCATCAGTTCGGTGCGTTTAGGACCGGCATTGACATGGCAATGCACGCAACTCAAGTTGCATAGATAACCAAGATTAACTTGTATAATTTCCAGCGGCTTACGAAAAATGGCCGGAAAATCGCTGTTTGCCAGCAAGGGTCGGGTGTCGTGCATGTTTAATCCTTGGAAAACCAAATATCGCCGTAAAAGGCAGTCGCTTAAGTATGGCTGTTGTTATTGGTCATTAAACCGGTAAATCATCATTTTTTCATAGGTTTATTTTGCAATTGATTTGCATACCGCTGTGCAGCCTTACGCATGAACAAGGTTTGTTTACGGAAGTTTCGACACTGCGAACAAATCATCAAATGTAAAGACATTTCAAAACGTTCAGGGAAACTCAATTTTTTATCTAAGGACTGGGAAACCAGAGTGCTTATTTCGCGACAACTACGCATTATTTATCTCCCTTTTTACTATTAAACCAAAGAATTTCCAGGCATTCACGCAGCCTGAGCCTCGCCCGGTGTAGCGTGACCCAATAATTAGCATCACTGAGCCCTGTATCCCGGCAAATTTCGTCTGCATCCAGGCCCACTAATTCACGTAACATGAAGACCCTGGCCATTTTTGCCGGCAGATTATTTTGGCAGGTCTCGTAAATAGCCCAGAATTCCAGCTTTTGGAGAGAGGCCTCAGGAGACGCCCAGGTGTTTGGGCTACTGTTCCACTGGCCGTTTTTCAAGAAAAAATCGTCTTCTTCGGTTTCTTCCAGCTGTTCATTGTCCTGTTCAATCATGGGTAATAAGCATTCCCGGCTGCTATGCCGCAATTGATCGGCAATTTTATGTTTGAGAATACCTATCAGCCAAGTACGCAAGCCTGATTTACCTTCGAAACCGGCGGTCGATTGTAAAGCGGCTAGCAGCGTTTCCTGAACCGCGTCTTCTGCGAGTTCACTATCGCGCAGTTGCAGTAACGCATACCTGAGTAAGACCGGACGATGCGCTGACAGGATTTCTCCTGTCAGAAAGCTAACCTGGTGGGAGTTACTTAGCAACATGCACCGTTACTTCCCGACGCGTCGCTTTGTGGTCCTGGGCTGCAGTCAAATAGTCCGAAATGCCGGGATTTTTCGCCTAGTACTTGAAAATGTTCGGCATAACGACTACCGGACAGCATATCGGCGGTGTTGCCGCAGACCCGCAATGGTCGAAAGGTTTCGAAGTGGTGATGATCGTCAAGCTCGAAAACATGCGGGTGTTCGGGGATCGTGCCCAAATAGCTGGCTACTTGGCCAAAATCTTCGCAGCGGTCTTCCAATGGCAGTTTAAAGGCGCGTACGGTGGCTGAGCTAAATTTGACCATGCCGATTTTGGCGGTCACTTCAGGATCGTCGAGACTGATAGGATTTTGCTTGACGACCCGTACATCCGGACAGCCGAGCGTATCGAGAATCCGCCGGAAGTCTTCCCAATACAAAGCGCCGCCCAGGCATTCGCCGAGTAAAACCGGGTCGTGTCTTAAAGCGGCAGGAATGCGGCGATCAGCGAATACGTCGGAAAAAAATAATTCGCCGCCGGGTTTCAGCACCCGGAAGATTTCCGCCAGTACTTTGGGTTTTTCCGGCGTAAGGTTAATCACGCAGTTGGATACCACCACATCAATGCTGTTGTCAGCGATGCCGATGGCCGCCAGGTTTTCAATATTACCAGGCAGAAACTCGACATTGGAGAAACCGAAACGTTCGGCATGCCATTCGCGGTGACGAACGGCGACTTCCAATTGTTCCGGCGTCATGTCGACGCCTATCACGCGACCGCTGGGACCTACTAATTTCGAGAGTAAATAACAATCGCGCCCTGATCCGCAGCCTAAATCCAGAACGGTTTTGCCTTGCAAAGCTGGGGGTAGTGGAGAGCCGCAACCGTAAAAACGTTCCAAAACTTCCGGATGCAAACCGGCCAGCAAGGCTTTTAAATAACTGGGCATCGCGTCGATACTACAACAGGCGCTGGTTTTCAGATCGTTGCTGGATTGCAAGACCTCACCATAATAATGGCGGACGGATTCACTGATTTCGCTGCTGGTGGTCATGGTTTCCTCAGATGTTTCAATTAAATATTTTTTGCAAAATAGTATAAAAAGCTTTTAGTCTTGGTCTTAGCCCCGCATCCCATTGACATAAGCCGCAGTAAGATCATGGGAGGGAGCCTCGAAAATTTGTCGGCATTGACCGAATTCGATTAGCGCCCCGGCCTTTTCACGTAGCCAAAAAAAGCCGGCATAATTGGCAATGCGTTTTGCCTGTGCCAGATTGTGAGTGACGATCACGACGGTATAGCGTCCGCGCAGTTCGGCAATCATATCTTCGACCGTCCCGGAAGACAGTGGGTCAAGCGCGCTACAAGGCTCGTCCATCAGCAGCACGGAGGGCTGCAAAGCCAAGGCGCGGGCAATGCAGAGGCGTTGCTGTTGTCCGCCGGATAATGCCAGCGCCGGTTTGTCGAGGCGATCTTTAACTTCATTCCAAAGTCCGACATCGGTTAGCGAGCTTTCCACTCTTTCTTCTAAATCGCTTTGCCGCTGCATGCCGTGTTCGCGTAAGGGCATTTCAATATTGCGGCGGATGGATAAAGGGAAAGGATTCGGTTTTTGGAAAATCATACCAATTTCCCGGCGTAATAAGGAGACATCCAGGCGAGGATTAAGGATGTCCTGACCTTCAACGCGGATGTCGCCAGCAACCTTGCAGCCGGGTATCAAATCGGTCAAGCGATTAAGCACGGATAAAAAGCTGGTCTTGCCGCAGCCCGAGGGGCCTATCAGCGCTGTAATACAGCCCCGATAAAGGTCCAGCGACACGCCTTGCAAGGCCGAATGGTCGCCGTAATGTACAGAAAGATTGCGTACCTGAATTACGGCTTCGGGAACGCAACAAGGCGGGCCTACTTGCAAGGGACCGAGGGTATAGGCTTCGCCCTTAGTGTTAGCTAGACAACTGCTTTGAATAGTGGTTTCGTTCATAGATTCAGTAATTTTTGGTTCCTCCAACGTTCCGCCAATCCTGAGGCTGCACCATTGATCAGGACAAGCAAAACGATTAGCACCAGCGCCGAGGCATAGGCTTGGCGGTCGCCGCCGGCCACATTCATGGATAAATCGTAAATATGTATCGATAAAGCGCGGCCGGAATCCAGCCAGGAAGAGGGCATGCGATCAACATAGCCGCTGGTAAAAATGAGTGCTGCGGTTTCCGCTAGGGCGCGGCCGATACCCAGCATTAAGCCGGCAGCAAAGCCGGAGGCTGCGGCCGGCAACAAAATATGCCGCAGCGCTGTGGCGTGGGATAATCCAAGCGCTGCACAGCCAAACCGCCAATCATCGGGTATCGCCCGTAGACTGGCTTCGGCGGTGCGAATCAAAATAGGCATTATCATACAGGCAAGCGTGAGTCCGCCGGCCAAAATAGAAAATTTCATGCCTAGAAATACGCTAAAAAATGCGTTGCCGAACAAGCCAAAAACGATGGAGGGTACACCGGCCAGCACATCCAGGCTCAAGCCTATCAGTTGGCCGAAACGGCTCTGCTGACTAAGAAATTCCGCCAACAATATGGCCGTAGCCAAACTAAGCGGAACGGCTGCGGCTAGCGTAACACCTAATATCATCAGCGTTGAGACCAAAATCGGGCCTATGCCGCCCGCTCTGCCGGCGTTTAACGGCGCAGCGTATAGAAAAGACCAGGAAATCCGTGCTGTACCGTGCCAGAGAATATCGCCTAATAGCCAGAGAAAGGCGGCAACGACCAGCAGAGCGCAGATGTTGACGGCAACGGTCAATACTTTGTCGGTTATCTCGCGGCGATTCATGCAAAAAGTGCGCGTGTTAAGCATGTTCATACTCCTTGCCAAAACGCATTGCTAAAATGGCCAGGATAACAATCAATCCAGTCAATACCAAGCCCGAAACAAACAGGGCGGAACGATGATCGCCGACTGCATAAGCCATTTCCAAGGCGATGTTAGCTGTCAAGGTGCGTACCGAGTCAAACAAGCTTTGCGGGGTTTGCACCACATTGCCCGCTACCATTAACACCGCCATGGTTTCTCCCAGCGCACGGCCCATCGCCAGTAACAGTCCGGCAATGATGCCGTTTTTGGCGCTAGGCAGAACCACGCCCAATAGCATGCCTGCGCGTGACAATCCTAATGCCGCAGCGCCGCGTAAATAAGCATCCGGCACAGCGGCGAGAGCTGAATCGGCCGTTAAGGCTACCGTCGGTAGTATCATCAGCGACAGCACCAAAATGCCGGCCAGCAAACTGGCGCCAGGTGGTTGCCAAGCGGCGATGAGAGGCGTAAGTTGCGTCAGCCCCCACAGGCCGAACACCACCGATGGAATGCCGGCCAGCAGAGCCAGCAATTGCCGATAAAGCCGGGCTACAACGGGCGATGCATAAAATCTACCGTATAAGGCCGATGCCAGCCCAAGTCCGCCAGCCAATAACAGAGCTCCGCAGCTGGAAGCCAGGGTTGCCCAAAGCATAGGCGCGAGCCCGAATTGGTGTTCGGTTGGATGCCAACTGTCGTCGGTCATAAACCGGAACCAGTCGATCTTCGTCAATACCGGCAGCGATTCTCTTAGTAGAAAGACCACGATCAGCACTAAAATGACTGCGGTTAAGCAAGCAATAGCCGATAAAAATCCGGCTAAGCCCTTATCAGTGCGTGAGGGGGACAAAATACTGAGCTTCAACCAAGTCATAAACGGCTTTTGAGCGGGCAAAGTCGATGAAACGTTTAACAAGTCCGGTAGGTTCCGATTTGGTTACCAAATTCAAAGGACGTGCTAGCGGAAAACTGCCGTTGCGGACATTTTCGACGGAGGCTGCGACATTGGCCATCGGTAGTAACTTAATGGGCGCGCCTTGTGAGGCTTCGTATTCTGCTGTGCCGATGGAAACATAGCCGATAGCGCCGGGGTTGCCAGCGACCGTTTTGATGCCTTGTTGGTTTTCGCCAATCACTATGTGGGCTTTAATGTCGCTATTCTTTAATTTAAAGTGATGTAAAAACAATTCCAGGGTGGAACGGCCTTCGGCTTTATTGACCACCGTAATGGGGCGGTCGAACCCGCCAAGTTCCCGCCATTGGCTGATTTTGCCGGTATAAATATCAACGATGTTGCTATCGGTCAAGGTCTGCAGCGGATTATCCGTATTGATAATTATGCCGACGCCGTCCTGGGCAATCGTGTAACTGTGTAAATCCTGCTCTTCGGGATTCAGTGCCCGCGAAGCCATGCCTATATCAACCAGGCCGGATTTAGCATCGTTTACCCCTCGCGATGAACCACCGGATTGCACATCCACGCGGACGCCAGGATTTTCCTGTTCGAAGCGTTTGCCAATTTCAGCGGCAAGTGGTGCGACTGTGCTGGAGCCGGACAATACCAGCTTTTGCTCATCGGCGAGCAGATCAGTGGAGACTGTCAGCATGACAAGAGTAAGAAGGCTTAAGCATTTCCATTTCAAAAGTTTAAACATAAAGTTCTTTAGTAGGATTGGGTAGTTGCGTGATAAATCATACGCCGAAATCACTCTGATTTTAGGCTATTTCCCTTTGTCGCTGGAATTGGGAATTCCTTACAAAAATATTTTTGGTTTGGAATATATGGCTAAAGCTCCCTAAGTACTCTCATCAGTTAAGGCAATATCGCCAACAAAGCAAAAGACAAGGTTTGAGTTTGCCATATGTTCGATATCGGTTTCTCTGAATTACTCATGGTTTGATTGGTTGCTTTGATCGATTACATCTTCACTTCGACGACAATGTTCGAAAATCCCCTCTTAAACGGCAAACAAATAAAATAGGTTGGCTATTGAAAGCTATGCCTAGCATTTATCTACTGAATTGATCAACATCTAAAACAGCAAATTTCGATTTACCAAACCCGGAAAACGATGATAAGTCACTAGAATTTCCATGAAATTAAAAAATATATCTAAATTATTCCTTACAGCCGGACTAAGTACAACTACTTATTAATAAGTAGTTGTACTTATATAAATGCTTTTAATATCATTAGATTATGTAATGTATTGGTTTAATTTCGCCTGCCATGACATGTTAACCTGTTGAAATATTGAACTTTTGTGCATATTGACAATACTGTGTTATATCACGTATTTTTTCAGAAAAATTGTGTGAAATGACATAAAAAACTTGTGATAAATGACATGGTTTTCATTGTAACAATTATGAGACATTAGCCTTATCTTTAATAAATATACAGTTTATTTTCAGAGTTAAGCAATGTAATTCACTAGCTTAGAACAAAAAAAGCTGTTCTTAGGATAAATACCGAGTCTGAAATATGACTAACAGGATGTTGAAATATAAAAAGCAAAAATTTTATTGAAATCTAAGGGGGATAGAAATAATGGCAACAAGACGTGATGTTTTAAAAATAGGTCTGGTTGGTGCTGGATATGGAATGTTGGCGCCAAGACTCGGCCAGGCTGAATTAGTATTTCCAGACGGATTTATCCCAAGTTATGTGGGCTCGCCTAGTCCACCGGTTACACCGTTTGTCGTACCGTTGAATGTCATGCCGATTGCCAAAGCAATTAGCGAGAGTTTTCTCTCTACTAAAGCGGGTGGTGGAGTTCCTCCCGATCCGCAACGCCACCAGCGCTATAACGAATTTAAACCAAAGAAATTTTACGTGCATTACCTGGAAGAGTTTCTGTGGCAATACCACACGGATGCGCCTTATCACAATGGTTCTTGGGCCTGGGGATTTCGCGATCCCAGCATGCAGAAAGGCATCACGCCTGGCATGACCTTTCAGGAAAATTATGGAACCCCGATTTTTGTTAGACGCGTCAACAACTTACCGCAGGTAGGCGCTGCCAATATCAGTTTTGCGCTACCTAGTTTTACTATCCATTTACATAATGCGCATACGGCGTCCGAAAGTGATGGTGAACCGCAGGATTACATCAATCCTGGTGAGTTCTGGGATCATCATTATGCTAATTTTCCTGCTGGTAACGACCCAAGGGAGAAGCTCAGCACTTTGTGGTATCACGATCATCGTCTGGATTTTACAGCAACTAATGTTTATGCGGGTCTTTCAGGATTTTATACGCTGTTTGATGAATTGGATGCCAATGATGAGACTAAAGAAGGGACTTTTCAGCTACCCAGCGGTAAATACGATGTACCTCTGATTATGCATGATGTGATGTTTGATCAGAACGGACAACCGGCTTGGGATTTCTTTAATCCGGCCCCGGATAATAATGACTTGCCCAGCGCTCTGTATACTACCCACGGCATGGTCGGCGACCGTTTTACCGTCAATCGCACAATTCAACCTTTTTTTGTGGTTGAAGCGCGTAAATACCGTTTTCGTCTGCTGAACGGCGGTCCTTCAAGAATATACGACATTGCATTTCAAACCAGCAAAGCTGATGGTACGCTATCAGGCAGCGATGAGATGTTTTATGTGATTTCAACTGACGGCAATTTGCTGCCCGCGCCTCTTTCAATCACCACTGTCAGAATGGGTCCGGCAAATCGGCACGATATTATTATTGACTTTTCTAATTATCAGCCGGGCGAGTTGCTCTATATGATCAATCATATGGAAATTCGTCAGGATGGCGCCGGTTGGACCGGTAGGCAATTGAGCAATCCCGATCAAATCATGCAATTTCGGGTGGTTGCGGCTATTGGAAAAGACCATAGCAAAATCCCCGCTAAATTACGTGAGCTACCGCCTATTGACTTCTCGGAAGTTAGAAAAGAACGTTTGTTTGTCTTCGATTACGATAACGGCTTATGGACGATCAATGGCAAGCTGATGGATCCTAATCGCCCGGAAGCTTTGATCGAAGAAGGCAGTGCGGAAATCTGGACTTTCAGAAATGCCGGCGATAGTTGGATGCATCCGATTCATAGCCATTTTGAAGAGTTCCAGATCCTGGAAATCAACGGCAAGCCGGTACCTGCCAATAGTTATCTTCATTCTAGAAAAGACGTGGCGCTGCTGGGTCCGAACGATGAGATTAAATTGTTCATGCGTTGGCGGGATTTCCACGGCAAATACGTTCTGCATTGCCATAACGTCGTCCACGAAGATCACGCCATGATGCTGCGTTGGGACATTGTGCCGCGCGGTCACGGCGATTAATCCAACCCGGTAGATCACGATATTTTTGATTTTTCTAGAGGAAAATATGAATAACAAACACAATCAAAACGTTTCTGCGGGCGTTGGTTCGAAAATAGCGCTCAGAAACCGGATAGCAAAAGCCTTACTACCGCCCCCTACCCAAGGCCGGGGTGGTAATGTATTTCCCGATGTGGCGCTGACCTCGCATACGGGGAAAGTCTATAATTTTTACACCGATTTAATCCGCGATAAAGTGGTATTGATACATTTTATGAGCCTGGAAAGCCAAAAAAAGTTTCCGTCGCTTGAGCATATTTCTGAAATTGCGCAACGCTTGGGTAACCAGCTTGGCAAAGAGGTTAACCTGTATTCGATCAGCATTGATCCGGAAAACGACACACCTGAAAAATTGGCCGCTTACGCCGAAGCACATGCTGTCCCAGCAGGTTGGCAATTACTGCAACCTGCAGCTGAAGGTTCTAAATTGATCACTGATCGCTTTGCCAAACACCTGTCCAACCACCATCACCAAGGTGGCGTAAATATGCGCATGGTGCATTACGGCAATGGCGGAGCGGGGATATGGGGCGCTTTTGCTGCGGATTCGGACCCGGATTTAGCGGTAACCCGCCTCGGCTGGGTGCAAAACGGACAGCGAGCAGACAACGAAATCAGACGCGCCGGCCCGGTCAAGCTTGCTACCCAGCATGCAGACAACAGCGGCAACGCCAACGTTTAAACATCTTCAGCTGTTTAAGCCGAGATTTTGAAGAAGAATTTTAAGAATGGTGTCAACTATGTTAAAACAAAAACACGGTCACAGACTATTGCTGCTTGCTGCGGCAGGGTCTTTAGGTGGACTTTCTCTGGCGAACGCAGCCTGCGTACCGCCGCAACCCAGACCCGGTCCGGCGACTGTAACGGTTTCACCCGATGGCATGACAACCACGGTTATAACGCCGCAAAATACTATTTTCCCGCAGCAGGATCCGTTCGCCGATCCGCCTGGCAGCAATATGCTGCCTACTCAGTATCTGAATATGTGTGATGGCAATGGCGTTGAAATGCCCAATACGCTGCCTTCAACGCCCACTAACCCTTATAACCTTCACCCAACGCCAACGGTTACCTTGATTGATAAAACCTCGCCCTGGGATGACATCAATAAGGCATTGAAATTAATAGGCTCATCAAACGGTAAAGACGCCGCTGCTGTGCAAACTGCTATTGATGTTCTGGAAGGCAATCCAATTGCGAGCGATACGCTGAACGGCAAGTCATTGGCAACCCGCGTCTACAGCGGTATACCTTTGTTGCATTATAGCGGTCCTAACAAAGTACAAGTGGTTCAACCCACCTATGACAATAATGGCGTTTTGACTGGTGGAGTAGTTAATGTCCATCAAATTTGGTTTGAAGATCGTATCGAATCCGATACCGCCTTTATAGACCCCACTGCAGTAAAGACTGTGCCTTGGACGATCCATTACACTATTGATACCTTGAATCGGGGAGAGGACGATTTTGCGCCTATGGTCATGTATACCGATGATCCGGCGCTTAGCCCTCCTACAGCCGCAGGCCTGCCTACGCCGCCTAAACCACACGTTATGATGGACCAAACATTCTTTCCGATGAATGACGGTACCCGAACGGTTTATGACGTAGCGATGACCAATGGCAAATACTATAACCTTAGTTATGCCTGGGGTTGGCGTAAGCATCCGCCTAAAGCGCAAGTCAACGAAAACGCCACTAAATACTTAGCGGGTAAAACCTTGCCGCAGTGGGAGCAAGCAGTTTTCGGCGTTAACCCAAAGTTGAATCAGACAACTAAAGTTGCGGCCATTGGCATGATCAGCGATCTGGCGCCTGAAAAACGCATGTGGAATTTGCTGTATAAAATCCAAGCAGCGCATCATGCCTCAGATAGTGACGTGACCGCGCTGAATCGCGCCTTCGATCAGGCGAGAAACCGTCTTGCCTTACCAGATGGCGTAACTGAAGATCCAAATAGTGACTGGACATTGTTTTATGCCAATAACACCATTTATGGTCACATGAAGGGATTTACCGATAGTACTGAGGTTACCTGGTATGACTGGAATGTTAGGGGTAAGACCGCTAATATTACTTTGATCAATGGCGATTATTTTGACCATGCTTATTTTAGTGTCGATTTCGGCGGCAGACGTGGTTATGAAAATACTTTCCAATCAACCCAGGCCATCGGTGGCTCGGGGCAATGGTTTACTTTCGGAAGGGATCATTGGTGGCTGAATGCAGGCATGCCTTCAGGATCACCTAAGGATCCGACCACGTACAGTCAATTGATTATTGCGCCGGCGGCTACGGGTAGCGGCAACAATACAGTTGTTGGCGTGCATAAGATATCAATGCTATTGAATTTTGAACCGAGCAGACGCCTACGTATGTATCAGTTTGATCCTTTACACCACGAAACTGCCATTTGGTCTCTACACTAGTGATTTGATTTGAAAATTTGATCTAGGTTTTGATCCAATATAAAGCGGCGGTTATCCTAGGATAATCGCCGCTTATTTTTTAAGGGTGGACTCTGTTGAATAGTCGATTTGCAAATTTGCTTGTGCTGGTACTCTGCGGATTTTATAGCTTATTAAGCTATGCAGAGGATCTATCTGAAAAGGTGCTTTCAAGTAAGCAGCAGATTCAGGAAGGCAACAAGCCTGAGGCGCCTAATTATACTCGTAGCGTAGCCAATTACAGCCTACCTGATGTGGTCATGGTTGACAGGATGGGCCATGCTATCAGTCTAAGTGAAACCATTGATTATGGCGGACCGATCCTGCTCCAGTTTATCTTTGCAACTTGTTCGACTGTTTGCCCGATATTAAGCGCCTCATTTTCCGTTGCTCAACCTGAGTTGGATAAGTTGTCTAATGGAAACTTTCGGCTATTATCTATTTCCATTGATCCTGAACAGGATAGACCGGACAAATTGACGGAGTACGCCGAAAGATTTAAGGCGGGAAAAAACTGGTATTTCCTGACAGGCAAACAGGCTGATGTAGAAAAAATATTAAAAGCATTTGATGCATCCTATGCTGGGAACAACAAAATGTTCCATCAATCACTGACTTTTATGCGTCGCAAGGCGGGAGATAATTGGATCAGACTTGAAGGTTTATTGGGTAAAAACGCTATTATTGAAGAATATAAAAATTTGCTCCGCTCCCCAAGCCCCGCCGATTAAATTTTCGCCTCGCATTCAATTTAACAATGGACCAAATCCGTGTGCTATCGGTTTATAAAAAGATGAGACTTTCACTGTTCATGCTACTAGTGTGTTTGCAGCAGACTGCTTGTTTAGCAGATGAAAACATGGGTTCTGCAATCGTTGATGAAGCTGCGCTAGGCCAACAGATTTATAATCAGGGGATCAATTCGGTTGGCGAGCCCCTGCAAGGCTTAACCGAAGGCGATATACAGTTTAAAGATGCGCATTTTAATTGTGCGCAATGCCATAGACGAAGTGGGTACGGCTCTAGTGAGGGCGGAAATTATGTTTTGCCGATAACTTCGCTGAGCCTTTACAACCCACGCAGTTTTGATCGTAACGATCTCTTTCAAAAATTGTTTAAAGAAACCCAGTCCAAAGTATTTTGGGCGCGAATGCGTTCCGCTAATCCACGGCCGGCGTATACCGATGAGTCTTTGGCTAAGGCCATACAAGAGGGTGTAGATTCATCCGGCAAAAAACTTAGCCCATTAATGCCCCGCTATCAATTAAATGACCAGGATATGGCGGGCCTTATTGCCTATCTAAAAACCCTCGCCGCCCATAATGATCCTGGAGTAGACGAAAATTCCATCTATTTTGCGACAGTTGTCAGCAAAAGCGTTAATGCAGAGAATAAAAACGCCATGTTATCCACCATTAGCAAATATGTGGACTGGTTGAATTTTGAAACCGCCGGCAATCAGAAACATCCGAATTTTTCACCCAGTTACCGCTCCGATCTTGCTAAAGGCTTTCGCATCTGGAAACATGCGGTTTGGGAGCTATCGGATAATCCCAGCGAATGGCCGAATGAATTAGCCGCTTACTATAAAAAACAGCCGGCATTTGCCTTGATCGGCGGCATGGTGGATGGGGAATGGCTACCCATACATGAGTTTTGCGAGAATAATAAACTGCCGAGTTTATTTCCAATCACATCCTTGCCGGCAGTCGAAAAGAACGGCCATTATTCGGTGTATTTTAATCAGGGTCTGGCATTAGAAGCAAAAACCATTGCCAACTATATTTCGCAAGAAAAACCTCAAACCATAGTCCAACTTTATGCTGACGATGCTGAGGGACGTATACCTGCGAACGTTTTTAGTCAAAGCCTTAACCCTGAAAATATCGGCGCAATTGAGAATATCTTAGTCGGAAACATCGATACATTTCGTAGCGATTGGCGGCAATACTTAAAAAAACATCCGTCCATCGGCGACCTGGTGGTTTGGCCGGGTAAAAATAGCGAAGAGATCTTAGCTCAGGTTGCAGCAGATATTAAGCATGTTGATCGAGTATTTTTGCCCTCGACTGTTTTACAAACAGATTCTAAAAACCGCTGGAAGAATGCGAGCAACAAAATCATTTTTAGTTATCCTTACGAATTGCCGAGCGCTTATACGCCCCATGCATTTAGGATTAGAGCCTGGATGAATACTCGTAAATTGGCGATTACCAATGCGAATTTGCAATATAACATCTATTACGCCTTAAATATCCTCCAATATGGCTTGGAGCCGATTGTTGACCATTTTTCGCGCGATTACATGCTGGAATATGTTGAACATGAAGCTGAAAACGCCTTAAATCCAGGCACCTTCCCCAGATTGAGTCTTGGGCCAGAACAGCGTTTCGCATCCAAAGGCGCTTATTTGGTTAAATTGGATGTTGTTGGAAAACAGATGATTTCGCCGATTACCGAGTGGATTGTGCCTTAATGATTAAACAAAACCGTGCGCTTCATGTTCGGCAATCGTACGGTTGAGGTCCGTCTATGCCATCAGTGGAAACGTCATAAGGCGTGCCTTCAGCACTAGCATCCTGGTCATTCAAGCCGACTCTGGCGCCCATTTCTGCCTCGTGGTTGCGGATAAATTCTGTATAGGTTATTGCGCCGGCTGTACAAAGTCTATCTCTAGATTGACTCAAGGCGGGTTTGCGGTAAAGATGTGCGAAGAGTCTAATGTTAATCAAATAATTCGGTTAAAATTCCGCATATGTTACAAAACTGAGGAAGCTTAAGGTGTTTGAGATTATTAAAAATGGCGGCTGGATGATGTTTCCCATTATCTTGTCTTCTATCGTCGCAATGGCCATCATCGGCGAACGCCTCTGGTCTTTGCAGCGCTCAAAGATTATTCCTGCGGATCTGGTGCCTTATATATGGCAACTCTATCGTGAGCATAAACTCGATGAAAGCGTCATCCGCCGCATCAAGTTCAGTTCGCCCCTGGGTAGAATTCTGGCCGCCGGCCTGTTAAATCGAAAACACGGCCGCGAAATGATGAAGACCAGCATTGAAGAAGTCGGCCGGCAAGTGACGCACGAATTGGAACGCTATCTCAACGCGCTGGGCAGTATCGCTTCCATTACGCCGCTATTGGGTCTATTAGGCACGGTAGACGGCATTATTAGGGTGTTTTCCGACATTTCCGTTGGCGGCATGGGTGATCCCAGCGTACTCAGCGGCGGTATTTCGGAAGCTTTGGTGTGCACGGCTTCGGGTTTAACTGTCGCCATTCCCAGTCTGTTTTTTCATCGTTACTTCGAGCGTCTGGTTGATGATCATGTGCTGCGCATGGAGGAAGAATCCTTGCGGCTGATCGATATAATGCAAGGTTCTAGAGAAGAGGATGTGTAATGGATTTTCGCCGCAGAAGAAGAACGCCGGTCGAAATCGGCTTGATTCCGATGATAGACGTATTATTGGTGTTGTTGTTTTTCTTTATGATGGCGACAACTTTTCGGCACCATACCGATATTAAAATTAATTTGCCGCAGGCCGATGGCAGCGAAGTACAAGAACAAGGCGAGTCCATCAATTTATACATTAGCGCCGCCGGCGATTATGCCTTGGCTAGCGGCAGCGGCGGCAAAGCCAGGCCTATAGCTAAGCCGGATGTGGAAAGCCTGAAAGCCGAATTGGCGCAATTGCCCCCGCAAAGCAAGCTATTGCCGTTTATAATTAACGCCGATGGCAAGACCCCGCATCAAGCCGTTGTAACCGCGCTTGACGCGGCCAATCAAACCGGATTTCATCATCTGACGTTTGCGATCAATCCACCGGACAAGAAATGAAGAAATCGTTTGCTAGATGGTTAGAAGACGCTTGGTATACTGAGATGTATATATCCAGTGTTTTCATGCCTTTGTCTATGTTGTATGTAGACGCCATGCGGCTACGGCGATTTTTATATCGCAAAGGCCTGCTGAAGTCCGGCCGCTTGCCGGTACCGGTGATTATCGTCGGTAATATCACGGTAGGCGGTACAGGCAAAACACCGTTGGTGATATGGCTGGCGGATTTTTTAAGGCAGCAAGGTTTTAAACCGGGCGTGATTAGCCGGGGTTACGGCGGTGCGGATAAGCAGGTGCAAGCCGTTACCACCCAAAGCGATCCTGCCTTAGTTGGCGATGAAGCCCTGGTATTGGCTAGGCGTTGCGGGTGTCCGGTAACTGTCGGCGCGAATAGACTGGCGGCCGGCCGGGAATTGTTGGCCAATAATCATTGTGACGTGATCATTTCCGATGATGGCTTACAGCATTTGGCTTTGCAGCGCGATGTCGAAATTGTGGTGATAGACGGCGAACGCCGTTTCGGTAACTGTTATTGCCTGCCGGTTGGGCCTTTGCGCGAACCGCCGGAACGCATTAAGACCGTGGATCTGGTGGTAGTCAACGGCGGTCAGGATTTGCAGGAACATGAATTTGCCATGCATTGCCTAGGCGAGCAATTGGTGAACTTGCTAACTGGCGAGATTAAACCGCTGGCCGAGTTTAAAAGCATCGCCTGTCACGCAGTCGCGGCGATAGGCAATCCCAGCCGGTTTTTTAAGCGCTTGTCCGCAGCCGGCCTGCTTTGCACTGAGCACGCGTTTCCCGATCATCATGTATTTTCCGCAGCCGACCTACAGTTTAAAGATCAAAACCCAGTGTTAATGACCGAAAAAGACGCGGTGAAATGCCGGCGTTTTGCCGAGGCCAAACATTGGTACTTACCCGTAACCGCGGCTTTGCCCGAGGCATTTGCCCAACAGATTCTAACCTTACTTAAATATAAAACTCATGGATAAAAAATTACTCGACATCTTGGCCTGCCCATTATGCAAAAGTTCTTTGCTTTATGACAAAGATAATCAGGAATTGATTTGTAAAGCCGATAACCTGGCTTTCCCGATCCGCGATGAGATTCCGGTGATGCTGGAAGACGAAGCCCGGGAATTAAGCTACGAAGAAAGTGCGGCATTAAGGCAATGAAAACACCCTTTAAAGTTGTAATTCCGGCGCGTTTTGCTTCGACGCGCTTGCCAGGCAAGCCCTTATTGGATATTGCCGGTAAACCGATGATCGCCCATGTTTGTCAGCGGGCATTAGAAGCCGAGGCGGAACAAGTGGTGGTGGCGACCGATGATCAGACTATTTTCGATACCGTCGCAGCCTTGGGTTTTGCAGTGGTGATGACTGCCGGCAGCCATCAGTCAGGCACGGAACGGATTGCGGAAGTAGCAAATACTTTAGGGTGGGCCGATGAGCAAATAGTGGTTAATTTGCAAGGCGATGAGCCGCTAATACCGCCTAGCTATATCAATGCTGTGGCTGAGGTTTTGGCTGAACAATCCCAAGCCGGCATTGCCACGCTGGCGGCAAAAATTCACAGCCTGCAAGAAATTTTCAATCCAAACGCCGTGAAAGTGGTGCTGGATAAAGAGGGGTATGCGTTGTATTTTAGCCGAGCGCCGATTCCTTGGGTGCGGCGGACTTTTCCGGAAAAACATTCCACTGCGGATTCTGAACTGCCGCATCTGCGGCATATTGGGATATATGCTTATACCGTTGGATTTTTACGGCGCTATTGTCAATGGCCGGCTTCGGAACTGGAAGGCGTGGAGGCGCTAGAGCAACTGCGGATACTTTGGCTCGGCGAAAAAATTCGGGTGCGAATCGTGGAGGAAACCCCGGAAGCGGGCGTAGATACCGAAGAGGATTTACAACGGGTTACGCAAAAGTTGCAGGATGCTTAGTTTAAATGAACTATTGTGCTAATAAATCATGGTTAACAGCTGAAATTACTATATGATTCTTTCTTTTGCAACTATTCAGCGAAAAAATGGATTGGATAGGATGCGCCGCCCGTTGGTTGGCGCATCCTATCCTACTGAGCTTTGTTTTAAAGCTAAATGATTACGCTGAATAATTACCTTTTTTAATAGTTATAAGCTAATCTATATTTCATGAATTCTGCTACTCAATCCCGATATTTCAGCCAAGTCACACGCAATGTGGTGGGTATTACTTTACTGCTGTTCTCGACTTGCCTGCTTGCCCAAGCCCCACAAAAATTTGCGGTCGGCCAAGGCGAACGGTTGCTGATATTCGCACCGCATCCGGATGACGAAACACTGAGCGCAGCCGGCTTGGCGCAGCAAGTTTTGGCCAATGGCGGCACGGTGCGCAGCGTGGT